>NZ_JBYTCP010000003.1:1008687-1053609 GCF_058790395.1 Chryseobacterium sp. FW101-FHT12H09 | reverse complement strand
GTCGGGGCGGCAGGATTCGAACCTGCGACCTCCTGGTCCCAAACCAGGCGCGATGACCGGACTACGCTACGCCCCGAAAATGATAGTCGCGGAGAGTAAGGGATTCGAACCCTTGGTACCGTTTCCAGTACGCATGTTTAGCAAACATGTCCTTTCGGCCTCTCAGGCAACTCTCCTGTTATAACGTTTTTTGAATGATCGTTGTTCCGTTATTGCGAGTGCAAATATAGAATAGATTTCTTTATTTACCAAATAAATTTCAAGAAAATTTTACGTATTTTTGAGGGTAATAAATGATTAAAAATTTCGACTAATGCGTAAAACATTATATATCATCGGATTAAGTGCTTTTGTTTTTTCTTGTACCCCTCAAAAGAATGTTAAGAAAAGTACATACAAACCAAAAAATCCAGTGACACAACCAAAAACGGTAGTAAAAACACCTGCTACTGAAAAGCCAAAACCACAAATTACCAATGACCGCGGAGTAGAATTTTTCACCACCAATATCGCCGATCCAACGAAGAATGATAATACGGCTAGCTACGGTTCAATTGTCTCTGCAAAACCTGGAGGATATAAGGTTGTAAAAACATACTTTCCGGCTGTTGCTCAAAATTTCAGACAAAAATATTTAATACTGCATTATACGGCTTTACCGGACGATAAATCGATCATGGTTCTAACACAGCAGACTGTAAGTGCTCACTATTTGGTTAATAATACCGGAGATAATGAGATCTATCAATTGGTAGATGAAAATAAACGTGCTTATCATGCCGGAATAAGCTCTTGGAGAAGTGACAAAAATCTGAATGATAACTCAATTGGAGTTGAAATCGTCAACATGGGATATACAACTGATGCTGCAGGGAAAAGAACTTTTGCGCCATTTAGTGATGAGCAGGTAAGAAAGGTTGCTGCTTTAGCAAAAGATATTGTGGTTAGATATCAGATTCCTGCAACCAATGTATTGGCGCATTCCGATATTGCGCCCACAAGAAAGCAGGATCCGGGACCAATGTTTCCATGGAAAAAACTATATGACGAATATCAGATAGGAATGTGGTATGATGAGGCAGCAAAACAAAGTATCTTTGAATTAGCGCAACTTGATTTCCAGACCCGATACAATGAAGCTTCATTTATCTTTTTAATTCAGACAGCATTTCAGAAATTTGGATATGGAATAGAGTTGAGTGGAGCATGGGATGATGCGACAAAAAAAACAATTGAAGCCTTTCAGTATCATTTCCGTCCACAAAACTATGATGGAATTATGGATGCCGAAACATGGGCCATATTGCAAGCTTTGAATCAGAAATATCCTGTAAAATAAAATTTAAAGCGCATCCGATAACGATGCGTTTTTGCTATATTTAAACGATAAAAAAATAAAAAATCTGTAATGGAAAATTTCAGAAAAGAAAGCGATTTGCTGGGAGAACTTAATGTACCGGTAGATGCTTATTATGGAGTGCAAACCCAAAGAGCGATCGATAACTTCAAAATTTCGGGACAGCTTCTTTCTTCATACCCTGACTTTATTAAAGGATTAGCTTTTGTGAAAAAAGCGGCAGCTAAAACGAATTACGAATTAGGTCTATTGGAAGAAGACCTGTATTTCAAAATCGCAGAAACCTGTGATGAACTTATAGATGGAAAACTTCATGAACAGTTTCCTGTAGATATGATTCAGGGTGGCGCAGGAACTTCAATAAACATGAATGCCAATGAAGTAATTGCTAACAGAGTTTTAGAGAAATTAGGTAAAAATAAAGGGGAATATCAGTTCTGTTCACCCAACGACCATATCAATCTTTCTCAGTCGACAAACGATGCATATCCTACTGCTATAAAAATGGGACTTCTGCGTATGAACGTAGGATTAGTTGAAAGACTTGAGAAAATTGTAAATGCTTTTCGTGTAAAAGGACAGGAATTTCAGGATGTTATAAAAATGGGAAGAACGCAGCTTCAAGACGCTGTTCCTATGACTTTGGGACAGGAGTTTGAAGCTTTTGCTGCCAATCTTGAAGAAGATATTTCTAAATTGAATAACAACGCTGACCTTTTTGTTGAGGTTAATATGGGAGCTACAGCAATCGGTACAGGAATCAATGCTCCGATTGGATATGCTAGTCTTTGTGCTAAAAACCTAGCTCAGATTACAGGTTTTCCAATTGTTTCTGCTCCAAATTTAGTAGAAGCTACTCCTGATACAGGTTCTTACGTGATCTACTCGTCAGCGATGAAACGTCTTGCTTTAAAATTATCAAAGATCTGTAATGATTTGAGATTGCTTTCTTCAGGGCCAAGAGCTGGGCTTTTTGAGATCAATCTGCCGCCAATGCAACCAGGATCATCTATTATGCCTGGGAAAGTAAATCCGGTAATTCCTGAGGTGGTTAATCAAGTCTGTTTTAAAGTAATCGGGAACGATCTTACAGTGACCTTTGCTGCAGAAGCAGGACAATTACAGCTGAATGTAATGGAACCTGTACTTTCTCATGCGATCATGGAAAATATTAATTTCCTCTCCAATGCGTTAGATACCCTTCGTGATAAATGTATCGTTGGTATTACAGCCAATAAGGAAGTGTGTTTAAATATGGTGAAACACAGCATCGGTATTGTAACCGCTCTTAATCCTTATATTGGATATAAGAAATCAACGGAAATTGCCAAAGAAGCATTAGAAACAGGAAAAAGTGTATATAATTTAGTGTTGGAAAAAGGAGTTCTTACTCAGGAAAAACTGGATGAGATTCTTGATCCTAAAAATATGCTGATGCCTCATAATAAATAATATTTTTGCAAATCTGTAACAGATAATAATACAAAAGGTCTTCACTTGAATCACAGTGTTTTTTAAGTGAAGATCTCTATAATACATGATAAAAAATTGAGGTTTTTAATTGTAATTCCGGCACACAACGAAGAGGATAATCTTCCATTTACTTTAGATTCTTTACAACAGCAGCGTTATAAAGATTTTAAGGTTGTGGTCAGTAATGATGGTTCTACAGACCGGACTTCTGAAATCATAAAAAAATATACTGATAATGATTCCAGGTTTGAAACTGTAAACCTCCAGAAGTCGGCACATCAGCCAGGTTCTAAAGTAGTGAATGCTTTTAAGAAAGGTCTGGAAACACAGAGTCCTGATGCCTTTGACATCATTTGTAAGTTTGATGCTGATATTATTTTGTCCGAAAACTATCTTGAAACAATAGAAGAAGCCTTCAGAAATAATCCGAAATATGGTTTGATAGGAGGTTTGTTATATGTGGAAAAAGATGGTGAATGGGTGTATGAAGGGAATTCAAATAAAAATCATGTGAGAGGACCTATGAAAGCCTATAGAAAAGAATGTTTTCAAGCGATGGGAGGGTTAAGGGAAACATTAGGCTGGGATAATATTGATTCCATATTACTGGAAAATCTAGGTTGGAAAGAGATCGTTTTACCAGAATTAAAAGTGAAATTAATCAAAGTTAAGGGCGCTGATTACACGGTAAAGGAATTTGATTATTATGGAAGGTATTTTTATTTTTTAGGGCTGAACAGGTTTCTTGCTTATATCGCATCTTCGAAGGAAGCGATGAAAAGTAAATCAATTCCTTTTTTCTTTAAGATCATTAAAACATATGAAGACTGCAGGTCGAAGAAATTGGAACTGAAGATCAGTAAAGATGAACAGCGAGTTATCAACAGCCAACGCTGGAAAGCTTTAAAAAAGAAATGGTTGGGGATTTAAAATTCAAATCATCAGTATAAATTCATTTATATCAATAGCAACGGATTTTAGTTGAAATAAAATACTTTGAAAAATATAGCCTACATAGAAATAGACACTCACACTGAAATTGCACAGGCTTTCATGGATATTATGAAAGACTCAGAGCAGTTTTCAGTCGATTATTATTTTTCAAAAAAAATCAAAGATCAGATCAGAGAAGATGGTGAGGCTGTTTTTTTATCAGACAGTTCGATGATAGGTGATCAATTGAAAGAAAAAAAATATGACCTTATTATTATCGGAACTGTACACCGTTATTTTAATACTTTTCTGACGATTGTTCAGAAATACAATGCCGCTGTTATTACCCATAATCTCAACTTTGCTCAGTCTTCAAAATTTGGTTTAATAAAAAGTATTTTCAAAGAAGATGTTATGTATAGGCTTAAATTATGGTGGAAAGAAAGTTTGGTTTATTCTTCAAAAGTTTATAAGCGGGCAAAACATCTATTGGTTCTTGATCATGAATTGTCTTCAGAAGCATATAACTTTCTACCTCTTTTTTATACGGTCGATTTTGATAAAACTCAAAGTAATGATCTGATAATTGTTATTCCAGGGGGAGTTTCACAGAGAAGGAGAGATTATCAGCATGTTTTTAAAACGATTCAAGATCTTAATGCTGCTCAGAAATGTTCCTTTATATTTCTTGGAAAATCTGAGGGTGAAGAATTGGAGATTCTTGACGATTTATCTCAAAACCTATCCGAAAATAGTACAATACACTATTTTAAAGAGAGGGTGTCAGGGGATGATTATGAAAACTGGATGCGGAAAGCGGATGTATTATGGTGTCCGATCCAACAGGAGACAGCGTTTTTCAGTCAGAAAGAATTTTATGGAAAAACTAAAATGACAGGAAATATAGGCGATGCTATTAAATATGGTAAGCTGGCAGTTTTCCCCAAAGATTATCCATCACAATTAGATTTTATAATTCCCGAAAAAGAAAATGTCATTGAGCAGTTCCAACAGCTTAAAAGCCAAAGTTTTGATTTTCAAAAAAACTATGGTAAAAAGAATGTTCAGGCAACTCTGGAGAAAGTATTAAATAGTCTTATTTAAATTTAAAAATACCTTTAATAAAAGTCTTATTCAGATAATCTTCAAGAGGAAATATTTTCGTGAAGTAATTCCCAATATAAATCAATATCAAAACAACTGCCGGCTTATAGAATAAATTGATGAGGTTATTGTTGAATGTAGGTAAAACAATAGCTATGGTGATCGCTAGCGTGCAAATGATGGAAACAAAGATCATCTCAATACTTAGTGGTGAAACTTTAAACATAAAGTAGTTGAAAGCAATTTTAATCACGTTGTAGGTAGTTAATGAAATGGCCGTCGACAAAGCAATTCCAATTAACTTTAAGTCTGTGTTTTTAATAAAATAATAGTTCAAACCTATTGTTAATCCTGCTAGTAGAAGCATTACCAGAATATTGAAACGGTAATATTTTGAAAGAGAAATAATATTTCCATTAAATCCTGTTGCCAGGTCCACTAAAACAGCCGATCCCCAGATCCATACAACAGGCTCATATTCTCTCAGCATAATCCCATTTTTAGGCATAAACTGAGTGAGAAAAGGAAAGCCAACCATGATACATGAAAACAGTACGGCACCCAAAAAATATAAAGATAAAGATGTCTTTTTATGGAATCGGTCTAATTCTTCCATATCTCCCTCTGCAAGCGTTTTGCTGATAATCGGTGCTGAAATATTGAACAGTCCTAATTGCGGAATAGAGATCAATGAGATTAGGGCGTAGATAACCGCATAAACACCATTTTCTTCCATTCCCATGAATTCACCGATCATAAAACTGTTGATCGCAAGATAGTTCCCAAAAGTCCCTAAAAAGCCAAAAAAACTATAGTTTGAAAACTCTTTCCAGAAGTTGTTTTTTTTGAAATAATCTGTGCTAAAATCTAACCTGATTTTTTCTAATCTATTCGTGTAATAAATATATCCAAAAAGCATTAATGCAAATATTCCAAAGAAAAATGCGAAAGCTATTTTTTGTGATAAAAGGAGATAGGAAAAAATGCAGAAAGCCCCTAAATTAGCTATTTTAGGAAGAAGGTTGTCAAAAACATTAGAAACAACAATTCTCTTATAATTTGAAATATATTTATTGAAAATGGCACAAAGTGACAGTATTAAAACAAGTGGTAAAATAATTTGCTTACTCTTCCAGGCTTCCAGTTTAATAAATTTTGGATATAAGAAAGGTATTAAAAAGAAAACAATACAAAATATGATAAAACTGATCAGTATGGTAAGTAATGATAAGGAAAGCATATTTTGCTTTTTACCATCTTTTTCCAGTCTGTGAAAAAACTTAACATTTGAATATGAGATCCCCAGTACAACAAAAGGGACAAGCATTTCTGCTGTAGACAGAATGTAGCGTAGCTTTCCGTAAAATTCAAAATTACTCGGAAAGATAAAGATAGCTGAAACGGTACCCAACAAGAAACCAATATAACCAATAATGGAATATTTGAATCCCTGTCTTGCTACTACACTCATAAAGATATTTTAATAGGTTTTTGGTATAAAAATAATATTGTTGATATACGCTGTTTTGTTTTTTTCGTCGCTGGTGTTGCTTACTAAAATTTCTTCAGTCAGTTTTTCAAGCTTAAAATGAGTACGGTTTAAATAACGCGCCTCATATCCCCAGCTTTCAACTTCAGAGATCTCTTCCCAAATAGGTTTTTCATGATGCCTCTGTTCCATTTCTACCATAAGAGTGGGTAGAAATTGCTGGATGGTTTTTTTACCGCCTAAAAGCGTTTTCATTTCATTTCCTTCAACATCTATTTTAATGAAATCCAGTTTTTGGAGGTTTTCTTTCGTAGCCCAATCATCCAGTTTTGTTACTGTTACTTTTTCAGTATAGCTTCTTTCCTCACCTTTTTCTTTATACGAAGTGTTAAGTGTTCCTCGTGAAGCAACCATTTTGCCATTGATGATGGGAACTTTAAATTCCGCAGTTGTATTTTCATCAGAAAGGGCTAAAGAAAGAATCTTCATAGAAGGAAAAAGTCTCTTTAAACGGGTGAATAATTTTTTATTAGGTTCAAAAGCATAAATATGCTGATGGTTCAGCTTATTTTGCAATTGATACAAAAAAGTTCCAACATTGGCGCCAATATCCAGGATCACTGCATTTTCAGATAAATATTCTTTGATCCACACCAATTCCGGCTCTACATTTCGTGCCGAAAAGTTATCTTTTGAAAGATTGTGTAAGCTTTTAAAATATCTACTTTTATAAAAACTTGGACTTATATATTGTAAGTTTTCTGCAATTCTTTGGTATAAAGACATCCTTGATTATTTGACAGTGAGCAAAGATAGTCAAAAATGTTAAATATGTGTTAAAATATTAAAATCGTAATGCATTGATTTTCAAGAGATATTCTAAATATTATTTTCGAATGGAATATGGGTTGAATATTCTTAAAAATCAGCATTCTTTAAGGATAATCAGCTAATTGATTTTGTATTAAGTTTGTATTTGTGGCTACCAGTAATTTATTGGAAAGGCGTATTTAAGAAATCATTAAAAGGTTTCATGATTTTAAAAATTTCAGCAATATTTTTGGCTGCATTTTTATCCAATACCTCTTCATCCTTTAGCTTATAGACCACTATAAAACTCTTCAGTTTTAAATATTCACCCATTGGATCTTCCTTTTCAAAACCTTGTGGAACTTTTTTCAATTTATCATCCTGATCCATTTCAGGAAAATATTTTTTGAAATCTTTATTATTTAGAATTTTAATAAAATCATCTCCATACAGCGATATTTCTTTTCGGACTTCTTTTAAAACTGAAGATTCGGGCATATAGATTCCACCTGCTAGAAAGGTTTTTCCTGGTTCCAAATGAAGGTAATAACCTCCCTTTTGAGATCCTTTACCCATTCCTAAAGAAGCTCCAAAATTAGTTTTATAAGGGATTTTATCTTTTGAAAATCTTGTATCTCTATAAATTCTGAACAGGGCTTTTTTTGCATCAAGCTTAGCAAGCTCCTCATCAAATCCAGACATTTCTTTGATTAGATCTTCAAGAAAAGCAATTACATTTTCCTGAGATTCCGTATAAAGGTTCTTGTTTTCATTAAACCATTCCCGGTTGTTGTTTTTGGATAGTTTTTTTAGAAAATCAAAAGTTTTTGTAGAAATGGTGGCTGACATATTTTTTTATTTAATCAAATTTAATTAAATTATTCATATCTCAATGCTTCAATTGGATCAGGTTTGGAAGCTTTTAAAGCAGGGTAATATCAATAGAAGATTCTGTAATGAAAGTAAAAGTAGCCAGGATAAAAATGGTGTGACCAGTTTAAAGATCCTGCTATGCAGAAGTTTTTGAAAGCCGTAAAGAATTAATGGAAGTGTTATTTTCTTTTGCGCAATTAATATGGTTTTCTAAGACTAATTTTTCTGGATAGATAGGTGTTTTGAGCAAAAAAATAATCATTTTGAAAGAGAATATCAAAAAGAAAAACTTGCGTTTCATGATTTTATTTTTGAAAATTCATTAATAGCAAAGAAATAATCAATCCAATTTAATAAAAAAAAATATTGTTTAATAGTTTTTTAACTTTTGGCTTGATTTATTGCGGTTAATTTTTTAAAAATTAACAAAACATTAAAGGATTCTGAAATTAAGATTCGTTATTTAATGCTTTATTCAAAAAAGTTAAAATATTTGTTGTATCTTTGCAAAAATTTTAAAATATTTAATGAATTTATTTACGGAGTCCAATTTAAGTCCTGACATCCTTAAGGCTATTGGCGAAATGGGTTATGAAAGCCCGACAGAAATCCAAAAACAGACTATCCCTTTTATTCTTTCAGATATACGCGACTTGATCGCACTTGCGCAGACTGGGACAGGCAAAACTGCAGCGTTTTCGCTTCCGATTTTGGATATGATTGACGATACGAGTCGCAAAATCCAGCTATTGGTGCTTTGTCCGACACGCGAATTATGTCTTCAGATTTCTAAAGACATAAAAAATTACTCTAAGTACATGCGAGACATCAAAACTACAGCAGTGTATGGTGGTAGCAGTATTATGGACCAGATCCGCTCTTTAAAGGAGAAGCCGCAGATTATTGTAGGTACTCCTGGTAGAGTAATTGACTTGATCAACAGAAAAGCTCTTGACTTTTCTGCTATTCACTGGTTGGTTTTAGACGAAGCTGATGAAATGCTTTCAATGGGTTTCAAAGACGAATTGGAAACAATTTTACGTGAAACTCCTGAAACAAAACAAACTTTCTTATTCTCGGCTACGATGAGTAAAGAAGTAGAAAGAATTTCTAAAAACTATCTTACAAATCCACATCGTATTTCGATAGGTTCTATTAACGAAGTTAAAAAGAACATTAAACATGAATACTATGTTGTAGGATACCGTAACAAAAAAGAAGCTCTTAAGAGATTAATTGACGCGAACCCTAATCAGTATTCCATTATTTTCTGTAGAACAAGAATGGAAACTCAGGAAGTTGCAGATTTCTTAATGCAGAATGGATTTGCGGCTGATGCCCTTCATGGTGATCTTTCTCAAGCGCAGAGAGATACGGTAATGAAGAAATTCAGATTGAAGAATATCGACATTTTAGTTGCAACTGATGTTGCAGCAAGAGGTTTAGATGTTGACTCTCTGACTCACGTTATTCATTATTCTTTACCTGATGATCCTGAAGTATTCGTTCACAGAAGTGGAAGAACAGGTAGAGCAGGAAAAGATGGGATCTCAATGTCTTTGATCAAGCCTGAAGAAAGCAGAAAGCTGAAGCAAATAAAAGCAACAACGAAAATTGATATCGTTGAGAAAACAATTCCAACAGGACAGGATATTATCAAAGCTCAGGTTGGCGGAGTTTTCGAAAAGCTATTAACAGAGCATGAAGATTTATTTGAATTTGATGATAGCTTGATTCCGGATCTTAGCATGTTTACTAAAGAGGAATTAGTGCATCAGTTATTACAGTTCCAATTGAAGGATCTTGCATTATACTACAAAGACAAACATGATCTTGTTGAACAGAAGTTTAATAGTGGTAGAGATGATGACTTCTCTAGAAGAGACAGAGGTCGTGATAGAGACAGAGATAGAGGAAGAGATCGCGATAGCAGAAGTGGAGATAGAGGAAGAGATCGTGGTAAACCTAGAAAAAAAGATGAGAATATGGTAAGATTCTTCTTCAACCTAGGGAAAAAAGATCAGTTGAAAAAATTAGATGTTTTAGATATCATCAATAAAGCAACTGAAGGAAAAAGCAAAAAAAGAGTCGAAATTGGAGATATTGAAATTTTAGAGAAATTTTCATTCTTTGAAATAGAAAAATCATTTAAGGGAGATCTTTTGAGCAATATTTCTACCATGAAATTCAAAGGAAAAGATATGAGAGCTGAAGAAGCTAATTAAAACTCATTTCAGATAATAGAAACCGGCTGTAAAGCCGGTTTTTTTGTTTGATAATCAGTACTTAAACCAATGTTAACAAAACTTAACGTTAGATGCTTTTTGTTAAGGTCCTTTTTTAGGAAATTTGCAGACGAAATTATAAATACTTAAAAATGGGAATTGGAAATATTTTCCACGCTTTTCAGCCAAAAGATAAAATCTTCTTCGTACTTTTTGAAAAAGTAACTGAAAACCTGGTTGCAATGTCTGAGGAATTCAACAACGGAATCAAGGATTTTGACGTTAATGACGACTCTATGTTGAAGAAAATGAGCGACTATGAACATAAAAATGATGAACTTACTCACGAAATCTTCATAGAGCTTGGAAAAAACTTTATCACTCCTTTTGATCGTGAAGATATCCATACACTGGCAACAGGTTTAGATGATATCGCTGATTATATCTACGCTTCTACAAAATACATCTTCTTATACAAATCGCCTTTAATGAAGGCTTATGCAGATTTTTCTCTGTTAATTCATAAAGCATGTCTTGAAATTCAGAACGCCATGAAAAACCTGAAAGGGTTCAAAAATATGGATCAGGTAAAAGAAGCTTGTATTAAAGTAAACTCTATTGAAAATATTGCAGATGATCTGCTTTCCAATTCAATGGTAGAGTTGTTTGAAACTAATGATGCTATCAATATTATTAAAGTATCATCTGTACTTAATTATCTTGAAATAGTAACTGATAAAGCAGAAGATGTTGCCAATACTATTGAGAACATCATGATTAAATACGCATAAACAATATAACAAAAAATGGAATTTCCGATTTTACTTACGGTTATTATTGCTTTAGCTTTAATCTTCGATTATATTAATGGTTTTCATGATGCGGCCAATTCAATTGCTACAATTGTTTCTACGAAAGTTTTAACTCCATTTCAGGCGGTACTTTGGGCAGCACTTTGGAATTTTGCAGCATTCTTTTTAGCAGCCTATGTAATAGGTGAATTTAGAATAGGAAATACCATTGCCAAAACGGTTAATGAAAATTTTATTACCCTTGAGGTTATATTCTCAGGTCTTGTTGCGGCAATTGCCTGGAATCTTTTAACTTGGTGGTTTGGTATTCCATCATCTTCATCTCATACTTTAATTGGCGGGTTTTTAGGAGCAGCTTTGATGCATGCTTTTATGTTGGATTATCACGATGTGGTAGCAACACAACCTAGCCTAGGAACATTTGAAACATTAAAACAGGCTTTTCATCAATTAACTACACAAAGTGTGGTGAAATTTGATAAAGTAATTCCTATTTTCCTGTTTATTTTCATGGCACCAATTATAGGGATGGTAATCTCAATTATTATTACATTAATTATTGTTCATTTATATAAAAGATCAAACCCATACAAAGCAGACAAATCTTTTAAAAGATTACAGCTTGTTTCTTCTGCACTTTTTAGTGTTGGGCACGGTTTGAATGATGCACAAAAAGTAATGGGAATTATTGGAGCGGCCTTGATTTATTATCATGTGGAAATGTTACATGATCCTGTTTATCTAAACATACCATCTGCTGGACGTTTTGATTATTTTGCTCAGCATTATCTTTGGGTTCCTTTGGTATCCTTCCTGGCTATTGGTCTGGGAACTATGAGCGGTGGTTGGAAGATCATCAAAACAATGGGAACTAAAATTACTAAAGTAACCCCATTAGAAGGTGTAAGTGCTGAAACAGCAGGAGCTATTACTTTATTTATTACAGACCAGTTGAGTATTCCTGTTTCTACAACGCATACAATTACAGGTTCTATTATCGGTGTTGGACTAACGAAAAGAATCTCTGCCGTAAGATGGGGAATTACTGTAAGCTTACTTTGGGCTTGGGTATTAACAATTCCTATTTCAGCTATTGTAGCAGGAATTACCTACCTTTTGGTTGCTTTTCTTTCTTAAATAGAATTTTAAATAATAATATTAAACTTTGTCCAAATGGGCAAAGTTTTTTGTTTTATAAAGACTTGAAAAATTGTATTTTTGTTGAAATTATAGGATTTTATGGAATTTTTAGACACCTACCAACAGCTTGTTGCTGATGCCATTACCAAATACACTTTTAAAGATAAGCCTACGGAATTATACGATCCGATGAACTACATCATCTCCCATGGTGGAAAGCGTTTACGTCCTATTATGGTTTTAATGGCTTGTGATTTGTTCGGAGGTGATCTTAAGCAGGCGATTAAGCCCGCATTAGCGATCGAGTTTTTCCATAATTTTACTTTGATCCATGATGATATTATGGATGAAGCTCCATTGCGAAGAAATAAACCTACCATTCATACTTTACACGGAATTAATGTGGGAATTCTTTCCGGAGATGGACTGATGTTAAAAGCATACAAGTTCTTTGAAGATCTGGAGCCGGAAATTTTTAAAGCTTGTATCAGAATATTTACGCATACCGGACTTTTGCTATGTGAAGGTCAGCAATATGATATCAACTTTGAGACTCAGGAAGATGTGACTTTTGATGATTATATCAGAATGATTACTTATAAAACAGGTGTTTTAAGTGCCTCTTCTTTTGAGATAGGAGCTCTGATTGCCAAGGCTAATTTTAAAGATGCAAAATCTATTTTCAATTTTGGGAAACATATCGGAATTGCATTCCAGATCATGGATGATTATTTAGATGTATTTGGAGATCAGGCACAGTTTGGGAAAAAACATGCCGGTGATATTTATGAAAACAAAAAAACGGTTCTTTATTTAATGGCGAGAGAACATGCCACTGATGAAGAAAGAAGAGAACTTGATCATTGGTATTCTAAAAAGACCGATAATATTGATAAGGTTTATGGAGTGGAGAAAATTTTCAGAAGAACCAAAGTTGATGAAAAGGCATTGCGTTTAATTCAAAAACATAATGAGATAGGTCAGAGCTATCTTCAGAAGATTAATATTCCGGAAGAAAAGAAAAAACCTTTTATAGAGCTAGCGAATTATTTGTTGAGAAGAGAAAGTTAGAACAGATAATAGGTTATTGATAGAAGGTGGCAAAAAATTCAAGAATATATTACCTATTTCCTGCTACAAATTATCTAAAACCTTATTGCTGCTACCTTATACCCATATATGAAATTCAGAACTGAAGTTAACATCAATGAGTCAGAGAATAAGATCGAAGTTGAAGATAAAATATTTTCAATAGGTTCTTGTTTTGCTTCAGAGATGTCAGATCTGCTTCAGCAAGGACAGATTCAGACAGCTAATAATCCGTTTGGGACTGTTTTTAACCCGTTTTCTATTAACAATGCCATACAAAGGCTTCATGACTCAGACTTTTATATTGAGGAGGATTTAATCACCTTTAACGAAGAATATATTTCTCTTGATCACCATAGCAGTTTTGATACACGGTATATTCATCAGACACTGGATAAAATTAATAGCAAAATAGAAGAAGGAAATCTTTTTCTACAAGATGCGAATTGGGTTATTATAACCTATGGAACCTCATTTATCTATGAATTTCAGCCAAAGAAAAAGCTTGTAGCCAACTGTCATAAGATACCACAGAAATTCTTTGAGAAAAGATTGCTGACCCACCAGGAAATTACAGATTCAATTTATAATACGATTCTAAGTCTCAAAGATATCTGTAAAGAAAATGTACAGATCCTGTTTACGGTATCTCCTGTTCGGCATACCAAAGATGGAATGGTGGAAAACCAACTTAGCAAATCAAAATTGATCACCGCTGTTCATGAAGCTATTTCGGTGATTGAAAATTGCCATTATCTGCCAATTTATGAGATTGTGATGGATGATTTACGGGATTATCGTTTCTATAAAGAGGATATGATCCATCCTAATGCTCAGGCTATCCAGTATATTTTTGACAGGTTTGGATCTGCTTATTTCTCAGAAAATACTAAAGAATTTATTAAAGAGAATTTTAAAATTAATAAAGCTTTACAACATAAAACAGAAGATGAGAAAGATCCTAAATATCTTGATTTTAAAGAGAAATTAAAACAAAAGATCGACAATCAACAAAAGAAAGTAAAACATAAAATATTCTAGCTGATGATGATAGACTTTACAAAAATAGATTATTTGGAAAGTGGGAATCAGAAACAGCAAAGAGCTTATGAAGTTCTTACGAAATATAAAGTTTTTGAAAAGCTTAAAAATTATTCTCCGATTTTAGCGGGAACAGTTCCAATTGAAATTGATGTTGAGGGCAGTGATTTAGATATTATCTGTGAGGTAGATCTTAGATTTGAAGAAGATTTTTTGAACGAAATAATGTTTAGCAGGCTAATTCCTTTGGAAGTAGATGTTAAGGTTGAAAAAGTAACTGTAAATGGAGAAAAAAGTATTGTTTTAAACTTTATGCTTGATGAATTTCCCATAGAGATTTTTGGACAAAATAAGCCGACAATAAAACAAAATGCTTACAGACATATGATTGCTGAATACAACATACTACGTGAGAAAGGAGAAACATTTAAACAGCAGATAATAGAATTAAAAAAGAAAGGGATCAAGACAGAACCAGCTTTTGGTTTACTGATGAATCTGGAAAACCCTTATGAAGATCTATTAAAATTTTAGAAAATGATTGATACACATACACACTTATACGCTGAAGAATTTGATGAAGATAGAAAAGAGGCAATCCAAAGAGCTTTTGATAAAGGGATAACGGAGTTTTATCTTCCAGCCATCGATTCTGAATCTCATGAAAAGATGCTCCATTTGGAAAGCGAATATCCCGGCCAGATCTTTTCAATGATGGGTTTGCATCCTTGTTATGTAAAACCAGAATCTTGGGAAAATGAATTGAAGATCGTAAAAAATTATCTTGATCAAAGACATTTTCCTGCTATCGGAGAAATCGGAATAGATTTATATTGGGATAAAACGACTTTAGATATTCAGATTAAGACTTTCGAACAACAGATCGATTGGGCTATTGAAATGGATTTACCAATCGTAATTCATACAAGAGAAAGCTTTGATGAAACTTTTGAAGTTCTGGAAAGAAAAAGACATCCGAAACTTCGGGGGATCTTTCATTGCTTTTCCGGTAATCTAGAGCAGGCAAAACGTGCGATAGACCTCAATTTTATTTTAGGGATCGGTGGAGTAGTAACCTTTAAAAATGGAAAGATTGATCAATTTTTGCATGAGATCCCATTGGATAAAATCGTTTTAGAAACAGATTCTCCGTATTTAGCTCCCGTTCCTCATCGGGGAAAAAGAAATGAAAGTTCATATCTT
Source organism: Chryseobacterium sp. FW101-FHT12H09 (assembly GCF_058790395.1). NCBI lineage: Bacteria > Pseudomonadati > Bacteroidota > Flavobacteriia > Flavobacteriales > Weeksellaceae > Chryseobacterium > Chryseobacterium sp. FW101-FHT12H09. The sequence continues at coordinate 1,038,060 of NZ_JBYTCP010000003.1, read as the reverse complement.
GATCTTGTGGTTGGTAAATTGGTTAATATCTATAACAAAGACTTCCCTGAAATAAGTAGAATTACAACGGAGAATGCAAAAAAAATGTTTAAATAGCTGACCTGTTTTATAGTAAAAAAAATCCTTCTCAGTACTGAGAAGGATTTTTTTATTATTTTTTTCTAAAGAAACTCTTATTCTTTGGCTTTTTCGTGCCGGCATCTTTTCTTTGAGCAGGTTTTGGTCTTCCGGAACCAGCATTGCCATTCATTGGCTTGTTATTGGAATCCCTTTTTTGTGCTACCAGATTCTCTGTATGAAACGGATGATCTTTAATCACCGGGATCTTTATTCCGATTAATTTTTCGGTATCTCTTAAGTTCAACAAATCTAAACCATCTACGAAAGAGATTGAAGTTCCCTCAGCACCTGCTCTTCCCGTTCTTCCGATTCTATGAACATAGGTTTCGGCAACATCAGAAAGTTCGTAGTTGATAACATATTTTAATTCGTCTATATCAATTCCTCTTGCTGCAATATCTGTAGCAACTAAAACTCTGGTTTTTCCGGATTTAAAATTGCTCAAAGCATTTTGACGTGCATTTTGAGATTTATTTCCGTGGATAGCCTCTGCAGAGATATTACTTTTCTGAAGAGTTCTGGCAATTTTATCCGCGCCATGTTTTGTTCTTGAGAAAACCAAAACAGATTCGGAGATATGGTCATTTAAGATATGTGTAAGTAATCCTAATTTATCGTCTTTCTGAACAAAATAAACAGATTGTTTAATGGTCTCTGCTGTTGAAGAAACTGGCGTTACTTCAACTTGTACCGGATTATTCAGTATAGAACTTGCCAATTTCTGTATTTCAGGTGGCATTGTAGCAGAGAAAAATAAAGTTTGTCTTCTTTGAGGTAAAAGCTTTATAATTCTTTTTACATCATGTACGAAACCCATATCCAGCATTCTGTCAGCTTCGTCAAGAACGAAGATCTCAAGATTTTTAAGACTGATAATTCCCTGAGCAATAAAGTCAAGTAATCTTCCGGGTGTTGCAACCAGGATATCAACTCCTTTTCTTAATGCAGCTTCTTGTGAACCTTGTTTAACCCCTCCGAAAATTACTAATTTTCTTAAAGGAAGATTTCTTCCATAAGCGCTAAAACTTTCTTCGATCTGTATTGCCAATTCTCTCGTAGGTGTTAGAATTAGGGCTTTGATCTGATTGCTTTTTGGACGTTCTGAAAGATTTTGTAAAATAGGAATAGCAAAAGCTGCTGTTTTACCTGTTCCTGTTTGTGCTGTTCCTAGCAGATCTTTTTTCTCTAAAATAGAAGGAATAGCTTTTTGTTGTATAGGAGTTGGTTTTTCATAACCTTCCTGTTGAAGCGCATCTAAAATGGGCTTGATAATTTTTAAGTCTGTAAATAACAAAATATATTGCGTATTAAAAATAATGCGGTCGAAGTAGTATACTTCATCATTTTTAGCGAATCTGCTAAAAAGATTAACAGAATTTTTAAGTAAAATTAATTACTGAAAGGGCTGAGAATGCCGCGAAATATAATGCAAAGGTAGGTAAAATAATTTAAGTACATTATTTTACCTATTATTGCTGATTTATCCTGAGATTTATTTAAATCGATAACCTACACCGGCCTGTAGAAAGCCTGCTTTAACAGGAAGTCCGTTAGCTGTATTCATTTTGATAAAATTGAAATTATATTGGGCATCTACAAAGAATTTTTTATTGAACTTGTATTCCGCACCTAAAAAGGGGTAAAGGTTCAGTGTTTTAATTCCTTCATAATCGTACAGATCTGTACCCAGGAATGTTGTTTTTACTTTTGAAGACAAAGTAAATGCGATGTTCATTCCAACAGATGCAGAAAACTGGGGAATGATACTGTATTTTATGGAAACAGGAACCTGAATTTGAGAAAATCGAAGGTTATAACGAGTGTTTTCAAAATTAATTACTCGGCTATCAGGAATGTGAACGGCCTCTTTACTCATTTTTCCTCCAATCTGGGTATAAAGTAACTCCCCTTGCAAAGCAACTTTTGGAGAAAGGATATTCTACAAGTCCTCCTGCATAGAAGAAAGATTTTGGGTCTAATTTCTCTTTAGCAAATGATAGATATAATAATAGAGTACACAAAATGCACTCTATTAATAATTTTTTATAAAGACTTAAATAGTTTTATCCATGCAATTTCTTCCAGATCGCATCCTTCAATTCCATAAGATTCTCTCCGGTTACCCCAGAGAAAAATATGGGTTGTCTGTTTTCTGGAAATTCGGCGGAGATCTCTTTTTTAAGTTCATCATCAAGTAGATCTGATTTTGAAACGGAAACAATGAAATCTTTATCCAGCAATTCAGGATTATATTCTTTCAGTTCATTTTCCAGAATTTTAAACTCTTGGAAATGATCCTCAGAGTCAGCCGGAATAATGAATAATAAGATTGAATTTCTTTCAATATGTCTTAAAAATCGATGACCAAGACCTTTTCCTTCAGCAGCACCTTCAATAATTCCCGGAATATCAGCCATTACAAAAGATTTGTAATTTCTGTAATCAACGATCCCTAAGTTAGGAGTTAAAGTAGTAAATGCATAATTTGCAATTTTAGGTTTCGCTGCAGAAACAGAAGCCAAAAGAGTAGACTTTCCAGCGTTAGGGAAACCTACAAGACCCACATCGGCTAAAATCTTAAGTTCAAAAACAACAAAGCCTTCCTGACCATCCATTCCAGGTTGTGCAAATCTTGGAGTCTGGTTAGTAGAAGATTTAAAGAATTCATTTCCCATACCTCCTTTTCCTCCTTCCATCAGAATGATTTCCTGTCCGTCTTCTAAAATTTCACCAATGATCTCACCTTCTTCATTCTTGGCAATGGTTCCAATAGGAACCTCAATATAAACATCAGCTCCATAACCTCCTGTAAGCTGGTTTTTCCCTCCGTTTTCACCACGTTCTGCTTTTACATGACGGGTATAACGAAGTGGAAGTAAAGTCCATTCCTGAGCATTCCCTTTCATGATAACATGACCGCCTCGACCTCCGTCTCCACCATCAGGTCCACCTTTAGGAATGTATTTTTCACGACGAAGATGGGCAGAACCTGCACCACCATGGCCGCTTTTACAATGAATCTTTACGTAATCTACAAAATTAGACATATATTATTTGTTACGAGTTGCGAGTTACGGGATAGGAAACTCTCATCCCGTCCCCCGAATCCCGATTATTTTATTTTTTCTACTTCAGCGAACAACTTTTCAGAAATTTCGTTGATTTCGCCAACTCCATTTACCTCTACATATTTACCTTGTTGCTTGTACAATTCAGCTACTTCAGCTGTTTTCGTATAGTATTCTTTAATTCTGTTTTGGATGATCTCTTCATTACTGTCATCGGTTCTACCACTTGTTTCTCCTCTTTTCAGTAATCTCTCAACCAAAATTGTATCTTCTACGATCAATGAAAGACAAACATCGATGTCATCATTCAGCTCTTCTTTAACGATTTTTTCCAAAGCCTCTGTCTGTACAGCAGTTCTTGGGTATCCATCGAAAATAAATCCTGCCGCATCTGTCGGTTTTCTTAATTCGTCTATCAGCATATCAATTGTTACCTGATCTGGAACCAATTCTCCCTTATCGATGTAAGATTTAGCTAATTTTCCTAATTCAGTGTCATTTTTCATATTAAATCTGAAAAGATCACCTGTTGAGATTTGCTTTAGATTAAATTTTTCGATGAGATTTTGAGCTTGTGTTCCTTTTCCACTTCCTGGAGGCCCGAACAGAACAATGTTTATCATTTTTATTTAATTAGATATTTAAATTTAAATTTCAGATTTGAAATTAATGGTTGATTTTTCCCTCTTCTAATTGATACAAATTCGAAAGATTTCTTCCCAATTCATCGTAATCTAATCCATAACCAAGAACAAATTTGTTTGGAATTTCTTTTCCAATATAATCCAGCTTGAAATCTTTTTTATAAACCTCAGGTTTTAATAAGAAAGACGCCAGTTTTACAGATTTTGGACGTTGTGTTTCTTTGAAATATTTGAAAAGACTTTCAACTGTGTTTCCTGTATCTACGATGTCTTCTACAAGAATGATGTGACGGTCTTTAACGTCTTTCGTTAATTCCATTTTCTGATAAACGATTCCTGTAGATTCTGTTCCTGCATAAGAACTCATTTGAATAAAAGCAATCTCACAGTTTCCCGGGTAATGCTTTAAAAGGTCTGAGAAGAACATGATAACTCCGTTCAAAACCCCTATGAAGACAGGAACTTCATCTTTGTAATCTTCATAAATTTTTAGCGCTGTTGCTTTTACTATTTCCTGAATTTCGGCGTCCTTTAAATAAGGAACAAAAGTTTTGTCGTGAACTTTAATGCTTTCCATAAAAATTTTTAGTAGTTGGCAAAGTTACGGATTTTTGATTTTTGATTAAAATGTTTTTCTGTTTAATCCACTATTTGCATTATATTTGCATACACAAAACCTAAAAACAGGCTCATGTAGGATATAATTTCTTTCAGATTTGATCAGTAATAATCACAGGATTATTGATGTTTAACTTTAATTAGAAAGAAATCATGATTTTTCTACAAAATATATCCTATAGGTTTCCTAACAGAGACCTGCTCTTTAGTCATATCAATTTAACGATACCATCACACTCAAAATCGGCATTAGCCGGAAGCAACGGCATGGGGAAATCTACCCTGCTTAAACTCATTGCAAACGAAATTCAACCTTTGGATGGAGCGGTAAATATCCAGGGTGATCTATATTATGTTCCACAAATGTTTGGGAATTTTAATGATCTTACAATCGCTGAATGCTTAAAAATAGACAAAAAGCTAGATGCTTTAGAGAAAATCAGCGGCGGAGATGTTGATGAAATTTACTTTGAAATTTTAAATGATGATTGGGACATTGAAGAACGGTGTCAACATATATTAGAATACTGGAAACTGAACAATCTGGATTTAAATCAAAAGCTGAATGGCTTAAGTGGTGGACAAAAAACCAAAGTCTTTCTGGCAGGAATGCAAATTAATGAACCGGATATTGTATTATTAGACGAACCTACCAATCATTTAGATCAGGAAGGAAGAAATTTATTGTATGATTATATCGATAAAACAAGTTCAACACTTGTTATTGTAAGCCATGACAGAGCTTTATTAAATCTTGTTGATACCATCTATGAATTGAGTAATAAGGGTATTTCCACATACGGCGGAAACTTTGATTTTTACACTGAACAAAAAGAAATTGAAGAAGAAGCATTGAACAATGACATTCATTCAAAAGAACGGGCTTTAAAAAAGGCAAAAGAAAAAGAACGCGAAACATTGGAAAGGAAGCAGAAATTGGATGCCAGAGGAAAGAAAAAACAGGAGAAATCCGGTGTTGCAAGAATTATGATGAATACACTTCGTAATAATGCTGAAAAAAATACTTCCAGATTAAAGAATATCCATGCTGAAAAGATCAATGATATTTCTGGTGATCTACGGGGATTGCGTTCTTCTATAAAAAATGCAGAACAGATGAAAGTTAATTTTGATGATCCTAATCTGCATTCCGGAAAAATTCTTATTAATGCAGTGGATGTTAATTTTAAATACAACGAAAATTTCCTGTGGCCGGAAGATCTTAATCTCGAGATCAGAAGCGGGGATCGTATTTCTTTCAAAGGTTCTAACGGTTCGGGAAAAACAACATTGATAAAACTTTTGCTTGGAAATATAGAACCTACTATTGGAACTGTAAACAGAACAGATTTTAATACGATCTATATTGATCAGGAATACTCTTTGATTGATAAAGAAGCAACAATTTATGAATTTGCTCAGAAGTTTAATGATAATGGATTACAGGAGTCTGAGGTTAAAACCATATTGTCGAGGTTTTTATTTGGTAAAGAAACCTGGGATAAGAAAGGAGAAGTATTGAGTGGGGGAGAGCGTTTAAGACTTTTGCTGTGCGGATTGTCTATCAGTAATAAAGCACCGGATGTTATTGTTCTGGACGAACCGACGAATAATTTAGATCTTCAAAATGTAGAGATCCTTACCAATTCCATCAAAGACTATCAAGGAACATTGTTGGTGATTTCTCATGATGAGTTTTTTCTGGAGGAGATTGGTGTAGAAAATGAGATTGTGTTGGATTAATTAAATATTGGTTAAAGGCAAAGACGCAATTTTTTAAGATAGATGTGTTTTTAAGGCGCAAGGATTTTATCTGCAATAATTTTACCTATACGTTAATCCTGTCATTCCGTAGGAATCTAAATCATTATTCTAAACATGAGCTGCTTAGATTCTTACAGAATGACAAATGCAAAAAGTTTTATTAACTTAACTTGTGTGGCTGAGGCTCTCGAAGCCACACGAGTTATTATAAATGCTCTCTAATCCACGTATAAATATTACTCAATACCTCCTCTCTAATTTCTTCATTCATAATTTCATGGCGCATCTTAGGATAGATTTTATAGTCTACATGAGTAAATCCATCGTGTTTAAGATTATCTACAGTCTGCATAACTCCTTTACTGAAATTTCCAATAGGATCATCCTGCCCACTGACGAATAGAAAAGGTAAAGATTTAGAAATGTTATCTGCCCAGTTTCTTTTTGTTGCTTTTTTATACATTTTAAATAAAGTATAAAAAGCATTGTTAGTGAAAGGGATTCCAGAAAGCTCATCCTTCGTAAAAGAATCTCTATTAGCTTGGTTCAAACTCAGCCAATTTGTATCACTGAAGTTTTTATCCTTTTTAAAATGACTGTTATTAACAAAATTAAAAAGCGAATTAAAAAATGTTTTTTGACGTGGAGCTATTGTATTGGCCAGTGAGAAATAAGTGTTCAATAATCCAAGGCCTGTTAAAGAACCTCCTGTTCCTACAATAATGGCTCCGGTAAACTGATTCCCTATTTTTTGAAGAAGGCAACGGGTAACAAACGAACCCATCGAATGGCCAAGGATAAAATGAGGAACCTCGGGATATTGGCTGATCAAATGATTGCTCATCATTTCTGCGTCATCAATCAGTTTTCTGTCTGGTTGATCCAATTGGAAAAATCCAATATCTTTTTTATCATTTACTGACTTTCCGTGTCCCAGGTGATCATAAGTTAATACAGCTAATCCTTGACTTGCAAAATATTCAGCTATTTCAGAGTATCTTCCACTATGCTCCTGCATTCCATGAATGATCTGTAAAGTTGCTTTTACCTGATTCGTCTCAGGAATAAACGTATTGTAAAAAAGTTGAGGCCGGTTGTTCGTATTTTTAGATAAATATCCTGATTGGTGTAATGTTCTCATAGGCTACCTTGATTATTTCAGAGTATACTCAAATATACATAATAAATAAAAGAAACTGATATCACATACCTTTGAGAACTTGGAATTTTACAACTTAAAATCCATCTTAATTCCATGATTTTAAACAAGAATGAAAATAAATTTTCCCCATAATTTGCCCACCATTTTTTTTAAAAGTAATTTTGCATGAATCTAAAAACAAAAGTAAAATATGTCAACTTACGTAGTTGTAGGTCTTCAGTACGGAGATGAGGGTAAAGGGAAAATCACGGATGTTTTATCTGCTAAATCGGATTATGTAGTACGTTTCCAAGGGGGAGACAACGCTGGTCATACGGTTTATGTGGGTGAAGAAAAATTTGTTTTACACCTTCTTCCTTCTGGAGTTCTTCAGTGCAAAGGCAAGTGTATTATTGCAAACGGGGTAGTAGTAAATCCTAAATCTTTCATCAGAGAGGTTGGTCAGATCGAAAGCAAAGGCTTAAGAACAGATCATATCTTTATCAGCAGAAGAGCGCATGTGATCATGCCTTACCACATTCTTTTGGATACTTACCGTGAAGAAGAACATGGAGGAACTCAAATTGGAACGACTAAAAAAGGAATCGGCCCTTGTTATGAAGATAAAATTGCAAGAGTTGGGATCAGAATGATCGACCTTTTGAATCCTGAGATCTTAAGAGAAAAAATTGAGAAAAACCTGAAAATTAAAAATTCTCTTTTTGAAAAATACTACGGAAAACCGACTTTAGACGTAGAAGAAATTTACAACGAGTTTTTAGAGATTGGAAAGCAACTTCAAGACCGAATTGTAGATACAGAAGTTGAATTGAACGAAGCGATCAGAGATGGTAAAAACGTTTTGTTTGAAGGAGCTCAGGCTTTAATGTTGGATATTGATTTCGGAACGTATCCTTATGTTACTTCATCTTCTCCATCTACAGGAGGAGTTTGTACAGGAGCTGGTGTTCCTCCAACTTCACTTCAAAATTTAATTGGTGTTGCTAAAGCATATTGTACAAGAGTAGGAAACGGACCTTTCCCTTCTGAATTAGATAATGAGTTAGGAGAAAAGATCAGACAGATCGGAGGTGAATTCGGAGCGACTACAGGTAGGCCAAGAAGAACCGGTTGGCTAGACCTTGTTTCTTTAAAGCATGCTTGTATGATCAATGGTATTAATAACTTAGTGATTACTAAACTTGACGTTCTTACAGGAATTGAAAACCTGAAAATCGTAACTCATTATAAAACTGAAGATGGAAAAGTAATTGATTACTTCACTTCATCAACAGAGAAATTATACAACTATGAGCCGATCTACCAGGATTTACCAGGGTGGAATGAAGATCTTACAAAAGTAAGAAGCTATGATGAACTTCCTGATACAGCTCAGAAGTATATTGAGTTTATCGAAAAGTATTTAGGAATTAATGTTTATTTAGTTTCTGTAGGTCCTGAAAGAAGTCAGAACATTATCAGAAAAGAATTGTTCTAACATAGAATAACTTTAAATATATAAAAAGAGACTGTCAATCTGATAGTCTCTTTTTTGTATTGTCTAATGCTTTCGTCCTTGTCATTGCGAGGAGCGAAACGACGAAGCAATCTATAAATAATTATGAAAAAAAACTCCCACAGATTTCACGGATCACAAGAAAAAATCTGCATCATCTGCTCAATTGCAGGAGCTTAAAGCATAGCGCAAAGAGAACTTTTTAAATCATTGCACTACGTATCTAATTATTTAATTACTCGAATATTTCGCATACGCCTTAGCTAGCTTTTCATCATATTTATTTTGCTTATAGCCTCCACCATTATATCCTTTTGCAAAATTAGCCCAGCTTTTATTTCCTAAATGAACCAAAAGTCCATTTTTTTCTAAGAATTTTCCAAATGCTTTCAAATGTTCTCCTTCATTGATCTCCATTTTGGAAACGAAATCATTCACATCAACATAATCCAGGTTTTTTGCATGGAATCCCATGATCTGAAAACTTCCCCAAGATGCTGAAGAAAGAGCCGCTTCTTTAAATTTAGCATCATTTCCTAATCCAATGGCTTCATTTAATCTGTCGTACTCTTTGACGCCTCCCTGGTAATAGATTTTAGTCCATTTTGGATAAAGAACATCTTTGCTTGAAGAGTTATAATAAGAATTGGGATCTATTCCTCTTTTTCGGAGCTCATTCCAGAAGATATGACCTTCGAACAGTATTTTAGGTTTATTATTAATTAAAAATCCTTTTCCGCTGCTTTCGATCTCATTGACTGCTTTTACGGCGGCCAGCTCAAGCCCATATTGATTGGCGAAATTAATAAGATCACTTTCCTTTAAAAACTTATCTGTTGAATTGATCGGTGCAGAATTTTTAGCAAGCAAAACGGTCCATGTTTTAACGCCGACAATTCCGTCAACGACTAATGAATTTTTACTTTGAAAATCTTTAACGGCCGCATCCACTTCAAGAGTAAATGAATCCGAAATTTTGACGTTGTATCCTTGTTTATAAAGAAGTTCACAAAGTGTGAGAACTTCTGGTGCTTTGGTATTATATTTTAAAAGTTTCATGGTTGGTTGTTTTTATATAGAGTTAAAAGATTATTGAGTAGATCTCAAAAATCAGTTCATTGGTATTTTAGGCATTCTTTCACAGATCATTCCGATCAGAAAGAAAGACTTGAATTTAACTTCTTCTCTTTGAAGCCTGTATTCCAGATTCAATGGATTATCATTTACAACACTAAAGTTTTGGTTAATAACTGCATAGTCATCTATTCTTAATTCAATGCTGTATTCGCCAATTGGGATGATCTGATTGATCATTCCTATTTCGTTGGTTTCTATTTCATAAATTCTGCTATTGTTTGTCCCTTTAATAGAGATAGAGCATTTATAAATAGGATCATTGTTTATTTTATCGAAAACCCTGAATTGTACATTCGCTCCTGTTGAAGGAATCGGGATAGGATATTTTATCGGAACAAAGATTCCCGTATTTCTGATTGGAATCACAGGTTTTATGGGTTGGACTGGAGTTATCGGTTGCGGTGTGGTAACTGTAGTGACCGGCCTTAAGTTTCTGACACTATTGATAATGTTCATATTCGCCTTGTTGTTAAAGGCAAGATTAGGGTTTACTTTTATCGTTTCAGCAGTCGGTTCGGCTATTGGTTTTCCTGTGAATTCTGTAGCTGATATTTTGGCATTTTCAACATTGACTGTTTTTCGGGTTAAATTGTTTAATTGATCAGATTTTATAGTTCTAACATTTGTTATTGCTTTCAGAAATTTCTGATTATTGTTTTTATTCACAAAAAGCTGCTGTTTCATGATCAGTGGGCCAAAATAGATCAATTGATTCGGGTTATTAACTGTATCATTAGTGATAGAAGGGTCTAAGACTATTTTTAGATTTTTAATTAAAATCATCGTTTTAGGAAAAGCGGGTAGTTTGAAGTCATTGGAGATCGTCTGGCCATCTGATATTTTTTTTGGTTCATTCCATTCAAAAAGATCAGACATCATAAAGTTTTTATTAAACCAGCTTCTTTTTAGATGAACAAATGAATAATCCAGCTCCACGGCTTGAATTACACTTTCATCATAATCTATTGATAGAATTTCTGACGGAATATTTTCGTTTGTGTTCTTTGCCTCAGTATATAAACTGTCAAGTTCAGATTTCTCGATTCTCATACTGTTCCATCCGGATTCGTTTTCCATGAAATCATAAGGGATAAAATTAATATCATGAATCGAAGCATTGCTGATCACATCCGTTTTTTCTGCCGCTTCAAAAGTGTTTTTAGCACTTTGAGCCATAGCTAAATATAAATCGGCATCCGAAGCTTTATTAATTCTTGCCAGCTCTTGTTCAATAATATCCTTATTGCCTTTTATTTTCCAGTCAGAAAAAGCCAGTTCTTTCATTGTGTTTAAATTAACTAACTGATCATTCCAATTGCTCTTTTCTTCATCAGTATCCAGACTGTCAAATAATTCTAGATGAGCCGTAATTTTATCAACGGCCTGCTCATGGATCGTTCTGTATTTTTTATAAGCTTTGAATTCCTTAGTATCACTCTTTTTAGCATCAAAAAGTATAGTGCTTTGGATGGCAATTACCTTATCCAGATTTTCCTCAAGATTCTTTAAATTATTTTTATCCAGAATATCACGATAGATATCAAACAGAGAATTATTGGGATTCAGATCCCAGAATTGAGAAGAAATAGGAACCGAATTCAGTTCATAAGCCATATTTTGCTTTTTAATAATCGAAAGAGCTTTTTTCTGATCATCATTAAACAAACTTTGGGGCTTTAGAAGTTCCAGCTCTTCATTCTCATAAACCCTGAGAGAAGGACAAATCATAGGTAGGTCATTCTCCATGGAGCTTTGAGACAGGTAAGTGTTTTTAAGTTTTTGATAGACGGCAATAAAATATTTCATGGCATTAGTTTTTATTGATTTTTAAATAACCGACAGAAAAAAATTCTGCCGGCTATTCTTTATTGAGAAGGATATTATGATTTTCCGTCAGTCCATTTCTTGATCTCAGGATTTGGATTTGGAGATTTTGGAACAACATGACATTTGTAACCAATGATGTAGATTCCATCAGATGTTAACTTCTTACCGTTCCATTTAGCATTAGACTGTACATCCTGGTTGTCATAGCTATAAGTACCTCCGAAAACAAAAGGTCCGATACCTACGGCTGCTCCTGAGGTTACAGAATTTTTAACATCAGTGAATGCAGTGCTGTTGTTTGCGAAATCCAGACATACATCTTTTGCAATGATCAATTCTGTGATCATAGAAGGCATTAATCCTTTACCTTTTCCATCACTGATTACATCACCACTTAAAGTTTGTGGAGATTGTTCATGTAACTTCCAATATTTAGACTCTATGAAATTCTGGTTAAGCCATCCTCTTTCGACTCTTACTTTTCCAAGTTTGAAAGAGACTTTCATATTTGTATAATCAGTATTGATTTTAGTCTTTTCATGTTTTCCCCCACCTTTTGCTCCTATTGAGAAAATTCCTAAACTAAATCCTGCAGCAGCTCCCCAGTTGTGAACTGATTTTGAGTAGTCGTAGTTAGATTCACCCTCAACAATAGTTACTGTTGGCCACCCTTTAGATTCTTTTAATGCATTAGCTGCAACCGGAATAGAAGGTGAATAATTGGTGTAATCCAAAACTCTTGTTCTCTGGCTGTTTCTAAACTCAGATTCCATTCTTTTTTTGATTACGAGCATGTTTTTTTGCTCTACCTCACTTAGATAATTTTGGATTTTTTCTACCGCTTCCTTATATCCCAAAGACTGCCACGCTTTAAGTGAAGCATCTTCACGTTTTTTCATGTTTTTACCATCAATAGAAAGTTTAGCCATAGCTTCTGCATCTCCATTGTCTGCGGCCGTTCTTATTTCGTTGTTCGCATCCACAATATCATAATACTTCATTTGATATTCTACATATTTAGAATAGGTGGGAGAAACGAAAGTGTGGAAGATCTCCGGTTTATTCATATCGTCGATAGGTGAATTCGGATCGAAATCTGTATTTTTTACTTTTTTGATTTTGAAAAGCTTATCCCTTAAAGTGTTTAGTTTCTTCTCTACTTTTTCATCAAATTCTGTGTCTACTACTACAGACCATTGTAAAAGATCCTCGTATACTTTAGAAACTCTCTTTTGAGAATCATTCATAATACTCATAATAGACATTGATCTTCCATTTCCTGTACTTGTAAGAGGAGGTAATTGTGAAGGAATAACATCCACCATTGCAGCGAACTGTTCCATTTGAAGATACTTTCTGAATTTACTGTTTGATAAAGCATTTTGGTACGCTTCCATGTCGATTTTTGGATTTCCATTGGCGTCAAGAATTGGATTTCCTTTTCCATCAAGCATTGGTTTGGGAGAAGGAGCATCTCCGAATAGCCCGTTAAGAGCATAATCAAAAGTATCTTCAGAAAGAGTAATCCCTACCGGGTCAAATGCAATGAAGTCATTTGGTCCCAGAGAGTCTGGATCTCCACCATTAGTTACGGTGTCATACACTTGTTTTAAAAGCATGCTCATTAATGAGTTCGATTTTGCTTCTTGAGTTAAAGTTGGCATAATTATAAGTTTTTGTTTTTTTATTGCTTACTCTTTTCGGTTTTCAGCATCCCCGGTTTTGTATGGTACAAATGTATTTCGGGTTCAAATGGAAAGTCTCAGTATTTTTCCTGTTTATTGGTGTGGTTTTTACTGTTTTTTAATTTTTATTAAATTTTTTGAATTAAAATATGATTATTGTTGAATAATATAAATCGTATATTCTTTGTTTTTAGTGTATTATTATCTTATACATAATTAATTTTGTTAATTGTCATAAAAAATTTTAAAATATTAATGTTTTAACAAAAATTTGGCAAATGTTTTGATATTATAAACGTACTTATCGATAAGTGCTATAAAAACTAATAATCACATTTTTATTAACCGTTTTAAATATTTAAAGTGATGAAACACCTACACACTAATCAGGAATTTCGCTTCAATGAAGTTCTTTTCGAGCATCGTAATAAGGAATATGGTGCTTATGTTTTAAGAAATGAATCAGACAGAATTCTAACAAAAGCACTATTCGTAGGTGTAAGTTTGTTGGCTGCTATTTCAATTACACCATTAGCTATTTCAGCGTTTAAAACTGCTGAACCAAAAGTTCCGGTTGCGCCCGTATATCATCCAATGGATATTCCTGAGGACCCACCAGTGAAAGACCCACCAGCACAAATTAAACCAGAACCAATTCGAGCTGAGAAAGTTAAAACTTATGATGAAAGATTACCAGAGCCAAAAGCAATTGTAACCAATGAGAAAAAGGAAGTAGTAGACAAAGAAAATGCCGTAGCAAGTACTCAAACTTCACCAGGTAAAGAAGTTGAGAATACAAAATACATCCCGGTTGTTCCTCAAAATATTGGAACTGGAAATGTACCTTATGTAAAGACCGAACCTCCCGTTGAAAAAACTGATCCTAAAAAGATTGAGACAGAACTTAGTATTGAAGCTAATTTCGTTGGCGGAATCGATTCATTCAGAAATAAAGTTATGAATAACTTTGACGGTTCCGGGTTTGATACAGAAGGGGTAGTAAAAACGACCATTACTTTTATCGTAGAGATTGATGGAACAATCTCAGGTATCAAAGCTAATGGTGTAAATGCAGATTTCAATAGTGAGGCTATGAGAACCATAAAATCGATCAGAGGAAAATGGGTTCCAGGAAAAAATAAAAAAGGCGAAGCCGTAAGAAGTTATTTCAAATTTCCAATATCTATGAAGTTTGAATAATCGATATTAAACAAATCTTGACAGTTATCCACAAAATACTATTTTTTGTGGATAATTTTTTTTATGCTTAAAGCTCTTATTAACAATATTTTAACTCATTTTTAGTTTTCATCATCGATTAAGAGCAAAGAAAAATGTGTATTTTTGAGGCTTAAAGTTCTAATAATGGGAAAAATCATAGGTATCGCTAATCAAAAAGGGGGAGTTGGAAAAACGACAACAGCTGTAAATCTTGCGGCAGCATTAGGGGTATTGGAAAAGAAAATATTAATCATCGATGCTGATCCTCAGGCTAATGCCACTTCAGGATTAGGGGTTGAAGATGTTCAGTATTCTACATACAATCTCTTAGAACACAGTGTCGAAACCATTAATTGTATCAAGAAAACAGCAACGCCAAATCTTGATATCGTTCCGTCTCATATAGACTTAGTAGCTGCGGAAATTGAACTGGTAGACAAGGAAGACCGTGAGTATATGCTTAAAAAAGCTTTACAAAGTGTAAAGAATGATTATGATTATATTATCATCGACTGTGCACCAAGTTTAGGTTTGATCACTGTAAATGCATTAACTGCAGCAGACTCTGTTATCATCCCGATCCAGTGTGAATATTTCGCTTTGGAAGGTTTAGGGAAGCTTTTAAATACGATTAAAAATGTTCAGAAGATCCACAACAAAGATCTTGATATTGAAGGTTTACTTCTAACGATGTATGACAGCAGATTAAGGTTGTCTAATCAGGTGGTTGAAGAAGTAAATGCACATTTCCCTGAGATGGTTTTTGAAACGATCATCAGCAGAAACGTTAGATTAAGTGAAGCACCAAGTTTCGGAGAAAGTATCTTGAATTATGATGCTGAAAGTAAAGGAGCAATTCAATATATTCAGTTGGCAGAAGAGGTTCTGTTGAAAAATGAAAATTTAGTAAAGAATTAAAATTTAAATAAATAATAGATAGCACTTAAATGTAATAATTGATTTATCACTTATCATTTATGTTATCATCATTTATCAATTATATCTATGAAGGACAAAAAAAGAGCTATGGGACGTGGTTTGGGAGCTATTTTAAGTGCTGAATCCAAAGCAACTGTTAATTCTGCTACTGATGAAGGGGCAGATAAGTTTGTTGGAAATATCGTAGAAGTAGCGATTGAAGATATTTATCCCAACCCAACTCAGCCAAGAACTTATTTTGACGAAAAAGCATTAAATGAATTAGCGCAGTCTATTAAAAACCTGGGTGTAATCCAACCAATTACCTTAAGGAAAGAAGGCGAAAGATTTGAAATTATATCTGGGGAAAGACGTTTTAGAGCAAGTAAAATTGCTGGCTTAACTTCTATTCCTGCCTATATCCGTTTGGTAAACGATCAGGAGCTTTTAGAAATGGCTCTTGTTGAGAACATTCAGAGAGAAGATCTCGATTCTATTGAGATCGCACTTACCTATCAGAGGCTTTTAGATGAAATAGGAATGACTCAGGAAAACCTTAGCCAAAGAGTAGGAAAAGATAGAAGTACCATTACCAACTCTATCAGATTATTGAGATTAAGTCCGGATATTCAGAATGCTATTCGTAGTGGTGAAATCTCTGCAGGACATGGTAGAGCAATTATCAGCATGGAAAATGATGAGCTGCAGCAAATTTTATTTGATCTTATTATTAAAGAACAGCTGAATGTTCGTCAGGCTGAACAGGCTGCTACTGCACTGAAAAATCCAAAATCACCGGCTGCCAAAAAAGTAAAAGCTGAACTTTCAAATAATTATAAAAGAGCTCAAAAGACAATCTCCGATATATTAGAAGTAAAAGTAGAGATTAAAACAATCGGAAACGGTAAAAAAGGTAAAATTGTTCTCGACTTTAAGAATGAAGATGAGTTGGAATATATTCTGTCTCACATTAAATAAATGAAGAAATTATTGTTCACTTTTTTCTTGTGTCTATCTGCTCTGGCTTATTCACAAGTAAATCCTAATGATACAATTCGGGTAGAACACCATCCGAAGGACAGTATCTCTGCCGCAAAGCCACCAAAATCAGAGTCGAAAGTGATTGCCGACCTTGAAAGTGCAAATGGTCCTACGGCAAAAACACTAAAATTAAATCCTACAAAAGCAGGTTTATATTCTGCGGTCTTTCCAGGTTTAGGACAGTACTACAACAAAAAGTATTGGAAAATTCCTATTGTTTGGGGTGCCGTGGGAACTGGAGTAGGTATTGCCATGTGGAACGACAAGCAATACAAAAAATACAGAGAATATTACATAGCCAAATTAAACGGAACTCCTAATGAATTTATTGATAGCCGACCATGGTTGGATAAAGTAGCATTAGCGAACGTGCAGGATAGAGCAAAAAGACAAAGAGATTATGCAATAGCAATTACAGGATTGATCTATATTTTAAGTATTGTAGATGCTGTAGTTGATGCGCATCTTTATGAAAGTCGCCATGACCCTGATTTAACTTTTAAACCAACTGTTATTCAGGATCAGTACAGTATACAACCTCCCAAAACAGGGTTGAGTTTAAGTTATAGGTTCTAATAAATAATTAAGGTTATATAAATAATAAAAGTCACATGAGAATAGCATTAGTTGGATATGGAAAAATGGGTAAGATCATTGATGAGATTGCTACGAAGAGAGGACATGAAGTGGTTGCCCGTCTGAAAGAAACTCCAACTGCTGAAAATCTTAATAATCCTGATGTAGTGATTGAGTTTTCTTTACCTGAAGTAGCGTTTAACAACATACAAGCATGTCTTGAAAATAATATTCCTGTTATTTGCGGGACCACAGGATGGCTGGATAAAAAAGAAGAAGTAGAAAAAATTGCAGTCGAAAATCAAACTGCATTTTTATATGGCTCCAACTTTAGTTTAGGGGTCAATTTATTTTTTGCTTTAAATGAAAAGTTGGCCGATCTAATGAAGAATGTTAATGAATACTCCTGTCAATTAGAAGAAATTCACCACATTCACAAATTAGATGCTCCAAGCGGAACAGCTATTTCCTTAGCTGAGGGTATTTTTAAAAACAATCCTAAATTTGATGCATGGAAATTGGAAGAAACTCAAGGAAATCAATTGGGGATTTTTGCTATTCGTGAAGATGAAGTTCCGGGAACGCATAGCGTATTCTACAGAAGTGAGGTGGATGAAATTGAAATCAAACACACTGCATTCAATAGAAATGGTTTTGCATTAGGCGCAGTAGTTGCTGCAGAATGGATTAAGGACAAGAAAGGAAATTTCACAATGAAAGATGTTTTGGGGCTCTAATCTGTAACAAATACCCCAAATCACAAACTAATAAAGCAGTTGCTCAACACAAACTAATAGAATAGGCACGAAATTTATGAATTATTTTTTAACTTATACAGTATACGTTCTCATTTTATCCGTATTAATGGGGATTTCAACATGGAAACTGTTCAAGAAATTGGGGTATAGTCCATTATTTGCTTTTATACCTTTTTACAATTATTTTATTATTCTAAAAGAAACCAAACATCCGAAGTGGTGGGCTATTTTATCATATTTACCAATTGTTGGTCCGATTATGATGTCTGTTTTTCATTTGTATTTAATGAAAAAGTTTGGAAAAACTCTTTTCAAAGACCAGTTACTTACAGTGATTCTTCCATTCATTTATATGGCAATAGTGAATTATGGTAAAGAAATAGAGTTGGAAGATGAAAATGAGTTGTTCTTAACGGATGAAGAAAAGGCAGCTAAAAAGAAAGATTCTTTCTTAGGTTCTGTTACTTTTGC
Organism: Chryseobacterium sp. FW101-FHT12H09; assembly: GCF_058790395.1. Lineage (NCBI taxonomy): Bacteria > Pseudomonadati > Bacteroidota > Flavobacteriia > Flavobacteriales > Weeksellaceae > Chryseobacterium > Chryseobacterium sp. FW101-FHT12H09. The sequence goes on along the minus strand of NZ_JBYTCP010000003.1, from coordinate 1,019,555 downwards.
AGTTGTTTTCGCAACGATCATCCATGTTTTTGTAACTCAGCCTTTCGGGATTCCAACAGGATCTATGGAAAGAACCTTGTTGGTGGGTGACTTCCTTTTTGTAAATAAATGGAGCTATGGCTACAGATTACCAATGCGTCCATTAGCTATACCTTTCTTACAGGGAACTATTATGGATACCGGGGAAAAAGGAAACCCTAAAGATGATCCGAAATCTTACGTAGATGGTGTAAAATTGCCTTATGCAAGAATAATGCAATTCAACAAGCCTCAGAGAAATGATGTTCTTGTTTTCAACTATCCTCAGGATTCAGTACATACTGCCATTGACAGAAAAGACCCTTATGTGAAAAGATGTGTTGCTGCGGCAGGAGATACTTTTGAAATGAGAGAGGGAAGGCTTTTTGTAAATGGTAAACCTGAAACTGTTTTAGGAGATCAGGAAGTACAGCATGCATATACTGTAAATACAGGAGCTCAGTTAGATATTCCGGGATTATACAATACTTATGGTTTCTTACCTGTAAGAGAAATGCAGACAGATAAAGGGTTTGTTTATATGTTTCAGGGATTAACTAATAAAACAGCAGCAGATATTAAAGCATTACCAAGTGTAATAAATATGGAAGAAAGTATCTTTCCAAAGGATTCTGCTACTATTCAGCATAAACTAAATGCTGATAGGACGGCGTATTCGAAAAGTATTGATACTACACAGTCTATATTTCCAATCAACAAACCTTGGAATCAGGATTGGTATGGACCACTTAGAATACCTAAAAAAGGAGATGTAGTTGCTATTAATAAAGAAACACTTCCTACATACCGTTGGATTATTTCTGAATATGAACATAATAATTTGGTAGAAAGAGATGGACTGATTTTTATTAATGGTCAGCAGGCTACAAATTATACAATAAAGCAAGACTACTATATGATGATAGGGGATAACAGAGATGCTTCTTTGGATGCAAGATTCTTTGGTTTCGTTCCTGAAGAAAACATTGTAGGAAAACCAATATTTACCTGGATGAGTTTACAGGGAGTTTTTAAAGATGCAAGTTCTACTTACCAGGCTCCGTTTAAGATCCGTTGGGAAAGAATGTTTAAAGCGACCAATACCGGAGAGGCAAATAAAACATCTTACTGGTGGATTGCAGCAATGATCCTTGTCTTATTCTTTGGATGGGAATACTTTGTTAAACTGTTCAGAAAGAAAAAAACAGAAGAAGATTTATAAATAAAATAAATTTAAAATAAAATGAAGTATTTGAAAAAATACTTCATTTTTGTATTATGAATATGAAGAATGTATTATTACCGGTGTTTTATTTACCACCAATTTCATGGTTTTCAGTTTTTATGGGCGCTGAGAATGACGTTACTTTTGAACAATTTGAAAGTTTTCCGAAGCAAACGTATAGAAACAGGACTAATATTTATGGAGCAAATGGAAAACTTTCTTTAATAATTCCTATCAGCCATACTGGAAAAAGAGAATTTAAAGAAATAGAAGTATCAAATAGGGAAGATTGGAGAAAGCTTCACTGGAAATCTATCAAGACTGCCTATCAGAGTTCTCCTTATTTTGAATTTTATGAAGATAAGTTGATCAGGTTATTTGAATCAAAGGAAAATTACCTTTTAGATTTTAATCTTAAAGGATTAGAGATTTTGCAGCAAATCTTAAAAACAGAAAAGGCATACTCTTTGAATGAAGAATATATCAAAAATCCTGAACAAGTTAATTTTAGAGAAAAATTTTCCGCAAAATTACCTTCAGACTATGAAATGGATTTGTACTATCAGACATTCTCTGATAAATTAGGATTTTTGAATGACTTATCGATTCTGGACCTGATTTGTAACAAAGGGCCTGAATCTGTGACTTATATAAAAAATATTAAACAATCATACTAGCATGAAAAAGGTATTATTAGCTGCTGTCTTTTTAGCAGGCTTTCATTCTGCTTTTGCACAGGAAGCACAGGCAAAGAGCGTTGACCCGAAAGAAGATAAAGATTTAATGACGTGGTATCACAAAGATTTTGGAACAACAAAAGTATATGGTATCAATACAGAAAATGCATATAAATATTTAGAATCTAAAGGACTTAAGCCTAAAACTGTTGTCGTTGGTGTTCTGGATAGTGGAGTACAGGTTGACCATCCGGGATTGATCAAAAATATATGGTCCAATCCTAACGAAGTGCCAAACAATGGAAAAGATGATGACGGGAATGGTTATATAGATGATGTACACGGATGGAATTTTATCGGCGGAAAGAATGGTGATGTAGATATCGACAATATGGAGGTAACGAGAATGGTTGCTAAATATAAGCCGGTATTTGAAGGAGATGATTCAACTAAAAACAAAGCAAATCAAGCTAAAATGCCAGAGGAATTTGCGATGTATATGAAGTCAAAAGAACTTTTCACTAAGAAAAGTGTAGAAGCAAAACAAAGCCTTCAGCAATACACAATGATCAATGATTTGATTCCTAATATGATTAAACTTTTAGGTGGGAAATCAGTAACTGCTGAAAATATTTCGGCTATAAAGGCTCCAACAGAGCAGAAAGATGCAATCGCACTTAATATTTTAACTCAGGTTGCACAAAGCCCTGAATTTAAAGGAAAGTCAGCGGCGGATTTTGAAACAGCAATGAAGAAGGAAATGAAAGGAGCAATCGATCATTTTGCCCCTGCAGCAAAACAATATGATCTGAGCTATGATACAAGAGCAGAAATCGTTGGTGATAATTATGATGACTATAATCAAAAGAATTATGGAAATAATGACTACCAGGGACCTGATGCAGAGCATGGTACTCACGTAGCAGGTATTATTGCTGGTTTACCTCAAGGAAAGGAGATTCAATATGGTGTAGCTTCAAAAGTGGCTAAGATCATGTCTGTAAGAACAGTTCCTAATGGAGATGAAAGAGATAAGGATGTTGCTAATGCAATCAAATATGCAGTAGATAATGGGGCTAAAGTTTTAAATATGAGCTTTGGAAAACCAGTATCTCCAGGTAAAAACGTTGTTTGGGATGCATTTAAGTATGCTGAAGATAAAGGCGTTCTTTTGGTAAAAGCGGCAGGGAATGAAAATGAAGATGTAGCTGAGCATCTTGCTTATCCAACCAACTTTAAAAATATTACTGATGATAAACCATTTGTAAACAATGTAATCGTTGTAGGTGCAAGCACGAATAGAAACAGTGAATTAAGAGCAAGTTTCTCTAACTTTAACAAGAAAATGGTAAATGTTTTTGCTCCGGGTGAAGAAATTTATTCTACTGTTCCTACAAGTACATATGAATATCTTCAGGGGACTTCAATGGCATCTCCTGTTGTAGCAGGAGCAGCAGCTGTTTTATTAGCTTATATGCCAAATTTAAAGCCGAATCAGATCATCGAAGCTTTGGTGAAATCCAGTAACCCAAGTACAGAGAACCAATTTGGAGACTTTTCACAAGCTGGAGGAGTAATAGATCTTAAAAGAGCAGCAGAATATGCATATTCTAACTTTTATAACGGGAAAACTTCAGCAGTAAAAAAAGCTACGAAATCCGTAAAAAAGACTGTTAAAAAATAATTTATTTCACTGTCTTACAGTATATATAATAAAAAGTCCGAATTTTTCGGACTTTTTTGTTTTTATTTTTCAATTTTGGCACGGTTTTTTGTAACTTTATTGTAACAAAAAATAAACGACAAAATGAAAAAGTTACTACTTGCAGGAATGTTGGGAACCTCACTTTTTGCAGTGTCTTGTTCCCAAGTGAAAAATGCACAAACAGCACAAACCCAAAGATCTGAATTTTTAAAATTAAAAGGAGATTGGGAGATTGTAAGCATAGACTATGATAAAGGGTTTAAGATCAAGCCATTTGATGAAGGAGCAGATGCACAATGTTTTGTAGGAAGTCATTGGAAATTAATTCCCAATAACTACACAGGATCTTACAGCTTAAATGGAGGTGGAGATTGCCCTAGTATTACTCAGCCTATCAAATTTGAAGTGACAAGCGGAAGTGCTTTCATGTTTAAAAAAATTGCTACAGGTACAAAAGCTAAGCAAAATACAGTAGGTTATTCTTTAAACGTAATCAATCTATCTGCTGATCAGTTTTCACTAGAACAAAATGTTCCATTTGATGGAAGTACAGTAAGAGTTGTATATAATTTCCAAAGAACTGGAATGAAATAATTTAATAATAAGAAAAAATTAAAAAGATGAAATTTAATAAAACATATATCGGAGCCCTATTTTTATCATCAGCATTGTTATTAACAAGCTGTGAAGCAGTTCAAAACTCAAATCACCAACAAAGAGGTACTGCTGTAGGGGTAGCTTCAGGAGCCGTTATCGGAGGTATTTTAGGAAATAATGTAGGAAGTGGTAAAAACTCTGCATTAGGAGCTGTACTTGGAGGAATAATAGGAGGTGTTGCCGGTAACGTTATTGGTAATAAAATGGACAAGCAGGCTAAAGAAATTAAAGAAACTTTACCTGGAGCTGAAGTAGAAAGAGTAGGAGATGGTATTAAAATTACAATGAATGAAAGTATTGTAAACTTTGCATTTGATTCTTCAAACCTTACTTCCGTTGCTCAGACTAACTTAGATAAATTAGCTCAGGTTCTTACTAATAATCCTGATACCAATATTAATATCTATGGTCATACAGACAGTAAAGGTGCTGATGATTATAATATGAAACTTTCTGAAAGAAGAGCTAACGCTGTGAAAGCTTATTTGTCATCTAAAGGAATTGCTTCTAATAGAATGGCGGCTAAAGGAGAAGGAGAAAGTCAACCGGTTGCAACAAATGATACAGATGCTGGAAGAGCTCAAAACAGAAGAGTGGAATTCGCTATTACAGCAAACCAAAAAATGATTAATGAAGCCAAACAAGGGCAATAATTAATTTAATTTATAAATATTTTCTTAAAAGACCGCCACGGCGGTTTTTTTTGTATTTTTATGCTGCTCATTCTGAAATTACTATTTTTGCAATTGAAATAACATAAATGAAGAAATATCTTAAACTACTGCGTGTAGAGCAATGGGTAAAAAACCTGTTTGTTTTTGTACCATTATTTTTCTCTGGTAATATCAAAAACCTTGATTTACTTTCAAAAAGTATTTTTGCTTTTATTATTTTTTCCCTCGCTGCCAGTATGGTTTATATCCTGAACGATTATAATGATATCGAAGCAGATCGGCAACATCCAGAAAAAAGAAGAAGACCTCTGGCAAGTGGAGCTATTTCGAAGTCAAAGGCGATAGGGGTCCTGATAGGTTTAATCGTTGTAGATATTTTCCTTGTTCTTTTTGCTCAATTTTATTTTGAAGAAGTTCTCTGGAAATTTGCTACGATTATAGGGTTTTATTTTGTCATGAATCTGGCATATACCTTCAAGCTTAAACATGTTCCTATTATTGATATTTTTATTATTGCTACAGGGTTTGTCTTAAGAGTATTGGCAGGTGGTTATATCACGGGTATCAGTATTTCTCAATGGGCCGTATTGCTTACATTCGTTCTTGCTTTGGTATTGGCTATAGGAAAAAGAAGAGGTGAGCTGATCAACGCTCAGGTTTCCGGTAAAACAAGACGAGCCTTGGATGGTTATAATGTACAGTTTGCAGATATTGCACTTTCAATTTCAGTAACACTTGCTATTATATGTTACCTAATGTTTACATTATCACCTGAGGTACAGGCTAAGTTTCATGAAAGAGTTTTTTACACTGTTATTTTTGTTGTATTTGCATTTTTAAGATATCTGCAACAGACATTAGTATACAACAGAACAGAGTCTCCTACAAAAATTGTATACAGAGACCGATATATTCAGGTTACCTTATTATTATGGGTGGCTACATTTTTAATTCAAATTTATTTTAAGAAATGAAGCCTAATTTTATACAGAAAGTGACCAACTGGGGTAATTTCCCAGTAGTGGAAAAGGAAATGAAGTCTGAAGACAGCTTCAAAAAGATAAAAGAATTTGTATTGAACCACAATGAAGTCATTGCACGAGGAAATGGGAGGTGTTATGGAGATGCTTCATTAGGGGAACATATATTTTCAACCAAAAAATTAAACAAATTCATCAGTTTTGACCGCTTAAATGGGATCATAGAGTGTGAATCCGGAGTTTTGCTTTCAGATGTACTGGAGATCACAGTACAGCAAGGATATTTTCTATACGTTACGCCGGGAACGAAGTTTATTAGTGTTGGTGGTGCTATAGCATCAGATGTACATGGGAAAAATCACCATTCGGAGGGTTGCTTTTCAGAATATGTCATTGAGTTTAAATTAATGACGGAGAACGGTGAAATCATCACCTGTTCAAGAGAATCAAATGCAGAAAAGTTTTGGGCTACTGTTGGGGGAATGGGACTTACAGGGATCATTCTTACGGCAAAGTTCAAACTTAAAAATATTGATTCAGCCTATATCCGTCAGGAGAGTATTAAAGCTGAAAACCTTGATGAAATATTTAGATTATTTGAAGAGAGTGAGAGCTGGACATATACGGTAGCATGGATCGACTGCTTACAAAAGGGTAAAAATATAGGAAGAAGTATTTTAATGAGAGGCGAGCATGCTTTTCAACATGAACTTCCCCAATCTATGGCTAACAGTCCTTTGAGATTAAAGAAAAAATTTCAGCCGACGGTTCCGTTTTATTTTCCAGGTTTTGTACTGAATGCATTAACCGTAAAGATTTTCAATTTACTGTATTATAAAAAACAGTCTAAAAAAGAGGTTAAAAGTTTTATAGATTATGAGACCTATTTTTATCCCTTAGACTTTGTAAATGATTGGAATAAGATTTATGGAAAATCCGGCTTTATTCAATATCAAATGGTGATCCCAAAGGAATCCGGAAAAGAAGGAATGAAGAAGATCCTGGAAACAATTGCCAATAGTGGAAACGGTTCTTTTTTAGCTGTTTTAAAACTTTTTGGAAAAGATAATCCTCAGGCCTATAATTCATTTCCAATGGAAGGATATACTTTAGCATTAGACTTTAAAGTAAATTCTAAACTAAAAAAACTGGTGGAACAGTTAGATAATATTGTGCAGGAGTTTGGCGGTCGAATTTATTTAACGAAAGACAGTATGAGTAAATCTTCTTTAACCAATTATCTTAAAAACATTCAAAGTCCTAAATTTGTGTCTTTACAGCACAAAAGAATCATAAATAATAATTAGTAAATGATAGTTCTGGGAAGTACCTCTGAAGTAGCACAGGCTTTTGTCGAAAAAGCTTTGCAGGAAGGAGAAAAATATGAAAAAATCTACTTGTTTACCTCCAGTAGGGAAACAACAGAAAGATTTGCAAGACATATTGATGTTAAGTTTCTACAACAATCAGAAGTGATCGAATTGGATCTGATGAAAGAAATAGATTACACTCGATTTGAAAATGTCAGTTCAAATTTATTATTTTGTGCAACAGGATATTTAGGCGATGGGACAGAAGAAGGATTGTATGATAATAAAAATACAGAAAGGATCATTAATATTAATTACTCAAAACTAGTTCCAGTTATGAATTATTTTGCTCAGAAATTTGAAAGCAGAAGATCAGGAACAATAATAGGACTATCTTCAGTAGCAGGAGACAGAGGCCGGCAAAGTAATTTTATATATGGAAGTGCAAAAGCCGCTTTTACAGCATATTTAAGTGGTTTAAGGAATTATCTTTTTGACAAAAAAGTACATGTGCTTACCATAAAGCCAGGTTTTATGGAAACCAAAATGACTGAAGGGTTACCATTAAATCCTAAGCTTACTGCTAAGCCAAAACAGGCTGCCGCAGTTATTTATAATGCCTATAAAAAACAGAAAAATGTGGCATACGTCTTACCAATCTGGGGTATTATTATGATGATCATCAGGAATATTCCTGAGTTTATATTTAAAAAATTAAAGCTTTAATAAAGATGAAAAAATTGTATTGTTTTGATTTTGATGGCACAATAACCTATAAGGATACCATGTTTATGTATCTTAAGTTTTATGATTCTACAAAATATCATATACAATTTTTGAAACACGTTCCTCTTTTTATTTTATTAAAGCTAAAACTGGCGGAAACAGAAAAAGTAAAGAAGAGTTTTATAGGATCTATATTAAAAGGGCAGTCTCAAGAGAAGATCGAGAGAAAATCCAAACAGTTCTTTGAACAGAATTATCCAAAAATTGTACGGGAAAATGCATTAGACTTTATTAAAAATATAGATCGTAATCATACGCAGAGTCTATTGGTTACCGCTTCATTGGATATCTGGGTGAAACCATTTGCTGAACAACTTCAAATGGAACTTGTTTCGACGCGTGCAGAGTTTAAAAATGGGATTTTTACAGGAAATTTTATTGGAAAAAATTGTAACGGAAAAGAGAAATTGGTAAGGATTCAGGAGCAAATAAATAATTCAAAATACGATAAAATAATCGCTTTTGGAGATACCTCGGGAGATAAGTATATGCTGAAATGGGCAAATGAAGGACATTACCAATTTTTTCACTAATTTTGGGTTATAAAAAGTAATAATGAATAAACTGTTTATTTTGTTCCTAGCTCTCTTTATGAGTTGCATGAGCAAACCATCAGCAACATCGACAGATGCACAAAAAGGAGGAAGTATTCTCGTTTCCGAATCTCAGGGCGGAACCGAAGCGGCTGGCTTTACAATAATAAAAAATGAAGAAGAACTTCAAAAAATAATTAAAGCTAATTCCAGTCTTGCAGAACTAGGTAAAGGTAGCAGTGTTAATTATCCCACCTTTCCGAAAAATCAGAAAGCGGTCTTATATAACTTAGGAACATTCAATTCCGGGGATCATAAGATTACTGAAATCAAAAATCTTTCCATAAAGGATAATGTCTTGTATATAGAAGTTCCACAGCGAGAGTCTGGAGGAATGGAAATACAGGTGATGTCAAATCCGTGGGTCGTTTTTACGATTCCTTCAAATTATCAATTCAATTCCGTAGCATTAAAATATTCAAAATAAAAATGAATAAAGTATATTTAGATAACGCAGCAACAACACCTCTTGCAGAAGAAGTTATTGATGCAATGGTAGGTACCATGAGAATTAATTTTGGAAATCCTTCTTCTACTCATAGCTTTGGACAGGAGGCTAAAATTCTTATAGAAAATGTAAGAAGACAGATTGCTGATTATCTTCATGTAACACCTGCTGAAATTATTTTTACGTCTTGTGGCACAGAATCTAATAATATGATTATTAAGTCCAGTGTAGAGCACCTTGGAGTAGAAAGGATCATCAGTTCTCCACTAGAGCACAAATGTGTTTCAGAGAGTATCTTAGATATGAAGAGCAGAAAAGGTGTGGAGGTAGTATATATCCGACCTAATGAAAAAGGAGATATTGATCTTAATAAGTTAGAGGAATTATTAAAAGCTTCAGATAAAAAGACTTTAGTAAGCTTAATGCATGCTAATAATGAAATCGGAAATATTGTAGATATTAAGAAAATTGCAGAATTATGCAAAGCAAATAATGCACTTTATCATTCAGATACCGTGAAGACAATGGCTCACATGGAATTTGATTTTTCAGATGTTCTTGTGGATTTTGCATCTTGCAGTGCCCATAAATTCCATGGACCAAAAGGAGTAGGTTTTGCTTTTATCAGAAAAGCTACAGGATTGAAAGGAATAATTACTGGCGGACCTCAGGAAAGAAGCCTTAGAGCAGGAACTGAGAATGTTGCCGGTATCGTTGGATTGGGCAAAGCTTTAGAACTTTGCATCAATAATATGAAAACTTATGCCGATCATATAAAAGAAATTAAAGAATACGCTATTGAAAGATTATCAGCGGATATTCCAAACATTAAATTCAATGGGCGAAGCTCAGAAATGGAGAATAGTGTTGATAGTGTTTTAAGTGTTTTACTACCTTATAAAGACCCTTTAATAGGTCTGCAACTAGATATGAAGGGAATTGCTATTTCCCAGGGAAGCGCATGCTCTTCCGGGGCTTCAAAGCCTTCAATGGTTATGATGATGGTGTTATCTGAGGATGAAATGGATCATTGCACACCATTACGTGTTTCGTTTAGCCACCTTACTACGAAAGCGGACATCGATGCTTTAGTGAATGCATTGAAAGAAATTTCAAATGATTTCGTTATAGAAAAAACAAATGTTGAGCATAGATAGTCTTATTGCTGAAAAGTAGTAATTTTGTTTATCCAATTAAGGATTAAAAATACAATAGAATATTAATTTAAATAAAATAAAAAAAATGGCTTTAGAAATTACGGATAGCTCATTTCAGGAAACGGTTTTAAAATCAGATAAACCGGTATTGGTAGACTTTTGGGCAGTATGGTGCGGACCTTGTAGAACGCTTGGACCAATCATTGAAGAGGTAGCAACAGATTTTGAAGGAAAAGCTGTAGTAGGAAAAGTAGATGTAGATAATAATCAGGAAATTTCTATGCAGTATGGTATCAGAAATATCCCTACTGTTCTTATTTTTAAGAATGGTGAAGTTGTAGATAAATTAGTTGGAGTTACTCCAAAAGAGGTGATCGCTGAGAAATTAAGTGCTCATTTATAAAAAAAAGAACTTTGATAATGAATGCCTTCCGCTTTTGGGAGGCATTTTTTTAACAAATAATTTGCAGGTAATTAAAAAAGGTGTAATTTTGCAATCACAAAAAAGAAAGAAGTTCTTTAACAAAATTTGATCCGGTAGTTCAGTTGGTTAGAATGCCGCCCTGTCACGGCGGAGGTCGCGGGTTCGAGTCCCGTCCGGATCGCAATCAAATTTATTTGAAATAAGAGAACTACTG
>NZ_JBYTCP010000003.1:351595-1008589 GCF_058790395.1 Chryseobacterium sp. FW101-FHT12H09 | reverse complement strand
TGATCCGGTAGTTCAGCTGGTTAGAATGCCGCCCTGTCACGGCGGAGGTCGCGGGTTCGAGTCCCGTCCGGATCGCATATCAAATTTGATTGAAAACTTCAGGACTACTGATCCGGTAGTTCAGCTGGTTAGAATGCCGCCCTGTCACGGCGGAGGTCGCGGGTTCGAGTCCCGTCCGGATCGCAATCAAAATTAAACCTTCAACATTTGTTGAAGGTTTTTTTATTTATAAATTAGCTTAGACATTTGCATACTTTACTTATTGCTCGATCCATTTTTTAAACTCAGCTACCTTATTTTTACTGATAAGGATGGTGTCATTAGTCTCGGGTTTCATTACTAATTTCAATTGATTTTTTCCATATACAAGAATACTGTCGATCGCTTTGATGTTGACGATAAACTGCCGGTTAGCCCGGTAAAACATCTTATTATCCACAGCTTTAATAAGATCATCGAGGCTTGAATTGATCGAATATTGGCTTCCCATAAAAGTATGCAGGTAAACAATATTATTTTCCAGAAAGAAATAAGCTATTTCCGATGTTTCTAAAGAAATTAATTCATCCTTATGGTAAGTGATTAGCCTTTTCCTGGAGTTTTCGAAAGTATCCTCATTAGAACGGAAATTGGTGGTCTCATGAAATTTTTCCTGTAGGGTAGTAAGCTGCTTATTTAAAATGGTAAGATTGTTAACCTCAATATTAAGGGTATTGATCTCTTGATTTTTCTGTGTCTCATACTTTTTATAAATCCATCGTATTAAAGTAAAGCATGTTATTAAAATAACTAAACTTGTAATAATAAATACAAGTAGAAACTTCTGATACAAATCAGTTACCTGTTGTTCTATACTATTGATATTAGCATGAGAGGCTACCATCCAATCACTTCCTGCTACTGGATATACACTTACAATTTCCGAACTGCGGTTACTGTTCTTAGGAAAACTTCGGACTCCTGCATTGATCTGTCCGGAGTTTAGAATAGTTGAAAAGTCTGATTGGTTTTTGGTATCCGAAGTAAATTGAGAGTTGCTTTTATCGATTTTATGACCAATTAGCGCTGGATTTGGATGACAAAGCTCAATTCCATTTTTATTATACATACAGATGAATCCACTTTGGGTATCTGTGTTTACAATACTACTTTGTAAATTTTGAATAACTATATCTTTGGAAAGGCCTTGCTTTAATTGTAATTCCAATAATTTGCCAATCTCCCGAGATTCTCTTTTTCCCGCTTCGATCCTATTATTGAAAATATCATTCTTGGATGATGAATATAAATAACGGAAAGAAAAAAAACTGATCAGTAAGATAACAATACTTACTGCAAAAAAAGTAATGGTATAGAGATTGATCTTTTTCATTCGCTAAATGAGATATTCTTTCTCAAAAGTACTCATTATTCAGAAGAATATATTCGCTTTCAGCGGCCTATTTTTCCCTTTTATTCATAAATCGAACCCACAAGGTGTTGTTTGATAGTATCTTTGATCTGTAATTTTTTAACTATAAAGAGATATGCAATGAAAAGAAATACTAAAATACTTGTGGTTCTATTAATCGTATTTGTTTTGATTCAGTTTTTCCGTCCTGAAAAAATAAATTACGGAAAACCTGCTCAAGACCTGTCTAATGTACCTGAAGAGGTAAATGCTATTATAAGAAATTCCTGTTTCGATTGTCATTCATCTGAAGCGCGTTTAAATTGGTATGACAATATAACGCCGGCTAATTTTTTTGTGACTTCTCATATTAAAGATGGGCGTAAAGCTTTGGATTTTTCGAAATGGAATACCTGGCCTAAGGCTCAGCAAAATTCTACACTATTTTTTGCCATAAATAAAGTGCTGTCTGGAGAGATGCCATTGCCAAGTTATGCAGCTGTACATTCTTCAACAAAGCTCAATGATAAACAGGTTGATATTTTAAAAAATTATGCTTTATCACTTACCTCAAGAAAAGTGACAGATACTGCTCAAGTGAATAAAGTTGAAAAACAATACAACGCATGGATGAATGAAGGCAGGAAAAATACTACTGTCAAACCTTCACCTAACGGATTACAATATATTCCTGACTATAGGGATTGGAAGGCAATCAGTACTACAGATCGTTTTGATAATGGTTCAATACGTATTATTTTCGGAAATGAAATTGCTGTAAAAGCGATTCAAGAGCATCATACAAATCCTTGGCCTGATGGAACGGTTTTCGCAAAAACAGCTTGGAAACAGGAAGTTCATGCGGATGGGAGTATATCGACAGGAGAGTTTATCCAAGTGGAATTTATGGTAAAAGATAGTAAGAAATACACTAAAACAAAAGGTTGGGGATGGGGAAGATGGAAAGGGAATGATCTGAAACCTTACGGTGATCGTCCTGACTTTGATAAAGAATGTGTTGAGTGTCACCAACCGATGAAAAGCAGAGATTATGTTTTCACCTCTCCTTTATATCTTATTTCACAACTTAAAAAAGTAGAATAAAAATGAAAAAGAATGTTATTTATTTAGTCTTGAGTTTTCTATTCATCTTATCATGTCATTCGGAAGAAAAAGAAAATCTTAATAGAAATGCTTCTGTTAAACAGAGTGATGAATTGCTAGAAAACCCACTGTTAATGACTCCAATTACATCATCTGTTCAGCCAAAAGATAGTACAATGTCTACATTGTATGGAAATAAAGCAGCTGCTGCTTATGCAAAAATGAATTCTGATTCCAAATATCCTGAAGGTGCTGTACTTTACGAAGTAACATGGAAGCAAAAGCCAGATGAATTATGGTTTGGAGCCAATATACCTAAAGAAATTTTTTCTGTTGAAAAGGTTATTTTCCAAAATAGAGATTTACATAAATATGAGATTTATATGGGAAAACCACTTAAAAAGAAAAGTCTTTTCAAAGACGAGGAACTTTCCAGAATATCGTTTATTACATCACAGAAAATGGCAGTTTCTCCATAAGTGATTTTTAATTTTTTTTTGGTCCTCCGTATTTTTACGATATTTTTCTTTGGTACTATGATTATTCGGTTTTTAGGTCTGATATTTGTATTGACTAGAAAAACTAAGCGACCTGTCAAATTTTATGAATAACATAATTGTGAAAAAATCTCTTTTATATAGTCTTGTACTGGCATTATTTTTAGTTTCATGTAAAAAAGAAATTGAAAAAATAAATGATACTTTAGGCAACGATACAGCCAATACCGAATCTCCAATGGCGAAAACAGATTCTATAATGAAAGACTCTGTAGTAAAAAAAGAATCTGTTCCCCCTGCAATGCAGGAAACCGGTTTCTATAATGCTTTTATACTTCCGAAAGATAAAAAAATGAGAGACTCCATATATTCTGTATTTAGTAAAAAATATACAGAAAAGGAGCGGTATGCTATTTTAGCATTAAACAGATTAGACTCTAAAAATAAATGGAACTCAGATACCCTGGTTGTTCCGGCTAAAATAGACACTACATTGATGGCCTATTCGCCATTTCCAATGCAATTGGATGTATTGAGTAATGTGAAAAAATTTGTTGTTTTCTCATATCCTATTCAAGCGTATGGTGTGTATTCCAATGGGAGCCTTGTAAAATGGGGTCCTACAAGTATGGGAAAAAAAGCAGCACAGACAACAAGGGGATTAACTTTTGCAAACTGGAAAAAGAAATTATCAATTTCAACAGTAAGTAGCGAATGGAAATTACCTTATAACTTCAATATCTTTAATTCAGGTGGAATAGGATGGCACCAATATGATTTACCCGGATATCCTGCATCGCATTCATGCTTAAGATTATTGAGGAAAGATGCTCAATGGCTATACTCTTATGCCGATACATGGATCTTAAACCCTGGAGGAGCGACCACAAAGGCCAAAGGAACAGCAGTAATGGTTTTTGGGGATTATAAATGGGGGCACAGAAAACCATGGCGGAATCTCTTGGAGGATCCTAATGCCAATAATATTTCTGTAGAAGAAATGAATAAGCTTATTGAACCTAATGTTGAAAGGATTTTAAGAGAACAGGAGAATAGAGAAAAGGTGGCAGATTCCATAAGAGCGGCGAAGGCTGTTGAAATTCAGGAACCTGCACAAAAACCAGAAGTTCTTGCACCTTAAGCTTTCTTTTCAAATTGTAAAGTAGATTCTTCTGCAAATTTTCTGAGCTTTAACATTTCTTCTTTGGCTTTACTCTGTCCAAACCTTGCTGCTCCATAGGTTGCAGCAATACAAATTAACATTGCAAATGAAGCATTTAAAGCCCAAGGGAATTCGTAACTTTTAATTTGTCTTTCAACATAATACATGGTGAAAAAAGTCATCCATAATATTGAAAACGAAAAATAGAGAAACATAAAGAATGTCCATACTGCTGAACTGGGACCAAATACACCTCGTATAACGATGTCGTCATCTTCTTCTTCAGTACGTAGGGATAATCTTGGTTTCCAGTAGTTATCATATTCTGTTTCTACCCAAATAGTAGCGACTTCCTTATTTACATTACCAGAAAATTCATCTTTATGTTCTTTAAGATATGTACTCAGATTTTTAGCGTACTCTTCTTTTGTAAGGTGAGTAAACATTTTAAATCTCGGTCGTGTTCTTATTTTATCCAAAGTGGTTTCTTCCGTTTTCATATTATTCTTGATAGGGGATTGGGTCTTCCAGTGTAAAGCTTAAGGTAAGTTCCTGGCCTTTTCTTTTTATCAGCATTGTAATCGTTTTTCCTTCATCAGACTTCATTAACTCTATGATATGTTCTAAAGTCATATCCAACGTTTTTCTACCATTAATTGTAATGATCTTATCATCTTTTTTTAAACCAGCTTTGTCCGCCGGAGAATCTTTTCGAACTCCGGCAATAGAGAATAAAGGCTTTAAAACAAATTTATATTGTAGATTATTGTTGATTACTTCTACACCACTGCTGGCATTATTTGCATTTTTGGTCTCAAGAGAAAATGAATCTTTTTCCCATTGCAGTCCATCCTGCTGGAAATCCAGGCCACTCATATTGAAATGAAAAGGATCATCATAATTTTTGTTTTTTCGCAGATACAACTTTTGATTGGGATAATCAAAAACTACAGTAAAACGGCGCATAATCTCTCCTCCAATAGAGCCTCTTCTATTTTCGACGAGGTTTACATGCTGAATAGAATACTCATCTGGCATGGCAGTAAGTGGTTTCTCAAATTTAAAATTGCCAAGATAAAAATTATGAATACGGCTTCTTTTCCCATATACATCACCATTAAAACCCCGACCCAAAAAGTCATCAATATTAGGACGGTTGTAAACAAAGTTCTTAATAAGGGTAGGGAAAAGCCATATAGGATCGCTGTTTCCTAAATCTATAAGCAACTTTGAGCTTTTCTTTTCGGTAGTCATCTCTACATCTGCCTCCATATAGGGTTTACTCTTTTCAATGGATATGGAGAACTCATCAAATTTCTTTACTTTTTTTCTGAATAAATCCATATCATTATAAATAGTGATCTTTTTAGAAATATAATCTATTGATATAGGATGGTCTTTAAAAAAATGATAGCCGATAATTCCATTAACAGGAATTCCGACATGAGAAGAAATATTGAAGTCCTGATTAACAATGATAAACAAACTTAAAGAATTGTTGATGTAATTTTTTCCTATTTTACCAATGTTATTGTCAGAGCGGAATCCATCTATACTTGCGTTTCCTCCTAATCCTGAAAACTTAATTTTCTCCAAGCTTGTAAGCTTTACCTCTTTATTTTCAAGGCTGAAAATTGAAGTTTCAGCAACACCCGTATCCAATAAAAAGGTGAGCTCGGCCCCATTAATATTAACCGGAATAAAAATCAGGTTATTAATTAATTTAAAAGGAATAACGACTTTTTTAGCATCTTTAATTTCAAACGAGTTTTGAGCATTTACGAAAATGCTTATAAATAAAATCCATATAAAATGCCTAAATTTCATTTACTGAATATAGTCAATTTATTGGGAGTTGAAATAAAAAACATTCTCAAATTTGAGAATGTTTATGTATTTTACAATGAATTAATGTAATTGTTTAGTTTTTCGTAAATTATTTAGAAAAGAAATCCATAAGATCCATATAATTTTTTTGATTTACCCCGTGGCCACTCATATACTCTCTAAAGGTAAAATAACATCCTAAATCGTATAATAGATCTGCGGCTTTTCGTCCCCATTCTAATGGGATAACAGCATCATCTGTTCCATGGGATACAAAAAATCTGAGTTTTTCCAGTTTCTTTTTATCTTTAACGATATCACCTAATATCTTTTCCTCCGGATAACTGCTTAAACAGGCTACATAATTGAAAAGATCTGGATGTTTTAATGCCAAAGCATAACATAAAATCCCCCCTTGACTAAATCCACATAAATGCGCTTTACTTTCCGTTAATCCGTAATGATTGATTATTTTTAAAATATTTTCTAAAACATTGTTCAATGATTCTTTTGCCTGATCCGTATCTATAAAATTCTCGGGATTATTAAAATCAATATCATACCATGAATAGCCTTCAAACTGAGTATCCTTTGGAGCCCTGAAGCTTACAAGAAGCCAATCATTGGGAAGTGTTTCTCTAAAACTGAAAAGGTCTTGTTCATTACTTCCATAACCATGAAGCATAAAAAGTATGGGAGTACTGGATGTAATATTTTCGGGTTCTCTTACTAAATAATCTAAATTCATAGTGCAAAGATAATTAATAAATCAATTTCCTAAATCTTTAGGTATCGAATATTTACAGCTTTAGTAATAACTGTAATATGGCGACAACAGATGAAATTTGGAAGTAATTATCCTTTTGTCGATTTGATATTGTTTGGAAATCTTTATTGGAAATTTTTCATAAAAGTTATTTTTATATTGATAAAAAACCTATATTTGAAACATTAAAAAATCTATTTGGAGAAATGAAGCAATTTTACAAATCAAAAAGTTTATTTAAACTTTCTTTCTTATTTATCGTATTATTTTCGGCAATTTCAGTTCTTAACTCTTGTAAGAAAGATGATGACGATGAAGAATTTAAGGACCATATTGTACAGTTTGAGGTAAAAGGTAGTACAGGTGTCATTTCAAAAACTATAGTTACACAGGTGGGAACTACTTCTACCACAATGTATAATACAGTGTTAACTCCTATTACTTTACCTTGGACGAGTGGAGAGTTTTTTGTTAACTCTAGTCAGGCTCAGTTAAATCTTTCGGCCAATGCAACAATGCCAAATGACGATTCTACACTGACTGTTACAATCTGGATCGATGGAGAGGTTACAGAAACTAAAACCGTTACTGGTAAAGGAGATTTAGATGTAGCTGTATTTCACAGTTTCTTAGAATTATAAAAAATCAGATTTTACAGATAAAGAAGACCGCTTTTATAAGCGGTTTTCTTGTTTCATTCAATCATATTTTGTTGCAAAGCAAGACTGATAAGTTCCGTTGAGTTTTTAGCATGAAATTTTTGAAGTAGATTTTTCCGATGGGTATCAACAGTTAGAGGACTTAAAAACAATTCATCAGCGATCATACCACTGGTTTTCCCCTGGGCTACTAATTTTAAAATTTGTTTTTCACGTTTTGTCAATCTGGGAACTGTCAATTCACTTTGGGATGGTTTGCTAATGATTTGTTTGATCTCATTACAGAAAACAATTTCCCCTGAAAGTGCTCCTTTAATACAAGTTACTAATTCATCAATAGAAGTGTTTTTTAATAAATAACCGCTGGCTCCGTTTTGAACACATTGCATAACAATACTTCTTTCAGATCGGTTACTGAACATAATTACAGAGACATCTGATGATAATTTTTTGATCTCTTTACAAAGATTGATACCATTGGCATCCGGCAAAGCAATATCCAAAAGAATAATATCAATATCATTGGTTTTAATAAAATCTATTGCTTCATTTCCTGATGTAAAACTCTTGGAAATAGATAGCAGAGGCTCATTTTTTAGCATCATTTTTAATCCTTCAATAACAATAGGATGGTCGTCCACAATGACGATATTTATGGTATCAGATTTCATAGGTGTTGAGTTCTATATTAATGGTTGTTCCCTCCGTATCTGAGTTGATTTCCATTTTTCCTTGCAGATAATCTACCCTGTTTTTAAGATTTAAAATTCCCATACTTTTGGAAGGGTCTGTAGTATCTTTTTTAAATCCTCTTCCATTGTCTTCAATAGTAATGAAGAAGTGATCTTGCGAGTGAGAGCATTGTAATAGTATATTAGTAGCGCCGGAATGCTTAACTGCATTGGCCAGCAATTCCTGTACAATCCTATAAATAGTGAGCTGTGTTGATAGTAACAGATCTTTATGAATATTGATAGGTTGGAAATCTATTTCCAGATCTTTTCTTATATAAAACTGGCACAGGTCATGAAGTGCTGTTTCCAAACCAAAATTTAATAATGATTCGGGCATTAAATTCCGGGCTATATGTCTCAGTTCACTGACCGACCTATCCAGCTGACTCAAAATTTTGAAAAATTCTTCATGTTTCTCATTATTTAAATGTTCGGAAGCCCACGTCGAAAAATTAATTTTTACACCTGCTAACATTCCTCCAAGCCCGTCATGGAGATCTCTTGCAATACGTTCCCTTTCTCTTTCCTCACCTTCAAGGATGGCTTTGGTAAGAATCAACTCCTCCTTTTGCTTAATATCATTTAATTTTTGCTGCAGATTGATCTCCTTTTGTTCAGATAACTTTCTGTTATTTCCATAGAGTATAAACAAGAAAATGGCAAGACTTATAAACAGGATCAAAACCAGGCTTAGTGCCCATAAATAAGAATTTTTTTTACTTACCTCCAGTTCTTTTTGTTTTTTTTCAGCATTAAGATTGGCAATACTTCTTTCTTTTTCAGCTGTATTATATTTTGTTTCTAACTTATTTATTTCCAGTTTTATATTTGCTGAATTTAAGCTGTCACTCAACTTTGAATGATTTCTCTGCCAAATCAAAGCTTCTTTGGTATTTCCCATTTCTTCATTGATACTAGATAATTGGAGATAGATCATTTTTCTATTATTGGCATCTATAACAAGAGTTCTTTCTGTTAGAATACTTTTTAATAAATCTCTGGCTTCAGTATATTTTTTTTGTCTTTTCAAAATGTCATACTTATTAAGATAAAACATCTGAGTAAGCAAATTCTGTTTAAATTTTTTAGTATAATAAAGTCCTTTTTCAATTGCAGATAGGGTTTCTTCATGTTTTTGTTTCGTAATAAAGTATAAAGCTTTATCATAAAAGTAAAATGAATTTGACGAAGATTCAGGATAAGGTTGAATGAGCTTTTCAGCCTTATCCAGAAAAGACTTACCAATGTCTCCTTTTGCCTGGTAAAAAAAATTGGTGGCAGTATTTAGATAAGCAAAAAATAATTCTGAGGAGTTTGGGGCTGCCTTTTCAAGAATTTCAAGGGCTTTGCTGTTATAATTTTCAGCTTTTTTAAATTCAGCATTATAGGTAAGCATCAGAGCTAGCTGAGTATATTCAAATCCTAAATTTTTACTATTCCCATTCTTTTCTATAAGCGGAATACTCTTTTCAAGCATTATCTTAATTAGAAATGGATATCCTTCTTTGTTTTTCTGAGCTATTCCATAACCGAACCAACACCAGGATTGTAAAAGATCGGATTCCTTGGATTTAAATTTAGATAATAGTTTAATGGCTTTTAAATAAGATACAGCTGCTTTTTCTTTATTACGGTCTGCATAATACTGACCCTCATAATAAAAATATTGGGCAGACGTAAAAGGATCAGATTTAGCCAATATTCGTCCTGTCTCAAGTTGTTTTTTGCTGAGAAGACTGTCTGCATTTCGATAATAATTGGATAGCATGAAAGAAGCAACTGCCTTTGATGGATAGCCACTGCTATTTTTCATAACACCTTGCAAACTGTCTAAGTAAGACTTTTCGTTAAGAGGGGGAATCTGTTGGGATTGGGCCCTAAAAGAAAGTAAAATACCTAATATAAGCGCTAATCTTTTCAACTTTATGAATTTTTGATATAAATCAGTATTTTTTATTATAAGACCTACAATTTAGCTAAAATTTCTAGCACTAAAAATACCTAAGATTAAGTAGAAATAATTACTGTTTTTCAAGGATTGGTAATCTCTTTATACTAGAATAGTTTTGTAGTAATCAAATCAACTCATCATAGAATTAAAAATAATAGTAGAAAATTTAAACAAGAGAACTTATGAAAAAAATGAAATTAAACCAAGTATTAAAAGGAAGCTTTGTTATGCTGATAATGGCTTTGCTTTTAGGATTTGTTACATCTTGCAATAATGATGATGACGATGACAATAACGGAGGAGGTGGCTCTGGAACCAGTCATAAAGTGGTTTTTAAAGCACAAGCGTCTCCAGGAAGTAGTATAGCTAATGCAGCGTACGGATATGATGCTAATAATACACAAGTAACCGGACTTAGTGGAACCAGCTGGACCAGTCCTGAATTTACTGCTCCTGCAGGAGCAGTTATTGTAAACGGTGGAGTAGTGGGTACTGGTGCTAACGCAAATTCTACTTTAAAAGTACAGGTCTATATAGATGGTGAATTGAAAAAAGAAGCAACAGGAAGTGGAACCACTCTTTCCGCAACGGCTAGTTACAGTTTCTAATCATAAATTATATAATAAAAAAAGCAACTGTTTTATAACAGTTGCTTTTTTTATTAAATTACTTTTACAATAAAGTAGCTTTTCTTTCCTTTTTGTAATAAAAGAAACTTACCATCAATAAGATCACTTTCATTAGCTGTAAAAGTATCATTTACTTTTTCCTTATTGATTGAAATCGCATTGCCTTTGATTTCTCTCTGAGCTTCACTTTTAGATTTTAAAAATCCTGATTTTTCAGAAAGCAGATCAACAATATTTATTCCTAAGACATCATCTTTTGCCACTTCTTTTTGTGGAACTCCATCGAAAACCTCAAGAAATATTTCTTCGTCAAGGCTTATCAAATCTTCGGCAGTAGAACGTCCAAAAAGAATTTCAGAAGCTTTTACAGATTTTTCATATTCTTCTCTTCCATGTACCCAAACCGTAACCTCTTCGGCTAATTTCTTTTGCAGTTTTCTCTCATGTGGAGCTGTTTTGTGTTCTTCAATTAAACCATCGATTTCCTCTTTGCTTAGGAATGTGTAAAATTTAATAAACCTTTCAGCATCTGCATCTGTAGCATTCAGCCAAAACTGGTAGAATTTATATGGTGATGTTTTCTTTTTATCTAACCAGTAATTTTCACCACTTTCAGATTTTCCAAATTTGGAACCGTCCGCTTTTGTGATCAAAGGAACTGTTAGGGCAAAAGCCTCACCCTGAGCTTTTCTGCGGATCAATTCTGTTCCTGTAGTGATATTTCCCCACTGGTCAGAACCTCCCATTTGTAGCTTTACATTGTTATTTTGGTATAAATGAAGGAAATCGTATCCTTGAATAAGCTGGTAAGTGAATTCTGTGAAACTCATTCCGTCAGCTCCTGCTTCTCCAGAAAATCTTTTCTTTACAGAATCCTTTGCCATCATATAATTAACGGTAATATTCTTACCAACGTTCTTAGCAAAATCTAAAAACGAGATGTTTTTCATCCAATCATAATTGTTGACCAATTCTGCTTTATTAGCTCCGTCTCCGTCAAAATCTAAAAACTTTGAAAGCTGATTTTTTAAACAATCAACATAGTGAAGAAGGGTTTCTTCATCCAAAAGATTTCTTTCAGATGATTTTCCTGATGGATCACCGATCATGCCTGTAGCACCACCAACCAGAGCAATTGGCTTATGGCCGTGCTGCTGAAAATGAGCCAGAATTTTGATCTGAATAAGACTTCCAATATGTAAAGAATCAGCCGTTGGATCAAAACCAATATATGCCGTAGTTACCTCTTTATTCAGTTGTTCATCGGTTCCTGGCATCATATCAGCAAAAAGACCACGCCATTTTAATTCTTCAATAAAGGAATTCATATTATAATTTTCTTTAAAATTTAACCGTGCAAAGATAAGGAATTCAAGGTTAAGAAATGTTAATTTGTAAAGGGGTAAAATAGTAAAAGTGTGAAAAAGAAATTCAAACTTACGATTTCACAATGATCAGATTTTGGTTTTTTGTAATTTAACAATCACGCTATTTAGTGTTTTTGCGATTTTACTTAAAATAAATTATATTTGTTAATAATGAACGACGAACAGTTATTTTTACTTATTCAAAAGGCAAAAGAAAAAGATCAGAAAGCCCAGACAAAACTCATTAATGTTTTTTGGGTTGATGTTTTTTCTTTTGTAATGAAAAAAGTACGGGATGAAAATGACACGGATGAGATCACAGTAAATGTTTTCTCTAAAGTATTGTCAAAATTGGATATGTACGATCCTCATTTTCAATTTAAAACCTGGATATTAACAATTGCTCAGAATACGGTTATTGATTTCTGGAGAAAAAGAAGTCGCGAAAATCAGGATCCTACTGAAAATCTTGACGAGGTAAAAAATCAATTTGCAAAATCACCCGAAGAATTAATGATTTCCAAAGAAGAACAAAAGAAAATCATTAAAACAATAGAATCTTTAGACGCCAATTATCAGGATATTATAAAATTAAGATTCTTTGAAGAAAAAAGCATCAAAGAAATTGCAGAAGAATTAGGTATTTCTATTGCGAATACCAAAGTAAGAGTAATGCGTGCTAAAAAAGTATTAGCTGAGCTTCTGAAAAATAATGAGTTTGATGAGGATTAATTACAAATGAAACTCAGCTTTTGTTTTTGGAAATATAAAGCTTCTTTCTTTCGTTTCTCTATTTGTGTTTCTATTTTGTAAATTAATCTTCCAATCCTTTTTAATAACGGTTTCTTTTTCGGACTTTCCATTATCAGGATTGGTCGTATCTTCTACTTCTTTAGAATACATAAGTTTTCCCGTAGAAAGATTATAATCCATATCAGCCCAATAATTTCCCGGTCTTCCATAGCTTAGCGAATGACCTATCAATTCAAAATGGCCATTCTGAAACCTGTATTTATCCGTATATCCCCATTTCCAGCTGCTTCCGCCAGCTTGAGTAATTTCTAAAATACCATTTTTTATGATGGTACCCTGATAAGGATCACCTTCCATTCCGCCATGTTTACTTTCCAGTAAGGCGTTTTTTGACTTTTCCAGGACAGCCCACTTTCCATTAGTCTTTTTCAAGATTTGAATTTCACGTACATTACCCATATCCGTCGTGTCCTTTGTATTATATACAATTACTTTTTCAGGAATTTTATCTCCATCAAGATCTCCATCTACTGTTTCAATCATTTCAGAATCTTTCGGTTGAAATTCTTTTTGTGCAAAAGAGATCGTGCTGAAAAGCAGTGATAATAGGCAAAATATCGTTTTCATACAGGGGATTTTGTGGGTTCAATTTACAATTATATTTTTAATTATATGTTCCATCAATTTCTCTGTTAGATGGTTTCCATTAAAAATTCCTTAACTTTGAACTTCAATTTTAGAAATGGAAAATTTAGTTCAAGACACTACCGTTCAAAAACCAAAGTGGATTCGTGTAAAACTTCCTACCGGAAAGAATTACAGAGAACTTAGAAGCTTGGTTGATAAATATAAATTAAATACAATTTGCCAAAGTGGAAGCTGCCCGAATATGGGTGAATGTTGGGGTGAAGGAACTGCAACTTTCATGATATTAGGAAACATCTGTACAAGAAGCTGTGGATTTTGTGGAGTTAAAACCGGAAAACCCATGGATGTAAACTGGGATGAACCTGAAAAAGTAGCACGTTCTATCAAATTAATGAAGATCAAACATGCTGTACTTACTTCTGTAGATCGTGATGATCTGAAAGATATGGGTTCTATTCTTTGGGGTGAAACTGTAAATGCTGTAAGAAGAATTTCTCCAGGTACTACAATGGAAACTCTTATACCGGACTTTCAAGGTCTGACAAAACACCTTGACAGAATGGTAGATGTAGCTCCTGAAGTGATCTCCCATAACATGGAAACGGTAAAACGTTTAACAAGAGAAGTGAGAATTCAGGCTAAATATGAAAGAAGTCTTGAAGTATTAAGATATCTGAAAGAAGCAGGTCAAAGAAGAACAAAAACAGGTCTTATGCTAGGGCTGGGAGAGGAAAAAGACGAAGTTTTTCAAACAATCGAAGACATCAGGAATGCAAATGTTGATATCATCACCATGGGACAATATTTACAGCCTACTAAAAAACATTTGCCTGTGAAAAAATTCATTACACCTGAAGAGTTTGATGAATTTGGAGACTTTGCAAGAAGTTTAGGTTTCAGACATGTTGAAAGTTCACCTCTTGTAAGAAGTTCTTACCACGCTGAAAAACATATTCATTAAAAAATATAATCGCTCCAAAACTGGAGCGATTTTTTTATTTGAAAGTTTAATTAAATCAGTAACAACATGGAAGTGAAAGATTACACTTGATACTTCGTAGCTCAACTTTCAACCTTATCCAAATGCCTTTTCCTGAACTCTGATGGTGTTTCTCCAACGTGCTGTTTGAATAATTTATTAAAATAGGAAAGACTCTCAAAACCTACCTGAAAACAAACTTCTGTTATGGATGAATCTTTCAGTAAAAATATTTTGGCCTGATTAATCCTGTAGTTATTTACGAAATCAGTAAAGGTCATATTCGTTTGCTTTTTAAAATATCGGCAAAAAGCAGGAGTACTTAGACTTACGATCTCAGCAATCTGATTAACGTTCGTTTTTTTGTCGTAGTTCTCGTGAATGTAATCGTAGATCGTTCCCATTCTTATTTTATCATTCAGGAACCATTTGATCCGGGTGTCATCCCTGTTTAATTCTTTTACTTCTTTTGAATTAGCCAGGATCTGTAGAATCTCTATTAAACCTATTAAAGAATCAAAAGAGCCGGAGTCTTTGATGATGTGCATTTTTTCTACTACCTGTCTTTTAGCTTCTCCAGAAAAAGAAAGCCCTAAATAAGAACGCTCCAGGAGATGTTTTATATTTTCAAATTCCGGAACTGGAATGATAATATCCTGAAGGAAATTTTCTCTCATCTGAAGAACCAATTGTTTGCATTCCGTTTGAATTCTATAGTCAAAATTAAGATGTGGAACATTAGAGCCGATTAAAAGCAAATCACTGTCTGTAAAATCAGAAATATCTTTTCCTACATGACGAATACCATTAATAGCCTCAACATAAACCAGTTCGATTTCAGGGTGATAATGCCAGAAAAAACAATTTTTTAAGGAAGGGGCAAAAAGTTTAAATGATTTTCCTTTTTCAAATTCAATAATTTCCTTTTGGATTTTCATTGGTTCTATCTTGATTATTTCTTAATTCAAAATTAAGTAAAAAGGTTAATATAGAGCAAATTTTTATCATTTGAGTAGAAGTGGAAATAAATATTTCTGCCGATTTTTGCACTTTCAAAAACAAAGGGTTGTAGACGGTGTTTAGAAAAGCAGCAATCCAAAGATTTTTTTTAATGATATGGGAATGATAGATAAGAGGATAATACCACTTGCAATTGGTGGTTTGGGGATTGGAACTACAGAGTTTACCATTATGGGTTTATTACCTGATATTGCCAAGACACTTCATGTAAGTATTCCGGAAGCCGGACATTTAATTTCGGCTTATGCACTAGGAGTGGTTATTGGTGCTCCGATATTGATCGGTTATTCAGTGAAATTTCCACCTAAGAAAGTACTGATCGTCTTAATGATGATTTTTACATTGTTTAATGGTTTATCAGCGATAGCCCCAGATTATTCATCAATGTTGATCATCAGGTTTTTGTCTGGTTTACCGCACGGAGCCTTCTTCGGAGTAGGAACAGTAGTGGCTTCGCGATTAGCCGGGAAAGGCAGGGAAGCATTTTATATTTCATTAATGTTCACGGGACTTACTGTAGCAAATCTTGCAATGGTTCCCTTGGTAACTTATATCGGACATGCTTTCCATTGGAAATGGTATTTTGTTATTGTTGCTGTAATCGGATTGTTTGCCTTATTGTTTTTAAAATTCTGGCTGCCTGCTATGGAAACCAAACAAGATACCCACTTTCTGGAAGAATTAAAATTTCTTAAACATAAACAATCCTGGTTGGTACTTTTGATTACAGCAATCGGATTTGGTGGACTTTTTACATGGTTCAGTTATATAACTCCACTAATGACGATCATTGCTGGAATTAAAAGCAGTCAAATGGCTTATGTAATGGTTCTTGCTGGAGCAGGAATGGTAGTGGGAAATTTGGCTGGAGGCTTTTTATCAGATAAATTAGGTCCTGAAAAGACGTGTTCACTTTTATTATTTCTTATGATGACCTCTTTAGCTGGGGTATTTTTCTTTTCTGAAAACAGAACAATCGCTTTAGTATTGACATTCATATGTGGAGCATTATCGATGTCTGTGGCTGCACCAATTAATATAATGATGATGAAAGCGGCTCCGAGAAGCGAAATGATGGCTGCTGCTTTTATGCAGGCTGCATTTAATATAGCTAATGCAATGGGAGCATTCTTAGGCGGAATTCCTTTAGAACATGGTTTTTCATTTAAATATCCTTCTCTCGTTGGAGTAGGAATGACATTTATAGGGCTATTAATTAGTATTAGATATATGTATTTATACAGAGCTTCAAAACTTCTGAAAGAGGAGGCTTTAGTTTAATCTATTTCATATTATCAATAAAAAAGAGGCTAACTGCCTCTTTTTTTATCCCTTTTATGCCTCAACTTCATTACCGTTCTTACACCAGTAAAGGGCATTGTATAAATTTTCTTTAGGGAATGACTTGAATTCACCGGGCAATAGAACACTGAAAATGTCTGTAAAATTTTGAACTCCCGCATTATCAGTGACAATAGCAGTTCGATTCCAGTTGGCCAGATTTTTTAATCCTAACAGAGCATCTTGTAGCCATGCGCCCATAGTGAAATTATCCAGATCGGTATCTAAATACAATAAATAATTGAGCTCATCAAATTGATCTACTTTCTTTTTTACATGAGGAATAACAAGGTTTTCAAAATCTTCTCTCGTTACTTCTCCTGTTGCATTAAATGCTGCAACATTTTCCGGTGCTTCTGGAATGATAGTTATCATAATATTAATATTTAGTGTGGTTTGATTCTATCTCAACCAACAATAATTACACCATTAATACAGGGGAAAGCGTTAAAAACTCATAAAAATCATTACATTTATTGTAAAATATTAATATGGATCTAAAGTCTAATGAACCATTTTGGTTGGTAAAAAACGGGTTGATAGCTTCTTATCCGTCATTAAAATCAGATGAAGAATGTGATGTACTGGTAATAGGAGGTGGAATAACAGGGAGTTTAATTGCTCATCAAATGCGACAAGATGGATATCAGACAATTCTTATAGATAAGCGGGAAATCTGTAATGGAAGTACCTCAGCAACCACATCCATGTTGCAATACGAAATTGATGTTCCACTTTATGAACTTATAAATCTGATAGGAGAAAAAGGTGCTGTTGAAAGTTACAAGGCTTGTTCAGGTTCAATTGACACTATAGAAAAACTAACTAAAGAAATAAAAACAGAAGCTGGGTTTAAGAGAAAAAGGTCTCTGTATTTTGCTTCGAAAAAGAAAGATGTATCCTGGTTAAAAAAAGAATTTGAAGCCAGAAAAAAATATGGATTTGAAGTAAAATGGTTGGAAGCTGAAGAAATTCAGAAGGAATTTGGGTTTCAAAATACCTATGGCGGGATTGTATCCAAACAGGGAGCCAGTATCGATGCTTTTAAATTTGCTCACGAATTATTGGAATTCAATAGAAAAAAGGGGCTTGCTATATTTGATAAAACAGAAATGAAATCTGTAAAATATTATAAAGGATATAATTTAGTCACAACAACTAACGGTCCTCAAATTAAAGCTAAAAAGATCATCTATTGCATAGGGTATGAGAGTAAAAATTTACTTAAAGAGAATTTTGTAGATCTAAAAAGTACCTATGCTATCGTTTCTGAAATTGATCATGACAAATTTAAGAATATAACAAATACACTTGTTTGGAATACCGATGAACCATATATGTACATGAGAACTACAGATGATGGCCGATTATTGATCGGAGGTGGAGATGAGGATTTCTATGATGCCGGAAAGCGTGATGCTTTGCTCAATAAAAAAGAAAAGGAAATTATAAAGACCTTAAAAAAAATTAAACCCGATTATCATTTTTATACCGACTTTGTCTGGGCTGGTACTTTTGGTGAAACAAAAGATGGATTACCTTATATCGGGGAGCATAAAAACTTTAAAAACTCTTATTTTGTACTTGGTTTTGGTGGAAATGGGATTGCTTTTTCTGTGACGGGAATGGAAATGAGCTCTAAGTTTATGAAAAATAAAAAACATCCCTTATCGAGATATTTTAAATTTGGACGATAAAAAAAACGGTGGCTGTGGGAACCTCAGCCACCAGTTTTAAAACTATGAAAAGGAGGTGAAAATTTTTATGTTATGAACTATATCCATTTTTCTTAGCCAATTCTAAAATAGATTTTTCAATCGCTTTTCCAAGATCATCAGAATCTGCATTGCCACGTTTTTTCATTTCTTTATCAATATAATCTTGTCTTTTTTTAGATAGCTCTTCAATCTCTCGTTGAATTTTTCCTCTTTCTGCTGACTTTTGACCCACTACTTTTTTTACCTCTTCTTTACTTTTACCCTTTAATTCAGTGGGAAGCTCACTCTCTTTAACCGTTGTGATAAAGTTTACATCTTTTTCAGCTTTATCCACAAGATCCCAATGGTCATTTTTATAAGCATTCTTCTTACTTTTAGCAACAGTTCTTTCTACAGCATTGGAAACTGATTGAACCTCGGCATTTTTATCCTGCATCATTTGTTTACTTTTATATTCAGATCCATGACTTCCATAATAGATATAAGTATCATTAAGTTTTGTATTGCATTCCGAAATTCTTATATCATAAGGTGTTTCAATATAAATTACTTTTAGGTCGCTATCGATATTGAAATATTTTCCATCGCCAGAAACAGCTCCATTCTGCCAAAAGGATTGGATTCCCTCATTTCTATCCCCACAGAAAATAGTGTTGGTATATATTTTTTTAGCTTTCGCAGAGGAGATAACTTCCTTATAATTAATTCTTCCCTGATCAAAAGGTTCATTACCCGCGATATAGATTAGTTTCATGCTTTTGTCATTTTTATCCCAGTTCAGATTCAATGTTGCATCGCGGATAACAGCACCACAATATTCATTTCCACCATTGGTTCTTAAAGCAAATAATTTTTCTGAAACCAAATCCAGATCTTGTGTTAATGGAGTTACCTGTCTGATGAAATTTTCATCTGAGATTCCATCATTTCCATATTCATAAAGAGCGATCTCTATCTGGGGAGCTTTTCCATCGTATTTCAATGTCGTTAATGTATTAACAATATTCCACAACCTGGATTTTGCCTGATCGATCAGTCCATCCATACTGTTTGAAGTGTCCAATAAAAGAGCGACCTGAATCTTATTTTCTTTGCCTGCATGATTTACCGGAGTTAAAGAAGCATTTCGTGTCGGTATATTCTCATTTGTTTCAGTATTTTTTTTACTTGCACAACGAATATCAGTCAGGCTGTTTGAGCTTAAAAAAGCAGCGCCTATTGCTAATGTTAAAATTTTAAAAGTTGTCATTATTTATATTTTTAATAAGGTTATCTGCTGTAATATTGAATTTGCATGTCTTTAGGATATTTCACTTCAAAAGAAAAGTTGATGGTGTCTGAGCCACCGCTGGTGATCTTTCTGTTCCAAAGGATGGTTCCCGTTTTCCCGTCAAAATCTCCATTGCCTATTTCTAAAGCTTTTACTGATACTTTGGAGTTTTCACTTATAGGAAGCTGGTCAAGAATCTCCAGGTCAATGTTTTCTTTCGTATTGTTTCTGATATGTATTTGATAAGACTCTGTTTCCCATTTATTTGAACTCAGGGTTTTTTGAGAAGTTTTATCTTCCTGTTTTACTCTTTT
This sequence comes from Chryseobacterium sp. FW101-FHT12H09, assembly GCF_058790395.1. Taxonomy (NCBI): domain Bacteria; kingdom Pseudomonadati; phylum Bacteroidota; class Flavobacteriia; order Flavobacteriales; family Weeksellaceae; genus Chryseobacterium; species Chryseobacterium sp. FW101-FHT12H09. The sequence goes on along the minus strand of NZ_JBYTCP010000003.1, from coordinate 988,460 downwards.
TACAGTAATTCTTTCATCAACACCAAGAGATATTGGAAACTCATCTTTGATATAGTTACTGGCAATATTGGTTTTTCCGATATAGTTATCTTCAAAGTAGATATTGGCTTCACCAGATATCAGGTTGAGGTTTTGCCAGTTTTTCACAAATGCCATCAGGAATACCTGATTATTAAGCTTTGGTACGGTGTGGTACTTGTAAGTAGCATTGACCTCTTTTTTATCCAGAATTACATACTGTTCCTTTTCCTGACTTACAATGGTCTGATTGAATTTTAATTCATACATCACATTCATCTGATTATCAGAAACGGTTGCTACTGGGATTTGGCTGGGTGCTGCAATCTCTTCTGCACGCATTTGATAGGCATTCGTCAATTCAGCTTTAGCTTTTATCGAATAGGCTGCAAGTTCTTTTTGAGAATCATAAGGAGTGTACTCGGTTACGTAGAGTGGTGATAAAATAGGGCGGTTTTGGTTATAAGAGGGCCTGTAGGTTGAAACAAATAATTTTACATTATTCCAGTTCTGACCTGTTTTCTGATAGATTTTTCCTTTATAAACGATCTCAAGAGGTTTTTTTGTAGATTCAGCACGTAGATCATAAGATGGAATCCAGCCAGCATTAGAAACAATATAGCTGACACCAAGATTTACATTCATTTCATGATCAGCAAGAATTTCAAGGAGAAGTTCTTTTTTGTTTTTATTCTTGTGAGTCTGCTCTTCGGTAAATTGTTTATTGATCTTGGCTATACTTTCATCAAATCCACTTTTCTGTTCATTCAGTAAAAATACCTGGTTATCAATTTCAAGCATTCTTTTTCTATAAAACTCTGTTAATTTTATCAACTGATCCTGTGGAGTAGATTTATCATTCGTAGAAACTTTAAGATTATCATTAATGATATTCTGCTCACCCGTAAGGTTTTTAATTTGAATATTCAATAAACTTACCTGTCGTTGAAGTTTTTTTCTTTCATTCTCCAGTTTTTTCTCGCCTTCAGACATTTCGTCATTTTGTAAATAATTATTTTGTGGCGTGATAGATAGGAGCGTGGTATTTTTTTCAAGGTTAATTTTATAGGTATTTTCGTCGATATCATTTGGAAGATTGATAATTCGTACGGTATTTTTTCCTTTCTGCAAAGAGACATTTGTGCTGCCAAAAACTTTTGCGCCTTGCAAGAATAGGGTAGCTTGCTTTACATCTATTTCTTTTTTCAGTTCTTGAGATTTGAATAAAGAAACTGAAAGAGTGAATAGTATTAATAAGTATTTCATAGTATATTATTTAAAATTCTAAAGTAAAATTATCTGAATCTCAGGCTGAAAATCTGAAGACTTGGTGAGTAGGAGATTTGACTTGGTGAATAGTTATTTTAGAAAAAAAGCAGCTCTTATGAACTGCCTTTATATCGTTTTAAAGTATTTCATATCTTGTTTTGATACTGTACTTCAATTTGATGTTTTCGATATTGTCGAAAGAATAATCTACACCTGCATCTGCTTCCATTTGTACAGTGTTGGATTTTCTTGCATAAGCTCCAATTGGAAGAACGGTATCACTTGTGTAGTCTTCTATTTCTACAATTTCTAAAGGAGCACCCGTTTTTTTACCCATACTTTCCAATAGATAATCAGCTTTTTCTTTAGCTGCTTTTAGAGCATTTATTTTTACTGTTTTTCTGAATTCAGCAATCTTAGTGTTTTTTACCTCCGAAATATTAAGGTTGCTTACCCACTTTTGATTAAGTCCCTCAAATACTTTACTTAGGTTAGTTTTTGCATTTACTTTAAACTGAAAGCTTTTGGTAAACTTGGCTGTTTTTGAATATATATTCTGATACATGGATTTGAAGGTGATATCTTCATTTTTTACTCCATTGCTTTTTAATGTTTCGAATAATTTCTTTTCATTATCCGCCAGTTCATTTTTATTGTCAGCTTTTATTCCGATGTTAAAAATAATTTCATCCGGTTCTACTTCCATTTCAGCAACACCTGTTACTTCAATTGCGTTTTTCTTTACTTCCTGTGCGCTGATTAAACTTCCTGCTGTAAGGAATCCGATTAATAAAAAATGTCTCAATTTCATAATTTTTTGTTTTAAATTCTGAAGTAAAATTAGTCCGATTCAAAACCGGAAATGGAGAGACTTGGTGAAATAGAGTTTTCACTTGGTGAAGTATAAAAAAAAGACAGCCCGAAGGAACTGTCTTTTATTTGTAAGTATTTGAAGCTATATTAAGGTAAGAAATAGACCTTTGAAATTTTATTATCTTTTATCTCATAAATAGCAGTCGCTTCCACTTTTCCATTTTTTCGCATTCCTGAAACACTTTCTTTATCCACAATGAAATTACCATTAATGATTCTGCTTTTGATTTCACAATGCAGATCAGGCATTTTCTCAAACATGGCACTGTAGCTTTTCTTCATAGCTTCCTTCCCTTTGCTTATTAATTTACCAGGGAAAACATAAAGTTCAACATCTTCAGAATATGGATCCATAAAAGCATCGATATTTCTTGCATTGTAGCCATTTAATTGTTGCTGTACAAGAATTTCAGGAGTTACTTTTATGATCTTACTCGGTAACATGGATTGTCCGTTTTTAAACACCATTTCTATTTGAGTAAGATGATCTAAACTTTCAGTCGGATCTGAATTGAGAAGTACCATATCTGCAATTTTACCTTTTGTTATACTTCCGGAAACATTTTCTTTGTTAAATATTTTGGCAGGACTAATAGTTGCCGACTCAAGGACCTGCCAGTTGTTCATTCCACTTTCTTTCATTGCTTTGAGTTCCATAATAAAAGAGGACGCGTGTTGGGTGGCTATATTTCCTGCATCAGTACCTGCAGCAATTGTTACACCGCCGTCTGAAAGCTTCTTTAAATTTACCATCCTGATAGAGTCTTTTTTTCCTGCAGAGATATCTATTTGTGGAAGATTGAAACGCTTTTTTACTGCACTGACTAATATTGAGTCTGAAGAACCAGATAAATGTTTAAGATCATAGATAGATCCTATTGTTTGTGGGTTTGCATTTTCCAATTCATAAGTACTGTAATTCTTTTTCTGTGCGAAAGTCTTATAGTAATTATCCATCACAGTAAGAGTGGGGCTTAAAACAACTTTTTTAGATTTTAAGAGTTTTACAAAATCATCAGGAACAATTTCATCTTCTATATCGTGTACCAAAAAGTCTGCACCATTCTGTACCGCAATTTGAGCAGTTATTCTTTCAGTAGCATGAACCGCAACTTTTAAATTATTTTTATGAGCCTCGTCAATAATAGTTTTTATAATAGGTTCATACTTTTTTGCAGCAGCTTCCATCTCTTTTGGATTGGCCATTACGATATACCATATTTTAATGAAATCCGGCTTATAGGGAAGTTGCTCCAGAACCATTTTTTTTGCTTCTTCAGCTGAAGCTACCAATTTGAAGGGTTCATTTTTATCAAGGTTTTTAAATACCTCAGGTTCATATGTTGTAATAAGTGGACCTGTCATATAAACAGAAGGTAAAGTTGTGTTTTTTGAGAATGAATCCCGAAGTCCCAGAAAATTGTAAGAAGCTCCAGCATCTATTACAGAAGTGATCCCATTTTTAAGATATCTTAATAGAAAGTCTTCCATATTATGATGTACCCAGTCAATTTCTTTTTCATAAGAAACCTGCTTTCTGAGATCTAAAGCATCCGGTCTTGTATATAAACCTCCGCTTTGAAAAAAATGAACGTGGGCATCAGTCATTCCGGGCATCAGAAACTTTCCTTTTCCATCTATAACATTTGCACCCTGAGGAACTTTTATTTTATTGATAGGTTTTATTTCAGAAATGAGGTTTTTAGTAATGACAACGGTTTGATTAGGAACCAGTTTTTTATTGACAACATCCACAACAGTTACATTCTGGATATACGTCTGTGCATGAATCTTACTGGTCAGAAAACAGAGTATACATAATAGATAAAAATACGTTTTCATGAATTTCGTTTATATGTTTTTATAATTCACAAATATATGAAAACGGCTGTATCGATTGCTATTTCTTTGAAACTTGGTGAAATATGGTTTTGACTTGGTGAAGGATAAGATAGTATAAGTAAAGTTTTAGTTACTTTGCAATATAGATTGGAAACAAGTGAAGTTACTTTTTAAAATAATATTAATCATCACATTAGCGATAGGAAATTTTTCTTTCGCCCAGGATTCTACAAGGATTTCCAAAGCTCTAAAATCAGCATCAAAATTAAAAAAAGCAGTCGACAATAACGATAATAAAACAGTCGCTGAAACTTATGTTGGAATGGCCAACGATTATTATAGTCAAGGAAATTATGCCAAAAGCGAAGAGTATCTGATAAAGGCCAGAAATGTATATCAGAACCTGAACGATAAAAAGAATCTGGAATCTGTAACCCGAAAACTAGCGCAATCCCAGGAGAAGCAAAATAAAATAAGTCCTGCCATAAGCAATTATAGCCGGGCTGCAGAAATAAGTTACTCAAAAGAAAACAGGAGTGTTAACTCAAATGATGTTACTCGACTTTCTTCGCCTTCCCAGGAGGCAAAAGCTGAAGCAATTCAGAGTAATATTGATCTCAGTAGAAAAGAAAATGAAAAAGGAGATTTGGCAGCAAGTTACAGTCAGTTGGCTGATGTAAATATTCAGCAAAATGATATTCCTAAAGCTGAAGAAAATCTGAAAAGTGCTTATAAGCTTTCTAAAAAGCAACAGGAACCACAACAGGCTTTAGAAATTAATCAAAAACTGACGAATTTTTATGTTGATAATAAAGATTTTGATAAAGCGATTGAAGCCAAGAAAAAAGTTCTTAAAGAAGATTTTGTAAAAGACGATTCTCAGAAAAAAGTTGAACAGATCCAGGAACTAGCTGATATCTATATTAAGAAAAACGATACGAAAAGTGCTATTGAAACATTAAAAAACGCTTATGGAATTGCCTTGGAGAAAGGACATACCTTAGAAGCTCAAAAAAGTGTAAAGAGATTAGACAGTCTATACAGTGTTTCTGAAAATACAGACGCTTCGGTAAAATTATACAGGGATTTTCTGGGAAAGCTTCCTGATCTTGTTTCAAAAGACAGAAGCCTTGTGGATAACAAAATCCTGGAGGATACGGAGCAAAGAATCTCACAATTAGAAAAGGAAAGAGAACTGAAAGATGAATTGATCAGAAAGAAAAATGTCTTCAACTACGGTTTGATCGGAGCGTTGATCTTATTATTGGGATTGGTTGGTTTTATTTTCTGGACCCTAAAAAAGGTTCAGATTAAAAATAAAAAAATTGCTTTGCAGTCTCTTCGCCGTGAGATGAATCCTCATTTTATTTTTAACAGTTTAAATAGCGTTAATCAATTCATCGCAACAAATAACGAATTGGAAGCCAATCAATATTTAACCAAATTTTCAAAGCTGATGCGGGGAGTCATGGAAAATTCGACTGAAGATTTTATTCCCTTCCAGCAGGAGCTTGATCTGTTACAGAATTATCTTGCATTGGAAAAAACACGCTTTGCAGATAAGTTTGACTATGAAATTATTGTTGACGAGAATTTAAATTTACAGACCCTACAGATTCCCGGAATGCTCGTTCAGCCATTTTTAGAAAATGCAATCTGGCACGGGTTACGATATCGGAAAGAAAAGGGATTTTTAAAATTGAACTTTGAAAAAAGTAATGAGCATTTAAAAATCATTATTGAAGACAATGGAATTGGAATTGAAGAAAGTAAAAAACTGAAAACCCAACATCAAAAAGCGAGAGAAGGACGAGGTATGAAAAATACCATTGAAAGGATTGGACTGCTTAATGATTTATATAAAAAGGAGATCCATTGTAAAGTAACAGATAAAAAGAATGAACAAGGGGTTCTAGTGGAAATACAGTATAAGCTATAAAGAACCATTGACAAACATTTTCTATTATCGTGTAACTATTTGTGAAATATTATTGTCTTTAAGTTGTAAACCTAAAGGTTCAAAAAAACTAAACTCAATAATTTATTGCTATGAAAACCAATGACCCTCAAAAACTGGAAGATATCCCGGTAAATATTAAAATAAAACTGGCTGGACTTTGGACTTCGGTAACATTATGCTATCTATATGGTGATTATTTTGAACTGTATATTCCCGGCAAAGCACAAGGTCTTGTTGATGGAACGAATTTGCTGGATACTCCCATTAAATTGTTTTTAGCATCACTGTTATTATCAATTCCGGCAGTAATGGTCTTCCTTTCTTTAATATTAAAAGCCACCATCAATAGAATTTTCAATATTATCTTCGGAATATTTTTTACTGGAATCATGCTATTGATAGCAGTAACTTCATTTTCAGCCTGGCAAACGTTTTATGTTTTTTTGGCTATTTTAGAAAGTATCATCACTTTATTGATCGTATGGTATGCCTGGAAATGGAAGAGGGTTCAGTAAATAATGACGCAGAGCCATTAAGTTGTATAAAAAGCGAAATATTCATATTTTTACAATAAAACGGAAATACATCCGGATTGTTTAAATGAAAATAAAAGCTGTTATAATAGACGATGAGGTCATTGCGAGAGAGGTTCTCAGGAATTATCTCACAAAATACTGTCCTCAGGTAGAGATCCTGGGAGAAGCCGAAAATATCAAAGATGCCGTTCCCCTTATTGCAGAGAAGCAACCTCAACTTGTTTTTCTGGATGTAGAAATGCCCTATGGGAACGCTTTCGATGTTCTGGAGGCTACAAAAGACTACATCTATGAAACGATCTTTATCACTGCTTTTTCCCAATATTCATTACAGGCACTTAATAAATCAGCGAGTTACTATATTTTAAAACCTATTGATATTCAGGAGCTCATTCTTGCTGTGAATAAAGTAGCAGAAAGTCTTGAGAAAAAAGAAGAACTGAACCGGAATAAAATACTACTTGAAAACTTAAAATTAAAACCCGAAAAGCAACAGCTTATTCTACCAACTTTGCAGGGATTTGATGTCGTAAAAACAGAAGATATTGTCAGACTTCAAGCGGATGGTAATTTTACTCAGGTTTATCTTATGGACGGATCCAAAAAAATGGTCTGCAGATTTTTGAAACATTTCGACGATCTGTTGGAAGCACCATTTGTTAGGGTTCATCGTTCTCATATCATCAATACTGGTTTTGTAAAATCCTATCATAAAAGTGGAACTGTAACATTACTGGATGAAGCTGAAATTGAAGTTTCAGGTACTTTTAAAGATGCTTTTCTAAAAGTTTTCTCTTAGAATTATTGTTTATTAACAGCCCAAAGGCATTATTTTTGGACTTTTTCATACTCACCACATAACTGTATTATTATGAAAAATATTCAGAAAATTGGAATTCCCGTCACGGTTGGCATCTTGGGGTTGTTAATTTTTAATCACTATTCGGTAAGACTTCCGAAAGGTGCTGTTGCAGTGACTCATTTTGATGCCGAAAAATATTTGGGGAAATGGTATGAAATCGCAAGATTCGATTATAAGTTTGAGAAAGGAATGGATAATGTAACAGCAACTTATTCTCAGAATTCTGATGGAAGCATTCGTGTCAATAATAAAGGGTATAATTATCTAAAAAAAGTATGGGAAGAATCTATAGGTGAAGCAAAGTTTGTAAAAGATAAAACAGAGGGTCGTTTAAAAGTTTCTTTTTTTAAACCAATCTGGGCAGGTTATAATGTGATTGATATCGATGAAAATTATCAGTATGCCCTAGTTGCCGGAAACAGCTTAAAGTATCTTTGGATATTGTCCCGTACCACTGAAATCCCTGAAAGTATAAGACTGCGTTTTTTAGAAAAAGCAAAAAGAATAGGATATAATACAGAAGAACTGATCTGGGTGAGACATAATGATTAAGATTAAATTATTTAAATTTCCTTTTAGATTACTTTATCTTACTAATCAACCTTGTCATTTCGCAGGAATCTAAACTTTGTGCTAATCACAGCAGTAGAGAAATCACACCATAATGCCAAAAGGCATCATCATATTTTGCCATTATTTTTTATTATAGTTATAAACAGTTCAAATCAAAGATAGAAAAAATGATTTTATATTGCCTCAACCGCAGATTTTTCCGTCATTTGTACTAGATTTTTTTCAAAAATTACAATATGGAAAACGCTGTTCTGATTACTATTGGAGACGAAATCCTTTCCGGGAATACAATAGATACCAATTCTAACTTTATTGCTACTGAACTTAAAAATATAGGTATAAAAGTTTCGCAGATCTTTACAATCTCTGATGAAATTGAAACCATCAAAAAGACCTTGCAAACTGCCTTTGAGATGGGTGATTTGGTTATTACAACGGGTGGATTAGGGCCAACAAGAGACGATAAAACTAAGAAAGCCCTTGCTGAGTTTTTTAATGACGAGATTGCTCTAAATGAAGCTACTTTTGAACATTTAAGAAACTATATGGAAAAAAGGGGGCGATCTGAAATACTGGAAAGAAATAGAGAACAGGCCTTTGTTCCTACAAAATCCATAGTTTTTCAAAATCAATACGGAACTGCTCCTTGCATGATGATGAGGTATAATGATAAACTAAGTTTTAGTCTTCCTGGTGTTCCTTATGAAGTAAAACCATTGATCAAAGATCAGATTGTTCCTTATTTAAAAGATACATTCAGTTTACATTATATTACAACCAGAATTGTTTCCGTAGTTGGAATTGCCGAAAGTATCCTGGCAGATATCATTGAGGACTGGGAACTTTCATTGCCTGAAAATTTAGCACTGTCTTATTTGCCTGTTGGAACCCGGGTGAAATTGAGGCTGACGGCATCTGGAGATGATGAAAGTATTTTAAACCAGCAATTGGAAGAAGAAATACAAAAGTTATTTCCTCTGATTGGCGACAGCATTATAGCAACAACAGAAGATAAAATTGAGAAAATTTTAGGTGAGCTTTTGAATGAAAAGAAATTGACACTTTCTACTGCAGAAAGCTGTACAGGTGGTGAGCTTGCAAAAATGATTACCTCAAACTCTGGAAGTTCAAACTATTTTATAGGGGGAATCGTTCCTTATGCGACAGAAAAAAAAGTTAAGATTTTACAAGTTGCCCAAGAGACAGTGAATGAGTTTACCGTAGTAAGTGAGCAGGTAGCTCAGGAAATGGCTAGAGGATGTCAGCAATTATTTGGTACTCATATTTCAATTTCTACAACAGGAGTTGCGGGACCTGGCAAAGGGGAAGATGGAAAAGAAGTAGGGACTGTTTATTATTCGATCAGGATCAATGACAGAGAGGAGAGTTTCAAATTATATATGCCACATCTGGATAGACTGGATTTTATGAACTTTGTTTCTCAGAAAATTATTCAGGACTTAGTAGGATTACTTATAAATGATTAATCATATTTCCTATTTTTTAATTTTATTTTAATTAAAATTGATATGGTTTTTCACGCTTTTTGAGACGTATTCAGAAAAATAACAAAACGTGGAAAATTCAAAACAGGTTTTTCAAACAACTAATAAAAAACGATGGAGAAATGTCCAATGGGGATCCCGTGTTTTTATCTTCATTGGGATATTACTTTTTTTAGCATTGGCATTAATGATGAAGCTGGACAAAAGTCCAAAAATTCCCTTCCATGAAGACTATAAAACAATAATTACTGCCGGAAAACCTTACCTTCAAGAAAATAGAATTTCGAAAGAATATAAAGGATTCAGAAGTTTTATCTCAGAAAAAACAATCCATACCAGTCTTTCTAAAATTGAAAAAGCAAAAGCTGAAAGACTCAAAAATCAAAATAAGAACTGGTCTCAGTTTCCCGGAGGAATTCGCTCGGCTTTCTATGTAGCCTGGGATCCTCAATCTCTAATGTCCCTGAAAAGAAATATTAAACACATCAATTTAGTTTTCCCCGAATGGTTCTTCCTTGATCCTAAAACAGGAGATCTGAAAACAAATATTGATCCTGAAGGTTATAAAGTTATTAAAAGAACCGGTATTGCTGCAATGCCTATTTTAAGTAACAATTCAGATAGAGAGTTCCGTGCTGAGGGTTTAACTAAAGTGTTGAATGATCCTTTAAAAAGAACAAAGCTTATTCGAAAACTAACTGAAGAATGTGTGAAATTTCATTTTAAAGGAATTAACATTGACTTTGAGGATATGAATCTGGATTCCGATGAGAATCTTATTGCTTTTATGAAAGAGCTTTCAGATACTTTTAAGCAAAATAAGCTATTGGTAACCATGGATATTATGACTGATAATGATGATTATAATATCCAAAGCCTAAACCCTTATGTAGATTATTTTGTGCTGATGGCTTATGATGAATATTCTGCTTCAGGAGATGCGGGTCCAATTTCGTCTCAAAAATGGATCGAGGCCCAGACAGGAAAAATTTTAAAGAAAACAACAGCTAATAAAATTATTTTAGGTCTTGGAGCTTATGGATATGACTGGAGCTCGAATCCCGATGATAATGTCTCAGTTTCCTATATGCAGGCAATTACCAAAGCCAGTGCCAGTAAATCGGTTATGAATTTTGATGACAATACTTTTAATCTTAATTATTCATACACAGATTTTAAAAATAATACACATACTGTATTTTTCAATGATGCTGCTTCTATTTTCAATACGATGCGTTTTTCATCAGAATATCCATTAGCAGGAACAGCACTTTGGAGATTAGGAAGCGAAGACAGCAGAGTATGGAATTTTTATGATAAAGATCTCACTTTTGCAGGTTTGTCAAAACTTGATCTAAAGAAATTTGAGAATGTGAAAGGTCAGACGATGGTAGACTATATCGGAGATGGTGAAGTTTTGGATGTTTTAAATACTCCACATGATGGAAAAATTGCAGTGGAGATAGATCCGAAAGAAAAAATAATTACGGATGAAAATTATGTAACCTATCCGAGTTCTTATGAAGTGAAAAAATATGGCTCAGCACCACAGAAAGAGCTGGTTCTAACATTTGATGATGGGCCGGATGAAACATACACACCACAGGTTCTCGATGTATTGTCAAAATATCATGTTCCTGCAGCATTCTTTTTAATAGGTTTAAATGCTGAGAGAAACTTACCACTTGTAAAAAGAATCTATAGGGAAGGTCACGAAATAGGAAATCATACATTCACCCATGAAAATGTGGCGAAAGTAAGTCCGGAAAGAGCATTGCTGGAACTAAAGCTGACAAGGTTGTTATTTGAATGTATAACAGGTCACAGTACGATCTTATTCAGAGCACCTTATAATGCGGACTCGGAACCTACGACTTCTGAAGAGATCATTCCGGTGGCCTTGGCAAGACAGCAAAATTATCTGGATATTGGTGAAAGTATAGACCCTGAAGACTGGCAGCCTGGTGTAAAATCGGATGAAATTGTAAAGCGCGTATTACAAGGAATAAAACAAGAAAGAGGAAATATTATCCTCCTTCACGATGCGGGCGGAGATACAAGAGAAGAGACTGTTAAGGCTCTTAAAATATTAATTCCTACATTACAAAAACAGGGGTATCATTTTACCACTTTAGCAAGTATTTTACATAAAAGCAAAAATGAGCTAATGCCCGAAGTTCCAAAGACAAAATCCTATTATATTATGCAGTTGAATCTGGTATTGGCAACTGTGATTTATGGGATTAGTCATTTCCTGGTAGCTCTTTTTACAATCTTTATTATATTAGGATTGATACGATTACTGTTGATGGCTTATTGGGCAATCAAAGAGAGAAAAAAAGAAAAAGTACTTTCACAGTTTCCTGTATTGGAAAGCTACCCTAAAGTATCTATTATCGTTCCCGCCTATAATGAAGAAGTAAATATTATATCTTCTCTAACCAATTTGCTGAATCAGTCTTATCCAAATTTTGATGTCATTATGGTAGATGATGGAAGTAAAGATCTAACCTATGAAAGAGCAAGAGAAGCATTTTCTGAACATCCAAAGTTGAAAATCTTCACAAAATCAAATGGTGGAAAAGCAACAGCCTTGAATTTTGGAATCTCTCAAACCGATGCAGAATATGTAGTTTGTATTGATGCAGATACTAAGCTTCAGCAAGATGCTGTAAAATATTTGATAGCCAGGTTTTTAAATGCAAGTCCTGAAGAAAAAATTGCTGCAGTAGCGGGTAATGTAAAAGTGGGAAATCAAGTCAACTGGCTTACGAGATGGCAGGCTATAGAATATACTACGAGCCAGAACTTTGATAGATTAGCGTATGCAAATATCAATGCGATTACAGTAATCCCGGGAGCAATAGGAGCATTTAAAAAATCAGTAATCGATGAGGTTGGCGGATATTCTTCAGATACGCTGGCGGAAGATTGTGATATTACTGTGAAAATCTTAAAAGAAGGATATACAGTAGCCAATGAAAACAGAGCCATTGCAGTAACTGAAGCACCAGAAACGGTGAGACAGTTTTTAAAACAACGTTTCCGATGGACATATGGTATCATGCAGATGTTCTGGAAACAGAAACAGACTTTCTTAAATCCGAAATATAAAGGTTTAGGACTTTGGGCGATGCCTAATATTTTATTATTTCAATATATTATTCCATTTTTCTCGCCTTTTGCAGATGTAATTATGTTTTTTGGAATATTATTTGGAAACGGAGAAAAGATATTCACATACTATTTACTGTTTCTTCTGGTAGATGCTTCACTGGCGATTGTCGCTTTTTTGATGCAGAGAGAGAAACTGGTCAATTTATTGTATGTAATCCCGCAAAGATTCGGGTATAGATGGCTCATGTACATTGTCTTATTCAGAAGCTTAAGAAAGGCATTAAAAGGAGAAATACAAGCCTGGGGATTTCTAAAAAGAACAGGGAATGTAAAAGAGGTAACAACTTCTTAATATTTGTTTAAATTTGTTTTCATTAAACGTAACGAATGTTAAAATAAACATACATATTATATAAATTGTTATCATAATGAAAAAACTAACGCTTTCTTTGTTTTTATTAGCGGGAATTTGCTCACAAAATACAGTGAGTGCTCAGGCTAAAACAACTAAAACAGTAATGAGTACAACAGATAAAGGTTTAGACCTTAGCTTGATGGACAAATCTGTACGTCCACAGGATGATTTTTATAACTACGTGAGTGGAACGTGGATGAAAACAGCCAAAATTCCTTCTGATAAACCAACTTGGGGAAGTTTTAATAAATTGGCAGATGATACTGACAATAATTCAATGACGATTTTGAACTCTCTTCTGAAAGATAAATTTGCTGACGGAAGTGAGGGGAAAAAGATTCAGGATCTGTATGCTACCTATATGAACATGCAGAAGAGAAATGCTGACGGGATTAAACCTATTCAAGGCAATCTGACTAAAATCGATGCGATCAAGAACCTTACAGATTTACAGAATTATTTGACTGCTGTAACTAAAGAAGGAGAAAATACTTTCTACGGATGGGGTGTAGACGCTGATCTTAAGGACTCGAAGATGAATGCTATTTATCTTGGAGATGCATCTTTAGGTTTAGGAAGAGATTATTATCAGAAAGTTAATGATAAAAATACAGAAGCACTTGCTGAATATCAGAAATATGTAGCTTCTATGCTAAAAGAATTAGGCTACAAAAATGCTGATGAAGCTGCAAAAGGAATTGTTGAATATGAAAAAAGCATTGCTAAAACTTATTTGACAAACGAGCAGATCCGTGATTCAAACCTTCAGTATAACCCTAAGACTATGGCAGAACTTTCTGCTTTGGTAAAAAATGTAGACCTTCCTGCTTACCTGAAAAAAGTAGGTGTAAATTCAGATAAGGTGATCATCGGAGAAATAGGATATTATAAAAACTTCGACCAATTAGTGAATGCTCAGAATCTTTCTGTTATTAAAGATTACCTTAAATTCCATTTGATTAATGGAAGCGCTTCTTATTTGAGCGAAAACCTGGGAAATATGAGATTTGCTTTCTATGGTAAATACCTTAGAGGTCAGCAGGAACAAAGAGCACTTAACAAAAGAGGATATGAGTTGATCAATGGTTCTTTAGGAGAAGCTTTCGGTAAATTATATGTTGAAAAATATTTCCCTGCTGAAGCGAAAGCTCAGATGGTTGAATTAATCGATTATTTAAAGAAAAGCTTTGTTGTTCATATCAATAACCTTTCTTGGATGTCTTCTACAACGAAAGAAAAAGCATTGAACAAGCTTAATAAATTTACGGTAAAAGTTGCTTATCCAGACAAATGGAAAGATTATTCTAAATTAATGATCACTCCAGAATCTAAAGGAGGTACTTTATATCAGAATCTTCAGAATGTTTCAGAATGGCAGTATAACAAAGATTTAGCTAAAATCGGAAAACCTGTTGATAAAACAGAATGGGGAATGACTCCACAAACTGTAAATGCTTATTATAACCCGGTAAATAACGAGATCGTATTCCCAGCTGCTATTCTTCAGCCACCATTCTTTAATCCTAAAGCGGATGCTGCTGTAAATTTCGGTGGAATTGGAGCTGTTATCGGTCACGAAATGAGCCACGGATTTGATGATTCAGGAGCTCAGTTTGATGCAGATGGTAACTTGGTAGACTGGTGGACTCCGGAAGATAAAACGAATTTCGAGAAAGCAACAAAAGCTCTTGCTGCTCAATATGATAAGTATGAGCCTGTAAAAGGAACTTTCGTAAACGGAACTTTCACAAACGGGGAAAATATTGCTGATTTAGGAGGGGTAAATATCGCTTACGATGCATTACAGATGTATTTAAAAGATAAAGGAAATCCTGGAGTGATCAGTGGATTTACACAAGACCAGAGATTCTTCTTAAGCTGGGCTACAGTTTGGAGAACATTGTCTAGTGAAAAATATATGACCAATCAGGTGAAAACAGATCCACATTCTCCTGGATACTTCAGAAGTTTCGGTCCGTTAACGAACGTTGATGCATTCTATAAAGCATTTGATGTAAAACAAGGAGATAAATTATATAAAGCTCCTCAGGACAGAATCAAAATCTGGTAATATACATAATATATAGGCCGCTCAGAAATGAGCGGTTTTTTTGTAGGTAGCAGGTAAATGGATAAGAGTTGTTGGGTTTGATTGAAATTATTATAAATAAATTATTTCTCTAACTACCAAATCCTTCTGCATCAGATACCTCAAATTCCACAACCCATAACTTGTAACATCTTCTCAAATTACCTATTTCCACATTACGAAAATTCGTATATTTGGTAAGTTTGTGTAAAATAAAAAACGATTTTTAATGAAAAAGCTAAATATTGGTATACTTGCCTTTTCGGGTATGGTATTTTTAAACTCATGTGGTACAGCTAAGACCGCAGAAAAAACAACTAAGACAGAGACTGCGGTTGCCACTACACAACCAGTAAAAGAAGAAATGAAAGAAGAGGGAATTAATTTATCATACATGGATAAAAGTGTTCGTCCACAAGATGATTTTTTCAACTATGTAAATGGAAATTGGGTAAAAACAACTCAGATTCCTTCTGATAAAGCAAGCTGGGGATCTTTCAATGCTTTGAGAGAGAATGTAGATGATGCTTCTTTGGATATTTTAAATAAAATATTATCTGAAAAATATTCTGATGGATCTGAAGGACAAAAAATTCAGAATCTATATGCGTCTTTCATGGATACCAGTAAAAGAAATACAGATGGTATTGCTCCTATAAAAGGAGATCTTGCTAAAATTGATGCAATCAAAAACCTTAACGATTTACAGAAGTATCTTTTAGATGCTACTAAACTGGGTGATAATTCTTTTTATGGCTGGAGAGTAGGTGCAGATATGAAGAACTCTAAAATGAATGCGGTATATCTTGGTGGGCCGGATCTTGGTTTGGGAAGAGATTACTATCAGAAAGTAAATGAAGCCAATACAAAAACGTTAGGTGAGTATACAAACTACGTAGGTAAACTATTCGGAGTATTAGGATATAAAAATTCGACTCAATCTGCTGAAAATGTAGTTGCTTTTGAGAAACAATTAGCCAACTATCTTTTAACTCTGGAGCAGAATAGAGATGCTAATTTAAGATATAATCCAAAAAATGTATCTGAGTTATCAGGATTAGTTAAAAATATTAACCTTGCTAAGTATTTAACCGATGCAGGTGTAAATACAGATAAAGTAATTGTTGGTGAATTGAAGTATTACCAGAATATGGATCAATTCCTGACTCAAAAGAACCTTCCTCTATTAAAAGATTATCTGAAATATCATGTAATAAATGGTAATGCAAGTAATCTTGATGAGAGCCTTGAGCAGATCCGTTTTGATTTCTACTCAAAATATCTTCAGGGACAAAAGGAACAACGCCCAATGAATAAAAGAGGGTTGGGTCTTGTAAATGGTGTTCTTGGTGAAGCTTTTGGGAAATTATATGTTGAAAAGTATTTTACTCCTGAAGCAAAACAGCAGATGGAAACCTATATCGACTATATTTTAAAGTCGTTTAAAACCCATATTAATGATATGGACTGGATGTCTCCGGAAACGAAAGTAAAAGCTCAGGAGAAATTATCTAAATTCACAGTAAAAATTGCTTATCCTGACAAATGGAAAGATTATACTGAACTAAAAGTAGGTTCTCCGAATCAGGGCTCAACGTTATATTCAAACTTACAAAATGTAGCTGCTTGGCAATATCAGAGAAGTT
Source organism: Chryseobacterium sp. FW101-FHT12H09 (assembly GCF_058790395.1). Lineage (NCBI taxonomy): Bacteria > Pseudomonadati > Bacteroidota > Flavobacteriia > Flavobacteriales > Weeksellaceae > Chryseobacterium > Chryseobacterium sp. FW101-FHT12H09. The sequence continues at coordinate 971,755 of NZ_JBYTCP010000003.1, read as the reverse complement.
TGGAAAAAGTTGGAAAGCCAGTTGATAAAACAGAGTGGGGAATGACACCACAAACTGTGAATGCTTACTACAGTGGTTCAAATAATGAGATCGTTTTCCCAGCGGCAATCCTTCAGCCACCTTTCTATAATCCTAAAGCGGATGCAGCAGTAAACTTCGGTGGGATTGGTGCAGTAATCGGTCACGAAATTTCTCATGGTTTTGATGATAGTGGTTCCCGTTTCGATGGTGATGGAAACCTTAATAATTGGTGGACAGATACAGATCGTAAGAACTTTGATGCTAAAGTAGCCCAGTTAGCAGCACAATATAACGGCTACGAACCGGTGAAAGGAAGCTTTGTAAACGGGAAATTTACAAGTGGTGAAAATATTGGTGATCTGGGAGGCGTAGCTGTAGCGTATGATGCATTACAGATGTATCTTAAAGACCACGGAAATCCAGGATCTATCAGCGGATTTAATCAGGATCAAAGATTCTTTATGAGTTGGGCAACGGTTTGGAGAACAAAGTCTACAGACCAATATATGGTGAATCAGGTAAAAACAGATCCACATTCTCCTGGATATTTCAGAGCATTTGGACCATTAGTAAATCAGGATGCTTTTATCAAAGCATTTGATATAAAGCCTGGAGATAAGCTGTATAAAGCTCCTCAGGACAGAATAAAAATTTGGTAACATTGCCAAAAATTGTTAGAAATAAAAAACACATCATCTTTGATGTGTTTTTTTATTTATTTTTCATAGTTTAGTGAAGTGAAAATGACATATTTATGTCTGATAAAATAGGTATAATTAAATAATTCAAGAAAAATCTTAACAAAATTTTGTATGTTAGAGTTTTTTTTTAAATTTAAGCATTGGATTGGGGACTTATTCGACTCGTCGGATAAAAACAATTCTAACCAAAATCAAAAATCTCAAAATAATAATAATATGGCAATGTTTAATTATGGTGTTGGCGGAAACGAGATAAAAGTAGACGCTAATGAAGCTATTCAAGAAATACAGGAAAATAAGTCATTAATTGTAAGCCAGCTTACTACTGATGAATCTTATAACCCTGAAATCGTAACAGGATTAAAGACTGTGGAAGACGTCTTCAAGCATTTTCAACCTTCTATAAGTGTACAACATGAAACAGAAGATGGTAGTGTGGTAGACGAAGAATTCCGTTTTCAAAATCTTGGGGACTTCACTCCTAAGAGTCTTACACAGAAATCAAATTATTTGCAGCAACTTAGCATGGAGCAGGAACAATATAACAAAATTGTACGTCAGCTAAAAACAAATAAAATTCTGCGTAACATGCTGGAAAACGAACAGACAAGATCTGCTTTTGTGGAAGTATTAAAAGAAGTGGCACAAGAACTTGAAAAATAATCTAAAGACTTTACATTAAATCATGGATAGTAAATTACAGGCATCAGAAAGTCAGCAACAAGGTCAACAGCAACATTCGGGACAACCGAAAGGTAATCCTCTTGCCGAGCTCAACAAAATTGGTGGGTTTGGTTTTGTAGAATCTGTTGTAGATGGCATCGCCAACATGAATCCGACTAGAAAAGCAAGGAAAGAAATATTCCTTACTGATAATAATAAAGGAGACGAAAGAAAAGAATTACTTCAAAAGATCAACCTTTGGGTAAGTCTTTTGGAGGGTAATGAATCTGCAGATAAAATGGCAGAGACCTGCAAAAATAAAGCGCAGCAGGCAGAACAAAATTTAAAAACAAACTTAAAAAATACTTTAGATACTGTTCGCCAGTTGGAAACTTCATACAGAACAGTAGCTCAATTCTATAAAAATACAGAACTTGATAAAGTTGATAATGTAAGTATTGTAAATGCAAGCTTAGATCAGCTTTCAGATTTAGATAATCCACTTTTTATCGATGCTATTGCTGAGGAGTTCAAAAGCTATTATGATCGTTTAGATCTAAGAGATAATTATTCTCTTTTAGCAATTCCTGGATATTTAGGATCTAATAAAGTGATTGAAAAATGGGCGAAGATCTGTAACGAGAATAAAGTAATGATGGTTACGGATTTTGCTAATCTCGATAAACCGGATGATGTGGTGGATTTATTCCATTCTGCAAACCTTACAGGAGGAGAGCTTCATAGAAGTAATGTAATCATGACTTGTAACTGGCTTGTAGGTCGTGGAAGAGCAGAAGAAGTGGGTGAAGAAGAAAACGTGGAATTACCACCATCTACTTCATTGGCAGGAAAAATTCATAAGACACTAATGTCTCAGGTAGCAGCGGGTAAAAAACATGGTAATATCAACGAGGTTGATGCCGTAAAATTCGAATTGAAGAAAAGTGAAATTTCTCAGTTGGAAAAAATGGGGCTAGTACCGATGGTTAATGAATATGGAAAAATCATGGCTTTCTCTGCTAAAACATTATTTACAGGAGATAATATTGGACTTCAGACTTATTCAGTGGTTCGTGTATTTGATTATGTAACTAAAGTTTTATTGGATTTCTTAAACAGAAGAGCATTTGAAAACTGGACTGCAAAAAATGAAGATGATTTAAGAAGACAGATCGTAACCTTCCTAGATGGAATCAAAGGAGCTGATAAGCTTATTGAAAAGTTCAAAATTGTTCGTTTTGAGCAAGATAAAGTAAATAAAGACAGAGTATGGCTGGATATCCGTTTAACGCCTTATTTCCCAACAAAAAGTTTCGTTATTAAATTGGACGGACACAAAGGAGATGATGGTAACGAATGGGAGTCACAATATACTCAGGACTAATATATCCTATTTTAATAATAAAAACCGATGCAATTTTACATCGGTTTTTTTCTACCAATTCACATAAAAATTAATATGCTTAAATTCAGATTTATTTACTGCATACCAATCCTTCTTATATTTTTTGTTATAAGTTGCGAAAAGAAATTTCAAAGCCCTACTCATTATAAACGAGATCTTTTTGCAGATGAAAGGCAGGAAGGTAAAGCTTATATCATGAATGTTGACGAGTGTTTTGATGCTAGTGATATGGTTCTTGCTACTTCTGATATAAAGCTTGTAGATAGCTCTTCGGGTCGCGGAAAATCAATATTTATTTACAGACTCAAATCAGGTGTAATAGAAAAGACAACAAGAGATTCTGTGATCAACTATCCATTTCAGTTCCTTTCCAACCAAAGGCTAAAACTGAAAAAAGACTCGGTGTACATTTTTCTTAAAAAGCTTAATGGATATCGCTTTATAGCAGATGATAAGAAGCTAAAATATCAATGGCTTAAATCCGCTCCGATATACTCTGTAGGTACAGAAAGTAAATAGTTCTATCTTTGCAGATACTTTGATCTGGTTTTAGAATAATAGATCTAAAACTAATAATTGATCAGAGCAATTGAACTACTTAACAGACTTATTTTTTGGAAAAGAATTTTAGAGATTCAGGTTTTCTTCACTTAGGAAGTAAATTACTGAATTGGTATAAAGAAAATGCCAGAGATTTACCTTTTAGAAAAACAAAAGATCCTTATAAAATATGGATTTGCGAAATTGTTTTTCAGCAAACAAGAATCAGTCAGGGACTCAATCATTACAATAACTTTATCAAAAGATTTCCCGATGTAGAAACTTTAGCTGAAGCTGAAGAGGATGAGGTTTTGCTCCATTGGAAGGGTTTGGGATATTATTCCAGAGCAATTAACATTCATAAAGCTTCAAAACAGATCATAGCTGATCATAATGGTTTTTTTCCATCTCGCTATGAGGATATTCTACTGTTGAAAGGAGTAGGGAAATACACAGCGGCGGCAGTTTCCAGTATTTGTTTTGGTGGTAAAATACCGGCTGTAGATGGAAATTTTTATAGGGTATTGAGTAGGGTTTTTGCAGATGATTTTGATATTTCCAATTCGCGGGCATTTACTTATTTTTCTGAATTGGCAACATTGATCATGCCGGAAAATGTAGGCGATTTTAATCAGGCGATGATGGATCTTGGTTCAGAAATTTGCAAGCCTAAGAATCCACTTTGTGATGAATGTCCTTTGGAAGATGACTGTTTAGCATATTCTTTAAATAAAGTTTCTGATTTCCCTGTTAAAACAAAAAAAACAAAAACAGAGGATCTTCATTTAAAATATTATTTTGTTCACATTAAAGGGCAATTTGTAGTTCAGCAGCGAAAAGATGACTTTATCTGGAAAAAACTTTTTGAATTTCCAACTTCCATTACAGGAGAGCTGGAACCATTTATAAAAGGTCTTAAAACGCTCCATCATAAACTCACTCATAAGAATCTGACCATTGATATTTATGATGTTGACGTAAGTTCGAAAGTGGTTTGGAACAATTTCATTGAACAAAATGAATACATCATTACAGACTTTAAAGGATCACAAAAGAAATCTTTTCCCAAACCTTTGGAAAACTATATTCAAAACTCATTGAAAGACTGAAATTTGTCTTCTTAAATCTGAAATCTAATTTGTACTTTTGCAAAATGATTAAAAAAGTCATTTTTATATTTGCTTCATTGCTTTTAATTTCATGTGGAAAAGATCCAATTCCAAAACCTTACGGAGAATTACGTTTGGAGTATCCCACACCAAAATATCAAAAATTTGAATCTAACTGTGCTTACAGCTTTGAGTATTCAGATTTTGCGACAATGACAGATGCTAAAAAGCCTTGCTGGTATTATTTGAATTATCCTAAAATGAAGGCTAAGATCTTCGTTACCTATTATCCGATTCAAAATGATTTTGCAGATCATATTAAAGAAGCTGAAAAAATGGTATATGAACATACCATTAAAGCAAGTGCTATTGATACGAAGTCTTTCGAATATCCTGAAAAAAAGGTATATGGAAACTTTTACGAATTAAAAGGACAGAGTGCTTCTAACCTTCAATTTTACATTACGGACAGTACAAAACATTTTGTGACTGCCTATCTATACTTTAATACAAGACCGAAACCGGATTCATTAGCTCCTGCTGTGGATTATATCAAAAAAGATATGAAACACCTGCTAGATACTTTTGAATGGAAAAAATAAATCAGTTTAAAATACATTGAAAAATATATGAAACTTTTAGTTGTTGGGAGTGTTGCATTTGATGCAATTGAAACACCATTTGGTAAGACAGATAAAATTTTAGGCGGAGCCGCCACTTATATTGCAATCACTTCATCTATATTAGGAGTGAAATCAGGAATTGTTTCTGTTGTAGGAGGAGATTTCCCACAAGAACACCTAGACATGTTTACAGACAGAAATGTAAATATTGAAGGACTTGAAATTGTAAAAGAAGGAAAAACTTTTTTCTGGTCAGGTAAATATCATAATGATTTAAATACTAGAGATACTTTAGCTACGGAGGTGAATGTTTTGGAAAATTTTGATCCTAAAATTCCAGACTCTATGCAGGATTCTGAGATTTTATTATTAGGAAATCTACATCCTGGAGTTCAGTTATCAGTTCTTGAAAAAATGAACAAACGTCCTAAACTTGTTGTTCTTGATACAATGAATTTCTGGATGGATACAGCTTTAGATATTTTAATGAATATGATCGCTAAAACTGATGTGATCACTATTAATGACGAAGAAGCAAGACAGTTGTCAGGAGAGTATTCTCTTGTAAAAGCAGCAAAAAAGATCCTTACAATGGGGCCTAAATATGTTATCATTAAAAAAGGTGAGCATGGAGCATTACTTTTCCACGATAATAAGGTTTTTGCTGTTCCGGCACTTCCATTAGAAGATGTCTTTGATCCAACAGGAGCTGGAGATACTTTTGCAGGTGGTTTTGCAGCTTATTTAGCTAAAAAAGGGAAGATCGATTTCGAAACAATGAAATCTGCTTTGATCGTTGGTTCTGCTATGGCATCCTTTACTGTTGAAAAATTTGGAACGGAAAGAATTGAGGAAGTAAGCGAGTCTGATATGTTCAGCAGACTGAGACAATTCAAAGAATTAACAACATTTGATGTTGAACTACAATAAATAGGTGTTTTTAAGAAATATTTATAATAAAAAATTTAGTGTAATTCATTAAGAATTCTAAATTTGCAACTTGTTTAAAATACTAAAATGATAAATAAACTAAAGATCACTTTTCTTTTTGGAGTTTTTGTGATGCTATTTGCTACCAACATGAAAGCTCAGATAAAACAAGGAGACCTAGTGGATGGTATTGCTGCTGTAATTGGAGATGAAATTGTATTGGAGTCTGATGTAAATGAACAGATGAATTATGCAAAACAGCAGGGAGCTTCCAATACGGATAAGTGTGAGTTTTTGGAGAATCTGATCAACAACAAACTTCTTGTATACGAAGCTAAGAAAGATACATTAATTGAAAACAGATCTGCAGCTATAAAAAGCCAGGCAAATGCTAAGTACTCTCAATTACTTTCTCAGTTCCCAGACGAAAAAGCAATGTTGGCAGCTTATAAGTTCAGAAATGGGTATGAAATGAAAAATGCTATTGAAAAAATAGATACTGATACATATTATGGACAGGCAAAATACCAAAGAGTTACTGATAAAGCAGATGTTACTCCTAATGAAGTAACCGATTTTTATAACCTTTATAAAGCTCAGTTGCCTGAGATCAAGGATGAAGTTTCTTTAGCCCAGGTCATGATGTACCCTAAGCTTACGGAAGCGCACAAAGACGAACTGATCAATAAATTAAAAAAGATCAAACAGGATATTGCAGGTGGAGAATCATTTGAAAGCCAGGCTAGAATTTATTCTGAAGATCCAGGTTCCGCATCTACAGGTGGCTTGATGAAAAATATCTCTAAAGGTCAGATGGTAAAGCCATTTGAAGCTGCCGCACTTAATTTACAGGAAGGAGAAATTTCAGATCCTATAGAATCAGAATTTGGTTACCATATTATTCAACTGGTGAAAAAATCTGGAAAGATCTATGATGCAAGACATATTCTTTTAATGGCTACACCTACAGATGATGAGATTAAAACAGCAAAAAAGAAATTAGATAGTATCAAAACTTTAATTGTTGAAGGAAAGATCACATTTAAAGATGCTGCTTTTAAATATTCTGACGATAAGAAAACTAAGTTCAATGGTGGGGTAATTGCCGGAGCTGATGGTTCTAATAAAATTGAAAGAGAAAGTATTCCAGGAACAATTAGCTACGAATTGGCAGGTCTTAACAAAGATGATCTAACAAATGCTTTTGATGATGAAGATGAAAGAAAAAGAAAAGTGGTTAAGATTGTAAAGATCGAAGAGGTAATTCCTGCTCACCAGATCACTTTAGAGACTGACTATGACAGAATAAAGCAGATGGCTCTTAATAAGAAAAGAAATGAAATGGTTGAAAAATTTGTGAATTCAAAATTACCAACGACTTTCATATCAATAGATAGCCGTTACGATTCTTGTAAGTTCAAAGGAAACTGGAAGAAAGAGGCATTAAAGAAATAAATTAAAAGCCTTCAGTTAGTCTGAAGGTTTTTTTTGTAAACAATAGGCTAAAAGTAATTACTTTTAGCCTATTGTTTTTAATACCATAAATATTTTATTTTAAAACAAATAGAAATGGATTATAATTTTTACCAAAATAAATTTCAATCGGCAATTTCAACAATTTTAAAAAAAGAATTGGATGATTTGAAATTGAAAGTGTCTATAGGTAGTGTTATGGAATCTTTAGCATTGAAAGTGTATAAATCTGAGTGGTCTAGCAATCCACAATCACCATTAATTGCCAATGGAAGAATTTTTTTTTCTGTCTGGGTTAATGATAAAGCGATTCAGGAAAACAAAATATACTATAATATTCACGCTTTGAAGTTAAGGGAATTAAAAGGATATAAAATTTTGAGCCGAAATTTTGCAGAACGATTTAGAGAGCAGTTTATCAATAACAGCGATAATTGGCCTAATGTGAGTGTACAATATGGTCCGTTAACATTAATGGAAGGATGGATTGAGTTGAAACCTGACAGTATTGAAAAGGATACTTCTCAACTGGTTCAAAAATTTTTAGATATCAGTTTTATAATTGATGAAACCCTGGATCATTACAAAATTTGATAAGAATCAGAGTGAATATTCTTAAAAACGGAATGCCTGAAATCTTTGTTTTTAGTATTTTTACAGCATGAGCAATTTTATAGATTTTACGACAGCCAAAAAGCTTCGTGATATGGAATCGGAACAAAATAGGGTTACAAAACTTTTTAATATAAAATATCCAATTATCCAGGCTGGGATGATCTGGCATTCAGGATGGAGACTTGCCTCAGCAGTTTCCAATTGTGGCGGGTTAGGCTTGATCGGCGCAGGAAGTATGTATCCTGATATATTAAGAGAGAATATTCAAAAGTGTAAAGCGGCTACAGATAAGCCTTTTGGAGTTAATGTTCCTATGCTTTACCCAAATATTGAAGAAATTATCCAGATTATTTTAGAGGAAGGAGTGAAGATTGTTTTCACTTCTGCCGGAAATCCAAAAACTTACACGGAAACGTTGCAAAAGGAAGGAATAAAAGTAGCACATGTTGTTTCTTCTACAAAATTTGCTGTAAAATGTGAAGAAGCAGGGGTAGATGCTATTGTAGCTGAAGGCTTTGAAGCAGGAGGCCATAATGGGAGAGATGAAACAACAACTTTCTGTTTGATTCCCAATGTAAGACAGCACATTTCTAAACCTTTAATAGCTGCAGGTGGAATTGCTTTAGGTTCTCAAATGAAAGCAGCAATGATTCTGGGTGCAGATGGGGTACAAATTGGCTCCCGTTTTGCGGCTACTAACGAAGCTAGTGCTCATGAAAATTGGAAAAAGAAGATTACAGAACTTAAGGAAGGAGATACCCATCTTACTCTAAAAGAATTAGCACCCGTAAGAATGGTTAAAAATAAGTTCTTTAATGAATTGGAAAATATTTATCAGTTAGGACGAGATGCAGAAGCTTTAGCCGCATCTTTAGGAAGAGCCAGGGCAAAAAAGGGAATGTTCGAAGGTGATATGGAAGATGGAGAATTAGAAATAGGACAGGTTTCTGCTTTAATTAATGATATACTGCCAGCTGAAACAGTCTTTAAAAATTTACTGAAAGAGTTTGAAGAGGTGAAAATGCCTAAGTTTTAATGACGTTGTGAATTTTATGCCAACTAATTTAATAGAAGTAAAAGAAAAAAAACTCTATATAGAATATAATCATTCACTTGAAGAGAGGCCTACCTTGATTTTTCTCCATGACTCTCTTGGATGTACTCAATTATGGCGGGATTTTCCTATGAAACTTTCAGAAGGTTCCCAATGTAATGTTCTGGTTTATGACCGGCTTGGTTATGGTAAGTCTGATCCAATGCTGACAGATGAAAGACCGAATAACTATATGGAAATCGAAGCGGATTTACTAAAAGATCTTTTAACAGAACTGAATATCACAGATGCCATTTTGTTTGGACATAGTGATGGCGGAACAATCGCTTTGATAACCGCTAGCAAATACCCTAAAAACGTAAAGGCAGTTATTTGTGAAGCTGGGCATATATTTGTTGAAGAAGTTACTCTAAAAGGTGTATATGATGCCTGGGAAGCTTATAAGACCACCAACCTTCCTGAACGTTTACAAAAATACCACGGAGATAAAGTTGAAAGGCTTTTTAAAGTATGGACGGAAACCTGGACCAGAGAAAGTTATAGAAATTGGAATATTGAATACTTATTAAAAGATATTACTTGTCCCTTACTATTTATTCAGGGAGATGCAGATGAGTATGGAACTTTAGATCAGGTGGAGAAAACAATAGAACAGGTAAGTGGGATTTCAGATAAATACATCATTCCAAATGTCGGACACACACCTCATAAGGAGGTGCCGGATTTGGTGTTAAAAAAAGCAACAGAGTTTATTCAAAACCTTTGAAATTTTAGCCGGAACTTATAAGTTATCAAGCTCGTGTTCAATATTTATCCGCGCCTGTTTTTCATATCGATCCTTAAAATAATCGGTTTTAAAAATGTTTTCTAATTCCAGGAAATGTTTCAGTACTTTTTTCCTGCCAGGTTTATACAAAAGATCAGGATAAATAGAATATTCTTTTCTGATTTTTTTAGTATAATCAAGATAGGTTTCGATGTCTTTTTCCCAAAATTGATAAATCAGCATCTAAAAGATAATTAGTGTCACTGTCATTAGATCGTTGATGAGCCTTGGTTGCTAAAATCTGCTCAGAAATCTGTTCGATAGACTTTTGATCAACATTGAACCTTTGAAGTCTGAATGTAGCTAGCTCTGCACTTTTTTCCTCATTAGCTTTAGAAGAGGCATCGTAAATGACATCATGATAAAACACTGAAAAGCTAATATTAGAGAAATGTGAAATATTAATTTTTACCATTTCAAGCTCTGAAAACATAGTATTCAGATGTTCCAGATTATGATAATGTCTTCCTTTTTGCGAATATTGAGTTTCAATTTCCTTCCATAGGATATCAAGTGTATTTTGATCCTGAGTGTAGGAGAATAGGTTTTGTTTAAATCTTTCTTGCAAATTCATATCATTAAACCATATAAAAAAAGGAACTTAAAAAGTTCCTTGATTTGCTTCGATTGTTGCTTTCAGGTCTGCCCAGCCTCCGCCGTTATAACCGTCTTTTAAGCCTTGAGAATTAAGATATTCCAATGCCTTTCCACTTCTGTTTCCACTTCTGCAGAATATAACAACTGGTTTTTCAATAGATAGAATTTCTTCTTTTCTATCTTCTACTTCACCCAGTGGAATATTTTGAGCACCTTCTATATTACCGTCCATTTCCAGTTCCATTGGTTCACGAACGTCTATTAATTGATAATTTCCTGATTTTAATACTTCTGTTAAAGGCATAGCTGTTGGGTTTTAATCATTAAAATAATAACGAAAATACGTATTTTTTTTCTTAAAAAACTTTCTTGTTGAAACTTAATTCTTAGAAAAGTGTATATCCAAAAATTAATGACATATTATTATAATTGGAGTCCCACATAACATAATTTCTTAGGAGGTTTCTTGTGGTATGTACCCTAAGCTCAACACTGAATTTGTCATTATATTTATATCCAGCACCGAATGCAATATTGTTGGCAGATTTTATTTTCATTTCAGTATTTCCTTCTTTGAAAGAAGAATTAAGACCAATACCGATGATGAATGCAGCATTAATAAATATCTTGGACTTATCATTCAGGAACATATAATGTCTTGCCCCAATAGGTACATCTAATGCTTTATAGTCTATATTTTGGGTGATTTTTCTTTCAAAATAAGTTCCAACATTAACTACTGTTTCAGAATCTGTTTTGTAATATTGATAAGTAGGCTCTATAAAAACTGACCATTTATTTTTGTTATAAGGTAAAATAAACTCGAGCTCAGCTCCAATCCTAAAGGAAAATTTCCTGTCAAAATCTGTTTTTCCAGCTGGATCATAAGAATTAAATGTAGTCTGAAGTTTTGAGCTGCTAATTCCTGGTCGGATATTTAAATTAATAAAGTCTCTTTTTTCTTTATTTTGAGTATAATTAACAGAACCGCCATTTGAACAATTATTATATTTTACGAAAATTCTTGTCAAAGCATTCGTTTTATAATCTGCTCTTTCAATTTCTTTATTTTCGATATCACATGTAAGATTTTCTGCGATCTGCTTTTTATATTCATTATTATAGCGGATCAAACTTTCATTAACGTAATATGGCTTATAAATAAGCTGCTTTATATCAGATTGATCAATATTGTAGAAAAATCTTTTGGTGTCATTATTTTGATAATAATATAAATTTGCCTTTCCTTCAACAACATATTTTAGAAACAGTGTTTCTTCTTTGAAATCTGGTGTTTTATTCTTTGAAATATAGGCAATAATATCAGAAGAGTGATCTATCATTACTGTCTTCCGTACATATTTTTCAGAATTATCAATAGCAAATTCAGCAATATTTTTTACACTTTCTTTTATTGGCGCAGAAGAATCATTAAGTTTATATTCAAAATCGGTGGGATTGTTTTTCCAATCTACATCTTTGATCAATACTTCGGTTCTTTCGCCTGAATTATTAATGATATATCCTTTTTCAAATTTGATTTGTGCATAGTTCATGCTCAAAGTAAAAAGTCCAATTAACAGACCTATTTTCTTCATGGTTTAGATTTTTCGGGTTTAGGTTTTTATACGTATTTAGTAAAAAAGTATAAAGGCGGCAAATTTATAAAATAATCTTAGTTTTGCAATAAGAAATCATGAATTCAACTGCCGAAAAATATTCTGAACTGATAAAGTCCAAAGCTCAACGTTTTGGATTTCAGAATTGTGGTATTTCCAAAGCAGATTTTCTTGAGGAAGATGCTCGGAATCTAGAACTGTGGCTTAAGAATAACTTCCATGGAGAAATGAAATATATGGAAAATCATTTTGATAAAAGACTGGATCCGAGGTTATTGGTAGAAGGTTCTAGATCTGTGATTTCATTATCTTACAATTATTTTCCTGAAGAAAAGATTTCGACCCTCGAAAACTATAAGATTTCAAAATATGCCTATGCCGAAGATTATCATGAAGTAATCAAAGAGATCCTTCGAGAAATGGTAATGGAGCTGCAAGAAGAGATCGGCGAGTTTGGATTCAGGGTCTTTGTAGATTCTGCACCCATACTTGAGAGAAGCTGGGCAAGAAAATCAGGAATTGGTTGGGTGGGTAAAAATGCTAACCTTATTACAAAGCAAAACGGTTCTTTTTATTTTTTAGCAGAAATTATCTGCGACCTGGAACTTATTGCCGACCATGAAACAACTAATCATTGTGGAACATGCAGAAAGTGTATAGATGCATGTCCAACAGATGCTATTGTTTCAGATAAGCTTATTGATGGAAGTAAATGTATTTCTTATGCAACAATAGAATTGAAAACTGAGATTCCTGACTATTTTAAAGATAAGATGCAGGATTGGATGTTTGGTTGTGATATTTGCCAGGATGTCTGCCCATGGAATAGGTTTTCAGCACCAAACCTTCAAAGCAGGTTCAGACCTAATGAAATGCTTAAAAATTTCAAAAAAGGTGAATGGAAGGAACTTACACAAGAATTATTCTCTGATATTTTTAGAAAATCTCCTGTTAAAAGAACAAAATTTGCGGGCTTAAAAAGAAATATTGAATTCTTAGAATCATCTTCAGACAAACTTTAAGTCAGATATTTGGTGATAAATCCTCTTTTGAAAATTTTACATTCCAAATTTAAAGAGGGTTGTTGATCATGCCTTGTCCTTTAAGGGATAAGGAGATGAAGATTTTTAGTGATAAGAATTCGTTAAAAAGCCTTTCCTAAAAAAGAAAAATTGACTTTCAAAAAGATAAAATCTCTTAGAAAATCAACGTTTTTTTTGTATTCTTTTTGGAGCTATTTTTACTCTTACTTTAAATCTTTTTTGGGATTTAGTGTTTTTACGCATATTTGTAACTATTTCATACCTAAATATACTTATTTTTCCGATTAAAACAAATAGTTTTGTGATAAATTAAAAATTAAGTTTTATTAATCTTTACAAAAACATACTTGTGAAAAAAATATTGATCATATTCTTAAAAGCTTTGGGGATCATTCTTGGGATTGTTGCTTTATATGTCGTACTGGGCCTTCTAATTCCTTTTATTGAAGTTTCAGCAAAAGATGATGGTGAGACAAAAGAGGTTCCAATTTATATTTATACCAATGGAGTACATACGGATATTGTAATGCCTGTAAAAAATGATTTGCAGGACTGGAGTGTAAAAGTCCCTTTTTCCAATATTGCTTCAAAAAGAACCGACTATCAATATATAGGAATCGGTTGGGGTGATAAAGGCTTTTATCTGGATACTCCAACCTGGTCCGATTTAAAATTTTCAACAGCTTTTAAAGCGGCTTTCTGGTTAAGTGAATCTGCAATGCACTGTACCTACTATAATACAATGAAGGAAGGCGATGATTGTAAGATGATCATGATCAGCAGATCACAATACAAAAAATTGGTACAATTTGTAGAAGATAAATTTGACAAGGATAAAAATGGAAATTTCATTCTGATTCCTACCAATGCTGTGTATAGTGATAATGATGCGTTTTATGATGCCAATGGAAGTTATAATTTCTTATACACATGCAATACATGGACAAACAATGCATTAAAAGCAGCCGGACAAAAAGCAGCTTTGTGGACACCTACAGATTTTGGTATATTTCGGCATTATAAATAATTAGACACCTTTTTTCAAATGTAAATTAATTAATAATTTTAATTTACACTAATAGATTTAAAAAGATATACTCTGGCAAAGTCAAGAGATAACAAGATTCTTAAATACAGCTTCGGATTTTAACTCTGTTTCTCCCCATTCCTTTTTAGGGTTACTTTGTGCTGTAATTCCGCCACCAACAAATAAATGCACTGCGTCTTTATAGAGTTTTGCACATCGCAGATTCACAAAATACTGAACAGTTTCTTCTGTCTCAATTTTGATATATCCAGCATAGAATTCACGTGGGAATTTTTCAATCCATTGAATTTTTTCCTTACAGAAATCCTTAGGTATTCCGCAAACAGCGGGAGTAGGGTGCAGCTCTGTAATAATTTTGTCAATATCTTCAGGTTTTATATTTGCTTTAAAGTCCGTTCTTAGATGTTTGATATTTCCTGAAATATGATCATACGTTGGAGATTTCTCAATATGACCTGAGGTAGCGTATTTTTCAAAAACATTTTCAATATAAGTAGATACTGGTTTTTGCTCTTCAATTTCTTTCTGTGACCAATCTTCAGAGACCGGTAGGGTGCCTGCCAGGCTCATCGTTTCAAATGTGTGAGTAACCTTATCGAATTTTCCTAAAACCTCTGAAAAGGCACCCATCCAGCAGTTTTCATCATTAATAAAAATGTACCTGAAAGCATTAGGATAAGAATTACATAGACGTTTGAAACTCTCCTTTAAATCAATTGTATTGAAATTTCTGATTATTTTTCTTCGTGATAAAACGAGCTTAGGAAGATTATTTTCTTTGATGATTTCAATTACACCATTGAGTTTACGGATATATTCATCCTCCGTTTCAGCGATAAAATGATTATTCTCTTTGGGCAAAGATTGACTTGTTATCTCTTTTTTTTCGAAATCTCCAGATTGTATTTCTATAATATTTCCTTTGAAATATAATTGTTCAGAATTATCAAATGAATGAAAAGTAACTGATATTTTAGAAGAATCTTCTCCGGTGGTATACAGTTTTTCGTTAAAGGGAAGTTTAAAGTAAATCATTAGGCCAATGCTTTTAGAAAAAATTACTTAGAAATAATATAAGATAAGCCTAAGTTGATCTTTCTTTCTGCAAAGGTATTATTACTGTCAAAAATGTCAAAATCAAATGAAGAGTTTTTTAATGATATATTCTTCATTTTGTATCGTTGATAATCTATAGATAGCAAAAATCTCCGCATAAAACGATATTCTATCCCCAGGGTGAAACCATAATTATTTTGAGTGTTTTTAAAATCATCCAATTTGTCCAGAACATTGTTTTCAGGAACTAAAAATTGCATTTTATAGATATTCCTATTGGCTAAAAACCCCACAAATGGTCGGATATTGTTCCATTCGTAAAATATTTTTAATTGAAGTGCATATTCAAAATGTTTATTATTAAATCTTTGGAAAAGCAGGGGTTGTTGATCATTGGAAAAATAGAATCCATTTAAGTAGGTGTCTTCTTTATTAGCATCCAGATCAAATGTTGAATTCCAATAATAAACACTTGCCGAAAGCATCAGTGATAATCTTGGAGTAATAATATTTTTTGATACCCAGACTCCGATACTCTCCCCAAACTGTTGTTTTTTATTTGAAAGCTCCTTTGCCCAATTGCTGTTTTTTAGCCCAACTCCAGCAGTAATACCATATTGGAAGTTTGTTGGTAATGAATCTTGTTTTCGTGAATTGGTTTCATTTTCTACAATATTTTCTCGAATGATATCTTTAATTTCCGTTTTATTTATATTTAATTGAGGAACAGAGATGCTGTTCAATTTTGCTTTTATAGGTTTTTCTAAATAAATGGTATCATATACAATTACTTTTTCATAAACATAAACCGTATCATTTTTCTTTTTTTGAGCTTTTGAAAAGTGAAACAATATAATTGGAAATAAGAGAAGCAGTCTTCTGAGAAACATAGTTTTGGATTATTAGTTTTTATCTTTCTATAAATATTGTATCCCTTTGGATAATTTTCTTTACCACAATAATTTTTTTTGGAGCATTCTGAATGGAATCTTTCAAAATGACTTTCTTTGATTTTTCTTTGCTGTCTATACTTTTTTCTTCAGATGTAGATTGAGATTCTACAATTGGAATTTGAGAATTGTCCCCATTTAAAGCTTTTTCCGAAGGTTGATCAACTGAAATTGAACTTTTTTTAAGATTTTGAGAAGTTATTTCTACTGTTTTATGTTCGTTGTCTGGGGTTTTATCAGATGTAATTATTGAGGTTTCTTTTGAATGAAGATTTTTATTTGATTTTATTATAAAGATAGAGACTACAATAATTAATAAAGTCATAGAACTTATGATCACTTTCTTTTTCCATACCAGCGATGAGATTATCGGAGGGGAAGTTACCTTAATAGAAATGTTTTCAGAAATATCAAATACTTTAGAAGGCGCAATACTATAATCCAAAAATTTACTTCTGAAAGTTTGTGCCCATAATAAACCGCCAAATCCAAAGAGGACAAGCAATTGCGTAATTTTCTTTTTATTTTTTGGTGTATGATGATCCACATTGCCAAGCAAATAGTTTTGAATAGACTTTTTTGCTCTTAATAAATGAGATTTTGAGGTATTAACAGTTATTCCTAACATACCTGAAATTTCCATGTGTGAGTGATTTTCAATAAAAAATAAATTGAAAACAGATTTGTGATGCTCTGGTAAATTATCTATTGAAGACAGAAGTTGATCTCTTGTGAAGTCATATTTAAAAAATATTTTTTCGTCTAAAGAAGGGTGATTCATCTCTGAAAGTATATCTGGGATTTCTGAAAGCTCCGTTGTAATGAAACTTTCTTTACTGCTCTTTCTTATATATTGCAGGGCATTATTCACTACAATTGTTTTTAACCATGCAAAGAGTAATTTTTCATCTCTGAGCTGGTTCTTATTTTGTATGGCTGTTATAAAACTATCTTGCACAATATCTTCAGCGGCATAAATATCCTGTATATATCTACGGCAAATCCCCAAGAGTTTTGGGGAGTAGTTGATGTATATAGTTTGCCAATCGTATGTCTGCATTAATATTAATCGATAAAAATTGATAAAATTCCACCAACATTAGGATCTGAAACACCTATTATAGGTTGGCTTTGAACTTCAGTGTCATTGATGAAAACTTTTGCAAAAGGTGATGGATTTGAACCATCTTTATACCTTATTGTATAGATTTGATTATTTTTAATGTTAAACCTAGCAATCTTATTATATCCATTTGGATCATTTAATTGAATTAAAGTACTGTTTTTGTAATAAAAATTGTCCCCAATATAATATTTGTCATTATTGTCCCATACAACGAGTGTAATTTCTCCTGGAGGATTTGAAGGAAGTGATAAGATAGCATTGGTTTGTATATTTTTGAAATACTTTTCACCTGTCAAAATGTTTCTTATGTAAGCATATATTCCAGTACTATCCTTGTAAAAATCCAAAATATGTGAGTCATTTGTTAGAGGAAAATAAGTGGAGTTTTTGTAGAATCCGGTTTCCCATGTAATTGGATTGTACTGCTGGTTCTTCCTTATACTTAAGTAAATGTCATTATTAATTAATGCGTAAGTTCCGGAAATTAAACCTTCATTACTATCTGAAATCATTGTTTTTATACCGTTTTTCCATGAATAAAAAGTGTTCGGCCCTTGATTGGGTAAAGGATTAGGGTTTCTAAGAGAACCACAGAAGTAAATGTTTCCATTCTCAACAACCATCTTTGAAGAAATATCAAAATAATTATTTGGATCCGGATCTGGTACATCTTGTAAATATTCATCCAAATTATATCTCGTTCCGTTTTTCCATAAGTACAAATGTTTTGATGGAGGGATATTTGCAAATTCAGAAGTCATTCCTCCGTACACATATACATTGTTATTTTCAACGATAATCTGCATAGCATATAGTCCCGTTCCATTAGGAAGAATTATCTTTTGACCGTTTTTCCAATAACAAGCTTGGTTATTTTCAACTCCTGCTACATATAAATCAACAGATGTTGTATTCTTTTCTAAAAGCTCATCATTATCTTGTTTGCAGGAAACTATGGATATTAATAAAAATAAGAAAGGTAAAATGAAAGTTTTCATGGATGCTTAATTTTCTTATAAGATGATAAAAAATAAAAAGGTTGCAGCAAGTATATAAAAAAAGACTCAAAAAATTTGAGTCTTATATTTATTATTAATCATCGAGTTACTTGTTAATGATATTATTGGTCATTGTTGTATGGTTGATCAGCTGGCCTTTTTCATCACGGATTTCGATTTCAGAAACATGCATCGTTCTTCCTTTTCTTATAAATCGTGCAGTTCCCGTTATGATTCCATCTTTTTTGCTTCTCAGGTGGTTGGAGTTAATATTAGTTCCTACACCATAATATTTTTCACCATCTATGAATATATTAGATAGGCTAGAGCCTAAAGTTTCGGCTAAAACACAGCTTGCACCACCATGTAATATGCCGAATGGCTGATGAACCCTTGGTAAAACCGGCATTGTAGCAGTAAGTGTTTCGTTGGTCTGATCGATATCAATGAATCTTATTTCAAGTGCTTTGGCCATTGTTTCTTCACCCCAGTTGTTAAGGAAGTTTAATAGCTCATCTTTGGTCATGTCTTTCATATAGTATCAGTATGGTTTTATTAAAAAGTAATGTAATAAATAATGAGGAGTTACTCATCATTATCTATTAATTCACTGTTTATGATTGCTGTTCGTTCTCTGTTCCCATGATATTCGGATTCCAATTAGCAGGAACTTTTGGTGTAATATCGTTTTTAATGTAGTAATTTTTAATTTCGTCCATGATCTCTGAAAAAGGAACGGAAGCTATTCTTTCATAGGGAATAGTATATCCTAGATAAACGATTTTTTTCTTAAAATCTCCGGCAGCCAGTACGATGGGCACTTTTGCTGCCAATGCCATATGGTAAAAACCTTTTCTCCATTTTGGCACCCAGCTTCTTGTTCCTTCGGGCGTGATCACCAAGCTGAAATCTTCTTTAGCGAATTCTTTGGCAACGAAATTTACCAGATCATTTTTCTGACTTCTGTCGATTCCGATTCCGCCAAGATTTTTTACGATCCCGCCATACCATCCTTTGGTATGAGCATCTTTGATAATTATTTTTAATGGTTTTTGTAACGACCAATAGGCGAAATTCCCCAATATGTATTCCATATTATGAGTATGTGGTGCTACTACAAGAATACACCTGTTCAGGCTGTTGACATCGCCCTGAAGAACGACCTTCCAACCCATGAGTTTCAACATTAATTTGCCGATTAGTTTTTTCATATATTTTCTATTAAAAACAAAAAAAGTATAACCAAATAAGTTATACTTTACAAATATATTGAAATATTATCGCTCTTAAAATAAACCGCTGATTAAATCTACGATTTTCATTACAATTTCTAGTGCTACTTGTACCATGGTTTAGGTGTGTTTTTAATGATTTGGTTATTATTAATATAACTGTACGAAGGTAAGATAATTTTTTAATATAAAGAACTAATTAATAATGTTTTTTGTTGCTAATGAGAGAAGAAGAGTGTGAATTTCAAACTGTTGCCTTCCATTCACACCTTCCGCCACTCTCTGCAGTTTATTATTTGGTTTTTATAGAAATTTCGTCTTTTCCATCCTTTATCTGGATGTCTACTTTGCCTTTCATCTTTTTAATGTCAGACTTTACTGAATCCATTATTTTTTCTGCTTTTGAATTTGGAACTTTCTTTCCGTTGATAATGATACTGTCTTTATCATCAGAGTTGTATTCGATTGTAGAACCATTTACAGAAATTTTATTTTTTTCAATTCTGATATTTCCATGATCGTCATCATTATTTTCATCATCGTCATCTACTCCGTCACCATTCAAATCCCCATCAAAATCAATTCCGTCTTTCTTTACAGGGATTACGATTGCGTTCTGTGGAATTACCAATTCATAATCTACATTGTAGTCTCTGAAACGGTGATCATATGGATATTTAACATAATTAGGAAGGATCACTTTGTTATTTAATACTTCTACGGGAACACTTACATTAAGGGGGATGTTATAACCTTTTGCTTCTTTTTTAATAATTAAATAAGGTGTTTTTATGTCAGCTTTTCTTGTTACCTGAACATGAATCCAATCTCTTTTAAAAACAGATACTTTGTCAGAATAAAGATCATCATCATATCCCATAAAGTTTTGAGGAATAACGATTTGTTTTAAGTCAACATAGATACTGTCCGATGTTGTATTGATAGAAACTTCTTCTGTATCTTCTTTGTGGCCTTTTAAGAACATATCTTTTCTCGCCATGCTAACTCCGAAATAAGTGGATACTGCAATTAAACCAAGAACCAAAGCTCCTAAAACCCATCCTGTATTTCTTAATTTTGTTTTAGGGGAAATTAATTTAATACTTAATAATGCGAACAACATTGCAGGAATCAAACTTCCTAATATGATCATCGCCATTAGTACATACCTCATTCCATCGTTGTCAAAGTAGAAATTCATTTCGTTGATTGGAGGAAAATCATTGCTTCCCATAAATCCAAAAACTACGAATACTCCAATCAAACATCCAAATGCCATCAATCCGAAGATTCCTCCTAAAACATATCTTACAACGTTCCAAATTCCACTTCCTGCATTGTTGATATAAGGTTTGTTTTCGATATATATTTCTCCGACTCTCTGTGTAGATTCATTGGCAAACTGTACCAGTTTATTAGATTCGCTTTTAAGATTGTCGAAGTTCATAGGCTTTCCCTTCATTTTCAAAAAATCGGCTGCCGTCTCTGCTTTTGGAAGTACGATCCAAAGAATGATATAAAGCAATGCTATTAATGAAGAAGAAATAGCTGCTGTAAATATTCCTAAGATAAATACACCTAACCAGATCGCTCTCATGGCAGTGATATCCATTCCTACATAATGAGCTAAACCTGCGCAAACACCTGCGATTTTTTGTCTTTCAGGGTCACGGAATAATTGCTTTTTATCAGAATATTCAGCACCTGAATGGCCAGTTCTTTTAGAATTCTTTTCAGAATAATAAGCTTCTTCCTGTTCTTCGATCTTTTCAGGGGTTCCGATTTGTGCAATAACTCCTTCTACATCTGTATCGTTGATTACTTCTCGTTTTCCTAATGAATCTCTGAAGATTTCAACCATTCTTATTTCTATGTCATGCATTACCTCGTCTACTTCTGAAGCGTCCAATGTACTTCTTAGAGCATTAAGGTAATCGCTAAGCTTTATATATGCGTGTTCCTCTATTGTAAAAGAAAAACCTGCGAGTCCTATGGAGAGTGTCTTGTTCATAGCTTTGTTTTTTAATTTTTTTGAGTGATTTGGTTTACTGAATTGGTTAATTCGTTCCAGGTGTTTAAAAGTTCACTTAAAAACAGTTTACCTTTTTCTGTAATCTGGTAGTACTTTCTCGGAGGTCCTCCGGTTGATTCTTCCCATCTGTATGAAAGAAACTCTCCATTTTTTAATCTTGTTAAAAGAGGGTAGAGTGTGCCTTCTACAACATCCAGTTTTCCTTTTTTTAGTTCATCTATAAGGTCGGAAACATACATTTCACGATGATTGATAAGACTTAAAATACAGAATTCCAGAATCCCTTTTCGCATCTGCGCTTTGGTATTTTCAGTATTCATCTTAATAAGGTTTTTAATTAGTTATATTTAGAATTCAGTTCCTAGCTAGTTGAACCTATTCTTATTTTACATTACAAAGATATGTAATTAAAATGGTATTATGCAATACAAAGTAGTGAAATTTTTATTATTTATTATTTAAAATACTGATAATCAGTTTAATAAATTTTATCAAGTCTTTAAAATAAAATTATATTTAATTAAATTAGAGGATAAATGATCCAGATTTTGACAGCTATTCATACTTTTGTTATGAAATTTCAGTCGTATTTGTACTGAATAAAATCTATATATTGAATAAGTATAATACATTGACCAGTTTTATCTTTTTGGGATTTCTATGTTCCGGACAGCATCATTTTGAACTTAAAACGGGATCAAATCACTATGATGCAGTGATTACGGTGAATGATTGTGACGCAGAAAAATGTAGTGGAAGTGGGATAGTAGAACTAAAAGATAAAAAAACATTACGTACTATTCAGACTTTAACCTCTGATGATCTTTACTTTTATTTGAATAAAGACCAGCAACCAAGTGTCAATGTTATTCAATTATATGATGAGCAAAGTCCATTGATTTTTGAAGATTTTAATTTTGATGGTTCAGAAGATATTGCAATACGAAATGGGAATGAAAGCAGTTATGGTGGTCCATCCTATGATGTATATGTCTACAATTCTACAAAAAAACAATTCGTTATCAGTGATGAATTAACTACTCTTGCTTTTGAAAATCTGGGAATGTTTCAAACAGATCCTAAAAGAAAGAGATTAATTACATTTTCTAAATCCGGGTGTTGCTGGCATTTAACAACAGAGTATCAGGTAATTCCGAAAAAAGGACTAGATAAAGTTTACGAGCTGGAAGAAGATGCAATGGGTGGTGAAGAATTCGTAAAAGTAACAAAGCGACAAAAGATCAATAACAAGTGGATCGTAAAATCAAAAAAATATCCGATCAAACAGTACTATAAAGAAGATTAAAATGAAAATACAAAAAGAGATCGATTTTATTTTAGCAGTAGATGCTTTAAAAAATGTGCAGAGAAGAAATTATAATGCAGATGATTCAAGACGGGAAAATACTGCTGAACACTCTTGGCAGATAATAATACTGGCACAGGTACTTTTTCCATATGCTAAAAACAGGACAGATATCGATTTGTTAAGAGTTATAAGGATGCTTTCTATCCATGATCTGGTAGAAATTGAAGCTGGTGATACATTCTTATTTGATGAGAAAGCAATGGTTGGCAAATTTGAAAGAGAGAAATTATCAGCTCAGAATATTTTTGGAATTTTAGATGAACCTTTACGTTCAGAGT
Organism: Chryseobacterium sp. FW101-FHT12H09; assembly: GCF_058790395.1. NCBI lineage: Bacteria > Pseudomonadati > Bacteroidota > Flavobacteriia > Flavobacteriales > Weeksellaceae > Chryseobacterium > Chryseobacterium sp. FW101-FHT12H09. The sequence goes on along the minus strand of NZ_JBYTCP010000003.1, from coordinate 948,447 downwards.
TTTTCAATCTATGGTTGGAGTTTGAAGAAGAGCAGACTGCGGATGCTATTTTTGCCTGTGCAATAGACCGTATTATGCCATTTATTCTTAACTCACATACTTCGGGGAAAAGCTGGACCGAAGCAAAAGTAACCGAGAGTCAAATCAGAAATATGCTGGAAAATGCAATAAGCAGAGCTTCTGATGAAATGGGTGAAGCTTTCCAGCTTCTGCTTAATAGAAGTTTAGAGACCGAAAAAGTTTTAAAATAAAGAAAACGCAAGTCAATTTGACTTGCGTTTCTCATCTAATTATAGTATTTGAACAGGCTTTTTAAATTCATCGATAGCCACAAAAGTAAAGTCTCCCACAATAGCTCTTTCTCTTTCATAAGAATACATTTGTTCCGTGTAGATCTCTACATTTACTTTCATACTTGTTGTTCCAACATGAGAAACCGTTCCTATCAGCTCGACAATAGTTCCGGCAGGAATAGGTTTCTTAAAGTCAATTTTGTCGCTGCTTACAGTTACCACTCTTTTTCTTGCAAAACGTGTAGCAGTAATAAATGCCACTTCATCCATCAATTGCATCGCTGTACCTCCAAAAAGAGTATCATAATGATTGGTTGTGTTAGGGAAAACCGCTTTAAAGATTCTGGTTTCGGATGCTTGAATTCTTTCTTCTGTAGTCATATTTCATTATTAAATTAAAGCGAAATGAAATATATTGAAGCAAACAGAATAATAACAGGAAAGGTGAAATTCCTGAAACAATCCATCAGATCAATAAACTTCAAGCCGCGAAAGTTTCTTGTTTATAGAAAGTGGCAGGTCTCCTGACTTGTAACATCCTTATCCCTTCCCATGCTTTTGCACAGTGGTTTATTATAAAGACTTTAGTTACTTACAGTTGCGCGACAGTTCGTGATTTTCACACGATTCCCTATTAATCTGTGATTAAACAGAACCAATTCCTGTGATGAATAAGCGTTAAAACTTTTTCAATGACAAAAATAAGGATAATACAGAGAAGTATAATGAATTATTCAGGATTTTTAAAAATAATCTGGTGAGCAACCTTTCCCTGTCTGATCGTCCAGAGCGTGGTATATCTGTTTTCCCCGGAACCGTTGATCATATAAAGAAAAATGTTATCATTGTCAATAGCAGCAACACTAATGTTATTGAAATCCATAGTCGGCTGGAACATATTTTTAATAGCTTCTCTTACAAAAACGGAACCTCTTCCAACCTGTTGTACACGGATAGACTTGATTTCTGTCATCCCTTCAGGAAGTTCTTTACTGATACCCCAAGGTTTTACTTTATCAATAGTAAGGATTGTTCCATCCGCATCTTTTTCCTGTTTCCTATAACTGGCATTGGAAGGATAGACATCAATGATAACCTTATTTCTTTGGGCAGTAGGTATTTTAGGATTGTTATTGTCAGTGAAAATAAGGGATCTTCCGTTTTTGGATTTGGACGGTGTGTATTGAGGAAGCTGATCAATAAAAGCTACACGTTCTTTATTCACCATACCTTCTTTGTCAAGATTCTCATATCTCACAAAAGGTTTTTCAGTGTCTTGCTTTTCGGGATATTTGATCCATAACCATTCCGTTTCTCCCGGAGCCGGTTTTACATAAAGAAAGACGTCCCCTTTACGCATTCTGATCTTATCAACAATTTTTCTATAATTATCCTTGGCAACCCTAACATTCGCGTAACCCTCTTCAGCCTTTACCACTCCAAAAGGAATTTTTTGCTGGCCTTTTACAAAAGCTAATGAGAATAAACTGATGGCTGATAAATAGACTGCTTTATTTACGGAAATCATTATGAAAAATTTTTGATGCATCAAATATATAAATTAAATACTTTTCGGAAGATAATTATATAACTCTAAATCCTTAATATTAGTTATTGGTTTTAGATGACCTGTAAAAAGGTTGAACTTTGTTTGAAATATTTAAAAAGACGGTTCAATATGCAGGACATTATCTTCTAATCCTATTAAAATCCAAAGTATAAAAATCGTTCAATAAAATTTTATCCAGCACGAACCCAGGATCTTTATAAATGTTCTTTTTATCAGCTTCTTCTATCAGAAAATTATTGGTTTCAATGATATTTTCGGTCTGTTCCTTCGCTTTTTTGTTTGCAACTATAAAGAATATAGATTTGAATCCCTTACCTGCAGGAAACATAGGGCCATCGCTGCTGATTCCTTTGTTTTCGGAAATTTTAGCATTTTCAAAAAGGGTTTTTCTGCCTTGTCCTTTTGAATCATCCATCAATAATAAGTCTTGATGTTTACTCACAAAGTCCCGTGGAAAAAGAAAGCTTAAAAATGGACTGGAGATTAGTTTACTAAAGAAAATACTTCCAAAAAATCTGGGTTCTGTTTCGGGATAAAACATGAAAACTTTCACATAAGTTAAATCTGCCCAGTTGTATGCTTTTAAGCCCAATAAACCGGCACAACCATTCGTAACAATACGAACTTCTTCAAGGTGTTGGCCTTCATTCTTTAAAATCTCTTTAGGCATGACAGAAGTTACATAGTCTAAATCTTCCCCAAACTCTTTTTGATCTTCACTTTCAGATTTTATAAAATGAGATTTCCCAAAACCAATCCTATCCACTGCGATGATATGAAATATTTTATTGATTTCTTTATTCTTAAAATAGTCTAAAAAATATCCGGAATTCTTTCCACTGTCATGTATCAAGAAGAGGTAGGGCTTTTTCTTTCGCGTTTCCTGATTAGTGATTACATCATCATTGGCTTTATTAGTGAGATAATGAATACTGTATCCGCGTATGTTTATAGAGTCATAAACGGGAGCTTTCAGATTTTCTTTTTTAAAAATAGTATTGATATCTTCCTGTGAATAAGATGGATAGAAAAAATAGTATTTTCCCCATATAAACAGGATCCATACTAACAGAAAAGCAATTATTCCAAAGATGATTTTCTTAAACATTTTCTTTTAAAGATATAAAAAGTTGAATGAATATTGCTTTTGTTTTTCTTTATTGCAAAAATAAAGGGAATTTTAATTTTATAAAATTTCCTTGATATCCTATAATGATGATTCAATATATTAGTATAATTTTCATTAAAATATTAAAAACTAATAAAATGTGCCAACCAATGTTCAGGTCTCAAGTATTACAGCAACTTCAGCCTAAAGGAGTGTATTTTATTGAATTCAAAGGAAAAGAAAATAATAATATCAGGTTAAAATTTATTAAGAAGTGAGAGAAAAGAGAAAAGAGAGTGCTTGAAGTACTCTCTTTTGTTTTTTATTAAATTTAATTTGTTGCTAAATAAGCTTTAAATTCTCTCTAATTCATCGGCATTAATTGTGGTCTTAAAGGTTCCATAATTAACGATCACTTTATTTCTGGAAATTTTTTCAATAGTACCGACGCTTGTACTTCCCGGAATACGGACCCGTTGTCCTATTTTCATCCATACGGCGCGGTCTACTTTACGTTTCTCCTCTATCTTTTCATTCGTTTCAGCGATCTTTTCAATAACATCTTCTTTTTTGAGCTGCTGGGTAATTTTTCTTTTTACCACTTGAAGACGTTTTGTTTCATCTTTATCAGCACCCACTTTTCGAAACTTTTCCTGCTCCAGGATCTTTACGAAATCTTTCACAACATCCTTTCGGGATTTACCTTTTACGTAACTATCAACAAAGGCCTCAATTTTATTTCCGAATTGAAGTTTGCGGTGTTCATCTTCATATAATTTTTGGAAATTGAAAAGCTTTTGCTGGAGCTGTTCGTTTAGTTTTTGCAGATTGTCACGCTTATCTTCAACTGATTCTTTTCTTTCCGCAAGGTCTGTTTTAAGTTTTTCAACCTCAAATTTTTCCTGCTGCAGTTTTACAATCGTCTTATCAAGATTTACAATATCATGTTCTACTTTTTTCTTTGCAGAATGAATGATAAATCTAGGGATCTTATTTTTTTCAGCAACCTCAAAAGTGAATGAGCTTCCCGCTTGTCCGACTTCTAATTTATACATTGGTTCCAGCGTTTCCTCATTAAACAACATCGCTGCATTTTCAGCATTGGGAAGCTGCTCTATAACCAATTTGATATTGGTATAGTGTGTTGTTATAATGGCAAAACTCTTTTTATCATAGAAAAACTCAAGGAAACTTTCTGCTAAAGCACCACCTAATTCCGGGTCAGAACCGGTTCCGAACTCATCGATCAATAAAAGAGTATTGGCATCAGACTCACGAATGATACCACCCATTTTCTTTAATCGGGATGAATACGTAGAAAGGTGATTTTCAATCGACTGATTATCTCCAATATCCGTCATGATCTTATCAAAGAAAAACATTTCAGATTTCGGATGAACAGGAACTAAAATTCCACTCTGAATCATTAATTGGAGTAATCCGACCGTTTTCAGCGTAATCGACTTTCCTCCCGCATTCGGTCCTGAAATACATATGATTCTGTTGTGTTCCGTTAAACTTAATGTCTGCGAGTGGATTGTTTTGTTTTCTGCCTTATTTCTCAACCATAGCAAAGGATGGAAGGCCTCTCTTAATCTGAGTGTTTTATGGCGGTTGATCTTAGGTAAAACACCATTAATCATTTCTGAAAACTTAGCCTTCGCCCTCGTTAAGTCGAGATCAAAGATATATTTCTGATATCGCCAAAGCTGAGGTTGGAATTCTGCTAATTCAGCAGTCAGCTTTCTAAGGATCTTATCAATTTCTTTCTTCTCTTCCTCCTCATTTTCTTTAAGCTTAAAATAATGGGTTACCACACTATCCGGTTGAATATATGTGATAGAACCGGTTTTTGAAAGTCCTAAAACTCTTCCGGGAACTCTTTTTTTGTATGCTGATTTTACAGCTAAAACCCTTTGGTCTTCAATAATACTTTCTCGGATATCATCTAAAAAATCACTTTGGCCATAATTGAACAATACACGATTGAAATTTTCCTGAATTGCTTTTTTAGCTTGCTGAATTTCTGTTCGTAACGTTTTTAAAATAGGTGAAGCTTCACTTTTCACTTCCCCAAAACGATTGAAAACTTTATCAACCTTATCAATGATCTCTTTTTTAAATTCCAGAACAGAAGCATCTTCCATAAGATTAGGGAAGGTATCAGGCATGGTTGGAAAGAATTTTTGTAGCTTTCCTATTTGTTCCGTTAAAGTTTTTATTTTGATGAAAGCGCTGTTTTCCAGACGGTAATTTTCGATCAGCATTAATTTAAGCTCTGCTTCAATATCTTCATATTCATCGAACGGAATAGCATTTGAACTTTCAAAACTAGAAAGATATTCTGAAGTTTTTTTCAAAGAAAGTTCTGCTTCGTCAATTTCCATCGGACGAAGGTGAAGGATTTTTTCTCTTGTTTTCGGAGAATACGCAAAAGGAGAAATTTCCGCGAGCAATTGCGGAAACTCTAATTCGTTTAAATCTTCTTTATTTATATACACACTGCAAATTTAGTGAGAAATTTGATTATTATGTATATTTGATTATTAAAGAGACCATTAATAATTTAAATACAAGACAGTGACAAAACTAATTATTAACCGTTCATCTGAATTTTCGAATGCTTTAAGATCTATAGGAATCTTTTTGGGAGATAAGAAAATAGGTGAGATTAAAGACGGAGAATCTAAAGAATTTGAAGTAATGCCAGGTATATATCAATTAAGAGCGCAAATCGATTGGTGCAGATCTAATGTAATCAACTTAGAAATCAATCAGGATGAGGTACTTCGATATAATTTAAGTGGTCGTAATCCTTTCTTATCTCTATTTTATGTTACGTTAGGGAAAGATCATTATTTAAAATTGAAGTCTATAAATTAAGCTGAGATGACCCTAGAAACCCAACGATTAATTTTAAAGGAGATTGATGAAACCTATGCTGAAGATATTCTAAAGATCAGAAGTAACGAGGTGATCAATAAATATGTTTTGAGAAATTCGCCCAAAACGAATTATGATGCATTGAATTTTATTTTAACGATTAAAAAAAATACTGAAAATAAGCAAACCCTTTATTTAGGTATTTCTTATAAAGATAAATCCAATCTTATCGGAACAATTTGCCTGTGGAATTTTTCTGAAGACCGAAAAGTAGCGGAAGTGGGTTATGAATTATTACCCGACTATCACAGAAAAGGAATAATGTCCGAAGCATTAGAAGCGGTTTTAGATTACGGTTTTAATGAATTAAATTTGCAGGAAATTTTAGCTATTACAAATAAGGATAATGAAAATTCAATTGGACTTCTTCTAAAACATCACTTTATTTTGGAGAGAGATAAGAAGGATGAAGGTTTTCCGGATAATATTATTTTTAACTTAAAGAAATAGTTAATCTATCATTTAGTATATACACCAGATGAAAATTGATTGTCAAATTAGTCCCTTTTCAAATTATTAAATCCAAACCATGACCTGGACAGAAATTTTAGCACCTATAAAAAGCACAGAATATTTTACTAATCTTTGGGGAAAAGTAAAGCAGGAGTATGCAACTACCAAAGTATTTCCACCTAAAAATCAAATTTTCAGGGCATTAGAAATCACACCTTTTGATGACATCGAAGTGGTGATTATCGGGCAGGATCCTTACCATAATGATCATCAGGCAAATGGTTTATGTTTTTCTGTTTCAGAACAGGTTACAGCTCCACCATCTCTTAAGAATATCTTTATCGAACTGAAGGATGATCTGGGAATAGTAAGAACTTCAAAAGAATTAGATGATTGGGGGAAACAGGGCGTTTTGTTATTGAATGCAACATTAACCGTTCGCGCTCATACTCCCAATTCCCATAAAGATCTGGGTTGGGAGACCTTTACCAATTATATCATTAAAGAAATTTCTGATAAAAAAGAAAATGTGGTTTTTGTTTTGTGGGGAGCCTTTGCACAAAAAAAAGCCGAACTCATAGATCCGGCTAAGCATTTTATTTTGAAATCGGCACATCCATCGCCATTTTCTGTATACAGAGGATTTTTCGGAAGCAAACCTTTTTCAAAAATTAATGAATATCTTGTTTCGAAAGGTAAGAAGCCTATCTCATGGTAGGTTTTTCACCAGTCTTTTTAATCGTAATTCCTATTTTATATTTTCCCGGAAGTGCTTTTGCTCCACTTTGTGAAGTAGGATAAGGGGCAACATCATTTAATGAAATCGTATATCCGTTAAACTCCGCAGATTTAAAATAATTTCTTCCCGGATTTTCTGTTGTAGCTAAAGTCAAAGTAACCGGTCTTGTTGTAGTTCCCATTACCGTAATATTGGCGACTGCCACACCCGCCCAGATACAATTGACACCCTCTGGACAACGACTGTCTTCAGAAATATTAGTAAAAGTAACATTCATTTGGTATTCTTTAAGAAATCTGTTCTCTCCCTCATTGAAATAAATAATGTCTCCTTCTTTGTTCATCGTTTTTTCTTTTGTGCTGGTTGTACCAGACGATTTTGTAGGTGATTTAGTCTCTTTTTGAGCATTACAGTTCGTAAGAGCCAACATACCTAAACTGAATAAAATGGTTTTATATAACATGGTAATCTATTTTAAATGTAATCGAGCATATCTAATACTACTACCAAAAACATTGCCACACCTACAACAAAACTAAATCCCGTACCATATATAAATCCAATGAAAGCTCCTTTTGTGGATTTAAGGGCTTTATCCATATCTTTGCTGTCGTGAAGTAATTCCCCTATAAATACTCCGGCAAACATCCCTATTAAAAATCCCAATGGAATAGGAATAAACATCCCTACAATGGTACCAACTACTGAACCTATACTTCCCCATTTTGTTCCACCATATTTTTTATTGGTTTTAGCGGGAATTACATAGTTTAAAACCGCGGAGGCAGCAGTAAGGATTCCAAAAACCCAAATATAAAGCATTGGTAAATCGGCATCCGTTCCAAACTTATAAATCAACAAACCGCAAAGGCTTAATAAAAGGCCTGGTAAAATAGGGAGGAAAGTTCCCAGCATTCCTAATATTAATAAAACAAGACAGAGAATATTAATTAACGTTGTATCCATTCTTTAAAATTATATATGCAAGATAAAAAAAGGTGGCCTTAAAAAAGCCACCTTTTAATATAAGTTTAAGATTTTCTATAAGTTTAAGATTACATATTGTAGAATTACGCCGGCGTTTCCAATGTTACCTGAAGCATGATTATGGAAAGTTGTGTAATAAATATACCCACTTGTTGAAGATCCTGAGCATGGTCCTATTGTAGCACCTAATGCAACCAAATAAGGAACTAATACCTGAGGAACTGAAATACTGATCTGGATGTTTCCAGGAAGAGTAATACAAACCGTTACAAATGTTGAATTCGGAGCATTTCCTATCGGAGTAGTTGGTATTCCTGTTGCTGTAAAATGATTGGTTCTGATCATTAAAGCGTCATTTGATGAAGTTTCTTTAACTAAAACTTCCCAATAAGCAGGATCATAATTAGTTATTTTTTGCCACGCACCTAAGTCATAATCGATATTAAGTGTATTGAACCCCAAAGCTGTTGTAAGTCCCGTATTAGTTACCGTAGCGCCTAGTGTACCTGAACTTCCGATATTTTTAGAGCATAATTTTGTATCAGGAACAAATCCTCCAGGAAGAGAACAGTTATTGGTATTGGTTGTTCCACCCACTAAGTAGGCAACGTCCCAATCTGAAGCGTAGATACTTCCTCCGTTAGCAACAAAAGTTGCTAAATTAGTATCAATTACAGAATAAAGTCCCGGATTTGAAGAGTAACTATTCCTTGAACCACAGTTAAGAAATATAATATCATACTGTGCAATAGTAGTTAGGTTAGCAAGATCGGTATTGGTAATTTCGGTGGCGGTATAGCCTAAAGTCTGAATAATATCCTCGATTTTATCATACGTTCCTTTTACGTAAGCGATTTTTGCAACCTGATTCAGTTTGGTTTGACTGGCGTCGAGATTTAAAGTTTCATTATCTTTTACAGTTGTGTTAATTTCCGTACGGAAATTACTACCATTACCTGTTTGGATATGAATGGTGTGATTTCCAACCGGAGCTTCCAAGGTAAAGTTACCATCTGCATCTGAAGTAGTGTAATAGATTTTATACTTGTCATCAAAAGTAAAAACTGAAGCACCTCCAATAGGTTTTGTCCCATTTTGTGACATCACCTTTCCGGTAAGTTTTCCGGTTTTTACAGCTGTAGGGCCAACATTTTGGGGAGTCATCACAGGATCGTCTCCTCCTGCACAATTTGTTAAAAGTGTGAATACACACAATAAAATAAATAAGTAGTGTTTTCTCATATCTAATTGATTTTGATTGGGTTAGTTTTGATCAAATTTAATAAATAATTAAATATAAAATTATAAAATATGATAAATTTTCAGTATTATTTATTTTTAATTAAGTTTTTTGGTGAATTTTTTATTTATTAATCAAAGTTTAAGAGGATTTAATAATATTAAAAAAAATGATTTAAAATTTTTATTAAATATTAAAAAAGGAAATTATTTGGGATGAAAATTGATGGAAAGGTTTTAATTAAAATCAGCCTTAAATTTCATAAATTTGCTATAATGAAAGACGAGTTACAAGACACCAAAGATTTTTTACAGGATATTAGTGATCAGATCCACTATTTTGTAAGTGCTAATGTGCCCAATGACTTGGTGCTTACCTGCCAGATAATCCTTAAATTTTTATTTTTGGCCGGACTTGTTTATGTATTGGATTTTATTTTTAAAATTCTTGTTAATACTATATTTAAATATTTTTTTGACAAAGAGAAATATCCGGTTCTAAAATCAATTTATCAATCCCGAATTACCAATTCAATTGTTCACTTAGGAGCATTGAGTTTTGCAGAATATGCTTTGAAATCTGTTTTTTGGAGACATCCTAAAAGTTTTGAACTATTGGGATTGATCGTAAGTGTTTCTATTATTTTTGTCATTGCGGGAATGTTATTCAGAGCATTAACTGCCTTAAGGAATTATTTTGTGATCAAACAGGACTTTTATAAGATAATGGCTTTGAATGCTATTTCAGAGTCTGTAAAAATATTTGGTATTTTTATCCTTACTGTGGTAGGTATTTGTGTGATTTTTGGAATTAAAGGTGGGACAATATTAGGAAGTTTAGGAGCTATAACTGCTGTTTTGGTTCTCGTTTTCAGAGATACCATTTTAGGATTTGTTACAGGACTTCACGTGGCAACTTCTAAAAATATGAAAGTAGGAGATTGGATTGGTATCCCTAAATACAACATAGAAGGAAATATTGCAGATATCAGTCTCTTAACCACAAAAATCACCAATTTCGATAAGACAGTCTCTACAATTCCAACCTATGATCTGTTAACTACTGAGATAAAGAATCTTCAGATTATGTCTGAATCCAATACCCGAAGAATTAAAAAATCGATCTATTTCAATATCAATTCTTTTAAATTTTTAAGCGATGAGGAGATTGAACGGTTAAAGGATATTAATTTGATTTCTGAATATCTGGAAGGTAAAAGCGTAGAAATCAGAAAAGAAAAAGAGAAGCTTGCACATAAAGACAAAATTGTAAACGGAAGGCAATTAACCAATATTGGGGTTTTCAGATATTATGCACAAAAGTATATCGAAAATGATCCTGATATAGACAAAAAAGGAGTTATGATGGTTCGTCAGCTGGATATTACTCCGCATGGGCTTCCTCTGGAGGTTTATTGCTTCGCAAATGATTCCAAATGGGAACGTTTTGAACAGATTCAGGCAGATATCTTTGATCACCTTTTAGTCGCTTCAAAAGAATTTGATCTGCAGGTAATGCAGGTAACCGTAAAAGTTTAATTTAATAAGAGGTTAGACTTTAGATATTAGAAGCAACCTTATCTAACATCTAGGATCTGACATCTAACATCTACTTATAAAAAATGACAAAACTAAGCGTAAACATTAATAAAATTGCAACTTTAAGAAATGCAAGGGGAGGCGAAACACCAAGCGTTACAGAAGCAGCAATAAAAATTCAGGAGTTTGGAGGACAGGGAATTACCATTCATCCAAGACCAGATGAGAGACATATTACAAGAAAAGATGTTTATGATCTGAAGCCTTTAGTAACCACAGAATTTAATATTGAAGGAAATCCACACCGTTCTTTTATCGATATGGTGCTGGAGGTGAAACCTGAACAGGTTACTCTTGTTCCGGATGCGGATGATGCTATAACTTCCAATGCGGGTTGGGACACCAAAAAGCATTTAGATTTTCTAAAAGAAATAATTGCTGAGTTTAAAAATGCAGGAGTTCGTTCTTCAATTTTTCTAGATCCAAAACCTGAACTGGTGGAGTATGCTGCAAAAACAGGTGCTGACAGAATAGAGCTGTATACTGAAGCGTATGCAAAAGATTATCTTACAAATAAAGAACAAGCTATAAAGCCCTATCTTGAAACAGCAATTGCTGCTGGTGAATTCGGATTGGGTGTAAACGCAGGACACGATCTGAGTCTTGAAAATTTAAAATATTTTGCTGATACGATCCCTAATCTATTAGAAGTTTCTATCGGGCATGCTTTAGTTTCTGAAGCCCTGTATATGGGAATGGAGAATACGGTTCAGGCCTATCTGAAGAGATTAGCAAAGTGGTAAATTTAGATGTTGGATACCGGGTGTCAGATAGTAGACTTTAAATATAAAGTATACTGATCCTCTGGAATCTGTGGTCTGAAATTTAAAATCTTAAAAAAGAATTATGGAAATTTTACATTCAAAAATATTTGGCGAAGAAAAATCGTCTACACCTTTATTAGTATTCCATGGTTTGTTTGGAATGCTCGACAATTGGGGAAGTTTTGGAAAGGATCTGGGAGAATATCTTCCGGTTCATCTTTTGGATCTAAGAAATCATGGACGAAGTTTCCACTCAGAAAGTATGTCACATGATGACCTGGCAGATGATATTGCCAATTATATGGATCATTATGGAATAAAAAAAGCCCACGTTTTAGGACATTCTTTAGGTGGTAAAGCGGTAATGCAGTTTGCCATAAAATATCCGGAAAAAGTTGAAAAGTTAATTGTTGTTGATATTTCTCCAAAAGCATACCCTCCACATCATCAGGGAATTATTAAAGCTTTGGAAACTGTTGATTTCAATACAGTGGGATCAAGAAATGAAGTAGAAGCTGTATTAACTCAGTATATCCCAGAAAAATCGACCATTCAGTTTCTGGCTAAGAATCTGTATTGGGATGATAATAAAAAATTGAATTGGAGATTTAATCTTAAAACACTATCTGAAAAATATAATGAGTTTGTTTCCAATGCGATAAAATTTGGAGTTTTTGAAGGAGAGACATTGTTTATTGCCGGAGAAAAATCCAATTACATTCTTCCACAAGATGAATATGCAATTAAACAACAGTTTCCAAAGGCGAAAATTGTGACGGTTAAAAATGCAGCTCATTGGGTTCAGGCTGATAATCCTGTGGATTTTAGTGTTGTTGTTAAAAAATTTTTAGGGTTGGATTAATTTGATACTCTGTCTTTTATGTTGTTAAAATTTTCTTAAAAGAGTGATTTATTTTTTTTGAATGTGAAAATTTTGTACTTTAGATTTATCAAAAAAGTTAAAAATATTTACTTATGAAACCAAAAAAACTAAAAAAACCATTTTTTGCTTCTTTTCTAGAGAAACAAATTCAAGAGCCTGAGAAAGTAACCGGAGGCGGGGTTATTACTTCCATTAACGGAGATGTAATTACTATTCCTTCAAAAGATGACATTACTTCTGTTTTAGCAGATAATGTAACAACAGTAAGAAATGATAATGTTACATTGAAGTATCCTTCTGATAATGATGAAGGCGGACCTCTTCATCCTATAGATCCATCTTTACCGATCGATCATTTTTAATCAAATTTCAACAAAATATTAAGTCAAACCAAATTAAAACATTATGAAAAACAAGAGTTCAAAGAAAAAACCATTTTTCGCATCGTTTCTTGAGAAACAATTAAAAGATCCTCAATCTGTAACAGGCGGTGGACCAGACATTACAATTCCAGAAAGAGATGTTGTTACAAAGCCAACTTTAGATATGGCTCATACAATGAAATATCCATCTGATGGGGATGATGATGCTCCAACAGTATAATGAATTGTTTATATAATAGATAACAATATTTACAAATCATAATTAAAGGAAACTTACACTCTAAGTTTCCTTTTTTAATAAAAAGCAATAAATGATTCTTTGTATCACTCACTCCAATGATTTTTATAACATTGATATTTTCTTCGAATATCTTTCCTCTAAAAATATTCCATATTTCAGATTGAATTCAGATCATGTGAACCATCTTCAGGAAGTCAGTATTAACGAAAATTCATTTGAATTGACAGATGAGTATGGAAATACAGTCAGTTCCAATGATATTAAAGCGGTTTGGCACAGAAAAGGCTGGCGCATCAGTATTCCGGAAGAGTTGGATAATGATTATGTGAAAATTTTTGTAAATGAATATGGAAGTTTGCGATATAATCTTTACACAGCTTTAGAGCATGTCCCATGGATCAATCCCTTTGAAGAAGAAAAAAAAGTGGATGGAAATAAATTGTATCAACTGAAAATAGCAAAAAAGAATAATTTAACGGTTCCAAAAACATTGTTTTCGAATGATGAAGAAAAAATAACTGCTTTTTTCCATGAGCATTGTAATGGAAAAGCAGTCGCAAAACTTCATGGGGTCATTTCAAAATCGATGGGCGGAGAAGATTTACTTTCTACGACAATAATTGATGAAGATAATTTAGAATCAATTTCTGATATCGCTTACTGTCCTATGATTTTTCAGCCTTATATTGAAAAAGAATATGAATTAAGAATCATGTATGTGGATGGTGATTTTTTTACAGGAAAGATCAATAATAGTGAACATGCTGACTGGCGTGTCAATCAAGGAAATTATTTTTGGTCACCTTATGAATTGCCTGAAGATATTAAAGCTCATCTTTCCGGAATGATGAAAGAAATGGGACTTTATATGGGCGCCATTGATATGATAAAAGGGAGAGATGGAAATTATTATTTCCTTGAAGTAAACCCACAAGGAGAGTGGGGAATGTTACAAAAAGAATTAGATTTTCCTATTGCGGAAAGCATTGCCGATAACCTTATAAAAAGAATGAAAACCAATGAACAATAAAATTTTAATAATAACCCATACTGGAGATAATTTTTCAATTCTAAAAGTAACAGAATATATTGAAAAAAATGGCTTTGAGGTTATTCGTTTTGATGTAGATTTATATCCTCTACAAAATAAATTATCAACCACTTTCCAGGATGGAAAATGGATCAGCATTCTCGAAACTCCTACTGCTAAACATCGTTTAGATGATATTGCTGCTGTATGGTATAGAAGAGCCTATAATATGGGGGAGGGCCTGAAAGAAGAGATTGATGCTAAATTTTATGGTGCAGCAATGGGTGAAATTCGCACAACACTTTTTGGATTTTTAGAATCTATTGATGCGTACGCTTTGGGAAAACCAAGTGTCTACAGAAGATTAGACAGTAAGGAAGAACAGTTGAAAATTGCTGATAAAATCGGATTGAAAATTCCTGAAACCTGTATTACCAATAACCCTGATGAGGCAAGAAGCTTTATCCTTAAACACAAGAATGTGATAGGGAAGATGCAGGCTGGTTTTGCAATCTATGAAGATGGTGTAGAGAACGTGGTCTTTACGAATGTTATTGGAGAAGAGAAACTGGAAGAATTGGATACTTTACTCTATTGTCCGATGCAGTTTCAGACGAAAATCGAAAAGAAAAGAGAATTAAGAGTGACTGTTGTAGGCAGAGATGTATACGCTTTTGAGATCGATTCGCAACAATTTGAAGATGCAAAAGTAGACTGGAGAAAAGATGGTGTGAATCTTATCGATAAATGGGTGAGAACAGATCTTCCTAAAGATATTGAAACTAAAGTTCTCGAACTTCTGGATGTTTATAATGTTGATTACGGTGCATTGGATATTATTGTATCTCCTGATGATGAATATTATTTCATTGAAATTAATGGTGCTGGTGAGTTTTTCTGGTTGGATAATCTAACGGAAGAGAATCTTATTTCTAAAAGTATTGCTGATGTTTTGTGTGACAAGGCACCGAGAAGAAATAATATGGTTTTAGCTTAAAAAGTAAATTTTTATAAAGCCGGTTTTCCGTTACAATAACTATTCTAAGAATATATTTAAACTGATAATATTGATGAAATTAAGCTGAATTGTGCTTTAAAAATCGCAAATTTGCAAAAGTATTTTTTCACATTTTTAGGATGCAGCTGAGAATTGCTGAATCAAAAATATTATCATAATTTAGTCAACAATCAAGTAGGAATATAATTGATGGTTTTTGTAACGGGAGCAACCGGAATTTTGGGCCGCGTAATTATTTTAGAACTTCTTAAGAGAGGTAAAAATGTACGAGGCGCCAAAAGACCCACAAGTAATTTAAACGAAGTAAGACATTCGTATCAGTTTTATACTGAAAATCCAGATGATTTTTTTAACAAGATCGAATGGATAGATGTTGATTTTGACGATATCAATTCACTGGAAAATGCTTTGAAAGGAGTAGATGAAGTGTATCACTGCGCCGCAAAAGTAAGTTTTCATCCACAAGATGGAAAGGAGATGTACCATACAAATATCAAAGGTACTGAACGTCTTTTATTTGCCTGTGAAGGTTCTCAGGTAACAAAATTTCTACATGTAAGCTCTGTGGCTGTTTTAGACGGCTTCAATGAAAAAGGAGAGCTTGACGAAGATTCTGATTTTAATCCAAAAATTGATCATCCTGCATACGCCATTTCTAAGCATTTATCAGAAATGGAAGTATGGAGAGCTTCAGCGGAAGGTTTAAATACGATCATCATCAATCCGGCTATTATCATAGGCAGTGGAAACTGGACTCAAAGCAGTGGTGAGCTTTTTTCAACTTTTGAGAAAAATAATTTTACATTTTCTGGTGGTTCATCATACGTTGATGTTCGGGACGTTGCCAGGATCTCTATAGAACTTATGGAGAATAACATTTTTGGTGAACGTTTTATCTTGGTCTCTGAAAATAAAAGATATGCAGAAGTAGGTAATTATATCCGTAAAAAACTAGGATTAAAAGACGCCCGGATTTTATCCCAAGCAGAGCTTAATGCCGGAAGAACAGCCAATATACTCTTTGGTTGGTTGATTCCTAAATTAAAGATGGTTACAAAATCTAATATTGAATCTATCACTTCATTCAACACCATTTCCAGTCAAAGAATTAAAGAAAAGTTGAATTATCAATTCATTCCCGTAAAAGATAGTATTGATTTTCATCTCAATAATTACATTAACGACAAAAAGCTGAATAAATAAATGAATCTTGCAGAGGCTATTATCAGTAAAAATATAGAAAAGCATCCTTTAAAGTCAGCAATTGGTTTTAAAAGTAAAGAGGTTTGGAAAGAACTTAGCTGGAAAAAATTCAGCGAAATGATTTTTAAAACTGCCAATGCGCTTAAAAATGCAGGAATCCAGGAAAATGATAAAGTGGCTATTTATTCAGACAATTCTGCTGAATGGATGATGTTTGATCTGGCTTCATTGTCTATCGGAGCCATTACGGTACCAATTTATTCTACCAACAATGCAGAACAGGCGGAATATATTATCAGGGATTCTCAGGCTAAAGCTGTTTTAGTAGGAGATCAGGCTCAGTATGATGCTTGTTTTGAACTGTTAAGTAAAGAGGATAATGATCTTCAGACCATTGTTGTCACTAAAAAAGCAGTCTGGATAAAAAAAGAAAATGCATCTTATTTGGAAGACTTTATTGCAAAGGCGTCTCCAGAATTGGAAATCTCTAAAAAGGAATATGAAGATGTAGCTACATTGATTTATACTTCCGGAACCACTGGAACTCCTAAAGGTGTAATGCTTACACACGGTAATTTTGTAAAGGCTTTTGATGCCCACTTTGAGTTTTTTAAGTTTAAAAATTTCGAAGAAGAACTTTCACTGGCATTTTTACCATTAAGCCACGTTTTTGAAAGAAGCTGGAGCTTACTTTCATTGTATGGAGGGGCAAGGGTTTATTTTTTAGAAGATCCTAAAAATATTGCTAAAGCCCTGGTGGAAATAAAGCCAACAATGATGTGTGCGGTTCCAAGATTTTTCCAGAAGATTTATGCTGGAGTAAATGATATGGCAGCAGAAAGCTCACCATTTAAGAAAAAGATCTTTAATTGGGCTTTAGAAGTTGGTAAACAAACAGCCGAATTAAGAAGAAATGATCATCCTGCTCCATTTGGATTGAAAATTAAAGAATCCATTGCCAATATGTTGGTCTTTAGTAAGATCAAAGAGAAAATGGGTGGACGATTATGGTTTTTACCTTGTGGCGGAGCTTCTTTATCTCCTGAAGTGACCCGATTCTTTGAATCTGTAGGAATCCATGTGACAGTAGGATATGGTCTTACTGAAACTACAGCTACGTTAACTCTTTTTCCCTTAACTCATTTTGAACATGCTACCAGTGGGAAACCCTTACCCGGAGTTGAGGTTCGAATTAGCGATAATGATGAAATTCAGGCCAGAGGAAATGGGATTATGAAAGGCTACTATAATAAACCTGAAGAAACGAAAGCGGTATTTACGGAAGATGGGTGGTTTAAAACCGGGGATGCTGGAAAATTTGATGATAACGGAAATCTGATCATTACAGATAGGATCAAGGATCTCATGAAAACTTCCAATGGGAAATATATTGCCCCACAACAGATTGAGAATTTGCTGACCAATAATAATTATATCCAGCAGATTGTATTGATTGCTGAAGGAAGACAGTTTGTTTCAGCCTTAATAGTTCCTAATTTTGAATTTTTAGAAGACTATATCAAGAAAAATAATATTCCATTTACCAGTTGGGAAGAAATTGTTAAAAAAGAAGAAATTATCGATCTTTATAAAAATAAAATAAAAGAACTACAGGAGCATCTGGCAGATTTCGAGAAGGTGAAAAAATTCACCCTTATGCCTGCAGAATTTGATATTAACACGGGGGAAATCACTCCTACTTTGAAGATCAAGAGAAATGTAGTTCTGAAGAGATATGAAGATATTATTGAGAAGATGTATTAGTAGGTAGCCACCATTCGATGATTTTTATTGAAATGATATGGCACATTTAAATTAAATTATGACAACACAAGAATTTCTAGGAAAAGAAAATTATACAATTCATTCGCAGATGGTTTCAGAAAGCTGTCCATCAAATATTGCACTGATTAAATATTGGGGGAAATATGCAAATCAGATTCCTGCAAACCCAAGTATCAGCTATACTCTTAATCATTGTAAAACAAATACGACCATAGAATTTCTGGCTGATGAAGCTTTCTCTGTACAAACTTTTTTGTCGGGAATTGAAGAAGTAAAGTTTGCTGAAAAAATAGAAAAATACTTTAAAAATATAGAACAATATTTACCTTGGATTTTAAAAGGAAAATATAGTATTAAAACAGAAAATACATTTCCACACAGCTCTGGTATTGCAAGTTCAGCTTCTGGGTTTGGAGCTATTGCAAAATGTCTGATGAAGCTGGAGGAAACTTTTTCAGGAAATATTTCTCAGGAAGACTCCCTACGAAAAGCATCATTTTTGGCAAGGTTGGGAAGTGGAAGTGCATGCAGAAGTCTGTACAATGGATTAGTGGTTTGGGGAGATTCTGATGAGGTTTCAGGAAGTTCAGATTTATTTGCTGTGCAATATCCAAATACTGAAGTTCACGAGATTTTTAAGGATTTCAATGACTGGGTTTTATTGATCCATGAAGGTCAGAAAAGTGTATCCTCAACAGTAGGGCATGGTTTGATGACTACAAATCCTTATGCCGAAAGAAGATTTCAAGAGGCCAGAGAAAACTTTATTCCGATGAAGGCAATACTTAAAAGTGGTAATCTTGAAAGCTTTATTAAATTAGTAGAACATGAAGCATTAACTCTTCATGCAATGATGATGATGAGTGATCCTGCATTTATTTTGATGAAGGCAGGAACTATGGAAGTAATTAACAAGATCTGGGATTTTAGAAAAGACACGAAACTACCATTATTCTTTACTTTGGATGCAGGGGCAAATGTCCACCTTCTATTTCCAAATGATGGTTCTGAAGAAAAAATAAAAAGTTTTATTGAAGCAGAGTTATTACAGCACACTCAAAAAAATGGGGTAGTGAAAGATATAATGAAATTTTAATGACATAAAAAATAATACAAACGGGCTTTAGCCCGTTTTTTTGTGAAGTTAAAGTGTTTTTTGGTTCGAATATCTTGGTTTCCAACCATAAAAAAAGGGATAAATTCTGTTTTTTTATGGATCCTTTTTTGACACCAAAAAGTTCCGAAAATTCTTATCGTGTTTCGAATAGGTAATAATAAAATGTACGATCAATAGGAGCTGTTCACTGAAAAAGCAAATTAATCTTCTGTAACCACAGCATCACGCTCGCCATCTTCTTTTTTTCCTTCCTGAATCATTTCTTCTGCTTCCGCTTTTTCTTCTAAAGTCGCATCTTCAATTCTTTCCTCCTGCCCGTCATTATGATGATCTATAAAAAACTCACAATAGACTGGTAAATGATCTGAACCAAAATTTTCCAGGGTTTTAAGATCTTTAATAAAAATGTCTTCACTGTGAAACATTAAGTCGATCGGAAATCTTAATAAACGATATTTTGCATGAAAGGTAGAAACAAAGGCACGTCCGATTCTTGGATCGATAAGGTGACTGGTTTTTCTGAATAATATAGATGATTTTGACCAGGCAACATTATTGAAATCACCAACAACAATAACTGGAATTTTGATGTCTTTTACTCGTTTTGCAATACTTAAAAGATCACCATCTCTTTCTTTTGATGTTTCTTCTTCCGTAGGACTTGGCGGTGGTGGATGAACTCCAAAAAAGACAAAAGAAAAGCCATCTTCGGTTTCCAAGGATATTTCAATGCTTGGAATATCATCAGCAACGAAATAATGTGTTACAGCATTTTTGATTTTGATTTTAGAATAAAAATGCATCCCATAAGTGTTTTCTAAAGTCACTTTATGAGTGTAAGGATAATCTTTTTCGAGAATTCTTAATGCTTTCTCCCAACCACCATTGCTTTCCATAGTCATGAATATCTCCGGTTTGCTTTTTTCAATAAGTTCAACGAATCTATTGTAATCAGTGTTGAACTGATAAACATTGGCAGAAACAAAATGTATTTTTTGGGACGAATGATTATGTTGACGATGTTTTTTAACCTTATAGAGCGGAGTGTATTTTACAAGAATAGAACCATGATGAACAAATAGAATTAATAGGGCACTCTGAAAATACCAAAATTTTTCAGAAGACTCCAAGAAAAAGCCTAAAATGAAGGTAATAACAATAAAATATGTGATTTGAATTTTCCCAAATTCAGGAACCCGAAATATCCAATGCTGATTTTGAATTTTGGGTAATAATGTTAACAGGATCAGTAAACCAATTAAAATCAGGTAAGCACTCCACATATCTCTTAAAATAGGTTGATAAAAGTAGCTTATTTTTACAAGAATTCAAATTAAATTGGCTTTTTTTTAGTTTAAATCAGGTTTGTTTAAAAGGTATTTTTCTTATTTTTAATCAATTAAACTATGAGAAAATATGATCAATAGAATACTTGTTATTGCTTTGTTTTTTAGTTCTTTCTGTTTTGGGCAGGGATCTGAAAATAAGGAAATTGAAAAACCTATCCGGGATCTTTTTTCAGCGATGAAAAATGCGGATCCGGATTTACTAAAATCAACTTTTGCTGAAACCGCAGTTCTACAGACTATCACAAAGGGTGGGGTTGTAAAAACAGATAGTATTAATGATTTTATATCTACGATCTCTAAAGCTTCAAAAGGTGACCTTGATGAGAGGATAATTGTAAAATCTATTAATGTTGATGGAGAACTGGCGAGTGTATTCACTCCATATCAGTTTTATTATAAAGGGAAATTTTCACATTGTGGAGCCAATAGTTTTCAATTGGTAAAACAGAATGATAAGTGGAAAATTCAGTATATTATTGATACAAGAAGGAAGGAGAATTGTGAAAATATCAAATAATTTAAAAATGAAAATTCACCATATAGCTATTATCGGCTCGAATTACGATGTTTCAAAGAAATTTTATACAGAGATTTTAGGATTGAATATGATACGCGAAGTATACCGTGAAGAAAGGCAGTCTTATAAATTGGATCTTGCTATTGGAGATCATTATATCATAGAGCTTTTCTCATTTCCTGATCCGCCAAAAAGGCCATCACGCCCTGAATCATGTGGATTAAGGCATCTTGCGTTTTCTGTAGAGAACGTTAATAAGAAACGTCAGGAGCTCATTGAAAAAGGTCTCAATTGTGAGGAAATTCGTATTGATGAATTTACAGGGAAAGAATTTTTCTTTACCCAGGATCCGGACCAACTTCCTCTGGAATTTTATGAAATGTAAAATTTAGTGAGCATAACCTGTAAAGAAACTGATTGCCATAATGGCTAAAACAATAGATGAGATTACGACATAAACGTAATCTTTTTCTTTTAGATAACCTATCAATGCAAAAACAATTCTCATTAAAGGAGTGAAGATTAGCACAAGAATCCCAAGCTGGATAATAGCCATGCCTTCGCCTTTGCATAAAGAATCCCAAAGCTGACTCCATACTTTTTCTGAAGAAGATCCTGTTTCTAAAGAGGAATAGTTTTTAGGCATTTTAAAGCCTTCAAGGAATAATTTTATAAATCCTATAAGAGATATAATTACGGATAGAATAACCCCAAGTCTTAAAAGGTTTCCTACCGAACGGTTCAAATCAACATCTGTGAAATTCTTTCTCATCGGAAACTTTGATTTATACCGTTATACATCATATAAAGTGAAAGGATAGTAATTACAATAGCAAAAAATACTTTTAATTTTTTTGTTTTAGAAACCATTAATGTTTTAGATCCTATAAAACTTCCTACTACAACACCTACTAACACAGGAGCTACAATAACAGGGATAATTTCACCTCTCTGAAAATAAATTAAAGAACTGGCTACAGCAGTTACCCCAATCATAAAGTTACTGGTCGTAGTTGAAACTTTGAAAGGCAGTTTCATCATATTATCCATTGCCAATACTTTCAATGCACCTGAACCAATTCCTAAAAGCCCAGACATTGCACCGGCAAACATCATCATAAAAAATCCAGGAATAGTATTTCTCGCTGAATAATTTTTAATTACCCCTTTATCGGGGAAAGTTCCATACAACTTAAGTTTATCTTCTAAGCTTCCTTTTATCAAAGGTTCCTGATGATCAGGTTTTCCTTTAATATTAAGAATTACAGTAAGCAGAAGGATACTGGCGAAAATAATTCCGATGGTATTGGGATTAAGAATTCCTGAAACAAGAGCTCCAACGATGGCTCCGGCCGTAGTGGCAATTTCAAGGAACATTCCAATTCTCATATTGGTAAAACCTTCTTTAACGAAAGCTACAGCAGCTCCAGAGGAAGTACCGACTACAGATATTAAAGAAGCTCCGATTGCGTAATGCATAGGAACACCGAAACCCAGTGTCAACAAAGGGATAATGATAACTCCTCCTCCTAAACCGGTAAGCGAGCCTAACAGGCCGGCCGAAATTGCTCCAAGAAAGAGAATAATGATTTCTGACATGAATACAAATATAAAACTATTGCCGTTTTCTGCCAAACTTTCAAAAAGATAAATTTGACGTATTTTTGTGTGAATAAAAAAATGGAAATGAAATTATTCTATGTTATCCTTGGTGCTACACCTCCAGGAAGGAATATTGAACAGCACGATGTATTCTTTGGTATAGCAGAAAGTTTAAAAGACCTCGTTCCGGATATGAAGGATTTCTGGAAAGAGGCTGATGGTAAAATACATATTGACTGTCATCAGGAAGTGAAGTTTGCAGACGGATATGAAGTGAAAATTGTTGAAAAAAGAGACTCTGTTTCTGAAAATCAATTATACTTTATAAACCTGGGTGGATATAAAAAAGGCTTTTTCGAAGAGTTTCATGAGCAGCACCTGATGGTAGGACGATCAATGGGGGAGATTGTGAAAAGAGTAAAAGATACAGAGTTTTATAAGACAATGGGGTTTGAAGGTGCAGTAAGCCATGTTGATGATAAGCACGGAGTAGATATTGATGATATTTTTAATGTCAATGATATTCTTCCACAAAAAATGAAAGAAAAATATTCTATTGTTTTAGAGAAATCAGATACGGAAGATCAGAAAAATCCAATGGGACTGGGATATCTGAAAATAGATAAAGTATAACCTAATAAGAGGGCCGGCTTTTCAAGCCGGCCCTCTTATTTTAAAGTATATTTGAATAAAGTGAAAATTTAGGTAGTAGGATATAAAATTTTTATCTTTGCAAAGTCTTAAACAGACGAATATGTATCGTACTATTATCATTATAAATGGTGAACGATTATTAATACTTAATTGAATATATCTAATTAAAATAGAATGAAAATAGGAATTTTAGGAGGTGGACAACTCGGAAGAATGTTGATACAGAGTGCACTGAATTATGACGATGACTTTTATACTCTGGATCCTGCTTCTGATGCACCTTGTCACAATATTTCGAATTTTACACAGGGAGATTTCAATGATTATGAAACAGTCCTGAATTTTGGTAAGGATAAAGACGTTGTCACAATAGAAATTGAACATGTAAATGCTGAGGCATTGGCAGAGCTTGAAAACCAAGGGGTAAAAGTCGTTCCGAATTCTAAAATCATTAAAACCATTCAACAGAAAATTCTTCAGAAGGAATTTTATAAAGCTCACGATATTCCAAGTCCCGAATTTCAGGTGGTATGGAATAGTGATGAAAAAATTATGATGTCATTACCTTTTGTTCAGAAAATGAATACGGGTGGTTATGATGGAAAAGGTGTTCAGGTCATTAAAACAGAAGCAGATTATCAACATTTATGGAAAGAGGCATCTGTAATAGAAAGTCTTGTTGATATTGATAAAGAACTTTCTGTGATTGTTGCCAGAAATGAAAAAGGAGAGACCAAGACTTTTCCGGTTACAGAGATGGTTGCTGATCCGAAATTAAATCTGTTAGATTTTAATATTTGCCCGGTTTTTCTTAACGAGGATATTGAAAGGCAGATTAATCTGATCACTGAGAAATTTTTAAATGCTGTTAATTCTCCAGGACTTTTTGCTATAGAATTGTTCTTAGATAAGGATGGCAAAGTATGGGTAAATGAAACAGCACCAAGATTACATAATTCCGGACATCAAAGTCAGGAGGGAAATGCAAATTCACAATTTGAACAAATGTACCGGGTGGTTAAAAATTTACCTTTAGCAGATACGGATGCTTTTGGATATAGTGGGATGCTCAATCTGGTAGGAGCTGAAGGCTATGCTGGAAAAGTGATCTATGAAGGAATGGATGAGGTTTTAAAGCTTCCAAAAACCTATGTTCATCTTTATGGAAAAACAGAGACCAAATCAGGAAGGAAAATGGGACACATTAATGTGCTGGCTGACTCGAAAGAAGAACTGATGGAAAAGTTGATAATGATAAAAGGAATGGTAAAAGTGATTGCTTAACGATAAAGATAAAAGACTGCCGAAAAGCAGTCTTTTTTTATTTTAAGCTTCTTTATTTCATTCTGTCATTGATTTCATTTTGAAGCGATTCTATTTTTTCCTTCAATTCACTGCTGAGTTTGCTGGGGTAGTCTTTTATTTTCTTCAAATTGAATGCTAGGATTACGGAAGCAATTCCTACAAAAATGAAAGATAAACCAGTTAAAACAACTAGTGAGATACCAGAGAATATAGGGTTAGCCAAAAGCATAAAAGATAATATAATACCTAAAATACTAAAAATAGCCAGGTTTCCCCATTTAAGTACATGGGCATCTTTTAGGTCAAACGAAATTCCTAATAACTGAAAAGAACGGAACATAACGGTAAATCCTACTATAAAAGGAAGAACGCTCATTGAAATATGAGGATAGGAAACTAGATAGATTCCCATAATGAGGGAGAGTAGCCCTGTGACCAGATATAAGCCCCATCCATTTAAAAATTTGGCGTTATTAAGAGAGAAAAATATATCCGAAATTCCTGAGACGATAAACGATACACTGAAAAGAACGGATAATGCTAAATAAGTTTCAACGGGAGATGAAAATACATAAATTCCACAGACAATAAAGAGAATCCCTAAAATAAGTGGGATATACCAGTGTTTTACTGAGTTTCTAAATGATTTTAATAAATTGGGCATAATCTAAGTGTGTTTTTGTTGCCTACTTTGAAATACGGTGTTCGGCTGGTCCGTTTTTTAATTAGTTTAATTATTGATTCGTTGGTATAAAATGAAAGGCCAAAATTCATGATTTTCACCTGATCTAATTTAATGAAAATAAACTAAAAATAATAGCGTCAGCTGGTTGAAATTATATTATCAATATAGGTTAATTGATTGAAAATCTTCTCAATAATACATGAGAGAATAGGAATCGATAGATAGTCCCGAAAGAAAGATATCCCTTGAAAAGAACTGTAAATAAAAATCTAATTCAAGATATACTTTTCTTGTCAACTAAAATAAAGACGTCTCGACTTGGGGGAATATTCTTTAGGAATCCTGAATTTTTTGTCTTTTAAACATTTCGGGTTTATAATTGATGATAAAGACACCGAAAATAATTAAAACAGCAGCAATGATGAATTTAAAAGAAATACTCTCATTAAGAATGAGCCAGCCTAAAAATATTGCGATGATCGTATTAAAATAAGCCAGAATAGAAACCTGAACAGGTGAAACCCTGGTAAGGGCAAAATGAAAAGCAAAAAATGCGGCTACTGAACCGAAAACAGATAAATAAAGCATGGCTGAAATACTTTTGATACTCCAATTTCCAAAATTATAATCTTGTGAAAATAAAAAAGCAAAAATAATCTGAATAATTCCGGCAAAGGCAAACTGATAAAAGAGATTCAGTGAAATATTTCCACTTTGGATATTTAGTTTCTTGGTAAAAATAGTACCTGAGGCCCATCCGGAAATAGCACAGAACAGGAAGAGGATTCCCATTCTGTAATCTGGATTAGCAAGATCTTTAAGACCATCCCAAAAGATAAAAAGAATTCCGCCGAAACACATTAATACACCCAGAAAAGCTTTAAAGCTAAACTTTTGTAAGCCAATAGCGACACTGCCTAAAAAAACAAGAATAGGAGAGGAGGCACTTATTAATGAAGCAAGACTGCTAGATACCGTTTCTTCAGCTACAGTGGTCATCCCGTTAGCAATCACAAGCATTAATGTAGAGAAAATAATCTGATATTTTAGATTTTTCCATCCTATCCATTTAAATTCTTTTCTGTAAAGAAGGATCGAAAGCATGATAAGGGATGCCAAAAACTGACGTATTCCTGCTACGAACCAGGCAGGTATTGTTTGTACGGCGACCCGGATTGCCAAAAATGTTGTTCCCCAAACAATAGCAACTGTAACGATAGCAAAAAAGAGTTTATAATCTTTCAAAATATAGATGTGAAATGGAACACAAAGATATTTATTTTGAATTGAATTTCGTGCTAATCTTTTTTATTGAAATCCCTATTTAATGAATTTCAATAACCAATTTTCCTGTGTTTTTTTTATTTTCTAAATCGGTATATGCTTCATTTGCGTTTTCTAATGTATAAGCGATCGGATGAAGTATTATTTTTAGTTTTTCTTGTTCAAAAAGCTCAACAGCTTCATTTAATATTTTTCCGAAGTGTTTTCTGCTTTTACCGGATAACAATGGGTATAAAGAGAATACTCCTGAATAGGTTCCATTACGGAAAGAAAGTGGCGCGAGGTTCTGACTGCCCCAACCTAAAATACTTGCAACGTGCCCTGAATATCTTTTTACAGCTTTAAAAGAACTTTCAAGAACATTGCCCCCAACGGTGTCAAGAATAGCATCAAATCCAACTCCATTGGTATATGTTTCTACATAATCTTCTATGGATAAACTTTGGTAATCAATGGATTCAGCACCATATTTTTTTATTGATTCAACCTGATAGGGTGCAACAGTGGTATATACTTTTGCTCCTTTTGCTTTTGCAATTTGTATGGCTACATGGCCTACACCACCACTACCGCCATGAATTAAAACAGTTTGGTTCTGTTGAATATTCATCTGATCTACCAATGCTTCCCAGGCTGTGATAAATACCAAAGGTGTTGCCGCAGCTTCGTAGAATGAAATATTTTTTGGTTTTAATGCCAGCAAGTCAGCATCTGCTGCAATATATTCAGCTAAAGTTCCCTGAAGATCCGAGACCCCTCCTACCAAACCAAATACCTCATCACCTACTTTAAAATTGTGAACATCTTTTCCTACTTCCTCTACAACACCGGCCATATCCAAGCTTAATATCATAGGTAGGACAGCTTCAGCATGAGCAGCCTGTCCATTTTTTATTTTAACATCTAAGGGGTTAAGCCCACTCGCTTTTATTTTAACTAAAACTTCATGGTCTTTTGGTTCCGGTTTGTTTATTTCTTTTAATACCAAAGGTTTTCCAAATTGTTCTAATACTTGTGCTTTCATTTTTTAATGTTGATTTTTTGTTCGTTATTATCATTTAATTATAATACAAAGTTGAAAAATTCATATGGTTAAAATGTTGTATTTTTACATCATTAAAGAGTATATTGTTGCTGTGAAGAAAGATTATCTGAATGAACCTTTTGAACTTGATTTAAAAGAACCAATGGATGCTTGCCCCAGAGGAGAGCACGGGGTTAGTTTCTTTGAACTGGTTTATATTGTGTCAGGAACCGGAACTCAGAACATTAATGGAAATAAGTTTTCTTATAAGGAAGGAGATCTTTTTTTGTTAATGCCGGATGATGTCCACTATTTTAGATTTAAAGCAAAAACACAATTGTTTTTTATCAGGTTTAATCGTATTTTTTTTAGTACGAATCAGTTGGCTTCTTCTTTTTTACAGCAAATTGAACAGCGTTTTTTTAATGCAAATGGTTTTCAGGGTTGTATTATTGACCATAAAGGAGATAACCTTATGATAGAACATATTATGCAAAGTCTGTTGCTCGAAAAAGATGGGATGAGAATTTATGAACGTGAAGTAACCCATTTATTGGTACATTCCGTTTTGGTTATTGTTTCCCGTAATCTTTTGCAGAAAACAAATCTTAAGGTTGGTGAAAAAACAGATGACAAAGCTGCTCATATTATTCAATATGTCCATGAAAATATTTATCATCCTGAAAAGCTATCTGCTGATAATATCAGTAAAGTTTTTGGAATATCCGTTACTTATGTTGGACGTTACTTTAAAAATCAGACTGGAAAAGCATTCACTGAATATATTGCTCAATATAGAATGAAACTCATTGAAAATCGGTTGAAATACAGTGATATGAGGATTAATGAGATAGCAGATGAATTTGGTTTTACAGATAAGAGTCATCTTAATAGATTCTTTAAAAAATCAAATGGGATGTCACCCTCTTTATTTCGCCAGAATAACAATTAGGAAGCAGTTTGGATTTCATGGTAGCAGTAATTTTAAAAAACAGATTTTAATTTTTATCTTTGAAAATCTAATAAAATTGAAGATGGTAGGAATTATTATGGGAAGTCAAAGCGACTTGCCGATCATGGAACAAGCGGCAAATTTTCTGAAAAGCCTCAATATTCCTTATGAGCTTACAGTGGTTTCGGCTCACAGAACACCGGAAAGAATGTTCGATTATGCTAAAACAGCAAAAGAAAGAGGACTAAAAGTAATAATAGCCGGAGCTGGAGGAGCTGCTCATCTTCCCGGAATGGTTGCGAGCTGCACTACGCTTCCTGTAATCGGAGTTCCTATTCTTTCCAGCAATTCAATTGACGGATGGGATTCCGTATTGTCAATTCTTCAAATGCCAGGTGGAATTCCTGTCGCTACTGTAGCACTAAACGGTGCTTTAAATGCAGGGATTCTAGCTGCTAAAATTTTAGGTAGTGGTGATGAACAGGTTGCCCAAAGGCTACAACAATATCAAGATTCTTTAAAAGATAAAGTTTTAGGAACAGTAGATGATATTAAAGCTCAGCATCCTAATCAATACGATAAGTAAAAATTATTTAAATAAAAAGGCCTCACTTAATTAGTGAGGCTTTATGTTATTTTTTAATAAACTTAAACGATTCCGTTTTATTTTTCGTAGTAATCTGTAGTATATAATTTCCTTTTGTTAAGGAACTCACGTTGATCATATCTGTATTAAGAACATTCTGTTGTATCAGTCTGCCATTTGTATCTATTATTTTATAGCTTTTGGTGTCATGTACATGTCTGATATGCAGATTGTCTTCCGCAGGATTAGGATATATGGATGAATTCTGAACATCTGTGTGAACATCAGAGACTGATAATAAACAGTTGCCTGCTGTATCTCCCGACATGCTCCAACCCTTACCGATCAGAATATTTCTTTTACCAACGGCATTGGAGGCATACTGTAGTGGAGCTACTGAAGAGAGAGGTATATTATTTGGAGTAGTAGGATTGTCTGCCCAACCGGAAAGAGTCTTACTGTAATTGTCACAACTGAGTCCCGTATTAGTGAGCATTCCTGAAGCTTCAGATAGGGAGCTGAGATTCCAGTTTCCCAAAGATTGATTAAACAGAGTAGAGCCATTAAACATAAAATCAGTTTTGGTAACCAGTGAAGTATTCCAGTTAAGAGGCTGATTGAAGACAAGGCATCCGTGAAACATATGGGTCATAGTAGTTACAGCTGAGGTATTCCATCCGCCTATATCCTGATTAAAAACCGGAATAAAATGAAACATAAAGGACATGTCTTTTACTTTCGAAGTGTTCCAGCTATCTAATCGTTGATTGAAGTTCAGACATGCAGCAAACATCCAGCCCATATCTTCCACTTTAGAGGTATCCCAATTATTTAGAGATTGATTAAATGCATTTCTTCCCGAAAACATATTGTTCAGGTTTTTAGCTGAAGACATATTCCAGGAATTTAAATAAGGAGAATTAAAGAGGTCTATTGCCTGGGGGTAGTCATTCATTCTTGCAAACATGAATTTAAAATTTTCAATACCTGAAGTATCCCAATTTTGCATAGAACTTGCCCCTAAGAAATTATGGGCATCATAGAACATGAATGAGACATCCGTTACATTATTAAGGTTTGGACTATCGGGAGCGGTAAGCTGCAGTAATCTGCAATGTACAAATGCACTATTCATAGAAGTCCATGAAATATTTCCCCATTTTTCTATTTCTGTAATTTTATCTGAGCTGCCAAACATATTCCATATAAGAACGTAAGAATCTGTCACATTTATAATTTGACATTCACCAAATCTGATTTGCTTAAAAGTACCATTTCCATCACTTACTTTTACGCGATAAGTGGCGCTGGCGATATCAGAATTTAATGAATTTCCAAAGTCAATGAGTACCTGTTTTACAGAGGTTACATTGTTCATGACACCATTGTGCTGTGGATATCCTACTTCTTCCCAGCTTATGGTATAATTTTCACCGATCCCTGGAAACCAAATCTGATTTTGACCTGCAGGATAAGGAGCATCGATATTAATAAGTGGTGTTGTATTTGGCATGTTAGGTTGCCATATGGTGGTAAATTCGTCCTGTGCCTTTATGATGTGACCCAGAAAGAAGAATAAGCTTAAAACTAAAATCTTTTTATACATATTGATGGATTGGATTATTATTTCTTAATAAATTTAAAAGACTGTATTTTATCTTTTGAAATGATGTGTAGTATGTAATTTCCTTTAATTAAAGAAGCGATATTTATTTTCTCCTCACGTAGCAGATTTTGAAGCACAATTCTTCCACTTTTATCAAAGATTTTGTAAGTATCAAAACCTTTCATGTTTTTGATATAAATAAAGTCTGTTGCCGGATTCGGATAGATAGAGGGGTTGTTGAGATTATTTGCTGAAACACCCAATACTCTGCATTCCGATCCGGGAGTATCACCGTTGAAAACCCAGCCTTTATTAATGAGCATGTTTCTGTAAGGAATTACATCTGGTGAATAGATTAAAGGTGCTGTAGAGGCTAAATTAATATTGTTCGGGGTGCTAGGATTATTTGCCCAGCCTATAAGCGTATTGCTGTAATTTTCGCATTTTAATCCTGAATTTGCTAATATCTGCATTCCCAGAGTTAAAGAGCTTAGATCCCACGTCTGTAAAGATTGATCAAAATTTGTAGCACCATCAAACATGGCAAGCATCGTTCCTACTAAGCTGGTTTTCCAGGTATCTAAGGGCTGATTAAATGTGGAAGCACCTGAAAATAACATATCCATTGAGGTTCCTTTACTCGTATTCCAGTTATTAAGGGGTTGGTTGAAAGCGGTACAATGATGAAATATGTGGCTAAAATTGGTAACACTTGAAGTATCCCAATTGCCAATTGGCTGATTAAATTCTGGAATAAAATGAAATAGATAAGCCATATCGGTAACCTTTGAAGTATTCCAATTATCAAGAGGTTGATTGAAAGTGAAACAATTTTCAAATGTATGAGCCATTGTTGTGACATTTGAGGTATTCCAGCTGTTTAAATTTTGATTAAATGATCTTCTGTGGAAAAACATATAACTGATATCTTCTGCAGAAGACATATCCCATGAGCCAACTGGAAGGTTAAAGGTATCAACTGCTGCGGTAGCGGGAATAAAAGAAATGTGGCCAAATATATAGGTGAATTTTTGAACACCAGATGTATCCCATGTAGTCATTGAAGGATGGCCCTTAAAATCTGAATTTCCATAGAACATAAATGATACATCGTTTACGTTGGATAGATCCGGAACATCGGTTGCTGTAACCTGAAGCCTTCTGCAATTACTAAAAGCATTATTCATTGAAACCCAATTAATGTTTCCCCACTGAGCAATTTCTGTGATTTTATCGATACTTCCTACACTATGCCAGGAAATACTAAGATATGCCGACGGAAAGTTTAAGATTTCAGGGTCACTAAATCTGATTTGTTTAAAAATACCATTTCCATTACTTGCTTTTACTTTATAGGTAGCATCTGCAAGATTGGGATTTAAGGCTGTTCCGAAATCAATGAAAACCTGATTTGTGGAGGTCACATTAGAAATGGTTCCATTGTGTTGCGGGTAACCCACTTCCTCCCAGCTGATGGTGTAGTTTTCTCCAATTCCCGGAAACCATATTTGATTGTTGCCTGCAGGATGGGGGGCAATAAAGTCTATATCGGGAACAATGGCGGGAGCATTAGGCTTCCAGATTGTAATAAATTCATTTTGAGCATTTGTAATTTGAAAATAAAAAAGGATAAGGAGTAAAAATCTTTTATACATATCAATATTTTGTGAAATAAAGATAATAAAAATAGAAAACTCTCCAAATTTTTGAAGAGTTTATTGTTGTAATTGATTTATTTTATTCTTTTTTGCCTTTTATAGCCTGAATGGTAAAATATCCGGATTTTGAAATGTGATGAGTTCGTTATTCCTGAAGCATATTATCTCTTGTATTTTTCTGAACGGTAATAGCTCCGAAAAGGGCAAGTAAGAATGCAAAAGCATAAAATCCTTTTTCACTCGGAAGGATGGTTGCGTTCCAGAGGCCTATAGCTAATAATACAATAGAAGATAAAGTTGCAAACCAACAGATTCCATAATAGATATCCGTTACAGGGATATTTTCTAATTTATCACGAACGGCTTTCTGCAAAGAAACTACTGCGAATAGACCATATAAAAGGATCGTAAAATAATATCCTTTTTCATTAAGCAACATTTCGGCTCTTGCAAGACCTACGATAAAGCCTACCATTCCTGCTCCTAATGCTATCCATGACGCTGCAACGAATGCATTTGATACTCTTTGTTTTTTCATTAATTATAATGTTTTGTTTAGGGAGCCAAATATATACTTTTTTTAATTACCCTTAAACATTCCTTTTTATGGTTGAAAAGTAATAATTATTAGCCCCGATAGAAGCGGTTACCCCACAGCAGGAATGGATTAAGCATTAGAGCGAGAAGTATGAGCAGATAGCGGGAAATAGCTTCTAAAAAGAAAAACTCTCCAAAAATGGAGAGTTTCTATTATTTTGAAATCCTTTGTGAAATTCAGGATCACATTTTAGTATCTGTAATATTCCGGTTTGAACGGCCCTTTTACGTCAACACCGATGTATTCGGCCTGTTCTGGAGAAAGAGTTTCTAATTCTACACTTAGTTTTTTAAGGTGTAAAGCAGCTACTTTTTCATCTAAATGTTTTGGTAACATATATACTTCATTTCCATATGCTGCAGAGTTAGTCCAAAGTTCGATTTGAGCTAAAGTCTGGTTAGAGAAAGAATTTGACATTACAAAACTTGGGTGTCCTGTAGCACATCCTAAGTTTACCAATCTACCTTCCGCAAGGATGATAATTTCTTTACCACCTTCTAAAGTATAGATGTCAACCTGTGGCTTAACTTCTGATTTAGTATGACCATAGTTTTTGTTTAACCAAGCCATATCGATTTCATTATCGAAGTGACCGATGTTACAAACTACAGCTTTATCCTTCATTTTAAGGAAATGCTCTCCTCTTACAATGTTAAAGTTACCAGTCGTTGTGATGATGATATCTGCATTATCTACAACAGTATCTAATCTTTTAACTTCGTAACCGTCCATTGCAGCCTGTAAAGCACAGATTGGATCGATCTCTGTAACAGTAACGATAGAACCAGCGCCTCTGAAAGATGCAGCAGTACCTTTACCTACGTCTCCATAGCCACAAACTACAACTCTTTTTCCAGCCAACATAAGGTCTGTAGCTCTTCTTACAGCATCTACTGCAGATTCTTTACATCCGTATTTGTTGTCGAATTTAGATTTAGTAACGGAATCGTTTACATTGATTGCAGGCATTACTAAAGTTCCCGCTTTCATTCTTTCGTATAATCTGTGTACTCCTGTTGTTGTTTCTTCAGAAAGTCCTTTGATATCTTTTGTGAATTCAGGGTATTTATCAAAAACCATGTTTGTTAAATCTCCACCATCATCAAGAATCATATTTAACGGCTTTCTATCTTCACCAAAGAATAAAGTCTGCTCAATACACCAGTCGAATTCTTCTTCGTTTAAACCTTTCCAAGCATAAACGGGAATTCCTGCAGCAGCAATAGCAGCAGCAGCATGATCTTGTGTAGAGAAAATATTACATGAAGACCAAGTAACTTCAGCACCTAAAGCTACAAGAGTTTCGATAAGCACAGCGGTCTGGATTGTCATATGAAGACATCCTGCAATTCTTGCTCCTTTTAAAGGTTGAGATGGTCCGTATTCTTCACGAATAGACATCAAACCAGGCATTTCTGCCTCAGCAAGAGTAATTTCTTTTCTTCCCCATTCTGCTAGAGAAATATCCTTAACTTTATAAGGAATGTATTGTGTTGTAGTACTCATATGTTAATGAATAAGTTTAAATTCAATTGATAACGAACTGCAAAATTACAATTAATAATTAAGATATAAAAACAACTGATCAAGTTCGATTGATGAGATTATACATAGTTTTAAATTATCTTTATTTATTCTAAATAACCTATTTTTGCTTAAATAAATTTATACAATGAATCATACAAATACGCAGGATGAAGCTCAGAAAAAAGCAAAACCTCTGACTCCGAAAGTGAAAGAATTGATAGCAAATACTAAAAGTGTAATTTTAGCGACTGTAGATGCGGAGGGAAATCCTAATTCCAGCTATGCCCCTTTTATACAGGTGGAAAATACATTCTATATTCTTGTATCTTTTATGGCGAGACATACTAAAAATCTTGCTGAAGGAAGAAAAACATCAATGATGTTTATTGAAGATGAATCTGCAACAAAACAAATTTATGCCCGTGAACGTTTAACACTTGAAGCAACAACTTCTCAAATAGAAAGAGATTCTGATACGTGGAATAGTGTTGTTGCCAAATTAAAAGAAAATCATGGAAAAGTGGTTGATGTTATTTCCGAAATGAAAGATTTTATTCTTATCGCTTTACATCCTGTTAAAGGTTCTTATGTTAATGGATTTGGAAGTGCTTATTTTGTTGATGAGAATTTAGAAATTCTTGAGCATCGAAATGATGTTAACCACCAGTCAAAATAAAAAAAAGGCTTAATCTGAAGATTGAGCCTTTTTTATGTTGTAAAAAGTTGAACTCTAATATTTTGATTTCCGATGATTTCGAGATTCTAGAATCGTTATCTTTGCATTACTTTTACGAAATAAAAAACAATGCCCCTTTACCGAGATTTTTCAGATGATACCGCTACAATTCTTGTATGGAAATATGATGAGAGTGAAGAATTATGCATTAATGAACTTTTAGAGCCTGAAAATGCTGAGAAAGTAAAGGATTATCACCCTAAGAAACTCCTGGAGGTTTTAATGGTCCGTAAACTTTTAAAGGGATTGAAGCCCAGTTCAAAGATTTTATACAACGAAAGAGAACCTTTTCTCTCTCCTAAAGATGCAGAAATTTCTATTACCCATTCATTTCCTTTTGCTGCGATTGCAATTTCAAAAAATAAAATTGGAATTGATATTGAGAAATTTAATCCTAAAATAATGAGGGTCATTGATAAGTTTACCTATGAAAATGAAAGAGGTTTCATACCGGAAGATATAGCGGATACTTATTATACGATTATCTGGAGTGTGAAAGAAAGTATGTACAAAATACACCATTCAAAATACTGGTCTCTGAAAAAGAATTATGAAGTAAAACCTTTTGAATTAAAAAATCTTCACAAAATAAGCTGTAGGGTATATGATGATCAGTTTTCAGATGAATTCAAAGCCAAAGTAGAGTTTTTTGATGATTATTGTTTTACGATTGTGGAGGAGTAGTTTTAGATTCGTTTTTATATTTTTCTATAACTTTTCTCTGTTCTTTAGCAACATCATAAATAAGTTCCAGAACATCATGAATATTTTTCAGTTCTGTAAGATGAGATATTTTATTCGGATCATTCAAGTTTGATGGTTCATTTTCTTCAAGCTCACTTTTTCTTTTTAACATCAGATCGTCAATAGAAGAATCTTCTGGCTCAAGACGACTGTCCATTTTCAGTACTTCGTTAATTTCTTCTCCATTAAGAAGTGCAGAAGTCTGATGCATTTCTGATTCTATTTTCCGGCTCCAGCTTTCGGCATCTATTTCAGGATATTTCTCCTCATTCTTAGAATACTGAGATAGGGAAGCCGTATAAGCAGTAATAAGATGTGAAGTTGCCACAAACTGATGGACAACCTCCAGTTTCTTCTGCTGGTTTTTTGGTTCAGAGATCATCCTTTGGAAATTATCAGAAAGATTGGCCAGTGAAATGATTGCATTTTTACGTTTTACTTTATAATCTTCAAGATCAAAATCTTCCTGTAAAAATTTGGAAATGACACTTTGAAAATAGATAAGGTTGCTTTCAGCAGATTTCTTCATCAGATCAAGGTTCTGAGTGTGTTCCCAAACAGGAAGAACAACATAAGAAACCAGAAATGCTATGATACCTGCAATCATAGTATCTACAATTCTGTCTTTAAAAATGACATCTACTTTCCCGGGACTTAAAAAGTTGAAACTCATAAAAACGTAGATCGTCATAAATAGGACAGCCCAGAAATATCTCCCTTTTAATAAGCTGAAACAAAGGATCATACTCACCAAAAGTGTAGCAAATAATATGGCATTAATATGAACGAAGTGCAATATCACATAAGCAATGGTAGCACCAACGATCGTTCCATACAAACGAAGTCCGTTCCGCTGTTTTGTGATAGAGTAGGCGGGCTTTAATATTGCGGTAATTGTGATTAATATCCAATAGGTATGTCCAATCCCTAAAAATTGGAATAATGAAAAAAGATAACCAATTAATAAAGCTGTTGTAATCCGTATAGCATGCCTGAACTGAGACGATGAAAGAGAAATATTATTTCTTAATACCTTGAAATTAAGTTTCTCTTCATTAGGCATAAATTTCTTTAAATCTAGTCCGGTTGAAAGACTCTTTGCTAATTTTACATCTTGCGAAAAGACTTTATAGATCTCATTTATTTCTTTTGTAATCTCACTGATACGCATTAGAATTTGACGCAAGATCATAAAGTTTTCAAGATTCCCTGGTGTGATCTGCTTATTTCTAAGCTCAAAATATAAGGTATTCAGTTTTTTTAATTCGATATCGAGATCAAAGATGGGCTTTGCTCTTGTACCAAGCTGAAGAGAGATTCCGATATTGGTGATTTCTTCAGAAAGGAGATTGAGATAATCATGGATATTAACCAGGATCATGCTGTCTTCAAAACTTTGCTGAAGCTTTTGATAGTCACTTTCAGAAGTCATTAATTTTTCATGAAGGTCCATTGAGTTCAGGAACATCAGCATTAGCAATCGACTAGTGGTCGTAGATTCATTAACGATAGTCCTGGTTTTAAAAACGGTTTCTCTGGTTTCTTCCTGAAGATTTTTAATTCCGATCTGTTTAGCAATGACCTGTGTTGTAAGTTTATCAAAATCGGGATTCTTCTGATAATAATTAGCCTTAATTTTTAAGAACTCAGCCAGTTGAAGATAGTTTTCACCAATCATCTGGCTGGCAAGTTTATAGGGTTGTATGGTAGTAACAATAAGGAATATCAGTAAGAACCAGATACATCCCGAAGCAAAAATAAGAAGGCTTTTAAAAATATTACTTCCCGTGAGATGTCCATCAATAAAGATAGCTAACACCACCAAAGATAATGAACCAACGGCAGCCAGCCTCTGTCCATAAACTCCTATTAATGAGAAAAACATTGCAAATACAATGATCTCCAGGATAACGAGAACTTTTATATGCATCACTAAACTTGCAATAAGGGATACGAGTACAAAACAGAAAATAGCAAATGTTAATGCATTTCTTCTTCTTATAAAAGGTCCGGGTTGATCAGTAAGGGCTACGAAGCTGGTTCCAAGAGGAAAAAGGAAATATTCCTTTAAAATTCCGAAGTGGGCAAGAACTAAACAAGGCAATACAGTGGCTAATGTAATTCTGATGGCAGAATATACATATTGACTGGTTACAAATTTTTTTAGCTCCGCTGAATAGTTCATTTTACAAAAATAATTATTGGAAAACAAAAAAGCCTCATAAATATGAGACTTTTGTAAACTTATGTATTATATTTTTTTAATAATCAACATTAGAAGTTTCATCTCCGATATTCCAGGTTAAACCGAAACGAAGTGTATTATCTAAAGCTGTATTAATTTTAGACATATTGATTAAGTAAGAGATGTCAAGTCCAAAAGAACGGTATTTCAAACCAACACCTGCAGTTGCAAATTGTCTGGCTCCCTGTTCTTCGCTTTCACGGAAATATCCGGTTCTTACTGCAAAAGCATTATCATATGAATATTCTAAAGCACCACTATACATAATGCTGTTTTTATTTTTGAAAGATTTTCCGATACCTGCAATTGGACCTACGTTTGGTACAGCATACATCGGCTGTCTTGTATTTGGATCCATTCCTACAAATTCAGAACCTGGAACCAAGATCTTAGAACCTTCTACGCTTAATCCTATTTTATTGGCATCATCTAAATACATATCATATCCAACCCCTAATCTTGCCATAGTAGGAAGATAAGATCTGGATTCTTCATTTCCTGTATAGTCCAGTTTAGGACCTAGGTTCTGAATTGTGAAACCTGCATTCAATTTACCATCATAACCTCCGAAACTTGAAAATCTTGGAGAAGTATAGTATCCTGAAACGTCTACTGCAAAAGAGTTTGCAGGCTTAAGAGTAGTATCTGTATTGAAACCTCCGGCTAAATCTGAACGAATAAATCTACCAGTTACAGCCATGGAATAAGAATCTGAAAGTTTTAGTGCGTAGGCAACATCAATAGAGAATTCATTAGGTTTTGATGTTCCCATAGAAGCTACCTCAGTACCTACTAATTGAGTTAAATCCACCTGACCCATATTGAAGTAATAAATACTTGCCGAGATCGTAGATCTTTCATCCTGACCTAAAAATTTATGGAATGCTCCATATAATAAGAATACATCATTAGTCAGTTTTCCCATGTATGGGGTGTAGTTAAGGCCTACGGAAGAACTAGTTCTGCTAAAAGGGTATTTCGCTGCATTCCAGAATTGAGAAAATGCATCCGGAGAGGTAACGACACCTTGATCACCCATACCTCCAGATCTCGCATCTGGCGCAATTCTTAGAAATGGAGCTCCGGTTAATACAGGTCCTACCTTACTCAGATCTTGCGAATAGCCTAAAAAACCAGCAGTAAAACCAATTCCTAAAAGCAGTTTAGTAGTTAAATTCATATGTTGTCTTTTATATATTATCAGTTTTTTATTAATATTGTTATTTATACTTCTTTTATTTTACTTCAAAAGTACCATTTTTTCTACAGCTGTAGCACTTCCTTTGCATTTTTCTTGATTTTGACTTTTTGCAAATATCTTAAAAATATACGTTCCCTTCCCAACAGTTGAACCAAAATCATCTCTTCCGTCCCATTCAATTGCTTGTCTTGGCGTTCTAAAGCCCTGTAAGAAGGGTTCTGCAACTACTGCTTGAGATAATGTTCTTACTAATTTTCCTGTTATTGTATAGATTTGAACATTTACATTTAATATATCATCGCAATTATGTTCAAATTGAACATAGGTTTTGTTGGTAAATGGATTTGGCCAGTTAAGCGGTCTGTTAATTACCAGATGCTGATCGGCCTCATCCTTAACTTCAAAGTTTAACGTTGCAGACGTAGAATTATTGTTTATATCCCAAACTTTAAATGATAATTGATGTTGACCTACTGCTAAATTCCTGAAAGGGTAGGTTACATTTCCTTTTTGGTAATCTGCAAGACTCGGGCTCAGACATCCGTTTCCTTCTCCCGAAGCGTAAAAATCATTTAATACGATAGTGTTAATAATTTGTCCGTCCAAATATACAGTAATATCATGACCGATACCAGCACCTGTAGAATTTATTCCTGTATCATCAGTTACACAAGCTAGCAACATCGGATTTTGATCTGTAATTCCTCCGTCTGCAAAATTGGTGTTGTTCATATACAATTTTACTTTTGGCGGTTCACTATCATTAATTCCGTTTGGATTAACATCTCCAACCTGTACAGACTGGTTGTTGAAGACATCAGTAGATTTATTATCGGCATATCCTAATATCCTTCCTTCACCTACTGCATAATTGATATCTTTTGGAACATAAAACTCGACATTGAAAACTCCGTTGACAGCCATTCCTGATGCTTTTACAATAGCACTTCCTTCTTCTGTATAGTTTAATATCGGATCTAAGGCTCCACTGTTATTTAAAGTTTTTTTATTTAATCTTTTATCAAAAATGTTAATTACAACTCTTCCGTTGAATGTAGTGTTAACTGTTCCATTTGCATTATTGATATGTCCTTTCACTTTTACAAAATCTAATCCTCTGATCAGCCCTG
The DNA here is from genome assembly GCF_058790395.1 of Chryseobacterium sp. FW101-FHT12H09. NCBI lineage: Bacteria > Pseudomonadati > Bacteroidota > Flavobacteriia > Flavobacteriales > Weeksellaceae > Chryseobacterium > Chryseobacterium sp. FW101-FHT12H09. The sequence continues at coordinate 907,689 of NZ_JBYTCP010000003.1, read as the reverse complement.
GTACAGGGGTGTCAATATTATCAATAACTAATAATCTTTTGGGCCTGCTTAATTTCATAGCGGGATCACCAAGAAGATTTACTTTTAAATGATCAGTTTGTGGACCTTTTTGTTTTTTAGCATTTAAATGTGCCAGTCCTAATGTTTCAAAATCATCATTTACTAATTTGAAAATATCCTGAGTATATAGGTTTGTAAAATCACGGCCATAATCTACACCGATAGCACGGCTTGATGTGATCATAGCTGCAGGGCCTCCTTGTTTCATTTTAAGGAAACGTTCTCCGGCAGAAAATGTTTCCGGTTCATCCCATAATGTAAATTCACACGTTATTGTGGATACAAATGGAAATCTACTGTATACATTCGAAAAGTTATTGGCATTGTTGATTTCATCCAGAGTTAAAACTCTTTCCTGGGCCCAGCCACTGATCCCTCCATGTCCGAAATAAAAGAGATACATGGTATTTCCAATATCGTTGGAGATTGCCTGGTTTACTTGTGGATATCTACGCCCCCCCGCTGTACTTTGAGCCTGAAAGGCATCTAAATACAGTTTTCTTACATTATATTCTTTAAGATTATTTGATCCAGCCTGTTCAAAAATAGTTTCTAAGGTACTGTTCATTACATTATGAAACGGACTCCCATTATCAGTATCATCATCAACAACAAAATCAAGTTTCATACGCCATTCTCCAAATGGACTGGATTGGCCTGGTAATGAATTGTAATAAGCAAGGGTTTTATCTATCATAACTGTTGCTTCCGTAATGTTAGCCGCTGGAATTCTTCCTACTGGAAGATCCGGAAGGTTACTTGGAATAGATGCCGACGTCTGAGGTTTTGTCATGACAATATAATCATCAGTTACATAAGAGGTAATGAATTCTGAAGACTGCTCACTTTGATAACTTGACACGACATTAGAATTATTAGGAACCCTGTTTTTATAATCATATGAAGTATCTCCTAAAATAAAAACATATTTTAAAGCTCCTGATGGAGTATTTAATTTAGTTACAAAATCACGGATGGCCGTAAGATCTCTGCTTCCGCTACCAAATTCATTATAGATTTTATTAGCATCTACGATTTGAACATTAAAATTATTCTTGGTTTGATGATAGCTGGCTAACCTTTGAGCCTGTGACATCATTTCCGGAACCGTAATTATCAAATAATCTACATTTTGTAATCCGGAGAGATTTTGATTTCCAATCCTCTCTACAAATTGAGGTGAGTATGCAGCATCTGCTTTGAAGGCTACAAACTCGTTGTTGAAATTTACATCAGCAGTAACATATCCAAAGTTAAAATTCGCGCTACCCGCTGCTTTGTTTACCCTTCTGTTTGCATTGGTAATATCCGTAACATCCCAAATTTGCTCCAATCCTGAAACATTGTTTACGCTAAAGCCGTAATTGGTATTAGTTCCTGTGGTAAGAGAGAAATCTCTAAAGTTCATTTGGGAACCATTATATTTTAGGTCTTCTTTATATTGTACTTCTACATAATCAAAGTAAAATAATCCATTAGGATTGGTCGTAATGCTGGGTTTGTAATTAAAGGAGATCTGATTGCCACTTAAATTAGTGATGTCCCCAGTATAAACAAATGGTATATAATCCAGATCTGTTGGAATGGTTGAGTAGGTTTGCGCATTTTGATTGTTGATATCAAAAGAAATACTGTTACCCTGAGTTTTATACCCTATTATCTTTGTTCGGTATTTTATATTATCTGCACCCTGAATAGGTGAGGCGAGGTTGAACGTAACGGTCTTGTCAGTAGTGAAAGGTGCTTCTTCAGTCCATACTCTTCCTACTTTCATGATATTTTTTTGGTCATTATTAATAACCTGATAATTATCAAATCGCGTAATTAAAGCTGCCGGAAGATTAGCATCTATAGGCTGAACTCTTTTTCCTTCTCCTTTATCAAAGTTGATAAAATAATAAGAAAAATCATCATAAATATTTTTTGTATTCTCACTTCTGTCATTTCGTTCATCAGCTCTTTTTATACCATTACCGTTTGATTTATTGTAAAGGTTATATCCGTTTGGACCTTGAGCATAGAACAATGCATAATCTTCATCATTCCAAGTGCCATCACTTTCTCCTACTACCTGTATTGCATTTTCCTGTAAAGCGCTATATTTTACATCCTGATTAAATTCTGGAAGCATAATTCCTCCATTGCCATAGATTCTGAAATTTCTTGGATTTATAGATGAAGGATTAATGCCATTATCCCTTAAAAACTGTGTCGTGATTTTAAAAATACCTGATTTGTCAACTTTAATTTTATAAAAAGTACCACTCGACAAAGGGTTGTTATTTGTACCAACCTTAGCAGCACTCATAATTTGGTTCGAAGCACTGCCTTCTGAAATTTCAAATGATGAAAGCCTCTGGATTCTCCCTTTTACATTTTTAAATAAACCGACATTCACACCGGCATATTGTTCCCCTTCAAAATAGTAGTAAGAAACATTTGTAATGTCATAATCTGGGATTCCGTTTTTACCCAATTCAAACAAATCTCTATTTGAAACGGTTTCCCAAACTAAATTAGAAATCTTTAACTGCTTTTCTCCTATTTTTTGTTTGGTTGTTATAAAAATGTTATTTTGGCCATACGAAAAACCTGTATTTTTAAAATTAGGGAGATTGATTTTTGTATCGCCAAAATCTTGAATTTTTGATCCATCCCATTCGATGTTGATTTTTTGAGCATAAAGCGTTGATACAAAAGTCAATAAGAGTAAAAACGTAGTTAATTGTTTCATGTTTGTTTTTGAAATTTCTAAATTACAAAATAAATGAAAATTTTATAATTAAATTGCGATACAATAAAATTAATTTGTTAACGTTTTTCAAAAAAATCAAATGTTTACTTGATTTATTGAATAATTTATTTTTTCTTTGTACTTTGAAAATATTTATATCGACTATGAAAAAACTAAAGTTGTTTTCATTAATAGCATTAAGTTCTACACTTGCATTAACCAGTTGTGGTGGATCAGGTACCAACAAAGGTGGAGGTACTAAAAAATTTATCAGTAAGACGGGTTGGAAGCCAAACGAAAAACAAGGTTGGTTTTTTGCAGGAAAGCAACAAAAACAGAAAGGTTGGCCGGGGATGGTATATGTAGAAGGTGGAACTTTTACAATGGGATTAGTGAAAGATGATGTAATGCACGATTGGAATAACTCACCTCGCAGAATGCAGGTAAGTTCGTTCTTTATCGGTGAAACAGAGATTACTAACTATGAATACCGCGAATACCTGACATGGTTGAAGTATGTATTCCCACCTAGTGATCCAAGTTTTAAGGAAATCTATAATGGTGCTTTACCAGATACCTTATTATGGGATAACAAACTATCTAGAAATGATTACAACGAGACGTATTTCCGTTCTCCTGAATTTGATTACTATCCGGTAGTAGGTGTTTCTTGGACTCAAGCAAATAGATATTGTGAGTGGTTAACTGACAGAGCTAATGAAAAAGCATTAATGTCTGCAGGAATCATTGCTAAAGATTTGTATATCAATGAATCCAATAATCAAGGTGGAACTGCATTTAACATGGATAAATTCAAAGCGAATGATCCTGAAATGCAAGGGTATATCAATGAACAGAGAATGCAGCAAAAATCAGGTTTAAAAACAACAAACCAAAGATTGCTTTCTGCTAATAGAGCTCCAAACTCTGCAATGGTTCAGAAATTCAGACTTCCTACAGAAGTTGAATGGGAATATGCAGCACTTGGTATGGCTAAAAATAGAGAATATAACCAATACCTAGGTAAAAAACCGGAAATCGAAAGATTGAGAGGTACTAAAGGAAGAGACAGAGGGATGTTCCTTGAGAACTTCAAAATGGGTAGAGGTGATTATTCAGGTATTGCAGGCTGGAAAAATGATGGTTCAGCAAGAACTTCAGATGTTAGACAATATCCATCTAATGACCTTGGGGTATATGGGATGTATGGAAACGTATCTGAATGGGTTGCCGATGTTTACAGACCAGTTATTGACGAAGATTTCAGTGACTTCAACTACTACAGAGGAAATATGCCTCAGGCTGTTGTAAAGAACGGAGACGGGACTTACAAAATGGTAGATGAAGGTTCAATAAAATATGATACTTTAGCTGATGGTAGATTAGTATATAAAAGTTTACCAGGACAGTTTGAAAAACAAACTATCGCTGATTACAGAAACTACAGAGATGGTGACAGACAATCTTCTTTAGATTATTATAAAGCGGGAGACTCTGCAACAGCTTATGATATGTATAATTCTCCAAAACAGAGATTTATTGTAGACGGATCAGGAAAAGTAATTATGCAGAAGGATACTAAAGACAGAACATCTGCAATGTCTAATGATATCAGAGTAATTAAAGGAGGTTCTTGGCAAGATACAGCTTATTGGCTGGATCCGGGACAAAGAAGATATAAAGATCAAAATAGAGCTTTTGGATGGATTGGATTCCGTGTTGCTCAAGATGCTAGAGCAGCTGACAAGAGTAGAACTAGAAGATAATATTTATCAAAAAAATAATATAAAAAACCTTCCTAAATACTGGAAGGTTTTTTTATTTTTGAACTATGAATACAGAACAGTTTTATCCTTTATTTTTGAAGGCCAATAAAGTTACGATTGATAGTAGGAAAGTAGAAAATAATGATATTTTCTTTGCTTTTTCGGGAGAGAACTTCAACGCAGCGACGTTAGCGGAAAAAGCTATTTCGATGGGAGCGCTGGCTGCTATTGTTGAGCTTAAGGATTTCGAAGATATTGGTAAAAATATTTTCTATGTTCCTTCAACATTAGAATTTTTACAGGCTTTAGCTATACATCATAGAGATCAGTTAAATATACCTATTATAGGGCTTACCGGAAGTAACGGTAAGACGACTACAAAAGAGTTGATCCATGCTGTTCTGTCTGAAAAGTATAATGTTCAGTATACCTATGGTAACCTGAATAATCATATCGGAGTTCCCTTGACGATTTTATCAATTAAGCCAGATCATGAGATGGCTGTTATAGAAATGGGTGCTAATCACAAAAAGGAAATTGAACTTCTGTGTTCTATATCAAAACCTGATTATGGTTATATCACAAATTTCGGAAAGGCTCATTTAGAAGGTTTCGGAGGTTTCGAAGGTGTTATTATAGGAAAGTCTGAATTATATGATTACTTAAAAGAATCTAATAAGACGATCATCATTAATGAGAATGATGACATTCAGGTGAGTAAAAGTGAAAGCTATGAACCGAAAATAACTTTTGGAAAACCAACTTCAGATTATTATTTTGAAGCTTATTCTGAAGATCATTGTGTTGGGCTGTCTTATCAAAATACAAAAGCTCTCTCTAAACTTACTGGAAATTATAATTTTACGAACCTTTGTGCAGCAGTAAGTTTTGGACTTCATTTTGGAATTGATATCGAAATAATAAAACATGCTATTGAAAATTATACGCCTACTAATATGCGTTCTCAGATTGTAAAGAAGGAGGGGCGAACATTGGTTTTGGATACTTATAATGCCAATCCGAGTTCAATGACAGCTTCCTTACATAACTTTGTAACTTTTGAAGGAAGTAAAACCATTATTATTGGAGATATGCTTGAATTAGGAGTGGAGAGTGAAGCCGAACATCAGAATATTTTAAAACAAGCATTGGAACTAGGCTTTGATGAAATTATTACAGTAGGTGGAAACTTTAAGAAAGTAAATAGTGTAACATTATCTTTTAATAATACCCAAGAGCTAATAGAATATTTAAAACTAAATGGAATTCAATCAAAAAATATTCTATTAAAAGCATCAAGAGGCATTTCTCTGGAAAAGGCAGCAGACTTTATTTAGTCTTGCTATTCCGAAATTCTTTAACAATCAGCTGAATGTTTTTGAAGGTGTTTGGAAAAACTTCATTTTCTATCTGAGAAGCGTTTTTCCAGGCTACTTCAGTGATGCCTTCTTCGATCTGCGGCTTTGAGGTATCTTCTCCATCAAAGCTCATTTCAAACCAATGGGTACACTTCAGGATCTTATCACCATTTCTTTCTACATAGATATGGTAGGTTGTATTAATGAACTCCAGTAATTCAACATCCTTTAGTCCCGTTTCCTCTTCAATTTCCCTTACAGCAGATTCCTCTCTGGATTCTCCTTTTTCCATTTTACCTTTGGGAAGATCCCATTTTCCGAGTCTTTTGATAAAAAGAATCTCTCCCTTGCTATTATTTACCAATCCGCCAGCCGCTTCTATAATCCTGAAAAGGTTTTTAAATTCTTCCCAAATTGTATCGATATCATCTCCAAATACATTTAATTCTTTTACAGATGTATTTTCCAGAAGATCCAATGCGATTTCAAAAGTTGTGAAGTTTTCATACCTAACATTTTTTTCCAGGTTTTCAGACTGTTTAGACAGCAATAATTTTTTTTCGTTCACAAAAACTTTATACATTTGTAGGAATTTAAATACAAAAATAAAAAATGAATTTAGAAGGACGAAAAATTATTGTCAATAAATCATCTAAAGAGTTGGCGGAACTGCTAAAAACACCTGACAACTATAAAGAATTTATGCCGGACGGACTTCAAAAGTTTGAAAGCAGAGAAGATGGATTTAAATTCGGATTGCAGGGAATGCCGGAAATAGCTTTAAAGATAGATGAAGTTACAGATGAAAAAGCTGTTTTAAAATCGGCAAGTTCAAGTCTGGATTTTTCATTAACAGCCACTTTAAATCCTCTCAATGAAAACCAGACAGAAGTACAAATGCTTTTTGAAGGTAAATTCAATCCATTTATAAAAATGATGGTAGAGAAGCCTCTACAGAATTTCATTAATGCATTAACGGATAAAATAGAAGCTTATAAATAATAACTAAACCTTCAGAAATGAAGGTTTTTTTATGCGATAATCCCAGAACTGTGGTCTCTATAGCTTCCAGTAGCTGAGGAAAGTACATTAATATCATTAGTGAGCTTTAAAGCACCCATTAAGGCAAAGATTAATGCTTCTTTGTAATCAATGATCTGTTTTTCGGGGATAATAATCTCAGCGCTGGTTTTCGTTCTTATTTTTTCAATAAGAAAAGTGTTGTAAGTTCCACCGCCAGTAAAAAGAATGTTCTTCAGGGCATTATCATTAATTACATTTGAGATCTGTTGGGCAATATGTTCTGTAAAGGTTGCTAAAAGATCAATCGCCTTTATATTTTCAAAACTGTTGAAAATATGGTCATTACACCATTCAATTCCCAAAGATTTTGGGTGACCCTGTCTGTAAAAATGAAGCGAACCAAGTCGGTCAAGTAACTTTTCGTTAATTGTTCCTGTTCTTGCAAGATCACCATTTTCATCATAGTCTTTACCAAATTCCTGAACTAATTTATTGAGTACAATATTTACGGGTACAACATCAAATGCTATTCGTCTATTATTGTATTTAAATGAGATATTTGAAAACCCACCCAAATTAAGACAGGCATCATAGTGAGAAAAGAGTAGTTCATCTCCAATAGGGACGAGTGGGGCACCATTTCCACCCATTAAGACATCCTGGGTTCTGAAATCATAGATGACAGGGAGGCCTGTCTCAAGTTTTATAGCCCTTCCATCTCCAATTTGCAGCGTAATTTTTTTTTGAGGCTGATGAAAAACAGTATGACCATGAGAGGAGATGACATCAATATTTTTTAGTTGATAAGCATCAATGAAGCGACGAACTGATTTTCCCAGATAAAAACCATATTCGGCATTTAGTTCCAGTAATTCTTCAGCTGAGAGATAAATGGAATTTCTAAGTTTATCCGCCCAGTTTTTAGGATAAGGAATGGTTTCAGCTTTCAAGATCTGAAAGCTCCATTGATCCTGTTTTTCGAATTGTACAAAACAAATGTCTAATCCGTCTAAACTGGTGCCTGACATTAGACCTAACGCTCGTAGAATCATTAAAGATTTATTTTTTAGATTCTGATAGTTGTTTGGAACTGAAATCTCCGGAATTGTTGAAGAAAGTATATTCAGAGAAATCGTCTTTAGCGGTCATTCCATTGGCTCCTACAAGTGTAGAGCCATCTGCCATCGTTACAAATACTGTATCTTTGGTGTAAATGCGGTTTTTTCTTTGATCCCAATAAATGCTTTGCATGGCAAATCTCTGCCCCTCATTGGTCGTAATTCTTACATCACCTTTCGCTTCATAGAATTTTTTATATTCAAAAATTCTGGCATATTTGGCGGTGATCTTTCCAGGGACTTTTGGCTTTTTCTTATCAAAAAATTCAATGTTGATCCCTTTTCTGGCAACAACATAAGGACTGTCTATAAGCTCATATTTTTCAATAATGGGAGCTAGTGCTTTTAAAGTAACAAATCCTGAATCTCTCTGTATGATATTGGCATTATTAATGATCTGTGATGGAAAATTCTTACTTTGACTGCCATTTCGTTTTGTAAGGTCTTCTTCACAGGATATCAATATAAAAAATATAGCACAACTAAAAAGGCATGCTATATTTTTTTTATATGATAAGTTTTTAAACAGTTTCATTCTAGTTGTATAAACTCTTTCTGAACCACTTGTCAGCAAAATTGAACCCTACCCTTAGGTTGATGAAATTCTGATTAATCAGGTTGTTATCTAAAGTTCCACGTTTACCAACTTCTACACCTAATTCAAGTCCACTCATTCTTGTGATACTACTTGTTTTGAATGGAAGCATTACCCCTGCAGAAATTCCAAACTTGTTGATGTTATTACTGCCTATTTTTAAACCCCCTCTTTCATAGAAAGCTCCATATCGGTATACCACTCTGGAGAAATAGTTTCTGAAGTTATTATAGTTAGGTAAATACCATCCTCCGGCAGATATTCTGTATGTATCATCGAAATCTACTGTTTTCCCAAAATAGGAAATACTTTCACCTTTTTTATAGTCTAACTGACCAGATACGAACCATTGGTTTTCACTTCCATATCCTACCCCAAATGATGCTTGTATCGGTAAGAGATTTTTAGAACTTGTGCTTTTCTGCTCAATGATTGTTTCATAAGCCTTAGTATCCACAGCTGAATAGAAGTAAGTACTGTTTTTATAATCAGTGGTCATATTACTAGTGTTACCAAAAGTAGTAGTTGCACCAATTGTCAGTTTTTTATCAGTACGGGTATTTAGGTGTTGATAGCTCCCCCCTAATGTAAAGTTGAAATTTTTAATGCTGTTTTTGGTTTCATAAGCATTAATCAACTCAGAATAAGGAGCATTTGGGTTAGATACCTGATATGGATTTGAAAATTCATTGGTATCATAAAGGTTTCCAAAATAATAGTTAGCTCTTAAACCTAGGGCAAACTCATTGTTTACTTTATATGATACGGCAACCTGAGCAGTATTTAAAGTTCCGGTTCCTTTAAAATTATTCTGATAAATGCCACCATCAGGTCGTTTCTCTATATTTTGAATATCATAGCTCTTTGAACTGTAAGGCTGATAGGATAATCCCATTTTAACCCTCGAAGAGATAGGAAATGCTAATGAAATATTAGATAAATACGTAGAATGTTTGGTAGACTTCGTATTGTTATAATTCGTTTTGAAATAGTTGTTTTCGTTGGTTGCTTCAAGCTTAATACTCGTAAGTTCGAAATTCGTATTATTTGCTGGATTGGCAAAGTTGAAATTACTAGTGAAATCACTTATAAAAGCCGTTGAAATGCCACCCATAGAAGCTGTTTCAATCGTATTATCATATTTTACATCTCCGATTCCGTAAGTTGCATATGGTGAATTGCTTAAACTCTGCGCATTAAGGAAATACCCAACAGAAATGAATGATAGTACAAAGATTTTTTTCATTCTTTATTTTTAAAATAATGCGCAAATATCTTAAATATTAATGAATTGTAAAAATTTCATGAGGTTAAAGTTTGTTAAGGGAGATTATCTTTAAACTTAAACAGAATTTTTTATTACAAAATTAAATATATAAGGAGTGCTGCTTATTTTTGTAATTATAAAATATACTCATTAAATTGAAAGGTACATCTTTCACTAGCATAATGATTTAGACGGTTAGCTGGGGTTTTATTATAAGTTTTCTTTTTCATTAAAAGATAAAAAAAGAGACCGCTTTCATCATTGAAAACTGTCTCTTTAAATCTTATTTTATTTATAGAAATAAAGGATTTTTTATTTAACCTGCAGTACAGATCTGCTATGGCTGAAGGCATAAAAGCTAAATTTCCCATGATATTTTCCCATTCCGGAGGTTCCAACACCACCAAAAGGTAGAAAATGTGAACCAACATGAATAATAGCACTATTGATTTCAGCATCACCACTTGTTGTTCTGTTCAAAACATCATCTGCAAATTCCTGACTTTCCGAAAAGACATACAGCGCTAAAGGTTTTGGACGGCTATTGATCTCTTCCAAAACAACATTAATATCCGTATATGTCATAATGGGTAATATCGGGCCAAAGATTTCCTGTTGCATCACCTGATCATCCCAGGTTACATTATCCATTAGTGTAGCTTCAAAATGACGGTTATCAAGATTATATCTGCCACCATAAATTACTTTGTCAGGAGCTGCTTCCAAATAGCTGGCTAAATGTTTGATTTGTCCTGGATTTACAATCTTTCCTATTTTTCCCAGAGATCCATCAGGATAGGTAGCCTTTAGATAGGCTGTAAACTTGCTGATAAATGTATCTTTTACGGATTCATGGATATAAATATAATCCGGTGCTACACAGGTTTGACCACAATTGATCCATTTTCCATAAGAAATCTTAGCCACGGCTTTATCCAGATCAGCGTCCTTATGAACAATAGTTGGTGATTTGCCCCCCAATTCCAGAGTTAGTGGGATCAGTTGTTCTGCTGCTGCTTTCATTACAATCTTACCGACGTTTGGACTTCCGGTAAAGAATATGTAATCAAAAGGAAGACTTAATAATAAAGTATTTTCTTCTATTGCTCCCTGGATCACTTTTACATATGATTCATCAAAAGCTTCGTTTACAATATCTTCAATTACTTTAGCCACGTGAGGTGTATTTTCAGAGGGTTTGATAATTGCCGTATTTCCGGCGATCAATGCTCCGATCAAAGGGCTGAAAGTAAGCTGAACAGGATAATTGAAAGGACCGATAATATAATTAACACCGTAAGGTTCATACATTATTTTGCTCACGATCTCACCACCTGATGGGTGTGGTTTTGATTCTACAAAAGTAGGTTTTGCCCATTCATCAATGTTCTCTAACAGATAATCCAGTTCGCTTGATACAATTTGAATTTCTACATATTCTGCCTCTTTTCTGCTCTTACCCAAGTCAATATCTAGAGCTTCACATAAAGCATCTGTGTGACTTAGAAATACGTCACGGAATTTGCTTAATTGCGCTTTTCTAAATTCAATATCTTTAGTTTGGTTCGTCTTGAAAAATGCCTTTTGTTTTTCAAATACATTCCTGATGTGTTGGTCTAGTTCTGGTGTCATTTTTTTTCTTGTTAATATTATTGGATCCTATTTATTGTTGCTGAAAGTTTTATCTAAATTATTGATTTTTAATTAATATTTAGATTATTGCTTTATGATTAATTTTAGGATTCGGTATTTGTAACACTTAATTTTACTTCGATATTTCCCCTTGTTGCATTGGAATAAGGGCAAACCTGATGTGCTTTTTCAATCAGGGATTGTGCTTCTTCCAAAGATACTTCAGGAATGTTGGCATGTAGATCTACGGCAAGACCAAAACCACCATTTTCCAATTGACCAAGACTTACTTTGGCTGTAACCTTTGTTTCGCCTGTTTTTATTTTGCTTTGTTTAATGACCAAATTCAAAGCACTGTCAAAACACGCAGAATACCCTGCTGCAAATAACATTTCTGGATTTGTAAAATCCTCGTTAGCACCACCCAGGCCTTTTGGCATCCTTACTTCAAGATCTAAAACTCCGTTTTCACTTTTTACATGTCCATTTCTTCCTCCCGTTGCTGTAGCCGCTGTACTGTATAATACTTTCATAATGTTGAATTTATTTTTTGTTTAATTGTTAAACAAATGTATTGTTAAAAATTAAATTGTATACAATTTAATTAAATGAATTTTTTTAAATTGATTATTGATGCTGACTATAATTACATCCTTTGTTTTAAAAAATCGTATCCGGAGATTATTTTTTTAACAAATACGGTGTATTAAATTTCCGGAAATTGAAAGAAGATTTTTTATCTTTGGAGCATGAATTGGGAGAACATTGCCGGTCAAGAGAGCCTGAAAAAACTTCTTAAAGACAGTATTAAAGAAAACAGAGTAAGCCACGCCCAACTTTTTGTCGGAAAAGAGGGATATGGGACATTCCCACTTGTATTGGCTTATGCAAAAGAGATCTTACAAAGGGAAAATGAACATGCTGCTTCAAAAGTTGAACATTTAAATCACCTGGATCTCCACTTTAGTTTCCCTGTTTATACGGATAATAAAAATTCATTAAGTAAAAATAAGTTTGAGGATTTCAGAGAAATGATCCTTGCATCACCCTATGCAAGCTATGATGACTGGACGGCATTTTTAGATTCAGAGAATAAGCAGCTTTTTATTTCTGCAGATGAAGTAGATGACCAAAACCAGAAATTCTCTCTTAAGAGTTTCGAAGGTGGAACTAAAATTCTAATTGTCTGGAGGGCAGACAAAATGAACATTGCAGCGTCCAATAAGTTTTTGAAATTTTTAGAAGAACCACCTGCAAAAACCATTATCCTCCTTACGGCAGAAAGTTCTAATGATATCTTACCTACCATACTTTCCAGAACGCAGATCGTGGAAGTTCCCCGGATTAATGATGCGGATATTGAAGCATATTTAAAGAACAGTTTTTCCGTTTCAGATGATCAATCCAGAGAAATAGTCCATGAAGCCCAAGGAAATCTTAATGATGCAATAAAGCTTTTAAAGTCAGAGAATAAAAATGAAGAATTTGAAAGGCTTTTCATTCAGTGGGTGAGAGATGCTTTTCAGGTAAAAAAGAAACCTGAATTTCTTAAAAATATTATTCTTTGGGCAAGGGAAATTGCAGGATGGAATAGGGAGAAACAAAAAAACTTTTTAGACTATTGTTCTGAAATATTCAGGCTGGCTCTATTGCAAAATTACCAATCGGAAAGTCTGGTTTATAAAAAAATTAATGCAAATGGTTTCAATTGGACAGGTTTTTCCAAATTTATCAGTGGAGCAAATATTGAAAGTATCTTGGAAGAAATAAGCACTGCTGATCTGCATCTCACCCGAAACGGAAATCCTAAAATTATATGGACCGACCTTGGGATCAAGCTTTCAAGGTATATTCATAAAACAACATAGAAGTTTCACAGTGGTTAAAGGTATATAATATCAAAAACAATTTACATAATAAAGAGTCCGGTATCTTACCGGACTTTTTTATTTTTAAACGAGTCAGAATCATACACTTATTATAAAATAGTGACACTTACTAAGAATATTGCTACACTTACTTTTTTTAAGGATGTGAAAAGTTTTACATGATAGTATCTTTATTGACAAATGGATAAATCCAATCACTAAAAATTAATACTATGAAAAAAATCACAACTTCTTTATGCCTTTTATTTGTATTAGGCGCAACTTTTTCTGTTTCTGCACAGAACGTGTGGACAGGTACAGCTATACCAACTACAACTGGTGGTGCAGTAGGAATAGGTAACACAGCTCCTACGGCGAGACTGGATATTAATTCAGGAAGTACTATTTCTGCATTAAAGATCAATCATGGATACAGAGTGTTTAACGGAACTAATGTTCCTAATATCATAGAAGTCTACAACCAGGTTACGAATATAATACCTCCGGTAAATCCAGTATTAATCAACTGGCTGAGCTATGGTGGCGTTTTTGGGCTTCAGTCTTTATCGAATACCGTAAATGAAAGCAGGATGATGTACAATGATAATTTGGGTAATGTAAGGTCTTCAGGGATTGCCATGTACTCTAGTCCGAGTTTTGGTAACGGAACGATCATCAACTCAATTAGGGGAGTGGCTTATTTAAATTTCCTGAATGGGGGTAATGGTTCTCCAACCGGAGGGGTTACTGTTTTGGGAAATGGAAATAACGAACTTTATGTAGATGGACGTTTACAGGTTTCATTTGAGGCAAGAGCTCAGTCTTTTATTTCAACTTCCGACAGAAGATTAAAGGATAATATTAAACCTCTTAAAGACATTCCGGGTAATCTATTCAATCTTAATACATACTCTTATACTTTTAAACCTAAAAAAGAAGGTGAAGGTAAAGCTGATACTAAACTGCATTTTGGTCTTATTGCTCAAGAAGTTGAAAAGGAATTTCCAAACTTAGTTACTATAGATGAAAAAGGAAATTATGCACTTAATTATATTGAAATAATTCCACTATTAATCAATGAATTAAAAGATCAGAAAAATGAAATTAAAGATCTGAAGGCTAAGATGGATGCAATAGAAGCAAAGCTGAATGCTATGGGTGATAATAAAAATACTTCTCCATCTATGGTGAATACATCCACATCTTACTCTCTGGAACAAAATGCTCCTAATCCGTTTAATCAGGAAACGGTGATCAGATTTAATGCAGGTGACACAAATGCCGCGATAGGAATATATGATCTGAGTGGGAGACAAATGCAACTTATTCCTATTAAAAAAGGTGAAAAACAAATCAGTGTTACTGCACGTACGTTGACAGCAGGAACCTATATTTATAATCTTGTTGCCAATGGTAAGATCATAGATTCAAAAAAGATGATCGTAACCAATTGATCTTAAACTGATACCATTAATTATATTCAACTCCGGCTATTTGCCGGAGTTTATTATTTAATTCCTTCCCAAGTATATTTTTCTTTCTAATGAATTTTTATAATTTTCATCTTATTTAATCTTTTAGCGGAATAATTTTTTTCTTCCGACACAAGCGGACCTGCTGATTTTAGTTTAAATATTTTAAATTTAATTCACGTATTTGTAAATTAAATTTAAACCTTTTATGGAAATTTAGTATTTTTAATTAGCCAAAGTGTATTAATTTTCAGTTAGTTATATTAACTGAAATTAAAAACATATTAAAAAATCAATCAATCGTTTGATTTTGTGAAAAACTTATGTAAATTTGCGGCTTCAAAAATGAATAGTGACATGATTTCAAAAGAAGAAAATATATTATTTGCCGCAGAAAAACTTTTCGCAGAAAAGGGTTTTGAAGGAACTTCTACTAGAGAAATTTCTAAGGCAGCGAATGTAAATATTTCCATGATTTCCTATTATTTTGGTTCAAAAGAAAAACTGTACGAGAAATTGGTTGAATACAGAATGAATGAAGGCCAGTTTTTTTCGAAAGATATTCTGGAAAGAACTGACATCAATGAATGGGAGAAAATAGAGAAGATAGTAGATAAGTTTTCAGCGAAAATAAAAGATCAAAAATGTTTTTACAGAATTATGCAGCGGGAGCAATTACATGCTGAAAATCCACAGATTGTAGAATTCCTTAAACAAACAAAAATGGTCTTTATCTCTACGTATTCACAAATACTGGAAAGCGGATTGAGAAAAGGAATTTTTACAAAAAATCCACCTATTTATTTATTACATGCAACGGTAAGTGGAACATTGTTCTATGCATTTAATGGGAAGGAAATGTATAAGGAATTCTTAAATGACACGGAAGATGAAGAAGTTTTTGATAAAAAATATTACGCAGAACTTAATAAACATATTAAACATATACTAAAAGACCTTTTAGGTTATGAAGAAAATAAATAATTCCATTATTGCACTTTCTCTATTTATAGGAATTGCAAACACAAATGCTCAGGAGAAAAAACAACTCAGCCTCGATGAAGCTGTTCAGTTGGGAATCCAAAACAGCAAGAATCTTAAGATCGATGCGGCTAAGATTGAAGAGGCTACAGCAGATCTTTTGGAAGCAAAAAACAAACAACTGCCTGATTTTAAACTTTCGGGGCAGTATATGCGTTTGACAAATGCAAAAGTAGATTTGAAATTTTTAAATGAATCTGGATCTGGAGGTGGAGGTATGGCATCTCCGAAGTCTGTATTTTTAGGTCAAGCCAATTTATCAATGCCTTTGTATTCAGGAGGAAGAATAAAGTATGGAATTGAATCTGCGAAATACCTTGTAGAAGCATCAAAATTAAGCACTGAAAACGATAAAATAGCAATTGCTTATAATGTTGCACAGGCTTATAATAACCTGTTTAAAGCAAACCAATCTATTAAAGTTTTAGAGGAAAACCTTACTGCCTCAAACCAAAGGGACGAAACGTTCCTAAAAATGGAAAATAATGGTTTGATCGCAAGAAATGACCGTTTAAAGGCAAATCTTCAGACTTCAAATATTGAATTACAGTTGTTGGAGGCTAAAAATAATTACAATATTGCCAACATCAATATGGATTTACTATTGGGAATTCCGGAAGCGACAATCATTGAAGTTGATCCTAATTATATAGATGAAGCTCAGGATGCTAAACCTGTAGATTATTATTTAACTGAAGCTCAGCAAAACCGTAAAGATTTACAGGCTCTAAGTCAACAAAGAAGAGCGGCACAGCTTGGAAGCAAAGCGGCAAAAGCAGAGAACTTACCTACAATTGCATTGACAGGTGGTTATATTGCAGCAGATGCGCCTGATTTTTTAACAGTTTATAATGCGGTAAATGTTGGAGTGGGAATTCAGTATAATCTGGCTAATATCTGGAAGAAGAATTCATCATTGAGACAGTCTCAAGCCAGAGAAAAACAATTGGAAGCAAGCAATGAACTTTTAAATGATAATATTAAGCTTGATGTAAACAGAGAGTATCAAAATACAGACTATTCAAAACAAAGAATTGCTGTTTTCGAAAAATCAGCTGTTCAGGCGAATGAAAACTATAGAATTACTAAAAATAAGTTTGATAACGGTTTAGCAACAATGACAGAGCTTCTGGATGCAGATGCCGCACAGATTTCAGCAAATGTTGGGGTGATTAATGCAAAAGCAGATGCCGCATTAGCCTACAGAAAACTATTACAAACTACAGGAACTTTAACTATTAAATAAAAGAATAATACCACAATGGAAAATAATAAAACAGAACAAATCGAGAACTTAGAACCAAAAAAGAAGAAAAGTTTAGTTTTTCCTATCATTTTAGCGGTTGTATTAATTGGAGGTGGAATTTACGGATACAGAACTTATTCTTACGGGCAGATTCACGAAGAAACGGACGATGCACAAATTGCTTCCAATATGAGTCCTGTTATTTCTAAAGTTTCAGGATATGTAACAGAGGTTAAAGTAAAAGATAACCAGTTTGTAAAGAAAGGAGATACTTTGGTTATTTTAGATAGCAGAGATCAGAAAATGGCATTAGAACAAGCTGAAGCAGCATTATCTACCGCAAAAAGTAATATTTCTACTGCACAGGCTTCAACTACTGCAACTTCTAAAAATATTGGCAGTTCAGAAGCAGCTGTTGCAACAGCGAATGCTCAGATCGAAGCAGCAAAAGTAAATGTGTGGAAAACTTCTTTAGATTTAAAAAGATACGCTAATCTGGTAAAAGACCATTCTATTACGGAACAGCAATACGAGCAGGCTTTGGCTGCAAAACAATCTGCTGACAAGCAATTACAGGTTTTAGTAGAGCAAAGAAATCAGATCGCTCAGCAGACAGGGATTGCTTCTTCTCAAACAGAAGCGAGCTCTCAGCAAATAAGCGTTGCAGGTTCAGTCGCTAAACAAAGACAGGTAGACGTAGAAAATGCAAGATTAAACTTATCATACACTATAATCCTAGCTTCAGAAGATGGATATGTTGGAAAAGTTCCTATTCAGGTTGGACAATATTTACAGGCAGGAGCGCAATTATTCAGTGTCGTGAAAAATGACCAAAAGTGGGTGGTAGCGAACTTTAAAGAAACTCAGGTTGATAAAATGGTGGAAGGACAAAAAGTGAAAATTGAAATTGATGCTTTCCCTGACCAGGAGTTTGAAGGTGTAGTAAGCTCTTTTTCACCAGCAACAGGAGCTACATTCTCTATCCTGCCTCCAGATAATGCAAGTGGTAACTTCGTAAAAGTAGTACAAAGACTTCCTATAAAAATTGACTTTGTAAAACTAGATCCGAATATCGCTAAAAAACTAAGAACAGGAATGAATGTGAAAGCTGAAGTTTCGTTAAAATAAAATATGTATTAGTGTATTCATGTAAAATGTATTTATGATTTAAATGATGGCTAAAGCCATTGATTAATTGACTTTATTTTAATAATAAATCTCAATCTTTAAATCAGTCTTATTAGATTTTACATGAATACAATTGTACATCATACAAAATTACTATGCAAGATTCATTAGTAGAATATGGAGCCCGGAGAGTAATCATTACGATTACGGCTATTCTTTGTGCTCTGCTTGAAATTGTGGATTCCACGATTGTGAACGTTGCCTTGAATGAAATGAAGGGTAACCTGGGATCGACACTTTCAGAGGTAGGTTGGGTAATTACGGCTTATGCAATAGGTAACGTAATTATCGTACCAATGACCAGCTGGCTTTCACAACAGTTCGGACGTAGAAATTATTTTGCTGCTTCTATTGTTATTTTCACCATATTTTCATTTTTATGTGGAAATGCTGACAATATCTGGGAACTGGTCTTTTTTAGATTATGCCAGGGTATTGGAGGAGGAGCATTATTGGTAACCTCACAAACAATTATTACAGAATCATACCCAATTGAAAAAAGAAGTATGGCTCAGGCGATATATGGATTAGGAGTTATCATTGGTCCGACTTTGGGTCCGCCATTGGGAGGATATATTGTTGATAATTTTAGCTGGCCATATATTTTCTATATCAATATTCCAATTGGTATTGCTGCAACTTTGATGACTTTACAATTTGTAAAAAGTCCCAAATTTGCTGAGAAACGAAAAGCGTCTGATGTCGACTGGCTGGGAATTGCCCTGTTAGCTGTTACGGTAGGATCATTACAGTTTATTTTGGAAAGAGGACACGAAGAAGATTGGTTTGCAAGTGGAATGATCGTAGCCTTTACTGTATCTGCAGTATTAGGATTTATACTATTCCTTTGGCGGGAACTTACCTGTAAATATCCTATTGTAGAATTACGGGTTTTAAAGAACAGTAACCTGAGGATCGGAACCGCTATGTCCTTTGTATTAGGATTTGGTTTATATGGTTCTACGTTTATTGTACCGTTGTATACCCAGAGTATTTTAGGATGGACGGCTTTACAGTCGGGTGCGTTAATGATTCCGGCCGCTTTAACAACTGCTTTTATGATGCCTATTATTGGTAAATTGCTTTCAAAAGGAGCCAAACAGCAGATTCTGGTATCATTGGGACTATTTATATTCTTTGTTTACAGTTTCTGGGGGTATAAGATCCTTACACCGGATACCAGTAAAGAAGCATTCTTCTGGATGTTGATCGTGAGGGGAGCTGGATTAGGACTTTTATTCATACCCATTACGTCCTTGTCCTTAAGTACATTAAAAGGTCAGGAAATTGGACAGGGAGCTGCATTTACAGGGATGATGAGACAGTTAGGAGGATCTTTTGGGATTGCTGCTATTACTACCTTCATCGCTAACGCGAGTCAGAAATACAGGGTAAACCTTATTACCCATCTCGATAGTGACAGTTTTGAGGTACAGCAAAGATTAGCTGCCCTGAAAGCCAGTTTTATATCTAAAGGGATGACTCCTGATAATGCATTAAATGCTGCCTATAAAATGCTTGATCTCTCAGTAACCAAACAGGCAACGGTACTATCTTATATGGATGTTTTCCTTTATTTAGGAATCGCTTTCTTAATTTGTATACCGTTTATCTTATTTGTAAAAGAAAGAAAGAGTAAAGAAAAAATAGATTTGAGTGAAGCCATGCACTAAATTTAATCAAAAACCTCCGAAGATCTTCGGAGGTTTTTTTATTAGTAATTAAAGTTTAGATACCCATTCGATACCACTGATATCAATCAGTTTTATACTGTAGATCTTATCTTTTTGATGGAGAATATCTTCAATGCTAACGCGTAAGTCAGCTTTGGCTCCCAATGGAATGATCAAACTGTGTTTGCCTGGTTTTACTTTGGCAACATAGTGATTTTTGATGTTTTCTGATTTCAATTTCGAAAGCTCATGATGATCCAATGCTTTTAAGACAGTTCCGTTCTTATCCATAATATGAATTCCGATAAGAAATGAACCATAAACATCAGCACCCTCAGTTCGATAAATTTCAAAATTTATATCAGAGTGGATTAAATTGAGATTGGAGATTTCAATCTTTGGCTTCACTGATTTATTGTGCAAAGTTCCCCAGACCCCACCATGAAAATATTGATTGGTATAAAGAGTCATTCCAAAAATAAACAGGGAAGTAACCAATACTAAGATTTTTGGGTTTTTAATAGGAAAATTACCGGAACCAATCCATCGGAACCATTTCTTATTGGTAAAGCCAACCTTGTTCTTTAAAAAATAATGATCCACTGAGTATGGTCCACTACCAGTAAGAAACAATGTGAATCCACCGGCAATTCCCAATACACCAATCTGCCATTCATCAAGGCAGGTCGTTCCAAGCCAGCCGGAGCCCAATAAAATTCCAAAAGCCAGACCGAAGATTCCAATGCTCATTAATCTTGTGAATGATCCTAAAATAATAAATAGTCCGACAATAGCTTCAAGGATTGTAAAGGTTACCATGGAAGTATGTAAAGC
The DNA here is from genome assembly GCF_058790395.1 of Chryseobacterium sp. FW101-FHT12H09. NCBI lineage: Bacteria > Pseudomonadati > Bacteroidota > Flavobacteriia > Flavobacteriales > Weeksellaceae > Chryseobacterium > Chryseobacterium sp. FW101-FHT12H09. Next base: position 886,814 of record NZ_JBYTCP010000003.1, on the reverse strand, counting down.
ATTGGGATGAGTAATCAGATATTCTATGACCGGTTTGATTCCTAAGGCATTTGGAAGAAAGTGATTGAATTTTTCTCCAATATATCCTCCTTCATCAGGATCGAGCTTATTTTCAAGAATCAGACGTCGCCAAAAGGCTGAAAAGTAAGTCCATCCGATAACCATACGGATAGATAATGTATATAAACCAGCCATATCAGCAGGCTGATTGGTATTGTTTTTCATTGAATGTATATTTTACTTAATAATTGAATTAAAAAATGATCTTTGAACTTAGTCTAAACCACGTTTAACTTCAATTGTTTAAATAGAATATATTTTGGAGGGCTACTTCCGGAAGTTGCTCCGGAATATGGGTTGCAGAATGTTTTATCCTCTTTAGAAAAGTTTAAAACAGAATTAAACTGAAAAGTAAAATCTTTTCCAGATCTGGAATTTACTTTTAAAAGTACAATTCTTTTTGATGAGGTTTCCGTTGCGCTGTCACAGCTGAAACTCTGACTCGCAGTAACTTTAACTTTATTAAAAGAGCTGATATGTTCGATGTCAAAAATACCAAGCAAATCTCTTTTAACAGAGCATGGAGATAATGAAAACATCAAAACAAGCATCATTATGATTGCTTTGGAAATCTTCTTATGTATTATTAGATCCGACATCTTTTACAAAACTAGTCTATTAAAATGCAATGAGAGAATTTTAATGCCTATGATGAACAATAAATTTCAAAAATTCATCCTGTTGATCAACAAACAGGTAGTGAGAGCAGTTATCTACGAGTTTAAAATTTTCTTTTCCTGTAATATGTATAAGATCGTTAATTTGTTTCTCGGAGAATATCCCGTCATCTTTTCCATAGATTGCAAAAATGGGAACCCCTTTCTTTTTTATGTTTTTCAACATATCTTTATTGTCTAGATTATTTTGAGCTTCATTTTTATAAAACTTTAGTGGTGAACTGGGATTGCGGAAATTATTTTTATAAAAATCGCTGGCGTTATAGTCATTCCTTAACTGCTGACTTTTTGGAGTTTGATTGGGCATCGTGAAAAAATTAAGTTCACTGGCTATATCATAACAGCTTTTTCTGTATTCGGCAGAGTTTTTATTTAAACTATCAATATCATTAATCTGCTTCAGTTTTGAAGGATCGTTTTTAAATTTTTCCTTAGCCTGATGTAGAATATGATCATAGGTTTCCTGTTGGGAAAATAAAGCACCGACAAGCATCAGTGAGCTGACTTTCTGAGGATATTGATCGGTAAATAAAGTCGCTATGATCCCCCCGAAACTATGTCCGAGGATGTTGGCTTTTTTGAGGTTATAGGTTTTATAAATCTGCAATAAGTCATCGAAACTTTCTTTAAAAGTCATGGTTGCATTGTCATCTTTAGAACGTCCTTCACCACGTCTGTCATAAACAATCACATAAAATCCTTTATTAGCCAAAGCTTCAGCGGTAGTAGCTTCAAATAATGTGGCATTGCCACTGGGGCCACCATGGATAAAGATAATAGGTGGGTTGTCTTTGTTTCCGTAATCTTTAGAATAGATATTTTGAGCTTGAACAGAGCTAAAAGGTAGAGTAAAAAGAAGGAGCAAGATCCATTTCATAAGTGGCTGATTATTTTTGCTAAACTAGTCATTTCTGATATTTCGTCAAAATAGCTACAACGATACTCAATATGGCTACTTTTAATTTTCAATTTCTGAAGACCTTTGTAGTATAAAATTATAACAATGCAAAAAACAATTTTTATCACCGGAGCATCGTCAGGTTTGGGAAAAGCTACCGCCAAGCTATTTCAAAGTCACGGATGGAATGTTATTGCCACGATGAGAGATCCTGAAAGCGAGACTGAACTTACAGCTTTGGAAAATGTGTCTGTTATCAAGTTGGATGTTACTAATAAAGAAGAGTTAGAAGAAACTATCGCACGGGTTCTTACCGAAACTCAAATCCATGTCGTTGTTAACAATGCAGGTTATGGATTAGTTGGTCCACTAGAAGCTTTTACAGACGAACAGATCAAAAAACAGATCGACACCAACCTGATGGGGGTGATTCGTATTACGAAAACTTTCACTCCTTATTTCAGAGAAAGAAAAGAGGGTGTGTTGATCAATATTACTTCCAGTTTTGGACTGATGGGATTTCCAACATGTTCTATCTATAGTGCCACCAAATTTGCTGTGGATGGTTTTTCGGAAAGCATGGGCTATGAACTGGCTCAGTTTGGGGTTCAGGTAAAAGTGGTCGCTCCAGGAGGAATTCAGACTGATTTTGCTGGCCGTTCATTAGATGCCGCTCAACATAAAGCATATCAACAATTGGCTGAAAAAGTACAGGAAGGTTACAGCCCGGAACAAATTGCCAATTATTCGAAATCAGAAGATATTGCCAGTGTTATTTATGAGGCCGCTACAGATGGTAAAGATCAGCTGAGATATGTTGCGGGTAAGGATGCTATTGCTTTATATAATGACCGGAATACAATTGGAGTCGAAAATCATGTCCAGAAAATAAAATCCGGTTTTGTATTTGATAAATTAGAGGCTAGAAATTAGAAGATGAAACATGAAAGATGAAAAGTAAATAATTCTAAGGTAATTACTCTCAATTTTCAATTCTCCACTTTCCATTTATTAAAAATTTCCTACTGACTAACAGTTGTCACAACCCAATCTTATCTTTGTATCATGAAAACGAATCATTCACCTGTTCATTTCCGTTCATTATCAGCTTTGCATGAGGCAATGGGATTATCTGCACCCCTGCATCCTCTCATTACTATTATTGATTATGATAAAGTAAGCTTTGATCCAAAAGCTTTCCAGCAGGGGACAAAATCGGATTTTTATAAAATATCTTTTAAAACAAAGTTTAACGGTAAAATTCGTTATGGACAAGGGTACTATGACTTTGAAGAGGGTGGGATGTCTTTTGTGTCACCAGGTCAGATCCTTATAATGGATCAGGAAGAAAATAGCTACAGTGGCTTGTCATTACATATTCATCCGGATTTTATAAGACCATATTCTTTAATGAAAAAAATTAAAAACTACGGTTTCTTTTCCTATGCCACCTCAGAAGCACTCTACCTTTCCGAGAAAGAGAAGAAAGCTATTCTGGATGTTTTTGAAAATATTCAGAATGAATTAAATGAAAGAATAGACCAGTTCAGTCAGGATGTTATTATTTCACAAATAGAATTGTTACTTACCTATAGCAATCGCTTTTATAACCGCCAGTTTATTACCAGAAAAGCGACGAATAATGATCTTTTATCCAAAATGGAAAATTTACTGGATGATTATTTTGATAAAGAGAAAGGAATTAAAGGTTTACCGACAGTGGAATATATAGCCTCACAACTCAATCTTACACCAAGGTATCTGAGTGATATGCTTCGACATCATACAGGGCAAAATGCACAACAGCATATCCATGAGAAGTTAATTGAAAAAGCGAAAGAGTATTTATCAGAAGCACAACTTTCAGTTTCTGAAACGGCTTATCAGCTTGGATTTGAACATCCCCAATCATTCAGTAAACTCTTTAAAAATAAAACGAGACAGACTCCTAACCAATACAGGCAATCCCTCAAAAATTAAAATAATGGACCAGAATAATTTAGATGAAATCATAAAGCGTTCTTTGAATATCAGAGAAAAGTACCACGAGTTGGAAACGAAGCAAAATGGCAGTGAATGGACGTTGGAGCAAGATACATTAGGCTACCTTACCGATGCTGGACTTATTGGAAGAGATATCATGTCATATGAAAAAACGTGGCTGAAAAAAGATTCAGCGTCAGAATTGGAACATAAATTAGGAGAAAATATCTGGTGGTTGATTATCTTAGCAGATAGAACAGGCATTGATATTAAAGATGCTTTAGAAAAATTTTTAACTAAAACAGAAAATTTATTTAAATGAGTTATTGTTCAGCCATAGAAGGGATGCAGCCGGAAAGCAGAAAAATATTGCATAAGAATTATCATGATAATCATTACGGATTTCCTATTCATGATGATAATGAATTGTTTGGAAGATTGATTATGGAAATCAATCAGGCTGGACTGAGCTGGGAAACGATCTTAAAAAAAGAAGAAAGTTTTAGAAATGCATACGATAATTTCAATATTCAAAAAGTATCAGCATACACGGAAAAGGATCGCGAGAGACTATTGAGCGATCCTGGAATTATTAGAAATAAATTAAAAGTAAATGCCGCGATTGAAAATGCAAAGACCATTATTCAGTTACAGGAAGAATTTGGTTCTTTTGAAAAATGGCTGGAACATAACCATCCCAAAACTTTAGAAGAATGGATGAAGCTATTTAAAAAAACATTCAAATTTACTGGCGGTGAAATTGTAAACGAATTTTTAATGAGTATTGGTTACCTGAAAGGAGCTCATACAGAAAATTGTTCTGTTTACAGTATCATAATAAAACATAAGCCCATGTGGCAAAAAGGATAAAGTAAAAGCCTCCCAGTTAGGGAGGCTTTTTTATGTTCTATTTTATTGAGCAGGAATGATTAATAACCATCATCTTAGCGTTTAAACAATGAAATGTTACTTCAGACTTCTTACAGAAACCTCTGGTTTTTCTCCCTGAGGAACAATGAAAATAGCATTGTCACTTATCGCATCTCCGGCATCAAAATAATAGCTGCCTATTACAGGAATCACACCATTAGTCAGCTTTCCGGATCTGTCATAAGCGGTGTAGGTCACATTGATCATCTGAGCTTTCATTTTAAGCTGGATTTTTTTTGAAGTAAGCTTTGATCCTGTTGCATTGATGCAGTCTAATTCTACAATGCCGATGTTGGTTGTAACCTGAGGATAAGAGGATAATCTGATATTGTATGATTTATCGGAAGTATTTTTAACAGTAGCTGAAACTTTGTAACGGTCAAATGGCTTTCCGCCCACTTCAATACTTTCTTTATTTAAAATATTAAAAGTTACACTCATTCCATTAAGATCAACAGATTGCCCATCAGTTATTTTTTGAGCATTAATAGAGGTACTGAGACTTATTACTGCAAACAGTAATAATAAAAGAAATTTATTTTTCATGGTATAATGGTTTTCAGATATAAGTGTCCTATGATTAAAAGTACAAAAAATGTTCATAAAAATGATACTATGTACTTTAATTATTGGCCTTGCGAACAATTTCTTTATGTTCTTCTCCCCATTGTTCCAGTCCTTTAATAATAGGCTTCAGCTTATAACCGATTGATGTAAGTTCATATTCAACGCGGGGCGGAACTTCAGCAAAAACTGTTCGCGTAATGATCTTGCTTTCCTCCAGTCTTCGAAGCTGCAGTGTAAGCATGCGTTCTGTGATATTAGGAAGGAGCTTTCTTAATTCTCCAAATCTTAATTTTCCATTCATTAGCCAGCTGCATATTGCCAGTGACCATTGTCCACCAATGACATTTGAAGCATATACTTCCGAACACTCATCTGAAAGTACTTTTTTATTGGCGAAATTTGTTGATGTTTCTTTTATTTTACCCATTACTTACCTTTTTTACAGTACCATACATTTAGTTGCTAATGTACAAAATGTAAGTTACATGAATTATTTTTGCAATAGAAATTTAATTAAAAATGAAAACATTAGTTATCGTAACCCATCCAAATATGGATGATTCTCTGATCAATAAAAGATGGATGGAAGCACTGGCTCAGTATCCGGAAAAATATACGATCCATGATTTATATAAAATATATCCTGATGAAAAAATTGATGTGATTAAGGAACAGGAATTAATAGAATCTTATGATAAAATTATTTTTCAGTTTCCTTTTTATTGGTTCAGCAGTCCGCCACTTTTGAAAAAATGGCTTGATGAGGTCCTTACGTACGGTTGGGCATATGGAAGCAAAAGTGGATATAAAGTAGGAGGGAAGAAAATAGCGTTGGCAGTCAGTGCTGGAGTAAACGAAGAAGACTATTCAGCAACAGGCGAATATAAATATACGATGGAAGAATTGACAAGGCCTTATGAGTTGAGTTTTGAATATATTAAAGCCGATTATAAAGGAATATTTACCTATTTTGGAATGGAGGTCAATACCACTCAGGAATGGGTTGAAAAAAGTGTTTCCATGTATCTGGATTTTATTGATAGCTTGTAATCTTTTTATATGATAGTACTTTCAACTCTGTTCAGTATGTACTGTGTATTCTTTTTTACCGTCTGATAAAAACAGCTAGTATTAGAAATGTCATCCTGAGTGGAGTCGAAGGGAGCTACTGTAAAGATTTATATGTTTGTAAACCTTTTTCCTTAATATTCATCAAACCTTTTTTTAATTGAATCAAATTTTTCTTCACTAATAATACCCATGATTTCTCTGATATTCCCGTTTTTATCTACAATAAAAGTCATTGGATATCGCTGAACTACAAATAGCTCCTTTAATTGTTGACCGGCATTGGTTACTTGCTGAAAATCAAAATCATGTTTTAATAAAAACTGGGTTACTTTTTCTTCAGTGTCTGGAGTGATTCCCATGAAATTTATTTTATTCCCTACAGATTTTTTTAGTTTAACCAGATCCGGTATTTCTTTTAGACATGGTTCACAGGTGGTGAACCAAAAATTGAGTAATGTTATTTTGCCTTTTAAATAATCTGCACTGTAATTTTTACCGTTCTGATCTTTAAATTTTTCGATTGGAAAGTGAGTATCCAATCTATTTTCAAGATCAGGAAATGTTCGTAAAGATTTATTCTGTGCAATTGAATATAAACTAATAATTAGAAGAAATAGGGTCGCTGTTTTTTTCATATTTGTTTATAGTATTTCTAATTGGTTTTTTCAAGTATAATATTTTGCCAATCTAAAGCTTCTAAAATACTCAAAATCTCTTACCCCACAGTCTTCGTATCTTCTTCTTTCAATATTTTTTTCTCTTTCATGGAGATCAGCATCCGTTCTGCTTTATATTTTTTCCAATCAAATTGATTAAGAAAATCTAGGGCGGCGAGAAAACCTGCGTTAAAGAGCTGTTCCTTTTCTTCTCTTTTCATGAAGAAATTAAGCCAGCTGCTGGTTCCACAATCTACAGTCTGGATACTGTAAAGTCTATAGAATGTATGTTTAGTCAGGAACGATTTATCATTAAATCCTTTCAAGGTATTAATCATATTTCCGGCATATGAAAAAGGGGTTTTCATGATCTCAGCACTTGTTTTTCCTTTTTCGGTATCGGTTTCAGATTTACTGGTCAGCTGTACTCCGAATAAAGGCATTCTGGGATAAAAAACATCATTCATGTGAAAAAGATCAATCGGAAAGTTCGAAATACTTCCACCATCAATGAAAACTCCCACAGGGTAGATATTTTCTGGTTTTGTGTTCATCCAGAATCTCCAGGCATATTTCACGGAATCATCATCCTTATCGATCCTTTTCTGTAGAGGTTCGAAAAAGAAAGGAACCGACATAGAAGCACGCACAAATTCGGCAGGGCTGCTGTGTTTCAATTCTTCTTCAGACCAATATAAATTAGCCATTGTAGGAAGTTCAACTTTTATCTTAGCATTGATATCGGTTGCTATCACCACATATTCTGATTTTAGCTGATAGAAAGGGTTGTCCTTATAATGGTTATTGTTAACAGCACTTTCATAAAATATTTTATATTGGGTTTCATCAATATGTTCCCGCATATTGGTCTTGATCTCTTCAATACTTTCGAGTGCAATTGTATAATATTCCTGATTATTTCCATAACGGTAATTCAGGTTGAGGTCACGCTCTTTTGGAGCAAATTTCAGATTAAGTTCGGTCACCGTTTTTACTCCAAAACCATCAAGAACATCTTTCATTGCATTGAGAAAAGTATTTCCTGGATTCAGTCCGCTATTTTGTTTTCGGAAATCATTGTAAAACTTTTTAATACAGAAAAAAAGTATGATTAAAGGAATAACGGGTACAAGGAAAAGAAGCTTTGCTTGCGTTATCGTTCCGGAGGGAACAGCAAAAGGAGTGATGATTAAAAGAATTAAAATAATAGCTGCAATAATGGTATTTATTTTAAGAAAGTTCTTGTTATTGAGCATCGCATGAATGGTGGTTCGTACATAAGGTTTACCATCCATAAAGTCTGCAAAATTCCAGTTGAACAAAATTTCTTTGATGGCTTCGCTTTTTGCTTCCTCTTTGGTTTTGTATGCAGCGATTAGCATGGTATTAATTGCTCCCGCACTTGTTCCTGCAACTTTCAGGAAACGAATACCAAATATTTCAAGACCATACAGATACCCAACCAGAGCACTGCCCCAGACTCCACCTCCTTCCTGTACAAATTCAACATACTGATTACCATGAGCATCCAGTAGATCAGAAAATTCTTTAGACGAAATATTCTCATGCAAAGCAATGAGCTTATCTTTAGATTCCTTTGAAAGAACATTCTCATCCAGAATTTTATTAAGAAGATCGGTTTTCATGGTGGTTTGGTGTTTGCTTAAATTGTTAAACATCTCAACTGTCATTGCGAACCATTGTTGCAAGAGATTGCTTCGTCACTTCGCTTCTCGCAATGACAATGTTCCTTGCGATTAACTGATGTTTTTAATTATGATGATATAAAAATAATAATAATTACGATCTAAAACAGAGGTGTTTTCCCCCTAATTCATCCGTGAAATTACCATTGTTTTCTTCTTGCATAAATAAAGGTTACGATGACAATTAAAGCCATTAATCCAAGAGTGAAAAAGTATCCATGCTTATGATGCAACTCAGGCATATTGTCAAAGTTCATTCCGTAAACTCCGGCGATAAAAGTGATAGGTAAGAAATAAACTGAATAGATGGCCAGTACTTTCATTACCTGATTTGCCTTTTGATCGGAAAGTGCCAGGAACATTGAAATAAGGTTGGTGATCTGGATATTCAGATGGTCAAAATCAGCAACTACATCCTTATGTTTATCTTTCAGGTCTACAAATTCAGAATCCTGCAGGTTTAAAAGCTTAAACTTATCCACAGCATCTGTAGAAATGATCAATACTCTGGAATTTAATCCCGATTTTCTTTTTAATTTATAAAGTCTGCGGATCTGTGTCGTATGATTGGTATTTTTCAGGAAGATCTCATTTTCGATATTATCCATGGTTTCCAGTAAACTGATCGATTCGTCATCAAAACTTTTCATGATCAGTAAAGCGATCATTAATGCTATTTTTACGCATGATGTGTTTTCCTGATTTTGAGATAATTGTTTTTTCGTTTCAGAGATACTTCTTGTTTTCATCCTGTGAACAGTGATAATGGTATTCTCTAAAATAAAGATTCCAATTTTGGTGCTGATATCACTTATTGTATTCAGGTTTTTTCTTTCCAATTCAGTACTTTCCCTTAATAAAAAGAATTTTACATTTCCATCCTCTTCATATTTAGGTAAGTGATTAGGATCCAGAGTATCTTCCAAAAGAAGGTTATTGATCTCATATCGTTCATGAAGAAATTGCAGATCTTCTGCAGTAGGAGCTTCTACGTCTACCCATTCGCAGTGGGAATCTCTGTATATAGTGTCAATTGGCATAAAGTAAAAATACTAATATTTTGAAATACTATGGATTAAATAAGTTTATCTTTGCCAAAATTAAAAAAACTATATGATTAAAAGTACAATAAAAGGAATAGGATTTTATGTCCCGGATAATGTTGTAACGAATGATGATCTAGCGAAATTAATGACCACTAATGATGAATGGATCACAGAAAGGACAGGCATCAAAGAAAGAAGACATAGAAAAAACAGAAACGATTCTCAGGAAACTACCGCTTATTTAGCTTTCAAAGCTTCTGAAAAAGCGCTTGAAAAAGCTGGTTTAACGGCTAAGGATATAGACTATATTGTTTTTGCTACTCTTTCTCCGGATTACTATTTTCCAGGCTGTGGGGTACTGCTTCAGGATATGTTGGGTTGTGATACCATTGGTGCCCTTGATGTAAGGAATCAATGTTCAGGGTTTGTATATGCAATGAGCGTTGCGAATGCTTTTATTAAAACAGGAGTTTATAAAAATATTTTAGTAGTAGGTGCTGAAGTTCATTCTTTTGGACTGGATTTTTCTGATGAAGGAAGAGGCGTTTCTGTGATCTTCGGAGATGGAGCAGGAGCTATTATACTTTCTGCTACTGAAGATGAGAATGCTGGAGATATTTTAGCTTTCAATATGCATTCTGAAGGGAAATATGCTGATGAATTGTGTACACAGTTTCCAGGTTCAAAATACGGATGGAGTGACAGGATGAGAAAAGAACCGGAAAATGTCACCAACAAGGAAGTGTATCCAATTATGAATGGAAATTTTGTATTTAAACATGCGGTAACAAGATTTCCTGAAACGATGCAGGAAGCATTAAACAAAGCAGGAAAGACAATTGAAGATCTTGATATGTTTATTCCACATCAGGCGAATTTAAGAATTGCACAGTTTGTACAGCAGAAATTTGGACTGCCGGATGAGAAAATTCATAACAATATCCAGAAATATGGAAATACAACCGCAGCATCTATTCCAATTGCTTTAAATGAAGCGATTGAGCTGGGTAAGATCAAAAGAGGAGATTTGGTTCTTCTTTCTGCTTTTGGAAGTGGATTTACCTGGGGAAGTGTGCTGTTCCAATATTAATTATTAAAAATAAAAAAACCGTAGAGCAATGCTACGGTTTTTTGTTTTATTAAAAGTTTAATTAAAGACTTTTTAGTAATTTTTCAGTGTCTGAAGCATCCTCACCTGAAGCTTTAGCAAGTGCTATTGCTTTTTCAGCCCAAAGTTTCGCATTTTTCTTATCACCAACTTTGTTATAAAGATTGGCTAGAGTGTCAGTATTGGCAGAATTTTCACTTTTCTTTACAGATTCCTGAGCCCAAAGAACAGCTTTTTCAAGAGATGATTTTGTGGTTACATTTTCAAAGAAATCCCATGCAATAGAGTTTAACTCCTCAGAAGATGCAGTAGAATAATCTTTGTATAATTCTAAAGTTAACGTCTCATAAGTTGGGATGTCTTTATTTTTTAAAGCCCTGCTCGCTTTTACTTTTTTAAATACTTTATCAGCTTCATCCTTACTCATGAATTTTTGAGTTTCAGTTGAAAAGTATTTCTCATCCCAGGTTTTAGTATCTGCATTATAAGATTTTTTCAGAATACTGTTTAGCTTGATGTTTTTATCAATCTTATCATACTTATCTACAGGGAGGATAGCAATGATAGAAGCTTTTTTATCCTTAAAGATTTTATATAAAGGGCTATCCGTACTTTGAATTCCAGAAAGTAACAATTGAATATCTTCCTGGTCCAAAGTTGGTTTTGCCTGGAAATAACGGTCTAAGACTTTACCAGCAAATTCGCTGTCATTATAAATGGTAAGTCCTGCAAGATTCTTTAAAAATTCAGGATCTTTTTCTCCCCCTTCAAATTTTTGCTTTAAAGCAGTCAATCTCTTGTTAGGATCTTCAGCATCTTTAGCAAATTGAATAAAATCTTTCTCTTCTACATATCCTAAAGTTCTGTGTACTTCTTCACCATTTCCATTGATAAATAAATACGTTGGAAAAGCTTTTACATTATATTTCTTAGCCAGATCGATCCCTTCACCCTTTTCCATATCAATTTTTGCATTGATGAAATGAGCATTATAGTAATCTCCAACATCTTTTAATGGGAAGATATTTTTTACCATTAGTTTACATGGTCCACACCAAGAAGCATAGGCATCGATAAAAATAAGTTTGTTTTCTTTTTTCGCTTTGGCAACAACGCTTGCGAAGCTGGTATCTTCAAATTTTATCCCTTGTCCAAATGCGACAATTCCGATAAAAATGGAAGAGAGTATAGCTAACTTTTTCATAAATACTTTTTTATTGATTGCAAATGTAATAATTATGTTAATGTGTAAGTCGCATTTAAGTGAAAATAGTTGCGATGTTTTTTTATTTTTAAAAATTATTTCTAATGATTGAGCTATTTGACTAATGATTTGATTTTTTAACCACGTCACTGAAAGCGAAAATCCGCAGAATTTCTGCGGATCTTTTATTATTTTGTTTTTGTAGAATCTGATTTCATTTTTACGGTATCTGATTTTGTGGCTGGAGCTTGATCTGAATTGGCTACCGCAGAATCTCCCATCGTATTTCGCATTGCATTTTTATCATGCTCATCTTTAAATTCTTCACGTTTTTCCTTGTTCTGAGCACAGCTACCTAAAAAAAGTAAACCTAAAACCGCTCCTATCCATAATTTTTTCATAGTATATTCTTTTAATGTTTGTATCAATCAAATATAGAAAAATATTAATATTGAATTTATCTAAAGTAAAAGAAATGATGATATGGCATTTTTCAAATAGAGATTCATTCTTTCAAAAAAAGCTGCGTTAGACAGGATATAGAAAAACTGTAATTAAATATGATAATGAGAAAATAGGCTATTTTAAGTTTGTTTAGTCAAATACAGAAAAAATTAATCCATCACATTTTTCGTATGATGGATTAGACTATATACACAAATTATTTGATGTTACTTAATTAGAGATTTTATAAATGTAAAAAGAAGAGGCGCTGGAGCCTAATAGCCCAAGATCTAAAAGAGAAGAGCCTGTAAGTCCAAAAGAGATCTTATCACCAGCTTGTAGAGGATATACTGAATTAATATTACTTTCGGATATTGTTAAGCTAAGGAGAAGTAGATTGATCCCACTAAAAACCCGTGTGTCTAAAAGAGTGACTGTTGTACCTGTCGTTTTCAATATGCCAATACCAGGCGAATTAGCTAATACAGATGCCTGCAATCCAGTGCCATAGCGAAAGGTGTAGCCTATAGCGTAAATTCCGGTTGATGGTACTGTATATGTATAGTCAGTATTAGAAAATAAAGCGATATTTCCAACTGTTCTTTCAGTTGTTGCAAAATTAACCGCTCTAAACCCAGCAGGAAATAATCCCAGACTAAGAAGACTGATACCTGAAGTTTTTTTTGCTGCATAAGCAGTGGTATTTGTATTGACAAGCGTATTGATTATCGATGGGTCCATCTTTGAGACCTCATTAGTGCTTTGATTGATTGCTAAAAGTTGATAGCCAGATATAGAGGGAACCTGTGGAACCGTTCGGATTTTTGTGTTTCCATTAATGTCTAAAGAAGCTGTTGGAGTTGGTGTATTAATCCCTATTTGGGAAAATAATGAAGTTGAGAAAGCAGCTAAAATCAGAGTGCAAGTTTTAATTTTCATCATTTTGATTTTTTTAATTGTTTTGTTATTTTTAAATTTAAAAAGCATGTTTTTTTTCAAGAAATATTTGTGATAATAATTCAAATGTAGTTGAATTATTATAATGAGTAATAGATTCAAAATTTATAAATAATGGTTATTAGAAGGTATTTGTAACTGCTTTTTTATTTATAATTTATAATTGATTGATATTGTAAATTATAAATCAATAAGTGGTGATTTTTTTTAATTTTAAAAAAATATCCCAATTTTCTTAGTAGGATAGGTAAATTATTTTTTTATCTGATTTTAGAAATCGTTGAGCTTTTTTGTATCAAAGAGGGTTAAATTCGCTGAAAATATTATTAATGCGAAGGATCATTTGTATTTTGGGCTTTCCTTTAGATAATATGGAGCCATTTTATTGAACTTCAATGTATCACCCCATCGCTTTTTACTGTATTCTAATCAGGAAACTTTAGATAAGTTAATTAAATGGGCATTAATTATAAAAAAAGAAAATAGCATGTAATTTTTAAACTATTTTTGAGACTCATTGTATATCACATTATTATATTGAAAAAAAATGGAACTGAAATTAATGAGGCCGAAGGACAAAACGCTGGCTAAGTACATGGAAGGATATTATTTCCTTAATAAAGACCGCAGTTCTAAGGATATAGAATATCTTACTTTTCCCAATAATTATAGTATATTATCTGTATCACAAAATATAGAATTGAAATTCGGTGAAAATGAGATAAAAGCAATAGGAATTAATAATGGTAGATTTTCATCCGATTTAATATGTCACTACAAAAAACCTATAAAAGTCTCTATACAAGGTCACTTCAATGAGATCACTTTTTATTTTAAGCCGTTAGGGCTTAATGCTTTTTTAATAAAACCACTTAAAGAATATACCAAAGATTTTTCCCAAGTTTTTTTACCTTATGATGATTATAAGGAATCCATGATTTCTATTTTGAATGAGAAAAATAATGAAAAGCAAATCGACATGATCGAAGAATTCTGGATGTCTAAATACGTTGGTTTTAATCATTCTTTTTTTACTGATTTGGTAGATGATGTAATGAAAGATCTGGATAAATCGCTGGAAAGCCATGCCACTCAGTATAAAACCAGTAGGCAAACGATCAATAAACTTTTTGATATTCATTTAGGTAAAAGCCCTTCAGATTTCAGAAAAATCCAACGCTTTCGTGAAACACTTATACAGAGTGTAGATAAAAAAACACTCACAGAACTAAGTTATGATCATTTGTTTTACGATCAATCTCATCTGATAAAAGATTTTAAATCATTAACCGGTTTAACGCCCAAGAATTTTTTTGCTAAAGTCTATAGTGAAGGAAAAGTGAAATGGTTATTTCTTTAGCTTACTTTACAATTTTACAATTTTTTTGTTTTCCTGATCTTTATTTTTGATACATATTTAATGACCATGAAAACTAAAATTAATATGTTATTAATGAAATAAAAAAGATCAGCCCCTTTATAAAGCCTTCATATATCAAAAAAATCCGCGGCGTTTCAACTGCGGATTTTCCATATTTAGTTTAAAAATGATTATCGAGTAGCTGGAGCTTTAACCGTATCAGTTTTCATCTTGATACTATCAGGAGTCGCCATCTTTGTTTTCATTGTATCAGTAGTAGATGGTGTTGTCGTTTTTACGGACTGATCTACTGCTGTAGAATCTTTATTTCCTGATGACATCTGTGGCTCCTTCGTTCCGCAACTCACTGCAAATATCCCTAAACCTAGGGTTAATAACACTAACTTTTTCATATTATCCTATTTTGGTGTACTAGTAAAAGTTCAATAATTGTTCCTAACTGGGTTTATAAATTATTAAAAAAATAATAAAATGATTAAAATTTTGTTAATAATGGACGGAAAGTTGGTATATGGAGGAATAGAGGACTGCTGATTGTGTCGGAAACTTACGAGCAACAATAAAAGCTGCATAACAAGAAATAGTTAGAGATTTCTTTTGGCTTGCAATGATAGGTTTCGTTCTTATCTATAGCATGTTTTTATAAATTATGTCGAACTTTGTCATTCTGTAAGAATCAAAATATACATAATACCATTTAAATTTCTATCAATGATTATCATTCTTGCAGATTATGGAGATTTCTCAGATAGAATAAACACATCAGCTTAATTCGCAAAATCTACGAAAGCATAAAAGAATATTCTTCAAAAGGACAAGCACAAAAAAGCCCCGAAAGTAAAATTCCGGGGCTTATGTTAATGATCAATGATCACTTATTATTTTATCCCAAATATGGATATTTGTAATCTTTAGGAGAAACAAAAGTTTCCTTGATACTTCTTACAGACGTCCATCTTAGAAGATTCATTTTAGAACCTGCCTTATCGTTCGTTCCTGATGCTCTACCACCACCGAAAGGTTGTTGTCCTACTACAGCACCTGTTGGCTTATCATTGATGTAGAAATTTCCTGAAGCATTTTCCAATGCTTTGAAAGCCTCGTTTACAGCATAACGATCTTGTGCAAAAACAGAACCTGTTAATGAATAAGGAGATGAAGAATCTACTAATTGTAAAGTTTCTTTCCAGTCTTTGTCTTCATATACATAAATACTTAAGATAGGACCGAAGATTTCTTCAATCATGCTCTCATACTGAGGATTTGTAGTTTCAATAACGGTAGGGCTTACAAACCAACCTTTAGAATCGTCACATTTCCCACCAATTGCTATTTTAGCTTCACTAGAGTTTTGAGCTCTGTCGATATATCCTTTGCATTTTTCAAAAGAATTTTTATCGATTACTGCATTTATAAAGTTAGAAGGATCTTCAGGGGAACCGATTTTTATAGTACTCATCTGAGCTTCCATTACTTTTTTCACATCTTCCCAAAGAGATTTAGGAACATATGCTCTCGAAGCAGCTGAACATTTCTGACCTTGATATTCGAAAGCTCCTCTTACTAAAGCTGTAGCTACAGCTTCAACATTAGCAGAAGGGTGAGCAATAACAAAGTCCTTACCACCAGTTTCTCCAACTATTCTTGGATAGGTTCTGTAGTTATGGATATTATCTCCGATCATTTTCCACATTCCCTGGAATACTTTTGTAGAACCTGTAAAATGAAGTCCTGCAAAATCACGGTGTGCCAATACTTTTTCAGCTGTATCTTTTCCATCAGTGAAGATCATATTGATAACCCCTGCAGGAAGACCCGCTTCAGTTAATACATCCATAATCACTTTAGCAGAATAAACCTGTTTATCAGAAGGCTTCCAAACCACTACGTTTCCAAGCATTGCCATACAAGTTGGCAGGTTTCCTGAAATCGCTGTAAAATTAAATGGAGTTACTGCAAAACAGAACCCTTCCAATGGTCTGTATTCTACGCGGTTCCAAATTCCATTATCAGAAATTGGCTGCTCAGAATACATTTCTGTCATAAATTCAACATTGAATCGTAGGAAATCGATAAACTCACAAGCTGCATCAATTTCAGCCTGGTGCACGTTTTTAGATTGTCCGATCATTGTTGCAGCATTGATCACGTCTCTGTATGGTCCTGCTAATAGATCAGCAGCTTTTAAGAAGATGGCAGCACGCTGTTCCCATCCAAGCTCATTCCACTCTTTTTTAGCAGCTAATGCAGCATTGATCGCATCATCCACATGTTGCATTGTTCCTTTGTAGTAAAATCCGAAATCATGAGCATGATCCTGAGGAGATTGAAGCTGAACTTTTTCGTCAGTTTTTACTTCCTTTCCGTTAATGACCATTGGGATTTCTATTTTTTCAGCCCACATTTTTTTGTATGTGGCAATAAGGCTTTTTACTTCAGCTGAACCTGGTACATAAGAGTTTACGGGCTCATTCACTGCAAGTGGAACTTGCGAAATTGCTTTTGACATATATTTAAATTGTTTTTAATTAAGTCTGTACCACAAATTTACGATAATTCGTGCAAAGAAAAAATAAACCATAGTTTTTAAAAAATATCATTTACATTAATATACTCTATAATAATTGCATTAATTCATGAATGAAAATAAATTGTTTAGGTTGTTTTTATTTCGATTTTATAATTAAATGAGAGAATGTATCTAATGTGAATAGTAATTAATATCATCTCATATAAGTTGTCCTATTTTTATAATAAAGGATAACCCTATCTATAAAAGACTTATAAGATATTTAAAAATAAACATCACTTCCATTTGTCACGATTTTGAACATTTTAAATGATCTTTTTGATAGGGCAGGAGATTTCATTAGCCTAATTTTACGTCATCAATAATGGATATGAATAAAAAGATTGTACTATTCTCTATCGTGGTTTTCTTCACGGCTTTGTGCACCTGTTTTTATGGGTACAGAGGAGAGATTCAATCGTCTTCTAATACCATTTCAAAAAATAAAATTTCACAGAAATCTGATCATCAAACTCCAGACGAAGGGTATGCATTATTAGATAATCAGGATGAGCCTGATCTCAATGATCTGGAAAAAGTGAAATTTGATTATTCAGCAATCGTACAACAGTGCATCAATCTTTTCTTTGGTACTTATTCTTATGAAACAAAGTCTCTGGTTGTTCATGAACCTGTGTACATTACAACACCAAGATATATTCTATATCATTCTTTACAGATAGACATCTGCTAATTTTTCTTTTTATTAATCGATACTTATACGATCTGTATTTCTATACAGATTCATAAGATCCGTTTTCAATTTTTTAATACTAAAAGCATTTCGATTTGCCTTTTCTAAAAGGCAGACAGGATATCGCATGTTCAATTTTAAATAACATACAATGCATTTAACACCCAGAGAAACAGAGAAACTCATGCTATACATGGCAGGTGAGCTGGCTCTAAAAAGAAAAGCCAGAGGGCTTAAGCTTAACTACCCGGAATCTATTGCTATCATCAGCCATTTCCTGTTGGAAGGAGCCAGGGATGGGAAAAAAGTAGCTCAACTGATGCAGGAAGGTGCACAAATTCTTACCAAAGATGATGTGATGCCTGGAGTATCGGAAATGATCCACGATGTTCAGATAGAAGCGACATTTCCCGATGGAACAAAACTCGTAACCGTACATAATCCAATCCGCTAATTCATACGTATGATACCAGGAGAAATTTTTGTAAAAGAAGGTACAATTATCTGCAATGAAGGCAGAGAAACTGTAAAACTAAAGGTTGTAAATACCGGAGACCGTCCTATTCAGGTGGGTTCTCACTTTCATTTTTTTGAAGTGAATAAAGCGATGAGTTTTAATAGAGAAAAAGCTTTCGGTAAGCGACTGAACATTGTAGCAAGCACAGCGGTTCGTTTTGAGCCGGGGGAAGAAAAAGAGGTAGAGCTTGTAGAAATAGGAGGAAGCAAAAAAGCAATGGGCTTCAATAATCTTGTGGATGGATCCGTAGATTCAGAACAACAGAAAGCGGAAAGCCTTACAAAAGCGATTCAGTTAAATTTTAAAAATCTGTAAGATGAGTTTACACGTAGATAGAAAACAATATGCCAATATATTAGGTCCTACCGCCGGAGATAGAATCCGCTTGGGAGATACTGAGATGATCATTGAAATTGAAAAGGACTTTACCCATTATGGAGATGAAGCCGTTTTCGGAGGCGGAAAAACCGTTCGTGATGGAATGGGACAAAATGTAACCCGTAAAAGAGATGAAGGAGTTCTGGATCTTTGTATCACGGGAGCTGTGATCATCGACCACTGGGGAATTGTAAAAGCTGATATTGGAATTAAAGACGGTAAAATTGTAGGCATTGGAAAGGCAGGAAATCCTGACACGATGGATGGAGTCGCTCCCAATATGATCATCGGAGCTTCTACGGAGGTACATGGTGGAAAAGGATATATTGTAACAGCAGGAGGAATTGACACTCACATTCATTACATCTGCCCACAACAGATTGAAACTTCTTTATATAGTGGGATTACAACTATGATTGGTGGTGGAACAGGTCCTAATGACGGAACCAACGCGACAACGGTTACACCAGGAAGATTCAATATCCAGAGAATGCTGGAGGCTGCTGAAGAATATCCTATGAACCTTGGATTCTTTGGAAAAGGAAACTGTTCGGCTGAAGAACCGATTGAAGAGCAGGTTGAAGCCGGAGCCTTGGGTGTTAAAATTCATGAGGACTGGGGTGCAACACCAGCAACGATTGATGCTGCATTAAAAGTGGCAGACAAATATGATGTTCAGGTGGCTATCCATACTGATACTTTGAATGAGGGAGGTTTTCTTGAAGATACGATGCGTGCTATTAATGGAAGAGTAATCCACACCTTCCATACTGAAGGAGCGGGAGGTGGACATGCACCGGATATCATTAAAGCCGCGATGTATCCCAATGTCCTGCCTGCATCTACTAACCCTACACGTCCTTATACCATTAATACCATCGATGAGCATTTGGATATGCTGATGGTCTGTCATCATTTAAGTAAAAATATTCCTGAAGATGTTGCATTTGCAGATTCCCGTATCCGTCCCGAAACGATTGCCGCTGAAGATATTCTTCACGATATGGGGGTGTTCAGTATTATGAGCTCGGATTCTCAGGCTATGGGAAGACCAGGAGAAGTCATTACCAGAACATGGCAGACTGCCAGTAAAATGAAAGAACAACGGGGTCAGCTTGATGAGGATAAAGGTTCCGGACATGATAACTACCGTGCTAAACGATATGTAGCAAAATATACGATCAACCCGGCTATTGCCCACGGAATTTCGGAATATGTAGGTTCTATTGAAGAAGGGAAATTGGCAGATTTAGTGATCTGGAGACCTGCATTATTTGGTGTAAAACCAGAAATGATCTACAAAGGGGGTATGGTAATCGCCAGCAAAATGGGTGATCCGAACGCTTCTATTCCAACACCGCAGCCTGTTATTTACAGAAATATGTTTGGTGCGCATGGAAGAGCAAAATACGGAACCTGTGCTACTTTTGTTTCTCAGGTTTCTATAGACAATGGTTCTATAGCAGAATTTAAGCTGGAAAAGATGATCCTACCGGTAAAAAACTGTAGAAACATCTCTAAAGCAGACCTCATCCACAACGATAAAACTCCTTTAATTGAAGTGAATCCTGAAAATTATAAAGTGACTGTTGATGGTGAATACATCACTTGTGAGCCTGCTGAAAAACTTCCTTTAACTCAGTTGTATTATCTGTTCTAAGAAAGACATTTATATAGCCCGGTGAAAATCCGGGCCTTTCAAAGAATATCAATTAAATCTAAAGATCAGATGAAATACTTTAATAAAAAAGCACTGTCAATAGCTATAGCTGGAACTTCTTTTATGTCTGTTCAGATGCATGCACAGTTTCTGGGCGGGAAAAGATTAAAAAGTGATGAAGAAGGACCCAAAGGGCAATTTATGGTGTATGGCTCTTTTGATTATTCAAAAACCAATGCGCCCTCAGGCAGTAACAGTTCTGTAGGAACAAGTGCTAATGCGGGTGTTCCTATTGGCATAGGATATTTTTTCAACAATAACGATGTAATCGGAGTTAATTATGCTTATGCCCAGAATGTTTCAGATCACCGTACAATATACAAGCAGAATGAAGCCGGGATCTGGTACAGCCCATCTGTCAGTTTGGGGAAATACTTTGCTTTGATTGGTCAGGTCGACGCTCATTATGTCTGGGGTCAGCAATTATCAGAAACTTCGGATGCTATGAATAACTTTAATGGGTACCGTCTTCGTGCTTATCCTTTATTTGCCATTTTCTTAGGTGGTGGATGGGCTCTGAAATTCAAGTTTGCAGAACTCTCAATGCTGCAGACGAAAACAAAACAGGAAGGCTGGACAAAAACGTATGTAGCAGGAATAAGTGCTTCCACTTTTGGAGTAGGAATTTCTAAGAATATCGATTTCAGAAAAAAAAATAAGAACAATGATTATTAATGAAACCTTAGGTAATATTTCTGAATATCCTTCGATGGAAAAAGAAATAGATTATCTGGATCTGGAATGGTTTGAAACCACCAAAAGAATTCAGCGTAAGAAAACCCGTGGAGGGAAGGATATTGCGATCAAATTTCTTAGAGAAGGGCAAAGACTGCGTGAAGGAGATATTCTCTATCAGGATGAAGGGAAATTGATTATCGTAAATGTTCTGGAAACCGAAGCCATTGTCATGAAGCCTGCATCAATGCTGGAGATGGGAACGGTATGTTATGAGATCGGGAATAAACATATTCCATTATTTATTCAGAATGATCAGGTATTGTTGCCCTTTGAAATGCCGATGTACAGATGGCTGGAGGTAAGTGGGTTTGCTCCTGAATTACAGAATGTAAAGCTCCTGAACCTTCTTAAATCGAATGTGGAACCTCACGGACATGGAAGTTTAGGATCTACTTTATTTACTAAAATACTTAAAATGGCAGCGCCAAAGGATGAATAATATGAACTTAAATTTTCTGGCAGGTTTGCTGCATATCGCCGATCCCACATTGCCAATAGGTGGGTATAGCCATTCTAACGGACTGGAAACGTATGTGCAGAAAAGAATTGTCAATAATCTGAAAACGGCAAAAGAGTTTGTAGAAAATATGCTGATCTATAATTTGAAATATAACGATGGAGCTTTGATGAGGTTCGCCTATGAAGCGGCTAAAAAGGAAGATTTAGAAACAATCAAAAAACTTGATCAGGAATGTAATGCATTAAAATGTCCCAAAGAAATACGTCAGGCC
The DNA here is from genome assembly GCF_058790395.1 of Chryseobacterium sp. FW101-FHT12H09. Taxonomy (NCBI): domain Bacteria; kingdom Pseudomonadati; phylum Bacteroidota; class Flavobacteriia; order Flavobacteriales; family Weeksellaceae; genus Chryseobacterium; species Chryseobacterium sp. FW101-FHT12H09. Next base: position 864,779 of record NZ_JBYTCP010000003.1, on the reverse strand, counting down.
AGTCAGAAATTAGGACTGCGTTTGATTAAGATCTTCAAAAGAAGGGAGCATTTTTCTTTTATGGAATCATATGAAGAGGTCATCCGAAAAGGAGAAGTCAATTCTCACTACTGCATTGTATTTGGCATTTACACGGCTTTGATGAATATTCCTTTGTATGAAGCTTTGTTAGGGTTTTATTATACATCAGTAGCTGGAATGATTACCAATGCCGTAAAATTAGTACCTCTTGGACAGCTTGATGGACAGGATATTCTATTTGAGCTTTATAGTGTGATGGAACAGACTGCACAGGAGACGATGGGAATAGACAGGGAACTGGTGGGAATCTGTAATACGTCTTTTGATATTCACTGTATGCAGCATGAAAGGCTGTACTCTAGGTTGTATATGTCTTAAATGCTAAATAACAAATTTATATTTAATTAAAATTAAAAAAATGGAAAATAGAAAATATATAAAAGTAGGTGTGGCGGGTCCTGTAGGATCAGGAAAGACCGCATTACTGGAACGTTTGAGCAGAAAAATGTTTGGAACCTACGATCTTGGAGTGATCACTAATGATATTTATACCAAAGAAGATGCAGAATTTATGGCTAAAAACAGCCTTTTGCCTCACGAAAGAATTATCGGGGTAGAAACAGGAGGTTGCCCTCATACCGCTATCAGAGAAGATGCCAGTATGAATCTTGAAGCAGTAGATGAATTAACTGCCCGTTTTCCGGATATCGAATTGGTTCTAATAGAAAGTGGGGGGGATAATTTATCAGCAACCTTTAGTCCGGACCTTGCTGATGTTACTATTTTCATCATCGATGTAGCGGAAGGAGAAAAAATCCCAAGAAAAGGAGGACCTGGTATTACCCGCTCGGATCTTTTAATTATTAATAAAATTGATCTGGCACCACATGTTGGAGCAAGTCTGGAAGTAATGGAAAGGGATGCAAGAAGAATGAGAAACGGAAGTCCTTTTGTTTTTACCAATCTTAAAACCGATGAAGGATTGGATAAAGTGATTGGCTGGATCAAAAAATATGCATTGCTGGAAGAATGTGAAGAACCGAATCTTGTACGATAGATGAATAGCCGTTTAGAATTGGCTGCCGGATATAAGGAGGGGAAATCTTATGTGAAAGATCTTTATGTCTCCCTTCCGTTCAGAGTGGTATCTGTAGGGCAGCGTAAGAATGACAACAAACTCTATCAGATGATCATGAGTTCTTCGCCAGGAATTCTGGATGGAGACCGTTATCATTTGGAAATCACACTGGAAAAAGGAGCCTCATTGCAATTGCAATCACAGTCATACCAAAGATTATTCAATATGGAAGATAAGGCTGTCCAGCTTTTAAATGTTTCCATGGAGGATCATACTTCCTTCGCATATGTTCCGCATCCGATCGTTCCTCATGAAAGTTCAAATTTTAAAAGTGAAGCACAGATTCACATCGGAAAGAACAGTCAGATCATTATCAGCGAGATCATTACCTGCGGAAGAAAACATTATGGGGAAGTATTCAAGCTAAAGCGTTTTCAGAATCTGATGGAAATTTATCATGAAAACAAACTGATGATTAAAGATAATGTGCTTATTCAGCCTGATCTTATTCCAATCAATGGTATTGGTAATCTAGAACAGTTTACCCATCAGGGAACTTTGATCTTTTACAGTACAAAAGATAATGTGGATAAAGAAGCTTTAATAGAATCTATTTTAAATGCGGATGAAGCAAATCATGGCGATATGGAAATTGGGATTTCGGCAATGGAAAATAATGGGTTTATCATCAGAGCCCTTGGAAATGGAGGGGAATTGATGTATAACTTTTTTCTTTATGTACAGGAAAAGCTTTGGAGCTTACCATAAAAATTAATTAATGGATACAACGATTTGGGCACTTTTAATCAGTGCAATTTCTATAAGTTTTATACATACGGCATCCGGGCCGGATCATTACCTCCCGTTTATCGTACTTTCGAAATCAAAGGGATGGAGTGGAATGAGAACAGCTGTTTTGACAATAGTTTGTGGATTTGGGCATGTAATGAGCTCTTTAGTATTGGGTTTTATTGGCGTTTTCTTAGGCTGGCAGCTGAATAAAATTTCATGGTTTCAGGATATAAGAGGTAATTTTTCAGGCTGGGCATTGCTTATTGTAGGTGGGATTTATCTGATCTATGGGCTAATTCAGGCTGTTCGAAATAAGCCTCACAAGCATTTTGATGTGATGGGAGACGATGTCTATGTGTATGAACACAATCACACTGAAATGGTAATGCCTCAAACAAGGATTAAAGTAACTCCACTGGTCTTGTTTATGATTTTTGTAATGGGACCCAGCGAGCCTTTAATTCCACTTTTATTTTATTCAGGGGTAAAGCATTCGACTTATGAAATTTTCGCACTCGTTACCTCTTTTACCATAACAACGGTATTAACAATGCTGGGAATGGTATTACTGGGACGTTATGGATATTCCACATTATTCAATACCGAAAAATTGGAACGGTATATGGGAGCAGTAAGTGGAGCTGTGGTTACGGTTTGTGGAATTGGAATGGTATTTCTGGGATGGTAGTGGTACGAGTTGTGGGGGCAGGATCCTGGAAATATAATTCTTAGTTATGTAACCCGTAACTCTAACCTCGAACCATCAGATCTAACATCTGACATCTAATATCTAATTAAAAAACTATGAACAAATTTTTTGAGAAATTTCCTTTTATTGATCATGTATTAAAAGGAATCGGGCAGATCATGCTTCAGGAAAACAGATGGACAGGTTTGTTATTTCTGGTTGGAATTTTTATGGGAAGCTGGCAAGGCGGTGTAGCCGTTTTATTATCAACAGCTGCTGGTACATTTACAGCCATGAAGTTACGGTATCCCCAATCGGAAATTAATGCAGGATTGTATGGGTTTAGTGCAGCTTTAGTGGGTGTTGCCCTGTCTTTTGTGTTTCAGACCACCTTATTGATATGGTTTCTTATTGCTGTAGGAGGTGCATTGGCTACTGTCATTCAGCACTTTTTTATCCAAAAGAAGGTTCCTGTATTTACATTTCCTTTTATCATCGTGACATGGATCAGTATTTGTCTGCTTCATCATTTCACACAGATTCCACCATCTGAGATGATGACTGCTAAAATAGAACCTGTTGATTATGATGATTTTTTAACCTGTACCAATGGATTTGGTGAGGTAATTTTTCAGGGAGGAATACTTTCGGGAATTATTTTCTTCATCGCTGTTTTCATCAATTCTCCTGCCGCAGCATTGTATGGTTTGGCCGGTTCGGTACTTGGTGCTTATATCTCTCATATCAATGGAGAACCGATTGATAAAATTCACATGGGGTTGTTTGGCTTTAATGCTGTTCTTTCTGCCATTGCTTTTTCAGGTTTTAAAAAAGTTGATGGTATCTGGGTGCTTATTGCGGTGGTTCTTACGGTGGTTATAGATGATTTATTGATCGACTATAATGTGCTCAATGAAGTTGGGGGAGTTCTTACATTTCCATTTGTTGTGGGCACATGGATGACCTTAGTGATTCAGAAAATTTTTATAAAAAAGGCAAAAAAATAATTAAAAAAAATATCAATTTTAATCAATGAAAGTAACAAAAGTAATGATCGTCCTTTTAGGCGTGTTGGTGAATGTAGAAGTAGCAGCACAAGAGGCAGGATCACAAAAACAATTGTTAATTAAAGATTTTGATGATCATTTTCCTATTTCAGAAGCTTTAATAGCATTTGACCATGGAAACAATCATACGCATTCAGGAACCGATGGATCGGTAAGATTAAATATAGCTTCCTTTCCTGATACCCTTGTGATCAGTCATAAGGGATATGATGACGTAAAGTGGGTGATCAACAACGATGACGAAAAGAATAAAGTTGTTTTTATGCAGCATAAACCTTTTCAGATTTCAGAAGTGGCGATTAATCACAGCTCATTTTTGTCTGCGATTACCAAAGTAGATCTTAATAAATTTCCGGTTAATTCCGCACAGGATCTACTTCGTAAAGTACCTGGGCTCTTTATCGCTCAGCATGCAGGAGGTGGAAAGGCAGAACAGCTTTTCCTTAGAGGGTTCGATTCAGATCATGGGACAGATGTAAGCGTAAATGTTGACGGAATGCCAGTGAATATGGTGTCTCATGCCCATGGACAGGGTTATTCTGATTTGCATTTTGTGATTCCTGAAACGGTAAATAACATCGATTTTGGAAAAGGAGCTTATTATATGGATCGTGGAGATTTTAATACTTCAGGGTATGTAGATTTTAAAACCTACGACCGTTTAGCCAACAGTATGATCAAATTAGAGGGTGGATCTTTTAACAGTAAAAGGATTTTAGGAATGTTTAATATTCTTAATGATGCTGCCGGAAGAAAGAGTGCTTATTTAGCCGCAGAATATAATTATACAGATGGTCCTTTCGATGTAAAACAAAACTTCAACAGGGTCAATATTTTTGGTAAATACAATCAATGGTTAACAGATAAGGATTATTTTAATATTCAGTTTTCTACGTTTAATTCTTCATGGAATGCATCAGGACAAATTCCTGAGCGTACGGTAAATGAGGGGATCATCGGCAGATGGGGAAGTATTGATCCTACAGAAGGCGGAAGTACTTCCAGAACCAACCTTCAGATGAATTACAAGCATATCATCTCACCGTCTGAACAGATTGATGCAATGGCCTGGTATTCTAAATATGATTTTAACCTCTATTCAGATTTTACTTTTTATTTAAAAGATAAGGATCATGGAGATGAAATTCAGCAGACAGACGGAAGAAATATCTACGGTTCAGAAATAAAGTATACCAAGAATTTTTCATTACCAAATGGAACTTTAGATTGGATATCAGGAGTGGGATTCAGAAATGATGATATCAATACCCTTCAGCTGAATCATGTCTATCACAGGGATTTGCTTTTAGACCGATTATCTAACGTTAATGGAACGGAAACCAATCTTCACGCCTATACTGGATTGGTTTGGAAAACGGGAAAATGGACGATTAATCCTGGATTAAGGATAGATCATTTTATCTTTAATATGCATAACCTGTTGGATCCGGAACAATTGCCTTCCGGCCAGTCTTCAGAAGGAACACGGTTAAGTCCGAAACTTAATTTTTCTTATGCAGCCAGTGATAATGTGATGTGGTTTTTAAAAACCGGAATGGGATTTCATTCTAATGATATGAGGGTTGTAATCGAGCAACAGGGACAGAAGACGCTTCCTTATTCGGTCGGTGGAGATTTCGGATTACGTTTGCATCCTTTTAAATCATTGATCATTACCCCTACAGTATGGTATTTATTCTTACAGCAGGAATTTGTATATGTGGGAGATGATGCGGTAGTAGAACCTTCGGGTAAATCTCAGCGTCTTGGAGCCGATTTGGGAATTCGTTTTCAGCCATTGGAAAATTTCTATCTGAATGCGGATGTCAATTATGCACACGCGAGATTTACTGAAGAAGAAAAGGGGAAGGATTATGTGCCTTTAGCTCCGGTTATTACCAGTACAGGTTCTGTGAATTGGGACTTTTTACACGGTTTCTCATTAGGGATTCAGTACCGTTATCTGGGAGCAAGACCTGCCGTTGAAGATAACAGTATACGAACAAAAGCATATTTTGTTAATGATCTGATGCTTTCGTATAATCAGGCAAAATGGGGTGCTAATATTCAGGTAAACAATCTTTTCAATGTAAAATGGAACGAAGCACAGTTTGCAACTGAGACCCAATTGAAAAACGAAACGGAATCGACTACTGATCTTACGTACACCCCTGGAAGTCCTTTTGGGCTGAAAGTAGGGGTTTATTATAAGTTTTAAAAAGTGGAAAATTGAGAGTTGAAAGTGTTAGTGTGTATGAATTTTGGACTGTGATTGTATTGCAGTATAGTCTATAAAAGACTACTGTTTCATTATTATCACACAGTTTCATTATGACATTGTTACATTGGTACACTGTTATATTGTTACACTATGCATTATATTATTTTGTTTAATTTTAATAACCTATAATCAAGGATATGGAGGTACTATCCAATTTTCAGTATAAAAAACTTTTTCTCCCTAATATTACCGAGAAAATATTAGCTAACAATGCGGATATACAGCTTTACCGGCTTGAGAATTATCTTAAAGGGATTCTGATGCCGGTAATCCCATACCGGACGACCTTTAATTTCATTATATTCATTACCAATGGTCATATCAAACAATATCTTGAAAATAAAGAATATCAGGCTGAAAAAGGAGGTGTTATTTTTATTAAGCAGGGAACAATTACGGCAACCATAGAATTGTCAGATGATGCAGAAGGTTTTTTCCTTGCGTATGAAAACAGTATTTTATCCGAACAGGAGCTTCCCAAACATAAAACCAGTATTTTTTTCATGACGCCTTTTCTGAAATTAGATACGCTGACTTACGGAACTATTACCCAGCTTCTCCCTATCATGGAACAGGAATTATGGCTGAATAATTTCAATGTGAATGAAGTCGTCATCACGATGTTACACCTTATTCTCGTTAAAATGCTGAGTACGGATTTGGAGAGTCATCACAAACTTGCCACCCGCTCTATGGAAATTTCATTGCAGTTCCGGGATCTTTTGTTTAAATATCATGTAGGGGAAAAGAGAGTGGCTTTTTATGCCGATAAACTGTCGGTGACAGAAAACTATCTTAATAAGTGTGTGAAAAATGTAACTCAGAAATCTCCAAAAACATGGATCAATGAGATTGATATCAATTACAGCAAAGCACTGTTGCATTCCAGTAAAGATATTGCAGAAATAGCCTATGAGCTTAATTTTCATACCGCTTCGCATTTCACCCAATTATTTAAAAAAATAACAGGAATTACCCCAAAAGAATACCGGGTTCAGTTTTTACACAAAGAAAAATTGTGACCAATGTTGTAATTTATTCGTTCTAAGAATAATTATATTTAACTCATTTTCAAATTAATATCAATCAGGAAAACTGTAAAAGTATCATTAAAGGAACCTATCAGATTATGAAAGGGGCTGCAGCCACTTTTGGTAAACGTCCCTTTAAAGTTACCTACGCAACAAATCAAAAATGCATGGATAGATTAACTTTTTTCTTAGAAAGAAATCTTGATGTTTTCTTTGACAAAGAAGAATCTGTTATTGAAATTAAAGAGTATGAATTTCTACCAGCTATTTTTATGTCTAAATAGCAAATTACATTTTTTCGTTCTCGAGAATTTTTAAAACCAGTTTTTCCTCCTGAGTGAGATCAGCTTTGCCATCATTCACTTCTATATCTTCCAATTCGTCAAGGTATTTTTTAATCGTATTATTTTCGTAAAGATTAATGACCAGAGGATGAACATAATATTTTCTACATACTGTACTGGTATTGCCAAGATGTGAGGCTACGATATCAAGAGCTTCTTTTACTTTCTTTTTATATTCTGTATTACTTTCAGCATATCCTATTTCCTTAAAGGCAATTAAAGCACTCACAGTACCTGACCAGGTTCTGAAATCTTTAGCGGTAAAATCTTCACCACTGATCTCTTTGATATAATCATTTACCATTCCGGAGTCGATAGAATGTCTGTTTCCTTCATCATCATAAAACTGGAAAAGTTCCTTTCCCGGAATATCTTTACATTTCTGAACGAGTCTGGACAGTCTTTTACTTTTAAGATCCACATTGTGCATAACCCCTTTCTTTCCTTTAAAGGAAAAGGTCATTTTTTGTCCGTTTATCTTTACATGTTTATCTTTTAAAGTAGTCAGTCCAAAAGATCCATACAGTTTTTCATAAGCATTATTTCCGATACGGATATTGGTACGTTGCATGAGGCTGACGATCAGCGCAAGGATTTTTCTTTTTTCGAAATTCCTTAAAGCAAGATCCTTTTCCACCTGCAGGCGAATTTCAGGTAGAGCATACCCAAATTGAAGCATTCTGTAAAATTTGGTGTGATTTCTTAAGGCGCTCCAAAGAGAATGGTATTTATACTGTTTTCTTTTTTTTATGTCAAATCCAGTTGCCTGAAGGTGACCATTGTCCAAGGCACAGATCCATACATTTTCCCACGCCGGAGGAATGACCAGTTTATTGATCCTGGTAATTTCATCCTGATCTTTAACCTTTTCACCATCTTTAAAATATGAATATTTCTTACCCTTTCTTTTACGAATAATTCCGGCAGTTTCTGTATCAGAAGTGTAAATAAGATTCACTGCTTTTGCAGAAGCTACCGGATCTTTCATAATCTTTACAATCTTAGAAGGCCTAAGATGGGAGATCAATTCAAAATCGTCATTATCCATAATGAAAAATGGTTAAGAGTTTTTACCCTTCGAAAAAATTAATAATAGAATAACGACAACTGCCACCACCAAAAGGATTCCCCACCACATTCCAGCCTTAAAGATGGTTTCAATGGCTTCACAACTTGTTAGTAACAATAAACTGAATATGGCAATACTGTATAAGGTTAACTTTTTCATATTGATTTATTTTTGGTGTTTAGTTCTAAATTCTGTGTTGATCAGGCTTCCAGTTTTTAATAGATCTTTTAATCTGATCTCCGGAAATGTTTTCGTTTAATGCTTTATATAAAAGCTCTTTAAACTCATCATCATAAGCAAATCTCAATGCAGCCATTTGATCAAAACTTAATTTCTCACAAACTTCATCAGATCTTTTATTAAAGATCTCAAAGTATCGCTGCCTGAATTCCAGTCTCACAATGCGGTTTTGATTGCCCAATGCATAATGCTGTCTCAGCATGATCGCTAAATAGAGAATAAGAAAAATAATAATTGAAAATAATATCCAGATCAATTTATTATCAGGATCATTCCAGATGTTATAAATTCCAATACCTTCTAAAACCAATAACAATGGAAGGTAAATAAAATGATGTGGTGGATAGAATTTCCTATGATTTTTATAATTCTGCTTTCCCATGGAAAACAATATAGCAAGAATCTTTCCAAAGCTTTATATTTTTAATAATAATTGTGATTTTTGAGTTTTATAATATTTAATTTAAAGTTAAATGGTTGATTCTTTGTTCAATCATTAAAGAAGTGTGGTATCTGTTACTTAGACAAACCGGGAATATAAAAGTAGATATCGTCATTGCGAGCCGAAGGCGAAGCAATCCCTTAGCATAACGACTTCAATTTATAAGAGATTGCTTCGTCGCTTCGCTCCTCGCAATAACGCTAATCATTTTTATCTACGATAAAATCCTTGCGCCTTAAAAGCATAATGAAACTCTTGTTTTTAATTTATTTTAAAAAAGAAAAAATACCATCAATTCCTGAAAAATCAGTTAATAATTTGAATTCGAAACCTCAAATTTTTTGTAACTTTCCGTTCTTAAAAATTTAAAAAATGACTTCAAAGGAAAAAGTAGCTGCGCTTCGTGAAGAAATGCAGAAAAATAATGTTGATGCATTTATAGTATATTCTGCAGATCCGCATATGAGCGAGTATTTACCGAAAGAATGGCAGGAAAGAGCTTGGCTTTCCGGATTTTTAGGATCAGCAGGTTTTGTGGTTGTCACAAAAGATAAAGCCGGACTTTGGACTGACGGAAGATATTTTACCCAGGCTGCCATAGAGCTGGAAGGCTCTGGGATTGATCTTTTTAAAGATGGAGTTGAAGGAACTCCCAACTATATCGATTGGATTATTTCCGAAATTCCTGCAAGCGGGAAAGTAGCCGTTAATGCAGTAGCAACATCCAATGCCAACTGGGAATTACTTTCTCAAAAACTAAGCAACAAAAATATAAGTTTGGTAGATGCTCCTTTGCTGAAAGAAGTTTGGAAGGAAAGAGGAACGCCATCAAAAAATCCAATATATATCCAGCCCGTAGAAAGAGCGGGGAAATCTGTAACTGATAAACTTTCTGCTATCCGTCAGAAAATGGAAGAACAGGAAGTAACAGTTCATATCATTTCAAGTCTTGATGATGTAGCATGGACCCTTAACTTAAGAGGGAGTGATGTAGAAAGTAATCCTGTATTTTTAGGATATATCATTATCACAAAGAATGATGCGATTTTGTTTACAGATCTTGAAAAATTAGAGGTGGTTTCAAGAAGACAACTTGATGATTCTTTTGTAAAAATGATGCCTTATGAGGAGTTTTATAATCATTTAAAAATGGTTAAAAATGAAAAAGTCCTAGTTTCTCCAAACAGCAATCAGTCTATTTTTGAGACCTTAAAAGCAGATAATCAGTTTTTAAAAGCTCCGGTTCCCGGGAACTTAATGAAAGCTCAGAAAAATGAAACTGAATTGGAGGGTTTCAGAAAGGTGATGGTGAGAGATGGAGTAGCTATGGTAAAATTCCTTTACTGGCTTACTCATAATGCTGGAAAAGAAGCCATGACAGAATATTCTATTGGTGAGAAACTATTAGGATTCCGTGCAGCAGGAGAAAATTTTGTGGGTGAAAGTTTCGGAAGTATTGTTGGATACAAAGACAATGGTGCTATTATGCACTATTCAGCAAAAAGTGAAGGCAGTAAAGAAGTAACCAATGACGCGAGCATCCTGGTAGATTCAGGAGGCCAGTATTTAGAAGGAACGACAGATATCACAAGAACTTTTGCATTGGGAACAGTTTCTGAGGATTTTAAAAGAAACTCTACTTTGGTATTGCAGGGAATGATCCGTTTATCAATGGTAAAATTTCCAAAGGGAACGAAGGGAGTTCATCTGGATGCTATTGCAAGACTTCCGTTATGGATGGAAGGGAAAGACTTTAACCATGGAACAGGTCATGGAGTAGGAAGCTTTATGAATGTGCATGAAGGGCCTCATAGTATCAGAAAAGATCTGAATCCACAGGATCTTCTTCCCGGAATGGTTTGTTCTAACGAACCTGGATACTATCTGGAAGGAGATTACGGAATTCGTCATGAAAACCTTATCGCTGTAAAAGAATCAGAAAAAACAGGTTCAGGAACTTTCTATGAATTTGAAACACTTACATTCTGTCCTTTCTTTAAAGATACGATTGTAAAAGAAATTCTTTCTGATAAAGAAATAACGTGGTTAAATCAATATCACCAAACTTGTCAACAAAAATTGTCTCCATATTTAGAAGGTGACGTTAAAGAATGGTTCTTACAACTGGTAAGTCCACTGTAAAAATTTGTTAGATACATTTAAAAGCCCTGTGAGAATTTCTTACGGGGCTTTTTTTAATTTATTTGCAGAAAAATCTTTGATTTTTAAAAGAGCTTATGTGTTCTTCTTATGCAGCATGTATTAAACTTAAAAAACTTAAGTGTTTAAAAACTTTTGTGGTATAATTTTTTATCTCGCAGATTAAGCAGGTTATAAAATTCAAAGATTTCTAAAATGTATGAATTCTTAAAGTACCATATGCAATAAATCTTAAGTACTGTCATTGAGAGCCGTAGGTGAACTAATTCTTTACCATAACGACTTCAATCTGTAAGAGATTACTTCGTCGCTTCGCACCTCGCAATGACGTCAATCAGCATGATGAATTAAAAAAAATGGGTATCCGGGTTTTCCCGGATGTATTTCTAGGGATTACCCTGATGGTTCAGCTCGGGTTATATTCTACTTTTGTATCAATCAAAACAGACACCACTTCATTTTATTTATATTTTTAAAAACACAGACAGTAGAAATCGCCTCAGCAATGAGGCGATTTTTTTAATAAAAAATAATATACTTTTATCAAAATCCTAAGGTTTTAAAGGGTATCAATAATTTATTATTTTAGTGTTGATACTTAAAAAAATATTCTATACAATATTTTTTTTAATTACACTACCGTATTTTCCCGGATATATTTTTAGTGATTTCCCTGAAACATTATAAAATGATGGAAACTATCTTTGAATTAATAATAAGCACATCATTTTCATATCTTCATATTACATTTAATAAATTAAAACGGGAAATCATCGCAGCAATGGGATGATTTTTTTTGTCTATTGTTAAAAGCTTAGTTTTATTTAATTTTGAAGGAATTTTAAAGACCATAAATCGGCTCAAGATGATAAAGGACTACTTCCAAAGTTTTAATATATTTTCTGAAAAAGAAATTGAAAGCTTTTTGCAACTTTTTGAAGCAAGAACATTAAATAAGAATGATTATTTTGTACAGGAAGGAGATCAATGTAAAGAGATAGCCTTTATAGAATCCGGTATTTTCAGATCCTATTATACTTCAAGTGAGGGAAAAGATAACACCTATTGTTTTAGATTTCCCAATGGATTTATTGCCTCTTATTCTTCATTTATTTCTGGAAATCCCGGTGTTGAAACCATGCAGGCGATTTCAGAAGCTCATTTGCAGGTCTTAAGAAAGGAGAAAATTGAAAAATTAGTGAATGGAAATCCTAAGTGGATCCTATTTTTAAAAATGATTGCAGAGCAGGAATACCTCGAACTTGAAAAGCGGTTTTTTCAATTACAGAGGGATAATGCTACTCAAAGATATCTTTCCCTATTACAGAATCAGCCCAATTATATCCAGGATATTCCCTTGCAATATCTGGCTTCTTATTTAGGAATTACCCAAAGACATTTAAGCCGTATCCGAAAGGAAATTACTTTTTAGACATTTGTCCTGTTAATTGATCGCGCTGCGCTATAGTTTTGTCAAAAAATTAGAGATGCAGTCAAACATTTTAATTATCGGTGGAAATGGGATGGTCGGTAAAACTATTGCCCGAATTTTTAAATCAAGAAACCCTCAACACCCTATTTTTATTGGGGGTCGTAAGCCAGGAAAAACAGATCATGACTTAGTTATTGATGTGACAAAACCAGATACCTTTCAAACTATTCTGGATAAAAAGATTCACCTGATTATTCTGTCCGTAAATGATAAAGAAGATTATATTCTTCGTTTTGCCATTGAAAACAATATCGATTATCTGGATATCACTAAGCCTACGCCAGATTTAATGCGTGCTTATGATTTCGCTAGAACACAACCGGTGAAAAGCAGAATTGTTTTCAGCTCCGGTTGGATGGGAGGTATTGTTGGTGGATTGGTCAATACATTTTCAAATGCAGTTGATGCAGTACAGCTTTTTGTCTATTATTCCGTAAAAGATCTGGCAGGGGAAAGTTCAGCGCATTTTATGGCGGAAAATGTTTCTAAACCCTTTTCGATGTACAAGAATAACAAACCTGTTTCCGTAAAACATTTTTTAAATTCTGAACCATTTACTTATTCCTTTGGAATAGGAAAAAGAACAGCTTACAATTTTGATGTACCGGATTTATATATTTTAAATAAAATTGAAAAAATTCCTGACGTAAGTGTAAAAATGACCTATAATTCAAAATTCATAACCTGGTTGTTAGGTGCTTTTCAGCAAATAAGAATTTTTAATATTCTGTCTTTAAAAGAGAGAAGAATGATTTTTGGATCCAGTGGCAAAGGAGATCAGTCTGTTTTTGATATTGTGATCACAAGTAAAAACGGCAGTAAGACAATCAGTCTGAAAAGTGCGAAAGGACAGGCTGAACTGACGGCTTTATCTGCAGTTTTACATACTGAAGAATTACTAAACAGCCGCCATGAGAATAAAGTTTATTTTAGTCATCAGCTGCACAAACCTGAAGTATTATTAGACTCATTAAATTCTTACGAAAGCATCAATATACAGATAAGAGAATGAAAAAAATAGCAATCATCAACGGACATCCCAATAAAGATTCCTTCGGTTTCGCTCTTGCTGAAGCCTATAAAAAAGGAGCTGATAAATCAGAAGCTGAAGTTAGGGAAATTGTTATATCAGATCTACAATTCAATCCCAATCTGAAATTCGGGTATCAGAAAAGAATAGAACTTGAAGCTGATTTACTTAAAGCCTGGGAAACAATACAATGGGCGGATCACCTGGTTTGGGTTCATCCTGTTTGGTGGGGTGGTCTTCCAGCTATTACTAAAGGTTTTATAGATCGGCTTTTTCTACCAGGTATGGCTTTTAAATACCGTGAGAATTCTGTTTGGTGGGATAAACTTTTAAAAGGGAAAACTGCACATATTATAACGACTTTAGATCAGCCGGGATGGTATTACCGGTTGTTCTATGGCCGGCCCAGCGTTAATCAGCTTAAGAAATCAACTTTGGAATTTTGCGGAGTAAAGCCAGTGAAAGTTACTTATGTTGGAATCATTAAAACTTCTGATGAAAAACAACGTCTTGAATGGCTCAATAAAATACAGATGTTAGGACAGAAAAGGAAATAAATACCTAAATGGGGAAGCTTCTATAAATCATTAATAATAGTTAAAAGTGTGCTAATATTTTTTCTGAATCCTTTTTTTTATATTATTTTTACCTGATAAAACTGAAAATAATACCTTTTATTAAAGAAACTATAGCGAACAGATGGTTGAAAATAATGTTGTCATATAATACATGGGTCTAAGGAAACTTTTAATCGGCTTAATCGTACTATTATCCGGTTCATGCATTCGTGCTCAGCAAATAGATACCCTGTATATTCAGCCCTATTCTCAGAAATACAGAATATCAGGATACCTTTCTACCAGTTCCTTAGAAGTGGACGATACAGATCGGCATTATACACCAAATTATCCGTTAAATACCGGTATAGGTTTCGCGATCAAAAATACCATTGTAGGCGTACAGTTGGGTTATGGTTTTATTCCCTTAACCGATAAAAAGAAATACGGAAAAACGAAAACCCGGGATTTTCAGATCCATCACTATGGCAGAAAAATGATATTTGATATATTTTTTCAGGACTATAGGGGTTTTTATGTTGAAGAAGATAAAGATCAAAATCCGCAAATGTTCCGGAATATGTCCGTCAAACAGATTGGTATGGAAGCTACTTATCTGTTCAATGGAAAACGTTTTTCATCTAAAGCAGCTTTTGATCTTGATGAAATACAATTGCACTCAGCGGGAAGCTGGCTTGTAGGATCTGGGGGATATTATTATCAACTAAAAGGAATGGAAAGAAGTAATTCTGATGGAACATACGAATTAGAAAATTTCCAGTTGGGGGTAAATGGAGGATATGCTTATTCCTGGGTGGTGAGTGATCGTTGGATGATGACAGGAACCATTCAGGCTGGTGCTAATTTTGGAAATGCTCCGAAATTATTGAAAAAAGGAAAAGTTGAAGTTTATCCG
Source organism: Chryseobacterium sp. FW101-FHT12H09 (assembly GCF_058790395.1). Classification (NCBI taxonomy): domain Bacteria; kingdom Pseudomonadati; phylum Bacteroidota; class Flavobacteriia; order Flavobacteriales; family Weeksellaceae; genus Chryseobacterium; species Chryseobacterium sp. FW101-FHT12H09. The sequence continues at coordinate 849,571 of NZ_JBYTCP010000003.1, read as the reverse complement.
ACAGCTTTTGCCCGGATTGCCGGAAATTATCATAAAAATAACTGGGGGATTTCGTTGGCAATCATCATCAACAATAAGATGGTATATCCTGTAAAGAGAGAAGAACTTAGTCTGACTGCGATTACCATGCAGCTTTCTTACGTCAAACATCTGGATGATCTTTTTAAGTCTAAAAGAAAATAGGAGATTTACCTCTGATCTCAATCGGTGCTATAGACAATCCGTATAACCATTTACTATAAAAATTTCCATTAAAAAACGTAAATTTGCAGCATGAATAATGATACCATTTGTGCACTGGCTACGGCCAATGGAGTAGGAGCTTTAGGCATTATCAGAGTTTCGGGTAACGATGCTTTATCCGTGGTTCAGAAATCTTTTCCAGGAAAAAATCTTGAGAAGCAAAAATCCCATACCATTCATTATGGGTATTTTATGGATGGTAATGAGGCTATTGATGAGGTGATGCTATCTATTTTCTTAGCTCCTAAAAGTTTTACGACTGAAAACTCTGTGGAAATTGCTTTCCATGGATCTCCGCATATTGGAAAACGTATTCTTGAAACCCTGACTAAAAACGGAGCGAGAATGGCAAAAGCAGGAGAATTTACCCTTCGTGCTTTTATCAATGGAAGAATAGATCTTTCACAGGCTGAAGCAATTGCCGATGTAATAGCTTCTGAAAATGAAGCTTCCCGAAAAGTCGCCATCAATCAGCTGAAAGGTGGAATTACGAATGAAATATCAATTCTGAGAACTGATCTGTTAAACTTCGTTTCATTGATCGAACTTGAACTGGATTTTGCTGAAGAAGATGTAGAATTTGCAGACCGGTCAGCTTTGAATCAGTTATTGAACAAAATAGAATTAAAATTAAATTCTCTCATCGAAAGTTTCCAATATGGAAATGCCATTAAAAATGGAACTGCTGTGGCGATCATCGGCAAACCGAACGCTGGAAAATCAACTTTGCTGAATGCTTTACTAAAAGAAGAAAGAGCAATTGTAAGCAGTATAGCTGGAACGACGAGAGATACGATCGAAGAAGTTTTACATATAAAAGGTCACGCATTTCGTTTAATAGATACCGCAGGACTTCGCGAAACGATAGATGAAATTGAAGCAATTGGTGTCAAAAAAGCAAAAGAGAAAGTAGAAAACGCTAATATCCTGGTATATTTAGCAGATGCTGCCACAGAAGACTTTTCAGAAGATATTGAAATGATCCGGTCTTTAGTGAGGGATGATTTAAAACTCATCATTTGTGCAACCAAAATTGATGAGGTGATTCCAACAAAATATGAAAACGTTGAGAATATTTTCAGAAATGAAATCACCCACGAATTTGATTTTATCACCATCTCTGCAGTTGAAAATCAAAATATCCAGGATCTTAAAAATGAATTGTCTTCTTATGTAGAACAGTTACAGTCTCAGGAAAGCAATGTGGTTATCACCAATCAACGTCACTTTGAATCATTACACAAATCCTTAAGTGCTGTACACAAAGTAAACGAAGCGATCACTTTCCGGATCTCTACGGAATTATTGGCCTATGAACTTCGTAATGCGCTGGAACATCTTGGGGAGATCTCCGGAGAAGTTACGAATGATGAGGTGCTAGGGAATATTTTCTCTAAGTTTTGTATCGGAAAGTAGAAATTATGTAAATTTAATTCTAATAGGATTCAAAGTCTTTTATAAAAGTAGAGGCGAGCTATTAGCTCGCCTCTACAATATTCATATTAGCTTAAATTTCGATGCTAAAAATAAAGCAATGGGTGTGCTATATATCCGGAGTTATTCTGAAAGTTTAAAAACAAACTCATTTCTCGGGTCTTTTTTATAGGCATTTTTTTGAGTAACCGGTGAAATACCAAAAAGAGGGGAGTAGGTTTTTACTTTTACCGTTTTATTATCAGGATAGAACTCAATAATTCTGAGCCAGCCATCACCTCCATTACCATCACGATGACCACCGCCTTCACTTTGCATATCAAAAAGCATTTGATTCACGTTTTTCCCGTAACTATTGGGATCTACACGGAAGCCCTCACCGGAGATATGACCACTTAGCACGAGCTCGAGGTTTTGAGACGGCTGTATGAGCTTTTGCCATATCTGTTCGCCGTTATTGGACTCTGGAAGAATGATGGTTTTGGATTTTTGAGGGACATTGTTTATTAAAAAAGGCTCATACATGAACCATGAATTATCTTTATCCGTTCTCTTGTCTTTCTCATTAAGAAAGGCGTGGGTTATTAAAATCGATTTATGATTTTTGTATTGAGGCATATCCAACACTTTTTTAGCCCATTCCAACGTTTTGTTTCTCGGCGCAAATTCAAGGCTAAGAAATAAATAATCGATACCATTTAATCCTTTAAGTTCCAAAACAGAGTTTTCCATGCTTGGAGCACCGGCATCATTAAAAAAGTTCTGTGCTAAATATTTCTGATTTAAACGATTAAAATTAGAAGGAAAAAACTCATTATAGCGGGAAAACCTTCTGCCTTCATCATTAATACTAAAATCATGGTTTCCTGTTGCAGCTACGTAGGGTACTTTTCCATTGAGCCTTCCCAGGATTGACTGCACGGATTTCCATTGGTCATCTGCACTTTGGTCTCCGTCATATCCCTGATTAAGAATATTATTATGTTCCACCAAATCCCCAACCTGGCAAACCATTTTAATATTAAGTGGAGAGATATTGTCCTCAATCCATCTTACCATCAGATCTAAAATAGGCTGATTTTTATTCCATTTCACATAGTTTTGCGTATCTGGGATCAGAACGATACTCCATGATTTTTCATTGTCTAATTTTGGAGCTTGAAATTTTTCTTGCGCAAAAAGCACTGCAGATAGCAGTAACAGAAATAGCGATATATTCTTTTTCATATATTCTCTTTTATATAATTAATATCCAGGATTTTGTTTTAGAGAAGGATTTGCATCCATTTCCGATTGTGGTATTGGCCAGTACTCATCTTTATTTATTCTGTAAACTACTTCCTGTGTTGAAAAATATACTGAAGCTTGTGAATGATTATAAATAGGATTTGCACTTTCATCAAAGCCTGTTACTACTGATTTAGTCCAATTGTTTGCATTACGGTTTAGGTATAAATAGCCGTTCATCACATTATTGGCGATATTCCAACGTCTGATGTCATACCATCTTAATCCGTCATTTGCTAATTCTACTTTTCTTTCATATCGGAGTGCTTTTCTCAATTGAGCTTGTGACATTCCGGTATTTAAAGCGGGCATTTTTGCGCGGGCTCTAATTTGGTTAATCACGTCATAAACGGAATTATCCAACTCATTCGACTCAATTTTTGCTTCTGCATAAATCAACATTAATTCCGGTAATCTGAAAATTCCAACATTTAAATCTGAATTTCCACTTACAGAGGTCGAATTAAAGTCAGCAATATCAACCACTTTTCTCCATAGATAGCCACTGAAAGATCGATACGCATTCGTAGCGTCGGCATTGGTAACCTGTGTTGGTGCGCCAACTGACCAGTAGTTGTTTACTTTTGCGAAAGAGGTATTCGGTTCAAATTGGTATCCGAGATATCTTGAGTGTGGTCGTGCGGTATACATATCAAGACGCGGATCCCTGTTTTTAAACGGGTTCGCTTCATCATACAGCGGAGACTCAATTATTGAGAGACCATCTGTCATTTCATAAGAATCTATAAGGTTTTGAGTAGGTCCCCAGTAACAAACCCCTTTACCCAAACGGGACGCTGCATAATATTGCTGATTATGCAGGTATCCTGGTACATTCATATTGTATTCTGCCACCCAAATCCATTCTTTACTATTAGCAAAGCCACTATGCCCAAATATATTGCTGGGATCTGGCTCTCCTACGGTATGATCTTTACCGGCATAATTCACAGAAGAATTGAATGGTGTTAAACTATAAACACCTGCTCCTAGGTCTAAAGCCTGTTTTGAAGTGATCGCCGCTGCCGCGTATTGTTTAGAATAAAGTTCAACCCTGGCTTTTAACATTAAGGCGGCTATACGGGATGCGCGCACATTTCCGAACTGCGATTGTGATATCGGAAGTTGGGGTGCAACCGCTCCAAGTTCGTTAATAATAAATTGTTGAATTTCAGCAACAGGTGTTCTGGGAACATTAGCATTTTCAAGCGTAACAGCTGCTTTTATTAATGGAACATCTCCGTAAAGCTCAATAAGCTGAGAATAGCAATAAGCACGAATAAATCTCAATTCCGAACCAAGCTCCGCCTTTTGCCCTTCGGTAAGTCCTGAAATTCCATCCAATTTATCGAGTACAGCATGACATCTTGCAATGGTCTGATAATGAACTTCCCATGGTTTTATAGCCAATGCGTTGGTTGTAGTAAGAGAACTTGTGATAGGCGATGTATAATTGGTTCCAGGTCTTGCATACCCAATGTCTGTAATATTATCCATTACGTGCCACATCGGAGTACTGGCAGCATCCAAAGTACTTAAGTTTCTATAAGCTGCAAAAAGACCCATTTTTCCTTCTTCATAAGATGCGGGAAAAGTCCCGGATGTTGGTCCGTTAAGCGGTTCTAAATCCATATCAGCGCTTGTGCACGAGGTGATTATGGCTAATAAAAATATTTTTAAAAAGTTTTTCATTTTTTTTAAATTAAAATTTAACATCGATACCGAATGAGAATGTTTTTACCTGTGGATAATAGTTTCCACCTCCCAAAGCAACACCGTCAGAACTACCCAGATTGTAATTGATTTCCGGGTCATACCCCTCATAGAATTTTGTGAAAGTGAAGAGGTTTTGTCCATTGAGGTAGATATAAACACTCTGCAGGAATGTTTTGTCTATAAAAGATTTAGGTAATTCATAGCCTATCTGTACATTTTTAAGACGCATATAAGCGGCGCTTTTCATCCACTTTGTCGAGTTTTGTGTATTGTTTGTTGAGGTTAGGGAAACACGGGGAAATTGAGCATCGGTATTTTCCGGGGTCCAATAATCGAGTTGCCAAGGTTTCACAGCACTTGAGTTTACGGCAGGAATTACGTAGTGTGAATCTAAATACCCGTCAACTTTTCCAACACCCTGTATTAGTGCTGATAACCTGAAGCCTTTATAAGAAAGATCCATATTAAAACCGTATGTATATCGGGGAATTGTATTTCCGATAATGGTTCTGTCAGCATCAGTAATTTTTCCGTCACCGATTGGGTTACCATTAGCATCAAAAGCTCCGGCAATATCCTTGTATCGTATATCTCCCGGTTTTAAAGTTCCAAATTGTGTTGGACCGGCATCAATTTCTGCCTGACTTTGGTATAAGCCATCAGCGATAAAGCCGTAAATGGAGTTCACGGAAGAACCAACCTGCTGGCGAAGAAGTGTTCCGGAAGACTGACCTTTCATATCAACAATTTTATTATTGACGTCAGAAAGATTAAAGCCGATATTCATTTTAAAATCACCCCATTTTTCATTATACTGTGCACCTATTTCCCAACCTTTGTTGCTTACTGTTGCCGCGTTTTGAACGGGTGCCTGTAAACCCGTAAGCTGAGATGTGTTTAATCTTAAAAGGATACCATCGGTTTTTTTATCATAAATATCAAAAGAAAGGTCTAATTTTTTCCATAAGGATAAATCAACACCAACACCTGACATGGTGGTTTCTTCCCACTTCAAATTGGGATTGGACATAATTAATTGCTGTATGGTCTGATATACTTGTCCGTTCATAGAAGTACTTCCCAATGATAATGGTTCTGAAAACGGATAATAAGAAGAACTGATATTCTGATTTCCTAATTTACCCCAGGATCCTCTCAGTTTTAATTGGCTGATTGTTCCTCTTAAGCTTTCGAAAAAGCTTTCTCTCGAAACCACCCAACCGGCAGAAAATGATGGAAAGACTGCCCAACGGTTTTTACCAATAAACCTTGAAGTGCCATCGTATCTTACGTTAGCTTCAAATAAATATTTTTGATCGTAATTATAATTTAATCTACCAAAAGCAGAAACCAATAGCCATTCGTATTCCGAACCTCCATTATCCTTGGTTTCATTATCTGCACCGGCATCCAGCTGTTCGTAATTATCATATAGAAAGTCCCTTCTGTATCCGGATAATATTTTTTCATTATAAGTTTCTCTTGAAGTTCCGGCAAGAAGCTCAAAACTATGCTTACCAAATTCTTTTTTTGCATCGGCCTGGAATTGATATGTTCCATAAAACTGACGTCTTGCAGATTCTGTAAGCTCTGTAAAAGTGTTGGCAGAACCCGCTTCAGTTCCGTCTTCATAATAGGTGGGTACACTTTTTCTGAAAAGATGGATATTGGTAGTATGATATCGTGGAGCAACAAGACCTTTTAAGGTCAGCCAATCTGTAGGTTTGTAAGAAATATTCATATTTCCTATAAACTCTAAGTCGTTTTGGGTGCGATTTCCACCATTTTCGATAAAACCAACCGGATTGATTTTTACCCATCCGTCAGAATAGTTATTGCCATAATAAATTGGAATATTTGTAGGCATTCTTCCAAGATAATTCCAGATGGTGCCTTCATCAGCAATCTGTTTTCTGTCTTTGTTTACCACTGACATATCCAGTCTGATATTCCATTGGTCGTTAGGGGTAATATCCATATTATTACGGAAAGTAAATCTCGTAAAGTCGGTATTTTTAATAATACCTTCCTGTTTTGAATACCCGAACGATGGTGATACACTGATAATTCCGGATTTTGCGGATAACGAAAAATAATGGTCCTGCAAGAATCCACTTCCCTGAAGGATCGCTTTTTGCCAGTCATAGTTGCTGGGGTTTTTGTTGTATGCTTCTGTAAAAGCACTTATAGCCTCATCACTGTAAATCTTTGTGCCATTGTCATTCATACTGGCATCATTAAATACTTTCATGTAGGTAAGACCATCAGTAACTTTTGGTATTGCCGTTGCCATTTGCCAGCCTGTATACACTCTATATTGGGCAGATAATTTATTCCCCTTAGCTCGTTTTGTGGTTACAAGAATAACCCCACCAGCTGCTCTGGAACCATATATTGCAGCAGAAGCAGCATCTTTAAGGACGGAAATAGACTCAATCATGTTGACATCAACATCATTGATGTTTCCTGCAACACCGTCAATAATAACAAGTGGATTGCTGTCGGAGCCTCCAAAACTGTTGATCCCTCTGATTCTGATATTCCCGGCATCACCGCCAGGTGCCCCAGTTTGTGTGGTCACCGTAACACCGGGTGCAAGACCCTGTAAAGCATTTCCAGCCGAAAGTATTGGTTGTCCGTTTGCTGATGAACCTTTCACAACAGATACGGATCCTGTTATAATGGATTTCTTTTGTGTACCATATCCAACCACAACTACTTCTTCTATTTTTTTCTCCTGTTGGTTTATAGTATCGTTTTTGGGTTTTATTTCATTTTCAGTAAAAGAATTATTAGAAATTAATTTTCTAAGGATGACCGTGTTGTTCTGAATTTGATAATCCAAAGGAACATTCTTTTTCAGGTATCCTAAACTTTGCTGTAATGATGAATAGTTGATTTTGCTTTCATCTACCCAAATATTTTTAAAATCTGAGGCAGAATAAAAGAACTTAGTATGGGTAGATTTCTCTAATTTTTTAAGTATTTTGACTAATAGTACCTGTTTTTGATTGTTGGTGACAGGCATGTTAGCTTGGGTTTGTGCATAATTTAGCACAGGCAGTCCCATAGCTACGAGTAAAGCAATAGAAATTGCAGTTTTTTTCATAAATTTGAAGAGTTAATTTATTATTCTTTTGCGAGTTTTGAGTTAATTACAAGCACTGATAACGCCACATTATTGGTGCTGTTTTATTTTAATACAGAGTTATTTCATTTTCATTTTTAAAAACAGTTTTTAGGTTAAAGGGATAATTTATAATGGAAAGAATTTCTTTCAAATTTCCTGAGAATGAACCTGATACTTGGTTTTTAGCAATGTTTTTTGGATACGTAATGTTGACTCCATACGTATTTTCTATTTCAGTTATGGCATCCTCGAAAGTTGTGTTTTCAAAAGTGAAAGGCCTTACCATACTCATTGCATAATAATGAAAATCTATTTTTGTTGAAGAAGTACTCCAGTTTTCATTAGGTAAAAGATATATTAGTTTGCCATTGTGTTTTATTTTTACTTTCCCCTCAATCAGTTTTACCTTTTTTTCTTCCGACTTCTGATCAACTGAAAATTTTGTTCCCAAAACTTCAACACTGAAGCCACCTGCATCTACTATGAAAGGTCTTGATTTATCTTTTTCAATCGAGAAAAAACCTTTCCCCTGAAATTTTACATTTCTATATTTTTTGCCAAAATCTTTATTTATAGATAATTTACTGTAAGGCTCTAAGGTTATAACACTATGATCTGATAGTCTGAAAGTTTTAGAAAATTCATTGGTTTGTAATACGATTGCTGACAAATCATTTTTTGTTTCTTTTGGTGCAAAATCTTTATAAAAAAGCAGTATTCCGAATAAAGGAACCAAAATAGCTGCCGCAGCCGGCCAATAATATTTTCGCTTATTATTTTGCTTAATTCTCCTGTCTATTCCTTTCCAGATTCTGGAATCGGTTGTAGAATCCATTTCCTGTTTTTCTTCGGAGACTGTTTTCCAAATTTTTTCAAAATGTTTTTGAGAATCTTTCATACAATTATAATTACGCGGTTAAATAAAAATATCCACCCCGGAGAGATGGATTTAATAATTTGTTTATATTGGTTAATATTTAGTTAAAATAGATTTAAGTTCGCCTTTATGTATCGGACGACTTTATTGACTTGTTTTTCTACAGCCGTTTTGGAGAGATTATTTTCTTTTGCGATCTGAGAATAACTTATTTTTTCTAATTTGTTTTTATAAAAAAAAGTTTTGCTTCTTTCAGGAAGTTCTTCGAGAAGGTTTTGTATTTTTCGTAATTGTTCTTCTTTAAATTCAGTATCCGTTTTTTCAGAATCGGCTTCATCTATTATAAAACTTTCATCGGAAAAAGAGAAAAGCATTTTATTTTTTCTATAAAAATTAGAAACTTCCTGTTGGGCTGTTTTGAAGATAATGGATTCTAAAGTCTGTGGATTTTTAAGAGATGAAGAATGTTTCCAGAGATGTACAAAAATCTCCTGCACAACGTCTTCCACATCTTCAATATTTGAAATAAACTTTTTGACAAAAAAGTATACCTGATGTTTGTAATCTAAATATATTTTTTTAAAATACTCCATTATAAAGCACCAAACGGTTTCAATGCATGGCAAAAGTAATCAATTCGTGTCGGGCTAATATAAAGTATATATTAAATTTAACGTAGATTATTTAATCTGCATTTACTTTAACCAATAATATTTAAACTTCTTGCTTGAGTTTATGATAAAAAATTAAGATGGAATTATTTTTCCAGTGTTACCACCTCTGTCTCGATCTCAGATTTGCCTTTTTTTAGTTTACGTTCTGTTTTTGTTAAAATCAAGCGCTTACCATTGGTTGTTATTATATAAGGCTCTTTGTTTTTTTCAGGCTTACCTATGAACAACTTATTAGCTTGAACCCGAAGTGGCAATTTCTCAGTGTGTTTACCAAAACCCTGAGTAATTCTAACATTTGTTGAAGTAAATGTGTAGGTTTTTTCTCCGGCTTTGTAAATTTCTTTATCCTCCTCCGTTACGATGCCCTGTTTTGTTTCTGTCTCAATTTTTGAAACAGCTTTCCATGTTCCGTTCAGGGAAGGGATAACCTTTTGGGAAAAAGCTGTTGAGGAAAGTATGAGTGCAATGCAGAATAGTAGATTTTTCATATCTGTCTGATTTGTATTATAAATATACTCATTTTGAAGGTTCTAAATTCTGTATTGGGAAGTAATTACCTATAATACTACAAACAAAAATATATGGTTTATTGAAAATTAGACATTTATAAACGCAAAATGCCTTATAATGCTATCCAGTTTTTCTTATTGATTTTATTGTTGTAGTTCATGTATTTCTACAATATTAATTTATTTGGCAAGGTTCTTAGCCTACTTACTTTCAATTAAGTATTTCTACCTAGAGCTATAATTGGTCAATTGTACGCTACCACAGATTCTAACATCTTTGTTACTTTGAGATAGAAATCAAAGCTTCAGAGCAGATCCTAAAATGATGTATTCTGAAAAGCTATCGTGAACAGAAACTAATCAACCAAAAATACATTCAATATGGAAACAGCAAATGTAAACGTAAACTCTTCCGGCCAACTTCAATTGGGTGGTGGAGCTCAATTCTGGGTTTATCTTTCACCTCAGAACAATACAGCCAAAATGATTTCAACATGGCGTGTCACATTCTCGCAAGGCAGCTGGAGCGACTCTATTTCCAGTGAAGACCCAACGAAACAAATTCAGACACCTAATCTATCAGGTATCTTTGAAATTAAAGTAGAATTGCTAAGCGGATCAACGGGTACATGGCGACAGATTCCACCTCAACATGGAAGTTATAATGAAATAGGCTGTAATTCCAACTGTGCCTCAATGGTAGGCATTGTTGCAGACAGTACGAATCCTCCTCCAGGTGCTATTAATGCGCACTTTTGGACAACATGGGATGCCATGTGTAAAAGATAACGGAGTATAAAAAAATTTTAAGTAGGGCGAGCCCATACTATTCAATTGCCGGTTTTATTTTTTACAAGTTTAATTACATGATTTTAAAGTTCGTGTATTGACGTCCAGTGAAAAAATAAAACCGGTAATTGCTTTATAATTATATGGGAAAAATAAACATTTACGATTTTGCTTCCAAAATAATCCAGCCGACAGATGCACCATCATCCGTTGGGGTTATTTGTATCCAAACATTTTTATCTGCATTACGTATGAGGTAGGTATATGTAGTTGCATAACCAATGAATCCATATCCGCTCACATATTTTACCTTGTTTGCTTCATCAGTCGCTGAAATATCTGATGTCACCTTAGATTCGTTTATCTTTTTCCCACCCAGAGAAATAATTTTCTCCTGTATTCCCTTTAATAATTCGGTTTCAGAATAGGTCTTTCCATCCTTGGCCTTTATCCTGCTGAAAAAGATTTTACCAACAGGTTGTTCAAAATGATCTCCAACCCAAAAATAAGCTTTATCGCTATCAGATATTGGATTATCGCTTACATTATCATATCCTTCAGGAAGAGAAATGTATGGAAAATCACCCAATTTCTTGTCAGAAACGGGTATGCTGTTTATGTCGAATCCTACATTTTTTAAAGGTTTAGTGCCCGTTGTGGTTTCTTTTTTCTGTGGTTTAGATTCTTGTGAATTTTTCTTGCTCTGACTGCAGGCGGTGATCGCTAAGACGGTCATTGCTGAAATAAGGATTTTTGCTTTCATGATTTGATTACTATTTTTATTTGGATTAATAATCTATACGTTTTTACCCATAAAAATATAAAAATATTTGGTTCAAAGATGAGTCATGAAAATAAATTATTTGATAAGAAATGCTTTCGGCATAAAACTGATTATCAGACGTTATGGAATCTTCTAACTACTTTATGTTACCCTGATTTTTTGTCTTTTTTAGCAAAAATATAAACAGGTGGCATCAGTGAAGTAACCCAACGAATTTGCAAATCTTGTGTCAATAAAAAAATAAGTAAACTTATTTGCTAAAATCTGTACTTCTAAAAAAAATTTATACACATTAAAAAATATCCATCATTATATTTTGGAAATAAAACATAATGATGGAAATTGTTTTTTTCTATCATCAGGAAAAAGCCTTTGATCTCCTTAATTTGTAATTTTGCCCTTCTCAAAAAGAAATAATGAAGCGGGTTTTTATTTTATTCCAATTTTTACTTTTCAATTTTATTTTTTCCCAAAAAGCTGATAGTTTGGTCATTACTAACCAGTCAATAACAGATACTTTAATCATTTCTAAGAAAAATAGTATTGGTAGGCAGCTGGTAGTTGACGGTAAACAGATATTCAATAATATGGCACACAGCTATTTGAGTCCATTTTCATGGAAAAAAGATAATTGGATTGATGTGGGCGGAGTTGCATTGGGAACAGTATTATTGTATTCTGTAGACAATAATACCAGTCAGTATTTTATAGATCAAAGTGGAAAAGTGCCCAGTGTTATCAAAAAATTCGGATACTATTTTGGGAGTCCACAGAATAATTATGGCATTACAAGTGTAGTTTATCTGACAGGACTTTTTACAAAAAATGATAAAATCAGAGATACAGGAGTTCTTATGATTTCTTCTGCAACAACAGCCGGATTGATCCAGACATTATCTAAAACATTAGTGGGAAGGGCGAGACCGGGAACAGGTGAAGGAAAATCTTACTTTAAACCCTTTAGTGGACAAGCTGAATATCGATCATTCCCATCAGGACATACCGTGTTGGTTTCCACTACTATGTTTGCATTGGCCAAACAGTTTTCAAATCCATGGGTGAAAGCCGGGATCTATAGCGTAGGTTTTATAACGCCTTTATCAAGAATGTGGGAAGGTGCCCATTTTTTTTCAGATATATTTCTGAGCACTGCGATTAGCTATTTCATTGTAGATGGCACCTATCGTTATATGCAGAAGAATGAGTACCGTAAGGAAAAAAAGATTTCATGGAAGGTAAATGTGTCACCTAATATGCTTGGTTTAAATGGGACCTTTTAATAATTATTCAGCAAATGATATGCTGAGTTTTTCAGATCGATGGAATTGAGCCAGATTTTGAATACGGAAATGGTGAAAAAAATAAACCCCCAGTTTAAATTAGCTGGGGGTTTGGTACATATTTTTAATGATTTATTTTTTTGGTTTCAAAGAAAAATTATCCACATATACTGCCTGATGTATTCCATTCAGCAAAACTTTCAGGCCTAAATTTGAATCTTTTTTTAAAGAAATAGTAAAGACTTTTTTATCTCCCGTTATTTTTGAAGATTTAGCTATTGAGACATAAGATTTGGCATCAGCTGTATTGTTTATTGAGAACAGTTCCAAAGTAGTTTCTCCACCGTTGTCAGAAATATCAAGGCTAAGGGTATATGTTCCTGCTTTAATTTTTGGAGTAATCAAATACATATTTTCTCCGGGATTGGTCATCGAATAAAATACGATTCTTTTTTCATTATTGTAAAGCATTGCTTTTCCTGACTGAGCAGTCCAACATTTGTTAATATCTTTCCAGGTATCAAAATTTTCTACAAGTGTGGATACAGTTTTGCACTGTGCATTTGCTGTTAGAAATCCTCCTAAAGCCACTATTCCTGTAAATACGATTTTTCTCATGTATGATTTATATATTATCAGATAAAATTAGTTAAAAAAGGTTGTACCAGAAAGCCATTGTTTAATAATCTAAGTTAATTTATTGGTTGGTTGTTTCCTTATTTGTATTAAATAAATTAAATTTATTAGACCAACTAAAAAAGTGTATTAACTCATTTTTGTTTAGTTGCTCAAAATGAAAAATTTTATGAGGGAATGGAATAGCATTCGAATACACTCCGTTATTTGAAAAGACAAAAATTGTTTTTTTGTTCTGGCAATTTTCTAATTCAAAAAATCTAATAAACCCTTTTAGGTCTCTTTCAGAGTGAAGTTCTGAAGAAGAATTTTGAATCAGCAAAACAATATAGTTGCAATATTTTATAATGTTTTGAAAATCAATCGCTGTATTATTTCTGATAAATACCTCATTTCCTCTATTCCATAAGAAATCTGCGATGTCATCATGTAATTCATCATCATGCTGTTCTTTATTTTCTATAATTATATATTTCATTATCAAAAATGCTTAGTTTGTGTTTTAGTCTTGTTGTTAAAGACTATAACTCTAATTATAAAATCGTGTTCAAAAATAGAATTTCATCTAAATTGAGAGAAATTATTTACTCTTCATGAAGAACTTTAATAAAGATATACAGAAAGAGGAAACAGCTGATAAAACAGCTAATAAGTATCAATCCTATGATCACGATGATTAAAGTAGGTAAATCATTATTTTATGTTTTCCACCGTTTATGTGTCCATAGCCAACCGTATGGTTCTTCGTTGATATTTTCTGTCAATAAATCAACATACCTTTGCGTTATTTCTCTCTTATTTAGGATTTCCGCCTGAGAGCATATGGGGACGCAGGTTATTTTGTAATTTCCTTTTGATACTTGAACAATATGCAGGTAAACAACTGCTGATCCAGTAGTAAGCGCCAATTTTTCCATCCCTGAAAATACATAGGTATCTTGATTTAGTAGTTTGAATCTGTATCCGTTTTCTTTTATCCGGGGATATTGGTCAGCTAGAAAAAGATAAATGGCTGGAGATTGCTTTTTGGTTAAAATGTGTCGTACGGCTGATTGGTCGGGTATCAGCTTCATACCAAAACGTGACCTGAGCTTAATCATTAGCATGTTTATTATTGCCGACTTTAATGGTTTATAAACCGCATACATATCGTGTTGAATTTTATATGGCATAAAATTCAACACTTCCCAATTGCCGCAATGCCCCATACAAGAAATAACATTTCGGCCTGAGTTTACATATTGGTCTATTAATTCTAAATTTTCAAATATGATTTTCTTGTCCATTATTTCTGTCCGAACAGATACGCTTTTTATGATTTCAGCAAAATAAGCCGCAAAACAAGTATAAAACTTTTTTGCAATACGATGGAGTTCTCCATATTGCCTGTCAGGAAAAGAGCGTGCAATATTTTGAAATACAACCTCTTTTCTATAACCAATAATGTAATAAGAAAGGAAAAAAGCAAAAGAAGCCATTGCATATAGAAATGTCATAGGTAGTAAACTTAAAGTATAGACAATCATATAAAGACTCCTATATGCAAGAATTTGTACGGCTTGGTTTATTTTCATAAATTAAAATTTCATTTTTAAACCAACCGATACATATGGTGAAACGGAAAAATAATAATCATTATCCGATGCAAACACTCCTTTTAAAGTTCTGTCACTGTAGGAAGCCGGTCGATACAAATTAAGCCCAGCCATACCAGTCACAGAGAATCCGGTTGTGCCAAACTTTAGTTCAGGACGAAACCCCGTAACTATATATTGATGAGAGAAGATCACATTTTTACCGTCCTTTTCTAACAAAGCCACTTGTCCGTTCATTTCTATCGCATAGGATAGTTTGAATTTCTCATTAAAATCATAACCAGCTGATATTTCCAGACCTTCAACAAGTTCAACGTTGATATCAAATTTCCCGTCGAGTTTCCATTTAACGTAAACAGCAGGAAATACCATTGGATAGCCTAAAGAACTATTTATAGCGATACCTCCGCCGAGGTCAAGATTGGGATTAAGGTGTCGGATAAAAACAATACCTCCACTTCCGAGAATATTTTTAAAGTTGATCTTAGAAAAATCGGTAGAGGGAGTAAATATTCCTATCCCAACGCTTGCCCTCAGAGACCATTTGTCATTCAATGGACGAAGATGATAAATACCCAATTGCAAATTCATGATTTCAGATACCATGTTTTCTTTGAAGTTTTTGTTATTCAACGCAACATATGCCCCGCCAAAACCAATACCCCAGGCAGTAGGACGATTGTTTTTATTTGATTTCATAGATAATGGGATGTTGACCGCTCCCTGGTAGACCATTGCAGACCCTTTGCCATCACCAATTTTTTCCTTGGGTTTCTCGCTTGGGGGTAGATAGTAGTAACCTGAATTTCCGATGTACTCTGTTTTGAAGGATACTTCCTGCGCCTTTCCTTTTAAACATAGCAGCGTTGCTGATGCCGTTACGAATAATGCTGTTAACTTCATGTGATTTTAAATTTGTATTTGTAATATTTTGTACAAAATAACAATCAATGAAGTGGAGTAGAAAGTGGTAAGTTGCAGGCTTCAGAATCTACAGAATGAAATTTAGAATGAGTGGAATAAAATGAATTCTTTTATTTTAAAACTAAAGAAATAGAAATGAGATGATAGACAAACTATAAGCTAGACATTAGAATTTTGTATTGGATAAAGAACAGAGAATAAAGAGTGGAATATGGAATGTATGGTAGCTCATGTTATTCAATTATACCGTCCATCCATTTCAGGAAATCCGATACACGTACCCGGCTCACCAGAACTTCATGTGGGCATTCAGGTGAAAAGGAAAGTTTCAGACGGCTGTTAAAATACTTAATAACATTTTCAATAGCTTTTACATTACCAATGCAATTACGCGACACACGGAAGAATAAGCGGTTATCCAACTGTTGCTCCAATTGGTCTAATGTATAATTAATAATATGTCTTTTACCCTGAAACGTGTGCAGGAATACCACTCCTTCTTCACTATAGAAATGGGCAATATCTGTTGTTTCTATGTAATGATAGTTTTCTCCTTTCGATATGAGGAATCGGTTTTTGGTTTTTAGAGAGCTTGTTTGTTCTAAATTTTTGAGATCGGTTTTAAATGGGGAGCTATGGAAAATATTTTCAAATTTGATTAATGCAGTTTCTAATTCCTCTTCATCGAATGGTTTTAAAAGATAGTCGATGCTGTTAAGCTTAAATGCCTTGATGGCATGCTCATCATAAGCCGTAGTAAATATAACAGGAGTGGAAACCTCCACATGATTGAATATCTCAAAACAGTTACCATCAGCAAGTCGTATATCCATAAGAATCAAATCAACTTTGGATACTTTCAGAAATCCAATGGTTTCTATGGCTGTTTTAGTATGTTTTTCCAAAGAGTAACCAGGACGTAATTTCGTCATCATACGTTTCAGCTCTTCGTATGCAAACCTTTCATCTTCTACGATCAGGAATTTCATAATTGAATATATGGGATTTTAACAATAAATGTTTGCTTAGTATGTTCAACGATAACTTCTTTCTCATACAATAAATATTGCTTTGTAAGATATTTCAGTCCGATTCCACCTTTTTCTATATCAGTTGATGGCTGAATATTATTTGCTACGATGATGTAGTCAGTATTCATTGTGATTTTTATATTTAATGGCATTTCTTCTGTTGCAGTATTGTGCTTAAATACATTTTCTATAAGTAATTGTAAGGTAAGAGGAATAATGCTATTTTTTTCAAGATCAGATCTTTTATCTACAGTACAAGCAAAAGAGTTTTCAAATCTCATTTTCATTAGAAAGATATATGAGTCCAATACGTCCAGTTCTTCTGCAACAGAAATTAAAGGATGGTGATTAAGGGAAAGTACATATCGGTAAGTTTTGGAAAGAGCCTTTGTGAATTTATTGGCATTGTCGGGATTGATATATATTAATGAAGACAGAACATTTAAAGAATTAAACAAAAAATGTGGGTTTATCTGTGCTCTCAGTGTTTCGTGCTGAAATAAAAGGGCTTTACGTTTGGCTTTTTCAGAATCAGCAATCGCTTTTTGTTCAGATTGAAAATAATAGATCAGTTCAAATACCAATAGGATCGGAATATTTGCTGCCATTCCGAATGCGAACTTTATTAGGAAAGAAGGCATACCATTTTTAGAAACATGAAATACATCGTATATCAGATAATTAAATATCCCTAACAACATCATACATATTACAGTAAGTCCAGTAAGTCCAGCCAGTATACGGAGTAATATACTCTTTGAGTAGGGTAGATATTTGTTCAATAAAAGTAATAAACCATAATCAGCGATACACATGGTAAAGATTACAATATAATGGGCTGATAACTGGATGTGAAAATTATTCCATAGATCTTCCTTCATTAAAATAATGCTAAAAAGCATCTGACATAATGCATAGATCAATGTGGAAGCAAAAAAAATGAATAACCTTTTTATATCTATTTTTTTTAGTTGAATCATCCTTCAAAAATAAAATTTCCACAGGAAATTAAGTATAAATCTAGTACTTTTCTGATGAACTTCATTTTTTGAAGGATGAATTTCAAGATAGGAATATCTTAGATCTAAAAATAAAAAGACAGGTTATAATGTTGAATAATTATTCCAAAAGGATAACATTTGATAATACCTTCATAGTCTTTGATAAATCTTAGAATACCAACAATATACTCTAAAATTTTTGATGGGCTAATTAGTTATATCATAAATTAAAAAGCTTAAAGAAGTATCAATTATACCAGCAGACTCCCTCCATCAACGACTATGATCTGGCCGGTGCTGAAGGTGGCCCGCATCAGATACAGATAAGCTTCGGCAATTTCATTCGCATTACCTACCCTTCCTGTCAATAATTTATTTCCAATCTGACTATAGAAAACCTCTCTATCTGCTTCAGGTACGTTTGTCAAGAGATTGGTTCTTACTGTTCCTACGCAAACTGCATTAACTCTTATAGGGGCAAGCTCAAAAGCAAGTGCACGGGTAAGTCCTTCAATAGCGCTTGCCATTCCTGAAATTATTGCTGTCCCTTTCCTTGGCTTTCTTCCGAGTGCACCCGTTGTCAAAGTGATCGATCCTCCTTTTTTTATCAACGGAGTAGCATGCTTTACAGCCATTATTGCTCCCCAAAAGCGAAGATTAATAGACTGTTTTGCCTCTTGAATGTTCAGGTCAGTTAATTCGTTAAACTTTAGGGTGTCGCCTGCTGTAAAAATAAGGTGGTCAAATTCACCTATTTTTTTAAAAAGTAACTCGATCTGTTTTTCGTTTCCAAGATCAGCAACAAAACCTGTACTTTCCTTCGGTAATAAATGTAATGCTTCGTCTACCTTTTGTTGTGTACTTGAAACAACAATTACTATTGCACCATCCGCAGCTGTAGCCAGTGATGAAGCTAAACCGATACCGGATGTTCCGCCTAATACAACAACTTTTTTACCAGCCAGACTGTTTTCACTTTTATTTTCCATAATCTTTAGTAAATTTTATGTTTATAATAGCAAAACTATCAATCATTCATAATAATTTTACTATTCATTACCTTTAGGATAGTTACTATAATTATGGGAAAAACAAAATGTAACTCAGAACCCGACATTAACAGAAAATTAGCGCTGAATGACGCTTTGGAATTATTAAGTGGTAAATGGAAAATAGTTCTTTTGAGAAGTTTATATCTTTATGGAATTATGCGCTTTAAAGATTTACAGGAAACCATAGAGGGCATATCACCAAAAATATTGTCAAAGGAACTACAACAGTTAGAAGAAAATTTACTGATCACCCGGACAGTAAACAATACAAAACCGATAACGGTGTCTTATGAACTTACCGATCATGCTAAAGAGACTCTTCCTGTTATCAATTCTTTAATTGAATTTGGCCTGAAACATCGTGAGAAAATCAAGAATAAGTGATGATTTCATCATATCTACTACAAATGCTAATTAGGCTATAACTATATTAACTCTATTGTTTACTTTGATTAAAACTCTGGGAGCACTTTTCACAGTTGAAAAGTGCTCCCAGAGCAATTCCAGAGAATATGTATATATTTTAGAAAATTAACTTAATGAAAAAGCTGTGATTTCACCAGAAATAGGGACCTATCTATTATATTCAGATCATATACGGATTTCAAATAATTTTCTATTACAAAAAACATTTTTACAATGAAAGTACAATTTTACCTAATAAAGGCCGATCCCGTTTTGTATCCTCTATTCTTTGATGGGCTTTTTTCACCTCTTCAATGGGGTATATACTATCTATAATTGGTTTTACATGTCCAGATTCAATTAGTTGCGTAATATGATGAAGCTCATCTCTGTTTTGTCGCGTAAAAACAAAATGATAGGTAGCATTTTTTTCCCATGCGTTGATCAGGTTTTGTGGCTGGGGAATATCAACAAGCGTTACAATTTTACCATAGTTCGCTAAGGCTAGGGGACTGTCCGAAAGTGTGCTTCCTCCTACAGTATCAATAATTACATCTACACCTTTTCCCTCAGTATAGGCCAGTATTTCTTCAATATAGTTTTTTTGATGATGGTCAATGACTATATCTGCTCCAAGATTCTGAAGTTTTTCATGTAAAATACTTTGTCCTGTTGTATAAACAAAAGCACCCAATGATTTAGCGACCTGAATTGCCAATGTTCCAACACCACCTGCTCCTCCAAGGATGAGAATGGTATCTCCTTTTTTTAGTTGAGCCCGTACCACAAGCATTTCCCAAACCGTTCCTCCAATAAGCGGAACAGCAGCAGCTTCCTCGTAGCTAAGATTATCAGGCATCCTGGATAATGAGGCTTCATCTGTCAGGTGATATTCAGCATAACTGCCGGAGCCACCAAAACGCGGTGAATAATAAACTTTATCACCAGGCCGCCAATTTTTTACTGCTTCTCCTACTGCTACAACATCACCTGAGATATCGTGACCAGTTACAATTGGTAAATCAAACACTGATGTATAATCTCCCCGCCTTACCTGATAATCAAGGGGATTTACTGAGGTAGCTCTTACCTTCACTAATACCTGAGAAGGATCTGTTATGGAAGGTGTCGTCACTTCCGCTAACTGGAGAACTTCCGGTCCTCCATAATTTTTAATTACAATTGCTTTCATAATTAGATATTTCGCTTATTTTCGAAATGTTTAGTTAAAAAAATTCACAATGATTTTTGAATTAATTTGTTAAGCGTCTCAATCGCGCCTTCATTACGTTTGTAGTAGGTCCACTGACCCATCCTTGTAGCTTCGATAAGCCCACATTTTTGTAGTAAACTCAGATAGTCTGAGGTGGTAGATGGAGATAAACCAGCTTTTTTTGTAATGTCACTTACACAAACACCAAGATTGGAATCATAGTCCTTTAATTCATCAGCAGGAAAGTGGAGGTGAGGCTGCTTAAGCCAGACAAGTATGTTGATTCTAGTTTGGTTACTGAGCGCTTTAAAAACTGTAATTAATTCCATAGAACAAAGATATCGATATTTTCCGAAATACCGAAATTAAAATTTGAAGATTATATTGCCGTATTAGCACCTGTGCATTTAAAGGGATTTACCTTGCACAAACCTATTTATGCTTGGACAACACAAAAAGAATTTCCTTCAGGATCAAGCAAAACTACATAATCAGCATCCTGTTCATAATCCCAATTTTGCATTTTTACAGCGCCTATACTAAGTAACCGTTTTACTTCTTCTTTTTGGTTCTCAGTGATCAGGTCAATATGGTGTCTTCTTGGCTCCTCGGAGCTGGTGAGTTTCAACGATAACTGCATTCCCTGACCATTTTGGGGAATCAAAATGGCAAAATCCAGATCTGGATTCCGTTTTAATTTATAATTCAATGCCTTACACCAAAAGGTTATTGCTCTGTCAAGATCCTGTACTCCCCATACAATTGAAAGTATTTTTAAGTCCATATAATGTAGTTAGGATTATTAATGATAAATTTAGCAATTGTTCGATACGTTTACCCGTTCTAATGCTCAAATGTATTTTTAAAAAGCGGATCTTTCTTCTTCATTTTGACAATCTCATTAAACGTTTCTTTAGAAATTACAGAAAGTCCATGATGGCCAATAATTTTTGTAAAAGTTATTTTTTTCTGACGTAAAAAATCGCTGAATTCTTTTGTTACAGCTATTGCGGGGGTGGTGTATGAATCCGCAGGCAATGATAACAGATCTCCCTGATAGATCATTTTCTCCTGAGGCAGATATAAAAATGACATTCCTTTTGCATGACTATTAGGTATTTCAATAAATTCCAGCTTTTTATGATCATTTTCTAATACCTTTTTATTATTAAATACTTCAAAATTTACTTTTCCATTTTTATAAAGACTGCTATCGCTGTTTTGCAGCATGCTCATAACCGGCTGCTTCATGTTTTCTGCACAAATAATAGTAGCCCCTTCTTTCACAACTTCAGCAATACCGGCTATATGATCGTTATGGAAGTGAGAAAGATGAACATATTTGATAGGAATATCAGGGAGTGTGGTATGAATAACATCCAGTATAGATTTGGTCGTTGCTGATGATATGGGTGCTTCTGTAAGTACAATATAATTTCCCATATTAATAAACATGATATTGCGGTCTCCATCTACATTTTCAATCAGGTAAACATCTTTAGCGATCATTTTTGCAGAAAGTACGGGAGTGCTTTCACTAGTTGATTTATATCCTGGAGGAAAATCAAAAACGAGACTGGCGAAATTCTGATTGTATTTAAATAAGCTTAATGAATCTGAATAAATAATATTTCCATTGCGCTCCAGGCTGCTTTTCTTCGCAATCATTAATCCATCAGTCGGTATGTAATCTTCGAAACGCTGTACTATGGTGTCTTGTCCCTGTATTCTGGTGATTTTCTTCAAAAGAAAAGTGATTGTATCAAATCTGTATTCTTCAGTTCCATTTGGATTCTTTTTTAAAACAATCAAATCCTTTCCCTCTGTAAGCACGGGCTCGTTTTTAATTTCCTGAAGTAATTGTTTAAGTATAAAATAAGGGAAATTGTTCAACAGGCTATTCTTCCTTTTATCGAAAGAGGCTGAACCCAGATTCAGTAGGTCTTTTCCCGTTCTACTGCCAATACCATCATATACATAATAGGTTGAGTCCCGTCCCAATCTGTAGGTGTCAAACACATAGCCTCCAGGATAATGATTCTGCGTATGGTGTAAAAAACGGCTGCCTTTTAAGTCAACAAAAAGATGGAATGAATCTTTTTCCGGTAGAGCATGGTCGAAATCATATCCTTGCCATTTATCTATATTTATCCTGTTAGTCGCATATTCAAAATCATTCACTGTTTCCCAGTTTCCCAATGCTGATATACTTTTTTGAAGTACATTGGTAGTTGTTTGTGCAGAAATAGTAAAACTCAGGCACCATCCAATGATGAATAAAAATTTTCTTTCCATAGATCAATTTGTTTGATTTTTTTCACATGTATGTGATGAAACAAATGTAATCAATTTACATGGTAAATAATTCTATGATAAAGTATTAACAAATAACATTGCAAAGTTAGTGTGGATTATTCGTAGTAATAACAAACATGATTAAAGGTTCGTCTCCAGTGTTTTCTATAGAATGATAGCCTATGGAGCTGATGGCCGTAATGTCTCCTTTTTGAAGCGTTTTTTTACGTTCTGGTCCCTGCGTTCCGGTTCTTTCACGATATTCTCCGGTTCCATGCACTACAACATACAATTCTTCCTCGTTTCTTTCATTATGGGTGTGAAATCCCGATTCATCGCCTCTATTTAATAAGACCATATAAGCTCCCAGACGATTATTGGTTAATTCATTCTGGTCGAACATTTGTAACATGTATACTGTTCCTTTTCCACCATACATTTTTTCACGTTTATCGATTCGTGTAATGGTTCGTTCATTCTTTTCAAAGGC
Source organism: Chryseobacterium sp. FW101-FHT12H09 (assembly GCF_058790395.1). Classification (NCBI taxonomy): domain Bacteria; kingdom Pseudomonadati; phylum Bacteroidota; class Flavobacteriia; order Flavobacteriales; family Weeksellaceae; genus Chryseobacterium; species Chryseobacterium sp. FW101-FHT12H09. The sequence continues at coordinate 826,206 of NZ_JBYTCP010000003.1, read as the reverse complement.
CATTACATACAGGTGGATATATTTTGAAACCTCTTGTATAACATGATCAAATTCTGCTCCTTCAGATAATATAACGGTATCAGCCATGTGAGTTAAATATTAATTGATAATAATAAAGATCAATGTACCAAAAATTACATTGTAACACAAGCAAAATTGCCTTCATTGAAGAGTTCTTTTTATTGTGAACAAATAGCAGCCTGGAATACCAAATAGACTCCTTAACAAATCAGAAGCAGTCGGTATTCACTATCGTTTTCAATAGGAGCTCTATGAACACAGGGTAAAACTTGTTGTTCTGGATGATCTACCGCCAGTCGCCAAAGATGTCCAGCTTTTAAACTGACAGGTTCAGCATTTGGTTTGGGCTGATAATGCAGATCGAAGAAATAGTCTTTCAGGAAGTCTTCAAATTCCTCTTCCGGACCATTGTGTAATTTTTTAAGCTTATCCCGGATTTCAGGGATCAGAATTTTTTGTTCAACCTGATCATTGGGTAAGATTTCACTTGCAGTACCATGATAGGTACACAAAAAAGTATCCGTTAAAATCGGTGATCGATCGACATGATACGAATATACATCTGTTGAAATGAAATCGAACTCCTCATCCCGTTCGTAACTTTTGAGCAGATTGAGAGAAGGTAATGCTCCAAAATCGGTTAATAACTGTATATCACTTAAGATGATTTCCCTTGCCTCATTACCTTTTTCTGATAGTTGTAGAGCTAAAAGGTCTTCAATGGAAACTTCTGTGACGTTCTCTTTTAAATGAAGCTTAGATACGATCTCGTTAAAATCTCCAACTAAATTTCTGTGCCAGCAAATAGCATTCATAGCTCCCTGAAAATGGGTGTCTACAAGTTCAGAAAAAGTTGAAACTATTCCAATTTGTTCATTGTCAGAAAATGTATTGTCCATATTTTAGGATAGATAATTTAGTTGCTTAATTCTTTACAAAAATAAGGAATAGGTTAGAAGAACATGCTAACATTGATTTTGTTTTTGTAAGTCATAACTGATTTATTGTAAAAAGTAAAAGCGAGTTATTAAACTCGCTTTTTATATGGTATATTTTAATTTTACAACGACTTAATCTTCCAAAGTAGGGGCATTCTCAATAAGCGTTTTTATGGCCTCGGGAAGAAATGGCCTTCCACCTGTAGATGGCACACATGTACCTGTAAAAGTAGCTTTTGTCGTTACCTTACCATTCAGAATAATGGATTGCTTAAAATGTATTTTAGGAGCATCACTTTTGTCGCGAAATAATTCACAGGTTACAGTGAAGGTATCTCCTTGTTTTAAAGATCTGAGAAAACTGATCGTGTACCCGGATAAAACCATATTAACGCCATTTTTTGCTTCGTTTTCCAGATTGAAGCCCAAAATTTCATCAATATACTGATGTCTGCATTCTTCCATGTAAAAAGGATAGTATAAACCATCCATAATTCCCTGTACGTCAATGTGCTCATCTTGAGTCACATATTCTTTTGAATATTTCATAATGACCATTCTATATTTAGTAGATAAATCTAATTATAAATTTTTCTAAATCAAAATTGAATCGATCTATCTTGAGTGGGGTATTATATATAAAATGTAGTCCATTTGATATCATGAAATAACAAAAACCACTGCGATTGCGGTGGTTTTTAATTATTCAATATTCAATTCAATTTTTGCTTTTATGTGATAATTATTATAAATGTTCTTTACTTACAATACTTATTTTTTAATCGTATTAAAGGTTTGTTTAGATCCGTCTTTCATATAAACAACCACTACATAGGTGCCCGACTTTAATTCTTTTAGCTGAAGAACTGAAGATGGTTTATCAATCGTTTTCAACAATCTCCCTGAAATATCCACTATAGAAACAGATTTTACATTCTTAATATCAGAAATATTTAATAGATCTATAAAAGGATTGGGATAAATATCGATGGTATTTTTGGCTTGTAAAGCTTCAGAAATACCAAGAGAAGGACCTTTGGTAATGTTGATGGTAAATATTCCGGGTGGAGCAGTACTCGACTGAACCCCACCTACGTTTATATAATAAACAGTACCAGCATTAGTCTGTATTGTGAGTATTTCAGTTTGACCTCCAGATCCGTTATTCACAGTACCTAAACATGTAAAATTTGAACAGACGCCACCATAAACACCAATTGCAGGGTCAAAAGTACTTCCAGATGGTGTTGTAACAGTAATGTTGTACAAACTACCATCGGCTATAAACCTAAACCAGGTACCATCCCTTATAAAAACAGGAGTTGCTGATGAAGAGCAGAAAGGATTACTTGTTGTTGCCTCACTTACTGCCGGACCATCCACCTGAGTATAAGAATAGGGAAAAGAGGAAGCGATCAAGGCTCCCTGACAATCATCATTAACAGGCAGGTTACGTACGCAGATATTGAAATTTACATTGTATCCGGGAATAGAAGAAGATTCATATACCCTAACATAATAAGTTTGTCCAACGATTAAACCTGATAGAATACCCTTCATTGGACAGATAGGTGGTCCGGGATCTGGGCCAGTACCAACACAAATCCCAGATACATGACAGAACAGACTTGTCATACTGCTGCCACAACTTCCGGAGAATACTTGGAAATTCATAGGCGTTGCTATCGGAACAGTATTCGATACTTCAACGAGATGTGTAGTTGCTGTTGCAACAAATTTAAACCAAACATCGTCAGTGGCTAATCCATTTCCGCCGCAGGTTGCGGGCATAGACTGAGTGGCTCCAACAGTACTTCCAAGCGTAACAGAAGTGCAGGATAGCGGAGGATTTATCGGTAGCAATACCGCACCTGAACATTCATCATTGGCAGGTGGTGGAACAATCCCAGCAGAATGAACATTCGCTGATTGGCCAATCGTTGGTGCTGTCGGGAACCGAATAGTTTCTAAATCTAAAAAGGTTCGGCTATTTGCCAGAGTGACTATTAATATAAATAGACACGTAAGTAGATTTTTTCTCATATTATTTTTTAAATAAAAGATAAATTACCCTGAACTGCTTTAGTTCACATACAATAATCTATCATAACAATAACCTATATAAATGGGTGTATTCATTACTTTAATTTCATGTAAAACGACCCCAAAAAATTAATAGCTCTAACTAAGAAAAATAATACTTCTGAAAAATAATCCGCATCGAAAACGATATCGGAAATAACTGCTGAATTACCGAAATGTAGTAAGACAGAAATAAAAGATCTTGCCAGATTGGAAAATATGAAGATCCAAAAAAGATTGGAATTGTTCCAAACTTAAACCTCAGATTCTTCCTGAATTTTAAACTTACACCCTATAATAAACGGTAACTATACTATAAATGATCAAATGTTTTCCATTTTATGGGATATATTTTTCATTTTCCAATACACTCAAAGATAGTTAATTTATAATATATTATGCATTAAATAATATAATATCATTTTAAATTTTAATCTTATTTGGATTTTTTATTTACTTCATAATAACTTATTAAAATATAAATTAATATTTTACATTCTCAATGTTTTGTCTTTTTGCAATATTAATAAAAATATATCCCTATTTATTGAAATATAATACTTTTATTCATACATTTGCTGTTTATTACTAGATGATTATAAGAATTTATAAGTCATTCTATTCAGATTTGTACCCGCTTGTTTCGAAGAATATATGATAAATTATTGCGGTAATTTGCACTATACTTTAACCTACATTGTAAGCAAAGTGAAAAAGTGAAATAGAGCTCGATAATTAAGATAGTAGTAACCAGTAAAACAGACCATTTTTAAAATAAAATAAAAAACATGAAAAAAGTAATTTTTATCATTTTGGCTTTGGGTACAATAGCTTGTGCTCCTGAAAATTCCGAAGATTCACTGTCTAAATCAGCTTACAGCTCCAAAAGTTCTGAACTGGCTATTGCTTCTAAAAGTTCGCGACCTCAAAACTGGGCTCAGAAAGTTACAGGATCACCTTTTGATAATCTGTACAAAGTCAATAATGATGTTTATAGAAGTGAACAGCCCGATAGTGATGGCTATAACTACCTTGAACAAAAGAATGTAGCCTCAATTCTTAATCTGAGGTCAGGTCACATAGACAACGTTTCAGGAACCAACTATACAGGCACTTTATACAATGTTCCTATGGTGGCTTCAGATGTTTCGGATGTAGAAATTATCCAGGCTTTAAAAATTATAAGAACAGCTCCCAAACCAATAGACATACATTGTGCACATGGGAGTGACAGGACTGGAGTTACTATGGCAATGTACCGTATTGTTTTCCAGAATTGGAGCAAGCAAGATGCTACGAAAGAGATGAAGGAGGGAGGTTATAATTTCCATTCACAATATACCAATCTGGTTAATTATATTAGGGATGTGGATGTTAATTATATTAAGACACAAGTATTTAATTAACTTGATTTTAAGGAATATGCAAAAGTCCAATATCAGAGATGTTGGGCTTTTTATTTTAATCGTAAACCAATAATGGAATAGAAACTCTCAGTTAAAATTCCGATTTGGAATCTGAATGTTCAGAATGGTGAAGAACATAAGTAAGCATCCCTTCAATATTTTCGTGGGTATGTTGGAAGGTATCATGCACCATTTTAAAATTTAGTTTTTCTAATATATTAACTGATGACGGGTTATGAGCAGAAGGAAAGGCTGTAATTGTTTCAGCGCCCATATTTTCGAATCCAAAATTGATGATTGCTCTTAAGCCTTCTCCCATGATCCCCATTTTTTGAAATTCAGGAAGCAGTTCATATCCTATTTCGACAGACTTGTTGCTCAAGTCAAAATTCCAAAAACATAAGGCACCTATTAAAGCAGATTGATCTTTATAGGAAATTGCCCAAAATATACACGAATTCTCATTGAACAGATTTTCAATTTTTTGGATATAAGCTGTTGCATCACTGATGCTATTGGCAGGTTCCCTCCCTGTTAATTTGGCTACTTCATGATCTGATCGTAGTTCATAAATTGCCTGAGCATCTTCAAGGGACAATCTTCTTAAGTTAAGACGCTCAGTTTCTAATGCTGGAAATATTGAAAAATTAACGTTCATCAGTTATCTAAAATATAATTGTTTATTTCAATGCTAATCATGCTGATGAGAACACTCAAAAAAAATTAACAAGTTGATCAGGAATTATTTTTAACCACATTGATCATATGATCAATATCAAATGGTTTTTCGATATAGTCATCAGCTTTGCAATCTTTTGCTTTTTGTGGTAAATCATGTGATGTAGAAGTGAGGACAGCAGAAACTTCTTCTGTTTGAGGATCATTCTTTAATTCTTCAATCACTTTTGCTCCTTTCTTATCTCCTTTGATGTTATCGTCTACAATGACGACATCGGGGTCAATCTCGTCAATTTTTTCAATTGGTTCGGTTGTTAATGATGAAGTGACATCAAATCCTTCATCCTGTAATACCTCATCCATGATCTCCAGGATTTCTTCATTATCCTGAATAAGGACAACCTTCTTTTTCATATATTCTTAATAAGTTATATAAATATAAGAAAACTTTATGAAGGACTAACAGTTTAGTAAAACAAAAATAGTGTCATCAGAGAACTTGTGAAAATGAGGTTTGATACCAGGTTTTTTCATAAAAAAAACAGACAGCTCCATTCTAATTTCTATATTTGCACGGGTCAGCCTTAAATAACTAATTTCCTAAAAAGCAATAAACAAAAAGAATATAGAATGGATAAAATGAATTTATTAATTATTGTAACAGTAATCTCCTTATTCATTTCATTGTTTCTTGCATTCTTTCTACTCACCGTTAAAACAAAACACAAGACCAGCAATATTCTTTTTGCGGTTTTTCTTATAATCACGGCAATTGATACAAGTGATCCAATATTAGGCCTGTTAACTGACCGTCCTTCGAATCTGGGAATGCTGAAAACGACTCTGGCTTTTCTACAAATTCCTGTTTTTTACCTCTATATACTGTCGGTTTGTTATTCAGATTTTAAGTTTAAGCCCAAATATCTCATACATCTGCTTCCATTTTTAATAGCGAATATAATTTTGTTACCTCGTTTTTACACAGTAGATATCGCTTCTAAAATTGATTTTATTATCAATCGTCAAACCAGGATAGAACTGCAGTTAACCCATATTCTATTCCATATTCAGGTACTTATCTATTTTGTAGCTATTTTTATACTGTTGAGAAAAGCAAAAAAACTATATCTTGAAAACAACGCTGGTACAAGCATTAATTCTTATAACTGGCTGTTTCAGTTTACACTTGTACTCACTATTTTATATGTGATCGTCATTTTCAAAAACATTTTCAAATTTTCAGATTATCCCTACATTTCTGAATGGATAAAAATCGGAATCCTGGTACTTCAGCTGTTTATAGTGTGTTGGTATTTGTTTAAGGCGCTCAACAATCCCGGATTATTCAGAAATATTGATTCAAAATTAAAACTCGTTTCGGATATTATTTTAGAAGAAAAGAAGAACGAGCCGGAAACGGTAAATGAAAAAGAATACAACGAAGAATTAGTGAAATTAAAGAAATACATGGTAGAAGAAAAACCATTTCTTAATCCTTCTTTAACCATTCAGGATATTTCAAATGAGATTAAAATTCCTGTTCGTGATCTGTCCCTTTTAATTAATCATCAGCTGGGTCAACATTTCTTTGACTTTATCAATACCTATCGTATAGAAAATGCAAAGACCATTTTAAAAGATCCGACAAAAAATAAAGTAACGGTTCTTGAGATCCTGTATGAAGTGGGTTTTAATTCAAAATCATCTTTTAATACGGCTTTTAAAAAACATACAGGTTTTACACCTACTGTATATCGTAAACAGTTGTAATATAGTTGTTTGTAAAAAGTCGCACTTCTGTAATACATAAATCATACGTATTTTTTTGATGAAATAGGGCCGACTTTTTTTAGTCGGTCGCACAAGGCTGATCGTTATCCCAAATTTGTATCGAAATAATTTTTTAACCCAAAAAACGATACAATGAAAAGTTCTGTTTATTTATTAATTTTAATGATCATAATGTCTAGTTGTCATACGAGCAACAAAGCATTGACCCAAAGAAAAGACTATACCATTCTTACCGACAGTTTACATATTGAGCAACAATTAGAAAAATACAAACTTGCCGGATTTAGTATGGTGGTTTTTGAAAACTATGAGATCGTTTATTCAAAACAATTTGGTGTAAAATCCATAAACTCAGGACAGAAAATAGATCAAAACACAGCTTTTTCTACAGCATCTATTTCAAAACCGATTACTGCACTTCTTTGTCATATCCTTGAGGAGAAAGGACTGATTAATTTAGATGATCCTATAGACAATTATCTAAAACGCTGGCATTTGCCAAAAAGTAAGTTTACGGAAAACAACAGTCCAAACTGGAGACAATTTCTTAATCATACGGCGGGCACAAGTCAGAGTGGATTTGAAGACTATTATCAAGGTGAAACAATTCCAAGCATACAACAAAGTCTTTTAGGTCAAATTCCAAGATATGATAAAGAAATTGAATTCTTATTTACGCCTGGAACTGACTGGCAGTACAGCGGTGGCGGTTACGTAATTGTACAAATGGCATTAGAAGATACTTTAAATAAATCTATTGCAGAGCTTGCCAACGAGTATATTTTTTCACCTCTTGGTATGAAAAATACGACAATGATTCAGCCTGATGAAAATGGATTTCCGACCAATGTTGCTCTTGTCCACGATAAAGATAAAAAAGTAATTAAAACAGGTTTACCAATTACTCCGCAGGTTGGAGCATCAGGCATGTGGTCGACACCAAGTGATCTGGCTAAGCTCTCTATTGAGATACAAAATGCCCTGCGTAACAAAAATAACAAAGTGATTTCTCATCGTATTGCAAAAAAAGTAACAGCAGTCTCTGCTTTAAAAAATGCAGTTGGTGGATGGGGTTATGGATGGCAGAAGTCTTTTGGCTATAATAACTACAGTTGGTTTTCATGTAATGGCTCTAACACTGGAGTGGGTGGGAGTACTTTCGCAACAATGACAGATGGTAATGGCTTTGTTTTTCTTGCTAATGGTGAAAAGCCAAACCGTATTCCTGTGATAACTCAGGCTCAAAGAAAGATTTTGCAACTGATGAACTGGAACAAAAAAGGAACTGATGAAGATATTCAGGAAATGCCTTTAGCCTTAAAAGAGAAACTGATCGGAACATATGACGATTTCCTTTATTCGCAAGGAGTGGAAACTAAAATAGTAGAAAAGAACAATCGCCTGTATGTTGAGTCTCCATTGTTGGAATTTTTTAAAGGAAAAAATGACAATGAGTTGGTGTATCTGAAAAATGGATTATTTAAAATAATTGATTATCCTAATGTATTAAAATTCGATTTCAGCAATGGAAAACCAAGTTCTGTAACCTTAATAAGAGATCATCTGAATACTAAAATCCAGCTCACTAACAAAAAATAAATAATGATTATAATGGGATTAAGTATACTGTAATACAGTTGTTTGTAAAAAGTCGTACTTCCGTTTGTAATCTATCAAACCTATTCTTCTAAATAAATGCGTTCGACTTTTTTCAGTCGGTCGCGGGAAGATCATTTCTTTCACACATTTGCATCAATATAAATTTAACCTAAATAAAAAACTATGAAAAACGCATTAAAAATGGTAGCCGTATTATTAATAAGCAACTTTACTTTTGGGCAGGACTATTCTAAAAAGATCGATTCCATTATTCAAAGTAACTATAAAAATAATCCGGATGTAGGGATCAGTGTTGGTTACATCAATAATAATAAAGAACATTATATCGCATATGGTAAACTGAGTAAGGGAAATCAAATGGATATTGATAAAAACTCCCTGTTTGAAATTGCTTCAATTACTAAAATTTTAACTTCAAATTTAATTGCACAGGCAGCTATTGAAAATAAAATAAAATTAGATGATTATATAGACAACTACCTTCCTAAAGAATATGTATTACAGAAGGATCTTAAAAATAAAATAAGAATATCGGATTTAGCTTCCCATCAATCTGGCTTGCCTGATGTCGATTTTGCAAAACTTGTAGAGCTGGATTCGCAACAACCTATCAATAATGTAACTGAAAAAACATTAACTGATATTGTCAATAATTGCACTGAATTAACTGATTATGGAAAATACCGTTATTCAACCCTTGGTTACACTTTATTGGGGCAAATCTTAGAAAAGGTATATGAAAATACTTATGATGAGATCATTCGTGAGAAAATACTCAAGTCATTAAAAATGAATCATACCCTAACAAAAGATTTTAATGTAAAAAATAAAACAACAGGCTACAATCCTAATGGTGGTGTTCAGGAATTTCTTAAATGGAATGTTACGGCACCTGCAGGATTAATAAAGTCCAATACTTCTGATATGATCACCTATTTGAAAGCGGTTTTGACTAAAGGAAATAAAATATCTCAGGCAGCAATGCTGACCGAAAAGATCTTCTATAAAGATAATAATAGAGAATTGGGACTGGGGACAAACATTATAGCGGATGATAAAAATACCGTATATGTAAAAACAGGTGATTCTATGGGACAATCTTCGATCATATTTTATAACAGGGTTAAAAATTGGGGCGTTATCGTACTTCTAAGTCAAAGAAACTCAAAGATGAGACAGAACTTATTTAATGAAATTTCTCAAAAAATATTGAAATAAATCTGTTCTTTAAGTAAAGTATTAACTGATCCAGGAAAATAGAATTCCTGGATTTTTTATCTTCATTAAATATCTCCTATTATTTTTCCAACAAAAGTGTATTATTGTTGGCAAATCTATTAAATTTGGTTCGCCCGCTTATCTGATTCCTTCAAGGGAATCTGTTTGTATAAGTGTTATCAATTTTAATACACAGGCCATTCATGAAAAGAAGAGACTTTTTGAAACATTGTTCAGTTGCAGCATCCGGTTTAGTTTTAGTGAATGTATTGCCGTCATATGCACATGCAATGCTGAAAGAAGGAAATTTACCCCTTAATAAGTCACTATTTGAAATATTCAGTAACCCGGAAAATCATTACCGGCCATTTGTCCGTTGGTGGTGGAACGGCGATAAAATAGAAAAATCAGAACTTGCCCGTGAACTCAGGATTTTAAAAGATGCAGGAATAGGGGGTGTAGAGATCAATCCCATATCATTTCCCTCACGAACTGATGATATGGGTAAACCCAGTGTAGACTGGCTGAGTGATGAGTGGATTGAATTATTGAAATTCACCCTTGAAGAAGCTAAATCATTAGGGATGACCTGCGATTTGCTTGTCGGTACCGGATTCCCTATGGGTGGTGATTTCCTGAAAAAGGAAGAATGTTCACAGATCGTGGTGATCGCTGTAAAAAAATTGAAAGGTCCCCTTACCACAGAGTTCTCTCTTTTTGATCTTTACAAAGAGGCTGATCCGGCCATTACAAGTCCATATAGCGGAAGAACAATGGAAATGATGGAAGTAAAGCTTGTTCCCGATCCTTTAAACAGTATGGATGAAGTAATGAACCTGTCGGATCAGATTAAAAATGGGATGATCAAAGTTTCTATACCTAAAGGTGATTATGCCATTTACGGATTGGTAAAAATACAGCGCTTTATGAGTGTGATCCAGGGTGCTCCGGGTGGTATGGGACCTGTACTGAATCATTACGATACTGAGGCAGTAAAGAAATACCTCAACAGGATGAGTGACGGCATTCAGCAAAAAATAGGACCGCTTGCTCCAAATGTCAGATCTTTCTTCGTCGACAGTCTGGAGACGGAAGGAACGAACTGGAGCAATGATATGATGAGCGAGTTTAAACGGAGAAGGGGATATGACCTGTATCCTTATCTGCCTTTTGTTTTATTTAAAATTGGTGGAATGGGAAATACGACCGGTCAGAATATCCTTTATCCCGTAAAATCAGGTCCGGAATTTAAAAAGATGATCGACCGGATGCGGTACGATTTTGAACTGACAAAAGCTGAAATATTTGAGGAAAGATTTGTACATACCTTTGTACAGTGGTGTAAAGACAATAAGATAAAATCAAGAGCACAAGCTTATGGACGCGGTTATTTTCCACTGGAAGGAAGTTTTGATATCGATATCCCTGAATGTGAGACCTGGCTGAAATATGGAATAGGAGAAGATATCAGTGAGGAAAAATTCACGCAATATCCCTGGCATCTGGGTAGGGGAAATACGATGATCAATAAATTGGTTTCCTCCGCAGCACATTTAAAGGATAAAAAGCTGATCAGCTCAGAAGAGCTTACCAATACGGATATGGTCTTTAATGAATCGCTGGAAATTTTTAAAATAGCCGGAGATCAGAGTACGATATCCGGAGTTACCCATCCTATTTTTCATGGATTTAATTATTCGCCACCAGAAGCAGCTTTTCCCGGCTGGATAACCTATGGTGGATATTTCAATGAGAAGAATACGATGTGGCCGTATTTTAAACATTATACAGATTACCGGGCAAGATTATCAGCCGTATTACAGCAGGCAAGTATGTTTGCTGATATTGCACTTTTGGCACCTTTTACAGATCAGTGGTCGGAATATGGGGCGCAGATGGAACCTTTCCCTGTTATGGTATCGCCAGCTTATCAGGCATTGATCTGGGAATCTATTCATCAGAATGGTAATGCCTGTGATTATGTCTCTGAACGCGTCATCAACGACTCGGAAGTCAAGAAAGGTTTCCTTACTTATGGAAAGAGAAAATACCATACTTTATTTTTGATCGAAGTACATAGTTTAGATACAGCTACCGCCAGTAAACTCCATGATTTTGTTAGCAGTGGTGGAAGAATCTTTTGTATTGAAGCCACACCAGACCGGTCTACAGGCTGGAATAATTATGAGAAAAGAGATCGGGAAGTAAGAGACTGGGTCACGAAAATGCAGGCTTATCCTGACCATTTTATTTTCTTAAAAAAGCCAGCGTCTGATTTCCTGGGTTGGTATAAAACTGTTCAGGAAAAGTATAATATTAAGCCTTATGTGAAGATTCGGTCCCCAAAGACGTTTGTCACCCAGGTGCGTTATCAGACAGATAAAGCGGACCTTTTCCTGTTTAATAATTCCAGCAGTAAACACAATGCGCCGTTGGATATTACATTTGAAAAAGAGGTGATCAGACACAAACGGGCCTGGTTATGGGATGCTGCAACAGGTAAACGTTTCAGACTGGAGCTGCCGGAAGGACGCCTTCATATCGATTTAGGCCCTGCCGATTCCAAGCTGATTGTTTTTGATCATGATAGAAAAGGAACAGTCTGGAAAGACAGTCCTTTAACTGGAAATAACTCAACAGAGCTTAACAGTACCTGGGATGTTGAATTCAGACACTATGATGGAACCATTAAAAAAGAAGAACTGAATAAACTGGCTGATCTTAAAGAACTGCCTGCATATGCAAATTTTGCCGGAACGGTAGTATACCGGAATAGGTTTCAATCAGGAGATAAGTCAACAATAAATTATCTGAATCTGGGAATTGTATATGGGATCTGTGAGGTTCGTATCAATGGAGTAGAAGCGGGAACACAGTGGTTTGGTAGAAGAATTTATCCTTTGGAAGGTTTAATCAGGGAAGGAATGAATGATATCGAAATTAAGGTGGTTACCGTCATGGTGAACTATATGAAAACCCTTAAAGATAATGTTGTTGCACAATACTGGACGAATCAAAAAAAGAAGGACCAGCCACTTCAATCCATGGGTTTAGCAGGTCCGGTCACTATTTATTAGAAGAATTTAAAAATAAAACAACAGCTTCAGAGAAATCTGAAGCTGTTGTTTGCATATACTTTCTGTTGTTTGTATAGTTTAGTTTCGGAAAAACTGACCTACATCTGCTGAATCAAAAGTGAAAGCAGTCTGGTTTTCAGATTTATCCAGTTTTTTACTAATGGTTAAAGCCCATAAAACCAGTTCTTTGCAAAAATTCTGATCTTCAGGGCTGAGTCCTGAAGTATTTTCTTCAACCACTGCTACCAGAGGGGTTATGCTGTTTAGTTTAGCATAGAATTCCTCATCTGAATCTGCATAATTGAGTTCAAGGTGGTTTTTGTTAAACCATTTGATCAAGTCAGTATATGGTGTTTTAATACTCTCTTTTTCCAGCTTGGATATACGTGGGAACAGCATTTCAAACTGTACCATAACCGCTTTGTCGATTAATATTTTCGCTACATAATCTGCACCTTCCTGCTCGCCTTCATACACAAGTTCTATTTTTCCTGTAATAGATGGAATGATCGACATAAAATCGAGCAAACGAATTGTCGTTTTTTCGGCACCAGACTCGATCAGACGTAATTTTGCAGCCGCCATTAAATTTTCCATAGCACTGATGGTAAGTCGCGCACTTACACCACTTTTTGCATCCACATATTCACTGTCACGTGCTGCAAAAGCAACTTCTTCCAGAAGATCTTTTGCCAGACCTGGAATTTGTATTTTTGATCGGTCTTCGGTTGAAACCCTGGCTTCCTGTTCTGTAATCTGTCTGGCAAGCGCAATCGTCTGAGGATAATGGGTAAAAATTTGCGATCCGATTCTATCTTTTAAAGGAGTTACAATACTTCCACGGTTGGTATAATCTTCAGGGTTTGCTGTAAAGATAAACTGGATATCAAGTGGCATTCTCAACTGAAATCCACGAATCTGAATATCACCTTCCTGCAAAATATTAAATAAAGAAACCTGAATCCGTGCCTGTAGATCCGGAAGTTCATTTAATACAAATATCGAACGGTTGGCACGAGGAATCATTCCATAGTGTAAAACACGCTCATCGGAATAGGGGAGTTTTAAAGTAGCCGCTTTAATAGGATCTATATCCCCAATTAAGTCAGCAACATTCACATCCGGTGTTGCCAGTTTCTCAAAGAAACGGTTGGAGCGGTGTACCCATGAAATAGGGGTTTCATCACCATGTTCAGCAATAAGATCCCGGGCAAATTTTGAGATAGGCTGAAACGGACTGTCATTGATCTCGGATCCTTTTACAATAGGCATGTATTCATCAAGAAGATTGACCATACTTCTTGCAATCCTCGTTTTTGCCTGGCCACGTAAACCCAATAAATTAATATGATGACCGGCAAGAATAGCTTTTTTCAATTGCGGAACTACCGTATCTTCATAACCTAAAAGACCTTCAAATACAGGTTCTTTAGCTTTAATTCTTGCAATTAAGTTTGCCTGAATTTCTTCATTGATCGTTTTATCAGTATAACCGGATTTTTTTAATTCTTTAAATGTAATATCGTTTTTCATTTTCTTGTAAGTAATAACAATTATTTAATGATACTTTTATCTTAATTATAGGTCTAACATCTGACATCTTATATCTAAATTCTTTTAATTCTGTTTTTTTCATAATCTTCAAAAATCATTTGCCCTAAACCTGAAAGACCCGTTAAAAAGGCTTTCCCTTTATTTTGTGCTGTAAAGGCTTCCACAAACTGACGCAGATAAGGATCCTGAGCAATCATAAAAGTAGTGATTGGAATTTTCAGTTTTCTGGCTTGTGCTGCTCTGTTGAGGCATTGGGAAACAATCATTTCGTCTAGGCCATTGCTGTTCATATAAAACTCACCTGTAGGCAGTTGAATACAACTTGGTTTTCCATCAGTGATCATAAAGATCTGCTTATTGGTATTTCTTTTTCTGCGAAGAATATCCATTGCTAACTCTAAACCGGCGACTGTATTGGTATGATAAGGGCCGACCTTTAAGTAAGGCAGATCCTTAACTTTAATAGGCCAGGCTTCATTTCCAAAAACAATAATATCAATGGAATCCTTTGGATATTTTCGGTTAATTAATTCTACCAGCGCCATGGCCACTTTTTTAGCAGGCGTGATACGGTCTTCACCATATAAGATCATGGAGTGGCTGATGTCAATCATCAATACGGTACTCATCTGCGCTTTATGTTTGGTTTCCTCTACGATGAGGTCGTCTTCCGTGAGGCGCAGGTCAGAAATTCCGTTATTGATCTGTGCGTTTTTTAGACTTTCAGTCATATTCACCAACGACAGATCATCTCCATATTGATAGGTGCGATTTTCACCATCTCTTTCATCACCAACACCCGTTTTCGATGTACGATGGTTTCCGACGCCGCTTTTTTTCAGCTTTCCAAAAATCTGATCCAAAGCATATTCCCGTAAAGCAGCCTCCAGTTTGGCAGTCAGTATATTTTTACCTTTTCCTGATCCGGAATTCCCATCTTCAGGATCATCTTCTTTTTTGATGTATCCGCGTTTTCTTAAATCCTCTTCAAAATCCTCAATGGTATATCCATCGTCGAAAATGTCATATTCTTTATTCAGCATATCGAGCCATTCAAAGGCTTCTTCGATATCTCCGGAAGTATGGGTAAGCAAATCTTTGAAAACATCAAAAACCCGGTCAAAATTTGATACTTCTTCCGGAATATGTTTGCTGAATGTAAATCCTTTGTGAAAATTAAAATCTTTATTAGTCATGAGACGTTGCTGTTTTTCTACTAATTGCTTTTAAATATTTGTTGTATTTGTCTGTAATTAAATGGATTAAAGATTATTATTGTCTTTAAATTTAAGCAAATTTATTTGTAGATTTTTTGTATTTCTTCCTTAAGTTAAAACAGACAAGTTATGAAAATATACAATCGGGAAAAATAGAAAATACTAATGACAGTGATAAGAAATGAAAATATAATATACATGACAAGAGGTAGTAAATGATTGTTTAATTCGCTTATATGTAAAGTTTATAAAACTAAAATGATTTTAGTTAATAATCCGTGATGTGTTAATTTTAGTACATTTTTCCTTTAGTAGAACAATATTTAGTAAAAATTTTATATTTATATAATAGTTTGTTGAATGGGATTTTCCTTGATAGAATTAGCAATTGTATGTATATAATAACGGAGCAGTTAAAGGATAGTGGATTTAGTATCAATCGATTAGATCTTATTATAAAAAGAAATAACAATAATAGAGAATTTAGCACGCTGGATTACTTTTGTATCTATATCATTTTAGAAGATATCAAACTAACCGTTGAGAATGTATCTTATGACATTCAGGCAGGTAATATTGCATTCGTAGGCCCTCAAAAGAAAGTGCTTTTTGGTAAAGTGATAAGATATGAAATTTTTGTTATTGCCTTTTCAGCAAGTTTCTATGAACGATCAACAAAAGACAGTTTGTTCATCAATTCCCAGCTTTTCTTCAATTATGATTCAGATGTATTTATTGCGCCCTTCACTAATATTGAACAAATGAAAGTAGTTTTTATGGAGCGGATGGAGAGTTTTCAGCGTAAAGATAAGAGCCTGTATATTTCTGCAGCTCACAATGCAATAGAAAGGCTTATCCTGGATGCATTTTTACATATACCTACCGAAGAGATAAAGAAAGATTTTAAATTCGACTATATGTACTATGTCAATAGGTTTAAAGTCATTTTACAAAGAGATTATAAAAGGGCAAAGAAGGTCTCCTATTATGCTAATGAACTGAATATTTCTGCCAGAAAATTAACAGAAATGACTGAATATGTTCTGGGAAAAACTGCCAAGCATATTATTATTGAAAAGTTGGTGAATGAATGTAAAAAAGCACTTGTTTTTTCTAACTGTACAATCTCTGAAGTCTCTTATGAACTGGGTTTCAGTAATGAAGGGAATTTTACGAACTTCATTAAAAAGCACACCGGAAAAAATCCCTCAGAATTGAGATAATTCTAGAACTTATTGTATGAAGTTATAGAATTTATTGTATATTTACCTAAGTAACCGATTGGTGAAAAATCAAGGTTTTTATTAATTGTTTTATTTTTTGCAAGTGCAAAATATTTTGCTCAGATGTCTGATGCTTTGAGGCTAAATGTCCGATTATATCCGGTGCAAGTCCTTTCAATTAATTCTGATGTATCTGATAAAAAAAGATCCCGGTCACCTGAATTCCAATCTGTGACGGTATCGAGTCCCTCAGGTTTTGAGGTTAAAGCGCACCAGGAAACTAATAACAATATAAAAGAAAACCTTGAAAACAGTTGTTATAAAGAATATAATCTGATAGATCACCAGAAAGGAGTTATTCAGAAAGTGTATAAAATAAATGAGAATATAGAAAAAGTGATAAAAAAATTAGGTTGCGAAGTTGATTTTCAATCTGATCATTTAGTGCTAACACTAATTTCTCAATAAAAAATATACAAAGCTTTATGGAAATTATCATGTATAGATTAAAATTTTCCATAATGTCTTTTTTACCGATAAACGTATAAAAGTGAATTATTTAATAATAATATAATATATCTTTTAATTTTTAACGGTATTTTTTTGTTGATATTCGATGCTTTTTATGATTTTTTCATAAAAGGCTCTTTCCGTGTGTAAATAATTCACTACATAAAATCACAAATTTTAAGTATTTTTTCACAAAAGCATAAGCTATCTTTCTATCTACATTTGCGGCAAATTCTAAAAATTAATAATTATTAATACAAGAAAACCGTTTTAAATTATGAAGAAATGTATCTTAGCTTCTTTTGCTCTATTAGGATTTGCAGCATTACAAGCTCAACAAAATGTAACACTCAATGTGAGATTGAAACCTATTCAAACTCTTGTAGTGAACAATGCTCAGAAAATCGTTAACCTTGACTATGTGACCAAGGATGACTATGTAAATGGAGTTTCTTCTGTGAATGCAGACCATTTAAGTATCTACAGTACCGGAGGATTTCAGGTAAAAGTAAAAAGTGCCAATGCAGCTTTACAAAATGGAGCTAAAAATATTCAGGCCAATACCGTACAGATCAAAGCAAGTGCAGGATCTGAAGCTGTAAATGGAGCGCAATATGCACAGAATATACAATTATCTGCCACTGAAACTACCTTGGTTACTTCTCCCAACGGAGGTGTAGATAAAAAAATCAGTATTGAGTATAAAGGTGCTGGAGCTAATGCTTACCTGGATAATTATATTGCTGGTCAGGCTCCTACAGTGTATACTACTGAATTAACGTATACTATTATTTCCCAATAAAATATTAAAATACTGTTAAAAAGATAAGGTGTTACAGGCTTTTGTTGCACTTTATCTTTTTCTGTCATATGAAGTATTTGTAATGAAAAAACTGTTTTTTCTCTCTTTATCCCTAACCTGTTGTTTACTTTCCCAAGGATATGCACAGACAGGAATTTCTGTTTCTCCACCCAGGCTGTATTTTGAATCAGATTTAGGCAATAGTAATACTCAAAAAATAACGGTTACCAATGTAAGTGCAAAAAATGCTCTGGATCTTGCTATAAGTTTAGGTGACTGGGAGTACGATGATAAAGGGGAAAATATGATGTACGGGGCAAACACACGTCCAATATCCTGTGCCGGCTGGGCATCTGTAAAAAAAGAAGATACTTACTTTACACTGGCTCCCGGAGAGAAAAAAGATATTGATGTTACCCTTACGGCTCCAACTACCCTGGCGGACAAATTATCTGCTCACTCATCTGTTTTGTTTGTAAGTCAAATGAATCCCGTGGAGGATGTAGACAATAAAGGAGCTAATATAAAAGTGAGTATACGCTCAGGAATCAAGCTTTTTCACAAATTACCTTTAGCAAAAAGTAAGAAAATTGAAATTCAGAATCTGGTGTATGAAAAATCTAAAAATATACTCAGTCTGTTTTTTGAAAATCAGGGAGATATTTGGGTAGATGGAAAGGTATATACAGATCTTGTCAATGTACAAAACGGAAAAAAAATCTCTGTTGATCCGATTGTCTTTTATACAATGCCCGGAAATAAAAGAGAAATGACTATTCAACTTCCGTCAGCACTTGAAAAAGGGAAGTATACTGCTTCTGTAATGATAGATTATGGAGATACTAACAATCTTGAATTAGGAGAATTAAGCTTCACCTATGAATAATAAAAAATTCCATTATCTGTTATTATTGATTTCCCTGAATTGTTTTTCGCAGGTTACGTACAGTTCCTGGGTCAATAGTTATTTACAGATCAATTCTTACAGTGGCAATACCAATCCTGATGCTTATACTTTTACTCTGGCAGGTAATGGTAAAATCAATATTCCCCATTGGAGATTATCTATGAGGTTGAAGCAGCCTATCACTTCCAATGATGGTAAGTATATGATGCCCGCTAACAAAATTTCTTTTCAGCCGGTCAACTCTTCGGGACAAGCTTATCCTGATCCGGTACCTACAATTCCTCAGATAGGAATGCCCCTTAATGTATTTCTTCAGGAAGGGCAAGAAGTCTTTTTGATTCCACAGTCGAATGCCTCATTAAACAATCAGCCTGCCCAGCCTAACGGTTATTATAACCTTCAGATAAAATACAGCCTGAATGTTATGGGGGGAGCTTATTTAGGTAACTATCCTTCATGGATCACTTTTATTGCACCTGTTCAATTTACGGCATACGATCAGTATAACAATATCATTGGCAAAATGGATCATAATTTCCAGTTTCAGATCGGTACCCTTTCCGGGAGTCCCACTGAAGTTCCGGAACTTTCTTTAAAGTTTTCCGCCAATGCAGTAAATGGTTCACTGGAATTTAAAAGTATAGAAGACTATATAAAAGGGGTTAGTGTTACGTATTCTAATGCCTTAATTGTAAGCAGTAATACCAATTATCAGATTAAACTAAAATCTCTTCAGGGTCAGTTTAATTCTCCAAAAGGAAATAGCATTCCTTTGGAAACCGTAAAAATGAGCTTGTCTCCGGTATCAGATAATAAAGGAAATGTGTATCCTGTTTTATTAAGTGCTTCTCCACAACTTATTGCTACCGGAAGCTCTACTGAAGGCTCCAATGTTTATTACGATATCAAATATTCCACAAATGCGGGTGATGAAAGGTTTATTAATGCCAGAACGGAAGAATATTCGACTACACTTCAATACGAGATAATTCCTCAATAACCTATGCTGTACGATCTCTTCAAAAAAGTACTTTTTATTTTTTTGATATCTGCTTTTGTTTTTATCCCCGCGCAAAACAGCGCAGGGATCAGTTTGGATATCCGCAACGAATCCAGAGCAGATAAAGGAAATATTGTAGATCTTACTTTAGTTTTAAAAAATGAAGGGAACCATTCTTTTAAGGGAAAAATTGAAATTAATACACCATCCGGTTTCAGAAGTATTTCAGGAAACAAAATTGAAGTGGCTATGAATTCCGGTGACAATCTGTTTTTACCTGTAAAAATATTGGTGAATAACAATGCCGGTGCTGGAGAATCTCAAATTATTTTTAAGCTTACGGACTCACAAAATACGATCGTTGTAAAAAAACAGATAGCTTATACGATCGCTGAAAACAATGCGATGCGGATATCCGCAGAAGTTCCTGTGGTTTACATGAACAACACTAACGATTCTATTGAAGTAAGAGCGAGAGTTTCCAATCTGGGGAATAAAAAACAGAATGTTAGTGTCGTTTTTAAAATTCCGGAAACTTCTCAGGGAAGTGTTTTCATAGAAAAAACGGGAAATATAGGGGTTCAAAAAGACTCTGTGTTTGTATTTCGCTTTTTGCCTTCTAAAATATTGATGCGGAGTTCCCAGTTTACAGTTAATATTGCAGGCTTCAGGGAACCGGATAAAGAAATATTCGGAAATACATCGGTTTCAGTTCAGAATATATCTTCGACCCAGCGTTACCAGAATATACAATCTGATATGTTTTCAAATTTCACTACGAACAGCATCACCGCAAGTTACAGACATGTCGGTGAAAATCTTGATATGTACCAGTTAATGGGATCAGGGGGATTTAACCTTCCATCAGGATACATTTTTATCAGAGGGAATATCTACACGATGAATAACCAAAGTGATCCTATTATCAATAATACCTACATTTCTTATCACCAGGAAAATAATGAATTTACCTTAGGAAATATAAGTAAATTACTGGAACTTTCCCTATTTGGAAGGGGAGCAGAATATGCTTTTACGTCCTCAGATAAAAACAAGAAAATTGAAGTTGGTTTTATTGACCAAAGTTTTAGCCTGATAGAAAAAAATTCATTTTTAAAAAATGGGTATGGCTTTTATGCTAAAGGAATCCTTGGTGCACAGAACGCATCCCATAGTATTTCGGGAACCTATATTTTTAGGAATGATCCTTATGATAAAGGGAAGCATAATTTGTTGGGAACCGATATACAGTATGCCTTTGGTAAGGACTGGAAAATGAATTCCAAAATATACAGTGGGCTCAGCGTTTACGAAGGGATCAATGTGACAAAACCTTCATTAGCTTTGGAATCTCAATATTCAGGAATGATAAAAAAAGTAAATCTGAATGGGAATTATTTTTACAGTACAGATTATTATCCTGGAAACCGGAGGGGTATGCTCCAGATTCAACAAAACTTTTCCACGAATATTTTTAAAGATCACTATGTTTATGCTAATATAACCATAGCCAACTTTTCCCCTAAATTCTATTTTTACAATAATACTTTGAAGTCTGATAACATAAGATTGGATACCGGGATTAACTTTCCTAAAAAAGGTGATTTTGGGTTAGGTATCGGATATCAATATCAGGAAGAAAGTTCCAATACCTATAACAATTTTTTTAATGTACCCGGAAACCAAGAGTCAAAACAACTGAAAGCACAAAGGCTTACAGAGTATATCACATGGTCTAGTCCCAATAAAAAGCATTCTTCTGTCATAGGAATAGAAACAGGGCTTGTTAATTACCCTAATATTATTCATCCTGAATATCAGATGAAAATCAGTGGGAATTATAATTATAAATGGCTGAATTTAAGTTGCATTTATCAGTATGGAAGTTATTTTCTTTCTGAATACGCTTTTTCAAAAATGGTAAATACAAATAATTCTTATGAAAAACTTTCCCTTTCTGCTTTCGTCAATAAGAGTTTTTTTAGTGAAAAAGTAAATTTAACTTCAGGAATCTCGTATACCAACGATGTCTTATACGGAAAATCACCTTCCGGTTTTATAAACCTTAAATATTCGAAAGAACGTTACGGCATCTATCTTAATTCTTCATGGTTTAATTATTCTTCAAACAGTTTCAATAATAATCTTCTGACAGTTGAAGTTGGTGTTAGTGTAAATTTTCAGACTACTGCACTTGATCCGGGTAAAAAAGGGGAGATAAAAGCTTTTGTATATTATGACCATAACAATAACAACCTCTATGATGAAGGAGATAAAGAGGCAAAAGATTATTTGATTATGCTTAATAATACTTCCTTCAGGACGAATAAGGAAGGAAATATTGTTTACAAATCGATTCCATTTGGAAAATATACCTTAAAACAGATTATCCAACAAGGCTGGTATTATGATGAAGCAGAATTTGAAGTCAGTAAACACCATCACTTTTTAGAAATTCCGCTTCATCAAAACGGAACTTCCAGAGGAAAAGTAATCTACGAGTTTGACACAAAAACAGCAATGGAATTCACTCCTAAAATTGGAGGGATCATTTTTAATATTTACCGTAATGATCAGTTCTTACAGCGTGTTATTACCGATGACAATGGGGAATTTGTATCCTTTTTAGAATCGGGTAATTACAAAATGGAGCTTAATGTGAATTCATTACCTGTGAATACTTACTGTGAGCGTATAAGCTCGGATTTTAAAGTGGAAGTAGGAAAAATAATCAATCTTGAACCGTTTATTATTAAAGTAAAAGAGAAAAACATTCGCGTTAAGAAGTTTGGTAACTAAATGTCTGTCAGAAAAGTGATTATTGCTCGAGAAAGTAATTGAGCTACAATATCAGCAGAAATTTTAAAATAGTCTTTTACAAAATATTATCTTTGTCCATAGTAAACAGTTAAAATGATGAAAAAAATAATATTTCTGGTTTCTGCGGTTCTTATATTAAACTCTTGCGTGGTATCTACTGCGGCCAAAGTAGTAAAAGGAGCTGTAAATGTAAGCTATAAAGCAGTAAAGGGAACTGTAAATGGAATTAGCTGGGCAGTAAGCAAAGCAAAAGGGAAAATTGATGAAGACCGTATAGATGGTACCTGGAAGGTGGTAGGAGCTTACCGTGGTTCTTTTGAAGATTTTACAAAAGATCAGAATCCTGAAAGTTCATTTACTTCAGACTGTGTCGACAGTTTCGATCAGATTATTTTTAAAGCTAAAAGATCAAAATTTAAACCGGTACATTGCAGTTCTGATAAGGATGAGGATTGGGTAAAATATTCAATGGAGTTTGGAAAAAACCCTATAACAAAAGAAAAGGAAAACTATATAGAATATAATTCCAATAATTATCTTTCGGTTATTGATGTTAATAATAAAACAATGGTTCTGGAGGGAAATCTGATGCCTAAACTGGCATTTTCAGGGGCTAAATTATATCTTTTAGAAAAAGTAAAATAGAGCTCTGTCCGATATGAAAAATAGTGGTTTGTTATCTGCAAAAGGAATTTTTATTGCAGCTTTTCTTTCTTTAAATACAGTATTTTACGCTCAGAAAACAGAAGATATTTCAACGATTTCCGAAAAAACATTAACCAGTATTCTTGATAAAAACAGGGCGTACTATTCTCAGGGTAAAGTAGCTGATTATATTCCTGAACTGGGAAAAATGGATGCCAAAGCAATTGCGTTCTCAGTGGTTGATAAAAATGGTAAAGTACTTAATAGTGGTGATGTACGCAAGAAATTTACCATGCAGAGTATTTCAAAGATCATTGCCTTAATGATTGCTGTGAATGAAAGAGGAGAAGCGAATGTTTTTGATAAAATAGGATACTTCGGATCTGAACAACCTTTTAATCATTTTTCAAACCTTGAAACAATAGGTAAACCACTTAATCCAATGATGAATGCGGGAGCCATTCTGACGACTTCTTTAATTTCAGGAGAAGGCGAAAAGCCATTTCTTAAAGTGTTGGATTTGGTAAGGTATATAACCAAAAATCAGGCAATTGATTACAGCAGATCTGTTTTTGAATCCGAAAAGTCTACTGGAAATCGTAACCGAGGTATGTTTTATCTGATGAAAAATAACGGATTGATTTCTGGAAATGAAGATCAGCTGGATAATTACTTCAAGCAGTGTTCCATTGAACTGACAGCTGAAGATCTTGCTAAAATAGGCTATTTCTTTGCTAATGAATGTACCAGGTTTGATGGAGATTCTAAATATAAAAATAAAGAAATCGCAAGATTGATAGAATCACAAATGCTTACTGCCGGAATGTATGAATTCAGCGGTGAATATTCCCGAACTGTGGGTCTCCCGAGTAAGTCTGGTGTTGGAGGTGGCATTACAGTAAGTGTTCCCGGTAAAATGGGGATTGGTGTCTTTAGTCCGGCTTTAGATCAACACGGAAATTCATTAGCGGGCTATCACATGATCCTAGACTTTGTGAAAGCATATGATTTAAGTATATTTTAAAAATATTTTAGCCAATAGGTGCTAGTTATGGGTTGTACAGATTTTATTTTTAATGCAAAGAAGGAGTTTGGTAACGCTTATTTAAGATCGCAAAGATTTTAAACACTAAGCTATTTTAAGCACCAGAATGCCGCATAAAAGATCACATCAGTTTATAAAAAATCTTTGAATTTTTATATCTACAAGCTTAATAAGCGAAGCCATCTTTGCTAGCTTAAATAAAACAGTAGAATCACAAAAACTTTGTGTTTAAAAAAGTCCTTTCTTTTAAAATATTGTTTTTCATTAGCTCGGGATTTTGATGTAAATCCAATTTACCTGTTTTCTATTTCAAGAATCTTTTTTCCGTCTTCTCCCAAGTAATGAATAATTAGTTTCTCATATATTTTTTGTCCTTCATCTACATTAGTAAATATGAGAATTCCCTTTCCGGAATTGGGCAGTAAAAAAGCAATGCATCGTGTACCGGGATCAGATCCGCTGTGCGATAAGGCATAGTTACCATTTCCTAAATCATACATTGCAAAGCCTAATCCGAAATAAAGATCGTCCTTTACTTTTACCTGTTTTTTGACCATTTCCTGAAAAATTTCAGGTTTCAGGCTTTTACCTTTCATCACACTAATCAGGAAATTTCCATAGTCTTCTACAGTAGTATGAAGGTCATCTGCAGCATTAGCTGTTTCCCTTTTTTCTGTTGGATAAGGCTGTCCTTCTTTATTATAGCCAATGGCGAATCTTGACTCATTGATATTTTGATCCCAAATGTAATTAGTGTCATTCATTTTGAGAGGTTGGAAAATCAATTCCTGAGCGAGTTGATCCAAAGATTTTTGAAATTTTTTTTCAAGTGCTTTTCTTAGGTATTCAAAGCCTTCTCCCGAATATTGACATTTTGTACCGGGATCAAACTGAAAATTCAGTTTTTTATCAGTGTTCATCCATCTCCAGTTTGGGAAACCTGTCTGATGGCTCAGGATTATTCTTGTTGTTAGTTTTTTATGTCTTGGATCATTTATAAGATCTGGATCTACCCAATACTGATCAAGGGGTTCGTCCAGTTTCCATTTTCCCAGGCTTATCAGACGTAATGCAACCATTGCTGTTACTGGTTTGGTGAGTGAAGCTACATTAAAATAGGTGTTATTGGGTGCTGAAATACCTTTTTTTATCTCACCAAAGACCTTTACCTCTTTTAGTTTGCCGTCCTCAATAATACCTAATCCCAGAGTTGGAATTTTATTTTCTTTTAGCCAATTTTCGATGGACTGGTCATTACTAAAGATCATTTCATCATTATTTGTAGCTTTTTTCTCTGATTGTGCATAGATGTTATTGATGGAAACAACTAATAATAAAAAGATGTATTGGATATACTTTGTCATTGTTAAGATTTTTGACAAAGATTATATTTTTATATATTTTCGCTTTAAAAATGAGCCCGACAAAAACCCGACAAAGTCCTGACAGGAATTATATCATATTGAATTTCAGTTTATAGTAAAGTTTTTTATATCTGTCAATTTCTGCTGCATTTCTAAGAATAATAAATACATTGGAAAGAACTATTGCGATCATAATGATCAATGTAAACTGTCTCCCCAATTTTAAAAAGATTCCCAACATAAATACAATCGGAGCGAATACGGTCCATAGAATCTGAACAGAAATGATTTGTTTGGCAATACTGTTTCTTTGCTTCATGGTGAACATGAGTATCAGTGGAACCAATACATTAATTGGTGGTACTACAATAAACAGAAGTGATGAAAGGTTGATTATTTTTATCAGGGAATAATTGATGTCAGGTTGTTCTTCTTTTAATTCTGTATTTACATCATCTTTTTCAATGATGACCTCTGTATCCTGTAATAAATCTTCCCGTATATCTAATGCTTTTGCCAGTGCTCTTAGTGTGTGTCCTTTTGGTTCAATTCCGGACTCTATTCGCTGAATAGTACGTACAGAAATTCTTGATTTTTCTGATAACTCTTCCTGTGTCAGATTTTTATTTTCTCTAAGGGCCTTTAATTTAGACATAGCGCTCGTTATTCTACTGAGGTATTTTTTAGTTGATTTTCGAGGGCTAATTTACATTTTTTTCAATAGTAAAAACAGAATCAGCAGCACGGGAAAAATATAAATATAAAAATTGATTAACATGAATAAAATAAATGTAATTTTATTCAAATGATTCATATCAAACTTTTATTAATTATTTAATTATCATTTTTTTATGAATCTACACCAATCAATATTTTTATGGAAAATACTTCAATCTCTAAACCCGAGACCAGAAAGAATGTTGCTCTTTATCTGGGACTAACTTTACTTTTTTGTCTGCCTGTTTATTATATGTGCATCCGTACCGGAAAACTCGGCGGTGGAGCCGTATCTTACGCTACAATAGTTATGTGGTGTCCTGCTATAGCAGCATTGCTTACCTGTCGTTTAAGAGGAATTCCTATTTCCTCATTGGGTTGGAAGTGGGGACTTACGAAATATCAGCTCTTAGCTTATTGTATTCCCCTTTTATATGCTCTTGTTCCTTACCTGGTTATCTGGATCAGTGGAGCCGGTGGTTTTTATAATCATGAATTTGTAGCAGAAATAGGTAAAGGAATGGGATGGGATCTACCGGATGGGATGGTCATTGTCCTTTATGTTTTACTGATGAGCAGTTTTGGGATGGTTCGCTCCGTAGGTTCAGCTTTAGGTGAGGAAATTGGATGGCGTGGTTTTCTGACACCACAATTGGCTAAGATCAATTCATATACCGGGACCTCATTGTGGATGGGAGTGGTATGGTCTCTTTACCATTATCCACTTCTTCTTTTTTCAAACTACAATACAGGTGGTCCTAAATGGTTGGCCCTTACCAGTTTTACAGTAATGATCTTTGCCTGTTGTTTCATCTTTACATGGTTCCGGTTAAAGTCCGGAAGCCTCTGGACTGCAGCGATCCTTCATGCCAGTCATAATCTCTTTATACAGTCAATATTTACACCACTTACGGTAGATAAAGGGCATACGAATTATTATATGGATGAATTTGGTATAGCGGTACCTATTGCAACGGTCATCGTTGCCTATTATTTCTGGCGAAGAAGAAAAGAGTTGCCGGAACAAAGGAATGAAACCCCTGTATCACAAACCACCATAACGACTTAAGACCATCAAGGATTTTATCGGATTTTTCCTTAATCCATAATAAAAATAAACAGCGCTCCATCACAGAGCGCTGTTTCTCATAGAAAGGTAAAAAGCATTATCTTCCTAGCAATCTATATATTGGTCCTCCTATTTTTCTTGCAAAATAAGTGAGTGATCCTCTTGTGCGTGTTGCTCCCATAATAGCATTTTGAAGGGCTAATTCAAACTCTTCATCCGTTATGGAATCTCTTCCAGCAGCTATGATTGCTATATTTTTTGCAATAAGTTCATCAATGTCCGAATGTCCCTCCCTTAAAAATTGTGAATAGAATAATCCAAAAGGAGAAAGATGGGCCCGGGCATCATCTTGTCTCTGATTCCTTAGACCATTAATTTGTCTGAATGTGTCAAGATGCTGTTCGATATTGTTGCCTGCATTATTGTCCATACCGTGAATTCCACCTCCTGTCAAAAAAGCAGCACTGTTATCTGCAAGAAGAACATAACGCTTATACCGTTGGTAAAAATCATAAATGGTAGAGGGAATGATAGTTGCCGCTGCAGTACCACCAATGGTGGCAATCCATCCCCATAAGGATGTTGGCAAATAAGCAGTGGCTGTTTCTAAAAGTTGTTTGTAATTTGGCATATGGTTATATTTTTTAATAATGATCTGTAGTATAGGATCTAACTTTTTAAATGATAGACTTGTATCACAAATTTCAAATTAAAATTTTTGGTATTACACAGGGTAAACATCCATTTTTGGAAATTGGGGGTTTACCCTTATTTTAAAAATGAAAAAGAATATGAATCATTTTTTTGAAAGAAATTTAAACAAAAAAAGTGAGCCTATTGGCTCACCTTCAAAGTATAAATGATATAATTGAAAAGGATTTTTAATTCTAAAAGCTAAGACCTGGCCACTTGCTGAGAATAGCATCGGAAGGAGAGACAAAGGCCTGATCTCCGGAAACTGTTGACCCACCAAGTATGCCTACCAATAGAGAACCATTTGTTGTAAAGACAGCTGATCCGGAATCTCCTGAATTGGAAAAACGTCCTGATCTCCCTCTTACCATGGTCAGATTGGTGGCAATTACCTCTGTTCCATCAAAATTGTCAAGTCTTAGTGACGTTGTGATGCTTGTAATATCTCCTGTGGTAACTTCTGTAGTAATCCCACTTTTATAAACTTCTTCACCGATGATAGATGCGTTGATTACTGCAAACCCTCCAATCACATTTCCTATGCCATACACTTTTCCTATAGTAGCATTTCTAAACCATCCTTTTCTTGCAATGGCACAGTCTAGCCATGCGCTGATGGTTGATGAGCCTCTTTGAAAAGAAACATTTTCGTGATAATAGCTCTTTAAAGCAGCACAATCATGGCAGTAGTCTAAAGTGGTTTCCCATTTTGACTGTTGACATACATCGGCATCCAATTTTGTGGTAGTACCTACCAGTACATGGGCACAGGTCATCATATAAGGATTGTCATCATTCTTTTTATTGACCATTACCCCTAAAGTTCCATTACCTCTTATTTCTCTTCCACCATGCATGAGTGCACCATTGGCTGAAATGCTGATTCCTCCGATCAATGGATCGGTCTTCTCATTACGGGTAGCTTCGATGACGGGATTAGGTTCAGCTAAAGTATTAGGTTGAACATCAAGCTCAATAACATCTGTCGGATATCCTGAAATGGTGGCCGGAATCGGGTTCGATACTTTTGTTAGCGGAAGTTTCTTTTTTACACCAAAAGTATAGCTCAATTGATGGGTAAGTTCATCATTAACGGTTTTCAGGGAAACGCCAACAGAAGTTATTTCAGGTCTTTTGAAGTATTCCTCAATAAGGTCAGGTAGTTTTGCAGCCATTACATCATGTAATGCCAGCTCTTCGTTACTTAGTTTCATGATTTTGGTTTTTAATTGGGTTGGTTGATGGGATGATATGACCAGTATCAAAATTCGGAACAGCTTTTTTGATGCTGTCCCGAATTTTAATGATCTTCACTAAAAGTGAGTGTTAGTTCAGTTTGATCGTTCCTGATGAAGGAGCCCCACCACCTGATGGAGGCGGACCACCGGCTGAAGCCTGATCAGCTAACATACGGTATTGTGATGTTCCTTTTTCAGTGCTGATAGATCCTGAAACGGTATATAAATAAAGGTCTCCAGAAACAGAATAGTCATTCGCAGAATTATTAACATAGAAGTCAATTTTTACTGATGACATGTTTTTTGCCTTTTCAAGGAATGCATTCATTAAAGTAGTGATCTGCGCTTCAGTAAGGCCTTTAGATTTCATTGAATCCTTTGTTTTTTCATAAGAAGCAGAAGCACCACCACCGCCAAAGAACCAGGTCCAAACGGATAGGTTGGCACTGGCCGATGTTTTCTCATATTCTTTAACTTCTTCTTGGTAAGATGCTTCCAGCATACCCAGTGCCAGGTTATTAAGATCTTTTACATCCTGACTTGATAAAGCAGATATCTGAAGCGTTGCTGTGATTCTTCCTTCAGTGTGTGCAGGAATGGTATAGGAAAGTCCTGTAAGCTGTCCCTGTCCTGATACTTCGATTGAATACGATTCTTTTGCTTCTCCTTTTAGATCTGAAACAATAGGTTCAAAAGGGTCGCTGAAACCCACTCCGGTTTTGATAATTTCAATAGTGTCCATGGTTTTGTTTTTTTGGTTAATTGTTATTCTTTTATGAAAAGGCTTTTTTGACTTGGCCTGTGTTTTACTCTGATTGAACAATTCAAAGTAACAAACAAAAAGAAGTGAATTTTAGAGTAGAAATAACCAAATAAGATGGTCCGTAGAAATACTTATGAATTATAATTATCTGAATATTAATTATTTGAATTTAATATTATGCTGCCGGGAATTTCCTTTTTGAATTCCAGTTCTGCTGCATACTGAAGGGTGATTTTTATAGACAGCATACCTCTGGAGACTATTTTTCTATAGTTATACTATACTTGTAGTATAGGCATTTTTCAGAATTATATGATAAAAGGAAAGACGTAAAGTTGTAAAATTAATTTAAGGATTAATTTTTGTGGGTAAGGTCATTGATGAGCTTCTGAACTCCGAAGCATTGGTTCCGGAATACATTTTAAAAAACCGACTAAAATGAGCCGAGCTTTCAAATCCAAGTTCATAGGCAATTTCTTTTACCGATTTATCCGAATAATGGAGATAACGTTTCGCCTCTAAAATAATTCTGCTTTGTATTACTTTTGATGGAGCAGGTTGTTTTAAAATAGCAAAAATATTACTCAGTGTTTTTGGAGATTTATTGAGTGCAGCTGCATAGAAATTAACACCATGTTCATTCTTGAAGTTTCCCTCAAGAACCAACATGAATTTTCTTACAATATCCATTTTTTCATCAGGAAACTGCTGATAGCTCTCACATTGCTGTTTCGCAATACGTGTTGTTTTAATGATAAGCTGTTTAAGTAGTGTTCGCAGCATTTCTCCCTGAAAATTATCACTTGACTTCCATTCATCATGAAATAATTTTTCAAGCTGGATCATTGCCTTTTTCTCTACTGTACCCAGTTTAATAAACATTGGGTGCTGTATTCCATAAAATAGAAAACCAACGCATCCAACTTCCGTATCATGGTCTACAATGCAATAAAATTCGCGATTAAACTGCCATGCGATAAGTTGATCCGGATGTTCAAAAACAAAATGAAGACTGGCAACTAATGGTAATATAGAAGCTTCGGGCATGGTATACTCGATTTCATCTATGGTTACCGTTTGCGCTTCACCTTTATTGTACACAAAAGTATTTATCGGAACCGGTATGCCATTCCGTAATCCAATCCCTTTTAGATCCTCATTGTTTATATGCATGATAAAACGGGCGAGGGTTGATTTTTCTTCGTATTTCCGGATCATTTTTTCCTTTGATAAATTATTTAAACTGTCATACCGATGACTTAAAATTAACTATTTTTTTGCGATCGCCTGTTGTCCCAGTTCAATCAGATTTTTACCGTCTACATATCCTATCTGCTTTAATGCCATCTTACCATCTGGTTTAAAGAAAATCAAGGAAGGGTAGGAGTTGATCATCCATTCTTTAGCAAGCGGAATACCTTCTCCTTTTTCCATATCTACGGTATAATTAATGAAGTTCTTATTAAAATATGCTGCAGCGGTTTTATCTTTAAAGGTTGTTGACTTTAATAATTTACAGGGACCACACCAACTCGTGTAGGCATCGACAAAGATATATTTGCCACTTTTCATTGCCTCAGCAGTTACTTCCTTCCAGCTGCTGTTTTTGAAACTGATTTCCTCTTTTTGTATCATGTTTTTAGCTGCTTTTTGTTGTGCCTGAACATGCAATGAAGTGAGCATCAGAAAGAATAATGAAGCAACTATGCCGGTTGTTTTTATTTGTCGTATTGGATTTTTCATCTGAATTAAATTTTTACAATTTATTAGGAGAAAATTGGACACTTTTTGAATGTCCAATTGTTAGGTATCTTTTATTAATAATCAGTTTCGTTTACTGAAGATTTACCTTTATTATATTTGAAATAGCAGGCAATGTGGTAAATGCATTTGGGTTTGGAACCTCTTGTATAGGTTTACTTTCCGTTAATGGCGTACCTGCTAAATTAAATTGAGTGATTCCGGCACCGGGAAACTGATTAAGTGCTGTTCCGTTATCGTATAGAGCGATTGAAGATGAAATATCTCCTTTCTGAGTTGCATCTATACCACTTCCTTTTGTTGCAAAAAACCAGTCATTGGAGAAACCATACATGGTGGCAATGGCAATTTTATCACCAGGTGTTACATTAAGCTGTTGGGAAACTTTACCTCCGGACTGGCCTGCAATTTTTGGTAGTAATACCGTAGAACCTGCTGCCGGAAGAACATAAACCTGTTTAACTCCCTGAACTTTCTTTAAATATTCCGCTAATATACTGGCATCTCCTTTTTGAGCCAGTTCTTTTAATCCCTGTCCTTTGTCATTTTCTCCGGTTTTATAAATCGGGTTATCGATTCCATTGTAAACGACCACCAGTATTGGAGAAAGTGGAGTGAAAATTCCTGTTTGTCCTTTGATATAATTTCCCAGATCCATAGGGTCACCGGCTTCAGCAATTTTGGTCAAACCGTTAACAGAAGGGCTTCCTTTTTTATAAAGAGGCGCTGGATTAAGAAGATTCCCACCTGCAATATATGAAATAGCCCATACTCCCGGACTGAAGGGGGTTGGATTGGAGGTATTACCCGATGTATTGGTAATGGTTAAGGTAAACATTGAATTGCCTTCGTAATGCAGATTTACTTTCATTAATGATGAGGCAGCTGCATAGGTATGACCTTGCGCATCAGTTCCCGATACTTCAGTGATATTCTGAGCCGTTGTTTCTGCTGTTCCAGGATGCATTACTGTAGATCCCGGAGTCTGGTTAATTCTTGTTCCGTTGTCCCATAATTTGATCTGAGAAGAAACATCACCTTCAATAGGGGTGCCATTATCCTGGTATAATTTTATTCCCGGATTTTCAGGAGCGAAGAAAAGGTCATTTGACCAGCCGTACATGGTTGCAAAGCTTATCGCCTGTCCTTTTGCTGCAGAAAACTGAAAAGAAGTAGATTCTCCAGGCATAATAACAGGAGAAGCTCCGTTGTGTTGAAAAACGCCCGATTCCACTAAAGGCTTAGAGTCGAGTACATTTTCTATGGTAATCGTTGACGGCATTCCGGTTTCCATAGGATTATCATCATTGTCGTCGCACGATAATAAAAAAAACGGTATGGCAGCCAGTACCAACCAGCTCGATTTTAATTTATTCATTTTCATCTGTTTAGATATTTATATTGTAGAGCAAAGGTATCGTTGTGCCCTATTATTATAAGTACCTGCATTTCCCGTTGTGTTGACGATATTTCCCGAATGTAAATGAACTCTTATAAAAGCCTGATCATAAAAAGGTGATCTGTTACAATAGAATGTAAAAATGAAAGTTGAAAGTTGAAATTGAGTGATGAAGTATTATAACTTTTTCATCATTTTTTTTAAAGCCGGTTCAATGGCTAAGATATGACCGTGCCCGAATGCTACCATCACCTTACCGTGTGTTTTCAATTCAGAAGAGATTTTTTCCAGTAATATAGAATCGCGGAGTATTTTAGAGTTTCTGCCTATTGTACAATAGGTACAGTTTGGATTTACATAGTCAAAAAGTTCAATATCAGGATTCATACTCAATTGAAAAGGATGACCCATTTTAGATTGATACAATTTTTTATATCCTTCAAAGTTTTGTAATTCCTTATCAACGGGAAAACCTTCCTGGATAAACCACTTTTGGATTGCTTTTGTATACAGCTCTTCAATTGTCTTATTGCCATAAGCACCATTTAGATGTGGGATTACGAGGCGTTCCATGATATAGTAAAGTAGGAGATCTTCCTTTGAATATTTTTTTAACATCAGTTTAAATTCAAGTGAGTCCTCAATATCTCCATTTATTAATGGTTTATGATCTATGTCACTTAAATATTTCAGCAAGCCTACTTCTCCATTTTGCTCTACAGCTTCTTTTTCAGAATCAAATTTCTTTGTGATCTGCCCACCTTCATTGATTGTAATATCTGGCTTGAATTGAAGATAAGTCTGTTTTATTTCGGATATCTGAGGATCATTATCATTGTAAGTATGGGAAACACCCATCGCGATAAGGTGCTTGTCACCTTGTTCTAAATCAGTAATATAGGGTAGATGAACCGAATCCATGATCTTTCCAACCTCAACATAACTTCTCGAATATCTGACAAAGTTACCCGAGGTGCTGCAACCCATAAACAGAATTATGGGTAAGGAAATTAATACACGTGGAAATATTACTTTATATTTCACTCTTTATGCATATTCAATAATCACTGAAATGGAAGTGCTCTTATGGAGGCTAACTTACGAAAAAAGGGTGTAAAATTAAATAACCACTTCTATTTAAATAAATATCAGTGGTTTAAAATAAATAATATTAAGTAAAGGAATTGATCATACGCA
Organism: Chryseobacterium sp. FW101-FHT12H09; assembly: GCF_058790395.1. Taxonomy (NCBI): domain Bacteria; kingdom Pseudomonadati; phylum Bacteroidota; class Flavobacteriia; order Flavobacteriales; family Weeksellaceae; genus Chryseobacterium; species Chryseobacterium sp. FW101-FHT12H09. The sequence continues at coordinate 791,451 of NZ_JBYTCP010000003.1, read as the reverse complement.
TATAGTCTTTATCAGTGATGTTTGAAGCTTTAAGCTTTACTCTGAGTGGATTTTCTTTTTGCTGGGTGTTCACCTCGACAACGATATTCTTTGCCATAAGAGACTTTTCGATCTTAAAAGCCCGTAATCGATTAACAGGATAATCTACCGATGGAAATATAATCCCTCTTTTTACAGGATGGTAGGACTTAATTGAAAATACAGCTCCCGTATTTTCAAAATGAAATACCCTTAAACGGATGATACGGCTTATGATCAGTAACAGAAATACAAGTGAGGCACCCAATAAAGGTAATTGTAAATCTTCATGGATCAATGACCTTAAGACATATCCTGCTATCATTAAGAAGATATTCAGTATCAAAAGTGTCAAAAGAAGCCTCATCTTAAAGACAATTTTTTGTTTATTTGTTACAATCATGAAATTAGTATTAATTTATCCAAATTTTTTGTTTATTCAACAAAAATAATAAGATTATTTTATATTTAATATGTTAAATTTTATTTTTTTAATAAATAAAAAAATAAATGTGGTATCTGCTTGGTTAATACGATGTTTATGAGAAAAAAATTTTTTATTTGGAGGATGAAAATCTTATTTTGAAGGGCATATTTTTTAAAATAAAATCTGTATTTTGAATGTATAAAAACATTATTAAACTGTTTTACAGTATGTTATGCTCGTTATTTTGTAAATAAAAGAATAAAAAGACCGTCAATTTAGGGATTGATGGTCTTTTTTTATGAGGTGCTTTTTTCAGCAAAAGCCCACCCAGAGGGAGATCCAAGTTTATGAGCAACCCTTTATTTTATCATTCATTTCACCTTTAGGAGAATTCCCTAGTTTTTGAAAATCAGTTTTTTCCCCGAGTGTTGACTTGTTTTAGTTTAAGACATTTGTAACAGACAAAAGAGAGAAAGTAACGATGCACTTGCGATTACAATCACAATATAAAATAAAAGATTGAATTGAGATGAGAGAAATCTTAGAGAATGTCAGAAAAAACTAAAACTAAAATAACCATTTAAACAAAAAATATGGCAGATACAGTAAACAATCAGACTACAGATGCAGTTACGCAGACTAATGTTACCGTGCTTGGTGAGTCTCCGGCACAGGCCATGAGTATGCTTTATCAGATGGCCACCCATGCAAGTGGGATTTCCATTCAGAATTCGGTGACGAATCAGCAAAACTTGAATCAGCTTAACCCTGCGATTGTTGCAGATGCCATTAAGATTTTAAAAGGATAATCTAAAACCTTACAACGATGGATGAGAACAACATTGAGAAACAGGAAGCCAATCCTACCACTCCGGCAGAGAAAGCGGTAGTGTTTGTGAACACCGAGGTACTATCGCCGCCAAAGGCCGATCCCATGACCGGAGCTGCGAAAATTATGATTGATCAGTCTACCGGAATGATGGTTCAGGATTTACAGTCCTTTTTAAAAGGATTTGAACAGGTGGGTTTAGTCGCATTAAGCAAATTAGCTCATAATTTCTTAACCTATGGAAATTATTTTCCACCAACGGGAGGTGTCGGAGCGAAGGCTGAAGGGGCTTCTGCCCAGGATCCAATGGGAGGAAACGGAAATGAAATCATGAAGGACTTATTTAAGATAGTAAGTGATTATGCTGAAGCAAAAACGAAAATTTCCGGTGCGATCTTTAATGGCAGTGCTTCACCGATGCCCGGCATGATCCAGAGTCCGCCCCCTTTTACAGATGTTTCCGCTGAAGAGGAGGATATGGAAAAAAAAAACGATTGACCCTACCGGTTACGGAAGAAACCTCATCACAGAAAGATAGTATGAGAAAAAATGTAACCGCGGCTGACCATGGGGATGGAATTGTGCTTAAATCTGTAAAATTAACCCAACCCCTTGTAAAACCTGAGATTAAAGAAGCGGTGGTTCCTGTAGAACAACATATAAGTGAACATACCAAGAAAACGATAACAACAAAACTAATCGATAAACTTAAAAAAATAAGAGATGAATTATTCAAGCGAAATTAAACCTGCCAAAATTTTAAACTTACGTTCCCTAAAAGAATTGAACGAAAGTATTTATCTGACAAGAACCAATGACAATGCCTATTTCAGTGTTAAGAAACTGGAAAATAACAATGACCGTGCGGTATTCAGTCTGGGAACATCAAGTATCAATATACAACCTATTTTAAGACAGGTGATCTGTACCAAAGGGAGAAGGTCTAATAGTTATCAGTCATTTGTGATAGAGCCGAAAGACAAATCTACGGGAATAGCTGTGATCATGATCAAGCTCGAAGAGCATCACACTTTTCTATGCAACGTAAGAATTCTTCCACTGAGTACCCTCTCAGATATTGCAGAGCCCGAAACGGAATCAAAGCTGCTTACTGTAAATCTGGAAAAATCGAAATGTGTACTCAAAACAGATATTACCATTACTGCATCCAATACAGGTGAAGCCTTATATGCGGTTCACGATGTTGATGTAAGTGCGATTTCCGACCTGGTGACTCCGGATGAGATTATAGAATTGAAAAGAGAATTAGAGTTTCAGGGATCTAAATTAATTGCCCATTATTTTCAGGAAATTCTGGATATTGTAATCAATGAAAATCCAGCAAATCCTGGCAGATCACCTTTAATCCCGGATGAGTATATCTTAACGCTTCCTCCGGAACAGTTGAAGCAAATGATGTCGGCGAATGCGATTGCAGGAAGTATTGCTTTAGAAATTATCGGAAGCAATGTTATTCAGAATCTCAACAGGGACTGGACTGCTGCAGGAGCTTTCATAGGCTATCTGCTCTAGAAGTGCATTCTGCGGAGAACCACCTTTATCAACAATCACTAAAAATTAAAACCTATGCGAAGACGAATCAATCATAGGGCTCGCCCCTCTGTCCCTGCACCACCTATTGTTGTAGAGGTGATAGAACCTGAAGTGGTGGAAGATGTAATGCCTTTTGTTCTCAGTCATGAAGATGAAATCATTAATTATATCAAAGATAAAGCGACCAAAGAGACATTAAAATCATTGGCTCCCTTACTGGAAAAACTGGAAGAAGCTGTTAAGCAGCAGCAAGCCTATCAGGCATCTGCAACCACCAATCTGCCAACGATGAATTACGAAGAGCAATTGAAAAAGCTTCAGGAAACGTCGAAGGAAAAAATAAAAGAGAAAGAATTCAAGGTGGCGGAAAGAATGAACAAGCTGCAAATGCGACTCGCTAATATGCGGAAATAATACATCTAATCACAAAAATAACAATTATTATGAGCGATATCAATACGATAGTTTTAGGAATGTCCACCTCGGTAACGAGTGCTATTTCTTCGCAGGTCAGTGCACAATCAACAGGATTAATGCATATGAATTCTGCAGTACATCAACAGCAAAACGGCATATTGGGAATAAGCAATACGGTCATGGGAATTAAAAAGATGCATTCCGGAAAATTGCTCAAGGAATTAGCCATGCTAAAAAAGGGTCTTTAACCTTCAGTAAGAAATAATTACGGATGCGGTTTTCTTCTCTGTAGAATAGAAGCCGGTGCCCCTCAACATATATTAGGTCAAAATTTTCATCCTGCACCGGTTTTTTTAATGCTGTAGATTCCCAAAACGGGCAATCATGTGGAAATGCAATCTCAGCTCAAAGTGTATATTATGTACAGCAGTCTACCGTAGAAGAAAAGAAGGAACCGCATCCTTTTCTTTAGCCTCAGCTATGATCGCTGAAGTTCATCAAATACATATTTTAAACTCTCGCAGATTTTACGGATCGTGATTTCAACCATTGTACAGAAGTCATCCATATATCTAATCCTCAGTTAGTAGTTTTTATCAATGCTTTGAAATCTGTTGCATTCGAATTATCTGCGATGAGGTTAAATACCATATAAAACTAGTTTAAATCAAATAATTTCTTAATCGAGAGTCAATCTCAAAAAAACAATTAATCATTATGGCAACAGTTAACGAACAAATTACAGACGCAGTAACGCAGTCCAACGTAAAAGTGGTAGCAGAATCTCCTGCAATGGCATTGAGTAACGTGTATCAGACAGCAGCACATTCAACAGGGATCATGTTTGAAAATGCGGTAAATAACCAAAACCAACAAAACATCCTGGGTCAGGCAGCGACTACACAGGGGATCACTCAGATCTACAGTATGGACACAGTAGCAGATGCTGTTTCTATTGCTAAAATACTGAAACCTTAAGACCTTCCTGTTAACAGCAGAAAATAATCCGAGCAACCGGAGAATCCGGTTGTTTTTTAACCCCAATAAACAATAATCATTATGGCAACAGTTAACGAACAGATTACAGACGCAGTAACGCAGTCGAACGTAAAGGTGGTAGCAGAATCTCCTGCAATGGCTTTAAGTAACGTGTATCAGACAGCAGCACATTCTACAGGCATTATGTTTGAAAATGCGGTAAATAATCAAAACCAACAAAACATCCTTACTCAGGCGGCGACTACACAAGGTATTACGCAGATCTACAGCAAAGATACCATTGCGGATGGAATTGCTATGGCTAAAATATTGAAACCTTAAAAACCGTTCTGCTAAGCGGAAAAACAATTCTTACAGCTGGAAAAACCAGTTGTTTCTAAACCCAATAAACAATAATCATTATGGCAAAAGTTAACGAACAAATTACAGACGCAGTAACGCAGTCGAACGTAAAAGTAGTAGGTGAATCTCCTGCAATGGCGATCAGCAACGTGTATCAGTCAGCAGCGCATTCAACAGGTATTATGTTTGAAAATGCGGTGAACACTCAAAATCAGCAAAATATTGTAACTCAGGCAGCGACGACTCAAGGGATTTCGCAGATCTATAGTCTGGATACAATAGCAGACGCTGTTTCAATGGCAAAAATTTTAAAACCATAAAAATCTTTTTTGCGAAGCGCAGAAAAATAACCCGGCAACCGGAGCATCTGGTTGTTTTTAATCTAAATAACTAATAATCATTATGGCAACAGTTAATGAACAAATCACAGACGCAGTTACCCAGTCGAACGTAAAAGTGGTAGCAGAATCTCCAGCAATGGCTTTAAGCAATGTATATCAGACAGCAGCACATTCTACAGGAATTATGTTTGAAAATGCAGTAAACACTCAAAATCAGCAGAACATTGTAACTCAGGCAGCAACTACACAGGGTGTTACGCAGATCTATAGCCTGGATACAGTAGCAGATGCTGTTTCTATTGCTAAAATACTGAATCCTTAAAAACGGGCAACAGTAAAAAAATAATCTTTGCAGCCGGAGCATCCGGTTGCTTTTTAACCCAAATAAACAATAATCATTATGGCAACAGTTAACGAACAAATCACAGACGCAGTTACCCAGACCAACGTAAAAGTGGTAGCAGAATCTCCAGCAATGGCATTAAGCAACGTGTATCAGACAGCAGCACATTCAACAGGAATTATGTTTGAAAATGCAGTGAATACACAAAACCAACAAAATATTTTAGGTCAGGCAGCCACTACACAAGGAGTGATCCAGATCTATAGCCTGGATACAGTAGCAGATGCTGTTTCTATCGCTAAAATATTAAATCCTTAGTTAAAAGCGTGTTTTTTAGGTTTCATGTCAGGGGGGACGTTATGGTTCTCCCTGATTTTTTTTAATCATTACAAAATCTTAATAACTTAAAATAAAATTGATATGAGAAATATAATGTATCCTTTATTGTTGCGGTCATCTCAATATGTCCGGGCCAACTGGAATAGTGATGAGCCTAATTATAAATACTTCTTAAAACTGGAACAATTTGCTCCCCAACTTCGTTTTGTGGATGAGATAGTGTCTCCGGAAGGAAGGGTAGGATCCCTGGGAATGGAACCTCTCCGCATTTTTGGAAGATGGTTGGGTTGGAAGTTCTGCTATAATGAACACGATTTTGAGTTTAATGTACTGGTAGGTTCCGTTAGCGATAACCTTACTGCACGTTCGGTATATGATTTTTCAAAGAATTCTATTGGACGAACGGTGCCCGGTGCCTTGAGAGGCGGAGATGGACAGCTGATGGGAAGAAGAACTCATGAAGGGGTGACGACAGCAATAATCGGTGGACAGGTAAGAACGACCCATAATGATGAAGATTTGACCATGCGAAATCTTGCAGAGCCAGGGCATTTTTTCAGTGGTGGCTACTTAGACCTCGAATTTTTTGAGAAAGATGGTAATGTATACATTAAGCTCAAAGGGGGTGGATTTAATAATTTTGCCTCTTTTAATCAGGTTTTTGGAAGCAGGTTGTTTCCTGACATGGCAAGAGCCAATGCAGCAGCATACAGAGCATCTCAAAATCTACCTCGTATAAGGCATACAGTAGAGGATCTTACTAAAAAGACCAGTTTTTTTGACTATACAGAGTAATGAGTTATTATTTCATGGCATCCACCATAGTAAATTGCTCTTTAAATTAATTTCATGGTTTTGAAATCATAGGTATGACATCCATAAAAGGCCTGAAGCTAAACTCCTCAAAAAGATAAATACTGAGAAAGAATACAAATTTGTAATTCCATAATAAAGAGGTTTATGTTTTAGTAATCTTTTTTACGGGTTTATTAAAATTTGTATTCTATTCAGTATCGATGATCAATGATCACTGATCAATTATTTTACAGCTGTTACTTATCAAACAGCACAATTTCATTAGCGTCCACAATATTATTCTGAACGGCATAGATCACCAGTCCGGCCATGTTTTTCACACAGGTTTTGATCATCAGATTGGTTTTATGCGTTTCTACCGTTTTGGGTGAGATAAATAAAGCGTCGGCAATCTCTTTCGTACTTAATTGCTGGCAAACGAGTTTGAGAACATCAACCTCCCTGTCCGTGAGGTCATCCTTGGAGTAAGCATGAAATTCAGGGAGTTTATTGGAAAGCTGACCCCGCATCACATCGATCTGCTCATCGGAAAAATAATGTCCTTTATGATATACCGAATGGATAACATTTAAAAGTTCTTCCAGCTCAATTTCTTTAGACAGGAAAGCATGCGCTCCCATTTTCAGCATTTGTCCCATAAAAGAGCGACGGTAAAAACTGGAAAGGACAATGATCTTGGTGTCAGCTTCTTTTTGGGATAATGCAGACATCACTTCAAGTCCGTCACCATTAGCCATTCTCAGGTCTAATATCAAAACGTCCAAAGCATTATTGTCTGTTTCATTCAGAAAATGCTGACCACTTGTTGAGGTCAGTACCACCTCAAAACGTTCATCATTATTGATGTAATTTTTTAAAAGTTGTACAAAAAGAAGGTCATCATCTACGATGCCGATTTTAATTTTTAAATTTTCCATTTAATTTTTAAGTTTAATTTTTTATTTTCAATATTAATTTTTCAATTCTCAATCCCTCACTCCAACGCCATGGCCGCAATAAACTTCGTCCCCTTTTCCGGCCTTGATTTAAGCTTATAAACTGCCTGGATCTTCTGAGCTCTGGATTGGATATTTCTTAAACCAATTCCATTGTAATGGGTTTCTGGTTTAAAACCATTGCCATTGTCCTCTATCGTGAGCATCAGATAATCAGGAGAGACCCGCAGCGAAACATCAATCCTGGTTGCATTGGCGTGTTTTAAAACGTTGGTGATCAATTCCTGTACGATCCTGAAGATGTTTAATTTAACGGGGCTGCTGAGGGCTGCTTCTGAAACCATATGATGGTAGGCGATCTCGATATTCTTGCTGATCTGATCGAGGTAATCGGCGATGAGATCCGTTAATTCAATTTCACTCAGATCCGGAGGGGTCAGATTATGCGACAATTCCCGGATCAGCTGCATGGAGGTTTTCAGATCCAGATTCAGTTCTTCCGTATTCTTGTTATTGATATTCAAACGAATGACGTTAAGGCGTGAGATGATATTGTCATGAAGTTCTTCTGCCAGACGTTCCCGGTCCCTTTCCTGTAAATGCAGTGTATTTTCCCAGCATTCCGTCTGTGTATTCCGGACCAGCCGCATTACTTTTTGCTTGTTTTTCCTGATGCTTTTCAGATAGTTGACGATCAATATCGTGATCAATAACGTCGTTAAAAAAAATAGCCCTATACCAATCCATATCCATCCAACTACCAAGCCCGGATTTTCCCACTGCGACATCCCAGGTTAATAAAAGCAAGATAAAGACACCACAGCAAAACCCCTCTGAAAAGCCAGATCGGGGCTACCCATTCCAGGTGGTTGGTGACTAAGAAATTAAAAGTGGTAGAGATCAGGCATTCAACAGAAAAAAAAAGAAAGACGAATATATTAACGATAAACAGGCTTTTTTCAACCTTTCCTTTTTTTAGCATTTTCATAAAATAAGCGGCTGCGAAACTACAGATGATGATACTGCTGATGATGTTGGAATAAAAAGTAGGGCACGTTCCCTTTTGTGTATCCATCAGATTGACGATCAGGAAAACCGACGCATAAAGATAAACGATCCACTTGATGAAGACCGGGAGCTTAATAAAATACCTGCTGTAAATTTCTGTGAGGATCACCAGGCTGAAAAACTGGCTCAATGCATAATTGTAGGTGTTCAACGTGTTCAGTTTCAGCAGGCGGTCTATCAGGTCTGTCAGCTCCAGGGTGAATTCTGCGACGAGAAATACCGTGATCACCGCCATTATTTTTATCCCTTTTTTTACAAGCAAGATCAAACCTGTAAGCAAAGTCAGGTTGATAAGTATTTGTAAATAGAGGGATAGGTTGTTATAAGAAAGCACCGCTTTTGAGCAAGAGTTGATAGTTGTCAACGGGATCAGCAACGGTAAAAGGAGGTCGCGGCGTGGAATAGTTTTCCGCGGTCCTGCTCATTTCATTGATCGTTAAATCTTTAACCGTAATGATCTCAATATGATACGCGAAATCAGTGTCTCCTTTTTCTGCTTCATCCGTTAACCCAAAGAAACACGTACAGGATTCGCTATCCCCGAGGCCTAATCGTTCATAATCCTCAAACGGAATAGTGATCACCTGAACAAAAGGTTCCGTCTTCTGGGCTTTTAACCACGCTGTAGCATACATATTCCATCGGAAATTGCGGTTAATTGCCGATTCTGAAGTGATGGGTGGCAAAATTTCCAGATTGGTGGTGTTCTGAGCCTGATCCTCCGGAGACTGGCGGGTAAATTCCTTGATAAAGATATTGTTGAAATCGGCCTCCCGGTCACTCTTGGAATCGATCAAAAAGAATTTAAGCCTATTTTCATCAATGCCCAGATAAGCATGAACTCTTTTAGAATCCGCATTTTCAAGCTTCGTCTTCCATAATGCGACCTCATTTCCGGAAACAGAAAAGTGAGTTCCCTGGTTTAAATAGCCCAGAATCTCCTTTTCATTCGCGTCATTTCCGCTCTTATAGGAATCAATTAAAGTTTTCCATTTTTTAATGGATAGGTAAATGTTCTCAGTTGTCATTGGTATTAGGTATTAGTGAATAATATTAAATTATTGTTGAAATTTACAAAAAAAATGGTTTTTAAATCACGTGGCTTAGAAATAGGACGGATTGCATTGGCAGACTGTTCATTACTACAGTGATCACTGAGTTTTCGAAAAACCATATGATGAACTAAGGTTCTGGAATGTAATTCTTTACGGTCTTCTGTGATCACCCATTCTGATATGGATTACTGTCACCATTTTTAACCATTGACATCTTGAGAATAGCATTCTTTTTTTGAAAATCAGTTTTTCTACTGATTCGTGATCTTATTTTGTTTAATAGATTTGTGAGGAATAACTTGGAGTGAAAAACCAGAAGATGAAAGTCACCTATACATCAACCGGAATTTTCATCTGAAAGACGACCACAAAAACTAATGAATACCTAACACCATAAGACATGAATCACACCAACGAACCTCAACCCGTTAAAATGGACAACCTGCGTTCCTTACAGGAATTAAGTAAAGGTTTCTCTTTTCAGAAAGAGCAGGACCCGGCTTATTTTAGCAAGAATAATCCTGACCATAACAGCAGTCGTTTTGTATTTAATGCACAGACCACTGAAATTGAAGCAATGCCAACCATAAGATTTGTTCATTGCATAAATAGCAATAGCATATCCGACGGTTATCAGTCATTTGTCATAGAACCAAAACGTCAGTCCACAGGAATTTCGGTGGTAAGGATGAAACGGGATGATTCGAAGAACCTGCATTGTCACATCGACATTCTTCCATTCAATAATCTTGGGGATATTGCTGAACCGGAGAATGATTCGAAAATACTTTCTATCAATACTGATACATCCAAAGTTGTTTTAAAAATGGATATTGAGATCAGTCAGTCTAATACTGATGAAGCAATGTATACGGTTCATGATGTCGATGTCAATAGTCTGGAGGATTTTGTAAGTGCAGATGAGATTAGTGAATTGAAAAGAATGTTGGAATTTCAGGCTGCGAAGTTAATCGTACATTATATTCTGGAGGTGTATCATATCGTACATAACGATTATCAAAACAATACCGTTTCTTTGGTTTCTGAAAATGATCTTCCACAGATTCCTACCGATCAAATGAACGAATTGCTTTCTGCTAATATTGCTGCGGGAAGTATTGCTTTAGTGAGTGTATATCAATCTTTGGCACATTCTACAGGAATCCTGTTTGAAAACGCAGTGAATAACCAAAATCAACAAAATTCGCTGACACAGGCCGCCGCTAATCAGGGGGTGATGCAGATTTATAATATAGATACTATGGCGGATGCGGTGGGTATTGCGAGGATGTTGGGGGTGGGGTGATTATGTGTTCTTTGGTGTTGCACTATTTTTTTTGACCAATATAATTCCTCAAAGGATTATAAGCTGGATACTAAGGCAATGTCTGTGGTGTTTGTGTATTTGCCAATGTGGAGATTGAGAAGATGCGTATGTATGAGAATTAAAGCTGTCATAGTGGATGAACATTAAATTTAACAGTCATTCATTTATACTACAATACGTTGCAATTAGGACATCAACATTATATAAACTTTTCAGTTCTATTCTTTCTTTTTAATCTAAAATAAAATATCTTTAAAGTTTTTAATTAAGGATAATATGTCAGAAGAACAGAAACGTCAGTTACAACAGCAACTTTGGAATATAGCGAATACATTACGTGGTAAAATGGATGCGGATGAATTCCGTGATTACATTTTAGGATTTATTTTTTATAAATATCTTTCAGAGAAAATCCATTTTACAGCTAATAAAATTTTATTAGACTCGGGAGAAGAGGTTGATTACAACGACGTTGACGAAAATTCTGAAGATGGAAAAGAAATCGTTGAATCTATTTATGAAGAGGTAGTTGAAGATTTGGGATATTTTCTAAAACCTTCTGAACTTTTCAGTAATATTGCTAAAAAAGGACATCAGAAACAGGAAGGAAAGTCTAATTTCATCTTAGCTGAACTTACAAAAATTCTTAATAATATTGAGCAATCAACATTAGGGACCAATAGTGAAGATGATTTCGAAGGTCTTTTTGATGATTTAGATCTTACCTCTTCCAAATTAGGAAGAACAGAAGACGAAAAGAATACGTTGATTTCAAAAGTTCTTTATCATCTGGATGATATTGATTTCAATTTATCAGATACCAATGCGGATGTTTTAGGCGATGCTTATGAATATCTGATTGCACAGTTTGCAAGTGGAGCTGGTAAAAAAGCAGGAGAATTTTATACTCCGCAACAAGTTTCTACTATTTTGGCGAGAATTGTGACTAGTAGAAAATCACAATTGAAATCTGTATATGATCCGACTTGCGGAAGTGGTTCGTTACTTTTGCGTGTTGCCCGTGAAGCAAAAGTAAGCGATTTCTACGGTCAGGAAATGAACCGTACTACTTACAACTTAGCGAGAATGAATATGATTCTTCACGGTGTCAATTACAGCAACTTTGATATCCGTCAGGAAGATACTCTTGAAAAACCTCAACATCTTGATAAAACTTTTGATGCGATTGTAGCCAATCCCCCTTTTTCAGCAAAATGGAGTTCTAATGAATTGCTTTTGTTGGATGAAAGATTTTCACAATATGGAAAATTAGCACCTTGTTCAAAAGCAGACTTTGCTTTTATCCAGCATATGATTCATCATTTGGATGAAAACGGAATTATGGCAGTAGTAATGCCTCACGGTGTTCTGTTCCGTGGTGCAGCCGAATTGGTTATCCGAAAATATCTGATTAAAGAGAAGAATTATTTGGATGCAGTAATTGGTTTGCCTGCCAATATTTTCTTTGGAACAAGTATTCCTACCTGTATTTTAGTTTTTAAGAAATGCCGCGAAGCAGATGAAGATATTTTATTTGTAGATGCAAGCAAAGAGTTTGAAAAACAGAAGAATCAAAATGTCTTGCTTAATGCTCATATCAATAAAATTGTTGATACTTATCAAAACCGGACAGTAACTGAAAAATTTAGTCATAAAGCGACATTGCAGGAAGTTGCTGGTAATGATTACAATCTAAATATTCCTCGTTATGTGGATACTTTTGAGGAAGAAGAGGAAATTGATATTCAAGCGGTAATGGCTGAAATTAAAGAACTTGAAGCAAAGCGTACTCAACTGGATTCTGAAATTGAAGTTTATTTGAAAGAATTAGGATTAGTAGGCTAATTTATTTTTGGCTTAATAAAATCCTCAAGGCTTAGAATTTTAACAAATAAATAATCAAGATGACAGAAGAAAATAAAAGTGTAAAGAATTTTCCTAATTTATTACCAAAGCTTAGATTTAAAGGGTTTGAGGAGAACTGGGAGAATAAAACATTAGGAGAATTACTTGAGTTTAAAAACGGAATTAATGCTTCTAAAGAACAATATGGTTCAGGGATTAAGTTCATTAACGTATTAGATATTTTATCAAATGACTTTATCACATACGACAATATAGTTGGTAAAGTTAATGTCGATGAGATAATAATTGAAAAGTTTTCGGTTAGTTATGGGGATATCCTTTTTCAGCGAAGTTCAGAAACTAGAGAAGAAGTTGGGACAGCTAATGTCTATTTAGATAAAAATAAAAATGCCACATTTGGAGGTTTTGTAATAAGAGGGAAAAAAATTGGAGATTACAATCCTATTTTTTTTAATAAACTTCTCAAAACCAATTCAGCGAGGGAAAATATAACTTCTAAATCTGGAGGAAGCACAAGATTTAATGTTGGACAAGAGATACTAAGTTCAGTAAATTTATATTTTCCTAATCTTCCCGAACAAGATAAAATTGCTTCATTTTTATTGCTTGTTGATGAAAGAATCCAAACCCAAAAGAAAATAATTGAACAATTAAAAACCTTAATTAAAGCTAGTCGTGAAAAGGTATTTTCTCAGAAGTTAAGATTTAAAGATGAACAAGGGAATTATTTTCCTGATTGGGATTACTTTCAATTAGGAGAGATTTTAACTGTTCAAGGAGGTTTTGCATTTAAGAGCGAATTATTTAATAAAGGAATTACAAAAGTATTGAGAATTGGGGATATTGTTAAGACAATTCAATTAGATGATTTTAAAGGTGTTTACTCTTCAGAAATTCCAGATAATAAATATTTGGTGAGAAAAGGAGATTTTGTGATGGCACTATCTGGAGCCACTTTTGGTAAGGTTGGTAAAATAAGCTGTAATGGAAAAGCCTATATTAATCAACGAGTTGCTACTTTTAGAACAAATTATTGTTTAGAATTTTTCTATCAATTAGTTCAAAGCAAAGATTTTGTAAGTTATATTTATTCAATTCCAACTGCAAGCGCTCAACCAAATATTTCAAATAGTGATATTTCGAAGTATGAAACTGCAATTCCATCAATAAAAGAGCAAACTAAAATTGCCAATTTTCTTTCTTCAATGCAGGAAAATATAAAAACAGAAAAACAAATTTTAGAAAAACTAGAACTTCAAAAGAAATTTCTTTTGGCTAATTTGTTTGTTTGATAAAAAAAGCCTTGTCAAGGTTTGAAACCTTAACAAGGCTTACAGAAAACCAAAGTTCTTTAAATAAAAAGATTTTGTAATAAATACTTTTTCTGATTTTCGTATTGAGCAAGTAATTCGTTTTCTAAGTTTATTTTTTCATCAAGCTTTGATAAAAAACTAGCAACCTTATTTTGTATAGCTAAACTTGGAATTGTAATTTTTAGATTCAATAATGTGTATTCGTGAATTCGTTTACTTCCAGAACCACTAGCTATATCTTCTAACTTTTTATAAAATGATTCTCTAGAAAAAAAATAAAATAAGTATTTATCATTAACTATATCTTTATTAATATCCAAGGCAGGAACGTCTGCGGATGATAAAAAACCGTCATATTTGTCAGGAATTATTCCAAAAGCACCGTTAAATAAGTTTTGTTTACCATAGATGAATTGTCCTTTTTTTCTGATAAAATAGTTTGTTGCGCCTAATGATAATGAATCTGAATTTTCATTTTTATGTATACCTTTTAAATGTAACTTTACGGTTAACAATTTTTCTTTGTCAATAAAATCAGGTTTTATTTTGTTAGGGATTTTTAAGAAATCACTCAAAAATACTGTATTTAAACCAGATAGATTTTGACAAAATAATTTCTTAATTATAAAACTCTTTTGTGTTATTAAACCCTCAATTATTTTCATTGAACATAATATCCTCTTATCTAAAAGAGATAGAAATTCAGAAATCTTTTGTTGTTCTGACATTGAGGGAAAGGATAAGTGAATTTTAGAAATCCTACCCACATTAATGCTTAATACCTTAGAACCCTGTGCTTCTCTTTTTATCTGATTTCTTACAAAATCAGATTTTAATAAATATCCAAGAAAACCTTTAGAAAAATTATTTTTTTGTGGTCTTGCTAAAAGAGTATGCAAACCAGAAAGTAATTTTTCTCCGTTAAGATTTGTAATTTCAATACTTTTCCCAACATCGTTTAAATCTTCAGAAGCATCTGCAAAAATTACATCTCCTTCTTGACAATAAAAATCTTCTGAAATTCTATTTAGAAAAATATCTTCATTTATATAAGGAACATTTTCTTTGTCTAAATCAAAAAGAGTTTGAAATTTAGTGTGAATATCTCCATAGTGAATATTTTTTACAGTTCCTGATTCGTAATTAAGATTATCTCTTGAATAAGAATTAGTTACTTTAAAAATCATCAATTCTCCAAGCTTCTTATTTTTCCACTTATCATTGAATTCTGAAAATCTCAATTTGGGTACACTTCCACAATTAGGAAAATTCTTTACAGTCTAAGGATTAATAATCCTCAATGTTAATTTCATAACTTTTAAGATTAGTTAGAAAATCATTTAAAAATCAAAAAAATTATGACAAGAAAGAAAACATTGGTAGAAATCGCTGAACTATGGAAGAATGACAAAAAGCTGTATGTAAAAAAATCAACTTTTTCGGCTTATGTGCTGTTGCTGGAAAATCATTTATTGCCTGTATTCAAAGACTACTCTGAGATTGAGGATGAAGATGTACAAAAGTTTGTATTTCAAAAGCTGGAACAAGGATTAAGTCAGAAAAGTATTAAAGATATTCTGATTGTTTTGAAAATGGTATTGAAGTTCGGGGCAAAGAATAAATGGATTGATTTCATCAATTTTGATGTACAATATCCTACAGTTAGAGAAACGCATACGATTGAAGTATTAAGCAGAACGCATCAGAAAAAAGTGATGAGCTATATTCAGGAGCATTTTACTTTTAGAAATCTGGGCGTATATATTTGTCTTTCATCAGGAATGCGAATTGGTGAAATTTGTGCATTGACTTGGGAAGATATTGATACAGAAAACGGAATTATCAACATCCGAAAAACAATCCAAAGAATTTATGTCATTGAAGATGGCGAAAGAAAAACAGAATTGTTGATTGATACGCCCAAAACCAAAAACTCCATCCGTGAAATCCCGATGAGCAGGGATTTATTGAGAATGCTGAAACCTTTCAAGAAAATTGTAAATCCTGCGTTCTATGTTTTAACCAACGATTCTAAACCTACAGAACCAAGAACCTACCGAAGTTACTACAAAAACTTAATGCGTTTTCTGGAAATTCCAGATATAAAATTTCACGGTCTGAGACACAGTTTTGCAACCCGATGTATCGAAAGCAAATGCGACTATAAAACAGTGAGTGTTTTGCTCGGTCATTCCAATATCAGTACAACTTTGAACTTATACGTTCATCCCAATCTGGAACAAAAGAAAAAAGCAATTGATCAGATGTTTAAAGCGCTAAAATAGTTGTAGTTATCATTGATTATTTCTTACATTTGGGAAAACTATCAATCACTTTGTCAGAACTCATACTTCTGACAAAGTTTTTAACCAAAACTAAAAACCGAATGTCAAGTCAGCCTGAATATATTTTAGAGCAAAAATTAGTAGAACAATTACAGCAGTTAGGTCACAAAAAAGTTACGATATATAATGAGGCAGACCTTATTAAAAATCTAAAAACTCAGCTCGAAATTCACAATAAAAAAACATTCTCAGATTCTGAGTTTGAAAAAATCCTCAATCATCTTTCCAAAGGAAATGTTTTTGAAAAAGCTAAAACATTACGTGACCGTTTTCATTTTTTTAAAGATGACGGTACTTCCGAATGGATTGAATTTATCAGTCAAGACCATTGGTGTCAGAACCAGTTTCAGGTCACCAATCAAATTGCTCAGGAAGGAAACTTTAAAAACAGATATGATGTAACCATTCTAATCAACGGATTACCTTTGGTACAGATTGAGCTAAAACGTCGCGGTCTTGAAATTAAAGAGGCTTTCAATCAAATGAACCGCTATCATCATCAGTCTTTCAATTCCGGAAGTGGATTGTTTAATTATGTTCAGTTGTTTATCATCAGTAACGGAGTTAATACAAAATATTACTCCAACAACGCAAAGCAGACATTTAAGCAGACTTTCTTTTGGTCTGATGAGCATAACAATAACATCACTCAACTTGAGCATTTTGCTCCTGCATTTTTAGAGCCTTGTCACATTGCTAAAATGATTACCAAGTATATCGTTTTGAATGAAACGAATAAGATACTGATGGTTTTAAGACCTTATCAATATTATGCTGTTGAGAAAATTGTTGACAGAGTAAGAAATACCGATAAGAATGGATTTATCTGGCATACAACGGGTTCGGGGAAAACTTTGACTTCATTTAAAGCGAGTCAAATCTTGAAAGAAATTCCTAAAGTAGAGAAAGTTGTTTTTGTAGTTGATAGAAAAGATTTGGATTACCAGACTCAAAAAGAATTTGATGCCTTTGAAAAAGGAAGTGTTGATGCCACTGAAAATACGGCACATTTGGTTAAGCAACTTTCAGACAATACAAAATTGATTGTAACTACTTTACAGAAGTTAAATACTGCCATTACAAAAGAAAAGCACGGTAATAAAATTGACAAACTGAAAGACAAGAAAGTGGTTTTTATTTTTGATGAATGTCATAGAAGTCAGTTTGGAGATACGCATCAGAATATCAAAAAATATTTTAAAAACGCCCAAATGATTGGCTTTACAGGAACTCCGATTTCTGAAGTTAATTCAATTGGGAAAATAGACGGAGCACCTGCGACTACCAACAGACTCTTTGAAGATTGTCTGCACAAATATGTGATTACAGATGCCATTCGTGATGATAATGTTTTGAAGTTTTCTGTAGAATATGTGGGGCGATACAAAGAAAAAGAAGGAAGCAATACTTACATTGATACAGATGTCGAGGCAATAGATACTCAAGAACTTTTGGAAAGCCCGAAACGTCTTGAAAAAATTGCAGATTATCTCATCGCAGAATACGGAAGAAAGACGCATAATAGTACTTTTAATGCAATGTTTTGTGTAAGCAGTATTGATGTTTTGCAGAAATATTATGACCTTTTTCAGAAGAAAAAAGAGGAAGGTAAGAATCAATTAAAGATTGCTACTATTTTCAGCTATGGAACTAATGAAGAGTCTAAGGATGCCAATGGGATCTATGAAGAACCCGAATTTGGAATGGTTGCAGAACCACAGGCGCAATACGGAGATTCTCATAGCAGAAATGTATTAGAAAGATATATTGGTCATTACAATGAAATGTTTGGAACAAACTTTACGACCAAAGACAGCCAAAGTTTTTACAATTATTACAATGATATTGCTAAAAGAGTCCGCAATAAAGAAGTTGATTTAATTATTGTAGTAAATATGTTTCTTACTGGATTTGACAGTCCGCAATTGAACACTTTATTTGTCGATAAAAATCTGAAATATCACGGATTGATTCAGGCATTTTCACGTACCAACAGATTGTTAGGCGAAAAAAAATCTCAAGGCAACATTGTTTGTTTTAGAAATCTGAAATCTGCAACTGATGATGCCGTGACTTTGTTTTCTAATAAAGAAGCAATTCAGGAGATTATTATTTATCCAATTGAAGATTATATTGAACTTTTCAACTCTGCTTTAGACACATTAAAGATTGTTGCCCCAGAAATTGACAGTGTCAACAGTTATCAAACTGAGCAGGAAAAGTTTGAATTCATTACTGCTTTCCGTGAAGTAATGCGTGTTCTGAATGTATTAAAATCATTTGCCGATTTTGATTTTGATAAATTGGAAATGACTGAATTTGAATTTGATGGTTATAAAAGCAAATACTTAGACATCTGGACTGAAATTAAAGGTGGAGATAAAGGAGGCGAAGGAAAAGCCAGCATTTTGGATGACGTTGACTTTGAGCTTGAGTTAATTCATCGTGATGAAATTAATGTAAGTTATATTTTATCACTTCTAGCCAACCTTACCAACTCAAATCTAAAAGGTGATAAATTAGAAAAAAAGAAAAAAGAAATCAGAGATATTCTTTCCGGCGATGCCAAGCTTCGAAGCAAAAAAGAACTGATAGAAAAATTCATAGAGGAAAATCTCCCTCATATTTCTGACGGAGACAACGTCAATGAAGAGTTTGAAAAATACTGGACTAAAGAAAAAAACTCTGCTTTTGATAAAATTGCCACCGAAGAATCCTTGAATAAAGACAGATTCCGAGATGCCATTGACGATTTTCTATTTACTTCTAAGACTCCAAAAATAAGTGATACACTGAAACTCCTAGAAATAAAGCCAAAACTTACTGAACGTAATAATATCGGAAGAAGAATTATTCAAAAGGTTCAAGACTTTGTAGATGTTTTCATTGATGGAGTTAACGCCTGATAAAAAAAGTATTTCGTCTCAATAAGTTTTTAGGCATTTTATCATTAAAACATATCTTTTCATTTTATATAATAAATTTTTCTTTAGAATATTTATTATATAAAACAGTGCTCTAACACCTAAAATGATAGAAATTTTAATTGGTTTAGGAATCTAAACTAAATAGAGGAGAAAAATATTATTGAAAATATGATGACATTTAAGAAATCATTGGTATTAACTAAAAGACAGTCTTAAAAACCAAATTTTCTCTATATTTGTACAAAGCACAACACAACCACTATGGAAAAGCTAAGAAGTCTCAGAAAGAAAAGAGGATACACTCAGGAATACATGTCTAACATCTTATCAACGGATGTTTCTAATTATTGCAGAAAAGAAAATGGAGATGTCAAAATATTTGATGATGAGTGGGAAAAACTGGCTAAAGCTTTAGATGTTGCAGTGGAAGAAATTAAAGAAGAAAGACAAGCTACTATAGCATAATGACAATTCAACTTTTAATGATACTTCTGTTGGTATAAACTATAATACAAATTATTATAACGTTCCTAACCAGATCATGGATAATCTACAGGATTATATTAAAATACTGAAAGAACAAGTTGAGGCTTTGAAACAAGAAGTTGAGCAATTAAAATCAGAAAAATAATCTGATTCTATTTTCTAAAATAGATTATAAAAAATACTACTTCATTTGAAGTAGTATTTTTTTTGACAGAAGATATTTCGAGTATAATTTCCAAATAGTCCTTAATTATCCTAATTCTCTTTATAAAATTTCGTTTTCACATAAAGCGTAAATGAAAGATTTTTCATATAATTGTTAAACACTAATAAAAACT
This sequence comes from Chryseobacterium sp. FW101-FHT12H09, assembly GCF_058790395.1. Taxonomy (NCBI): domain Bacteria; kingdom Pseudomonadati; phylum Bacteroidota; class Flavobacteriia; order Flavobacteriales; family Weeksellaceae; genus Chryseobacterium; species Chryseobacterium sp. FW101-FHT12H09. The sequence goes on along the minus strand of NZ_JBYTCP010000003.1, from coordinate 771,366 downwards.
AAATAACCACTACAAACGAAAATGCCTGCGAACGCAACAAAAAATTATTTCAAAAATCTTATTACTTCTGATCAATTTTATTTTCAAAAAGGGAAAGATGCTTTGCAAGAGTGGATGGATATCATTCTATCTAATGAAGGCCAAATAGAATTGAGAGATCTTTTGGATGATTATAGCTCTTTTACCGAACTTCGGAAGGACCATAAGTTTTTTTCTGTAAAGGAAATACTTTTTAGAATTGTATCATACTGTGATATTCATGCTAGGAAGAAAGCTTTTTATAATCAGTATGAAGATAAGCGAGTATTAGCCAAAGCAGGTGTGAGGATGAAGCCCTGGATCATCAATATTTTTAATTATAAGTATAAAAAAGGCGAAATTAATATTACCGTCAAGAATGCTTTAAACATGCTTATTAATCCACAAGATAATATAAATTCTATTGCGTTAAGCCATCGAGAGCTTATTTCCCGATATTATCTTGGGCATACTTATGAAACAAATACATTTGTTAGTGAGTTGAAAGACAAATTCTCTCATTTAGATAGAACTAAAAATTCTGCAAATCAAACTCTTTTAATTGCAGCTCATATTTATGATGAGAAAAAAGAATGGGACAAGAAGCAGATGGATTTTAAAACTTTTGTAAATAATCTAAAGGATTACGTTCTAAAAAATCAATTGGATTATAGCTTTGGTAAGTTTAGAGGTAGACAGCAGCATGTATGGATTTTTGATAAAGAAGAAAATTTTAATCATGTAAGAGCACACTATGAAATCATAATGCAAGAAGGAATTATTTCTGTTGATCTACATTTTGAGGATGGAAAGGAAAATTCTGAATTAATGAATGATCTTTTAGGAGATCTCCCTGAATTTTTAGAATTAAAACAATGGCATGCTGGAAATTCAGTTTCTCATAAAAATAAATACAAAATTGTTGATGAAGACTTGGTAGAGAATGTTATGAACGATCTAGATGAGTTATTTGAATTTACATCTGAAAAATTAATTAAGAAAATAAAAGAAATGAATTCTGAAGGAAAAAATAAGAATGAAAAAGATAAGATCAGCTATCCTCTCAATCAGATCTTGTATGGACCTCCAGGAACAGGAAAAACATATCACACAGTAAACAGGGCACTGGAAATTATAGAAAATAAATATCCAGATGAAATAAAAAAAGAAGATCGCGAAGACTTAAAGAAAAGATTTGATGATTACTTGAAATCTGGACAGATTGTTTTTACCACTTTTCATCAAAGTATGAGTTATGAAGATTTCATAGAGGGAATAAAGCCCCAAATTGTAGAAGATGAAGAAGATGGTAAAAGAGTAATATATGAAATCAAGAATGGGATTTTTAAGAATACTGTAAAAAAAGCAAAAGATTATAAAATAGAAGAAGTAGCTATAAAACCATATTCATTTGATGATGCTTGGAGTGATTTAATAATTGATGCAAATAATCATTTAGAGAAAAAAGATCCTCTTTTTTTGTCTATTCAAACTCCTAAATTAGGACTGAAAATTGTCGATATCTCTGATCAAGGAAATCTTAAGCTCAAACCTATTTATTCGGAGGATTCAAAAGTATATACTGTTTCTTATTCTAGATCGGAAAAATTACAAAAATCTTTTCCGCATCTGTCTGCTATTAAAAATATAGACAAAGAATTTAGAGAAATTATTGGTGGATCAAATTCTACCGCATATTGGTCCGTTTTAAACTATATCAATGCTAAGATAAATGAAAAAGCAAAAATAGTTGGATATAATGAAAAACAAGAAGTCAAGCCGTATATCATCATTATTGATGAAATAAATAGAGGAAATATTTCACAGATCTTTGGTGAGCTAATTACGCTTATTGAAGAAGATAAGCGCTTAGGAGCTAAAGAAGCTTTAGAGATAACATTGCCATATAGTAAAGAGAAATTTGGAGTTCCTTCTAATCTTTATATAATAGGAACAATGAATACGGCAGATCGTAGCGTTGAAGCTTTAGATACTGCTTTAAGAAGACGTTTTGTATTTGAAGAAATGGCTCCTAAATATGAAGAATTGGAAAAACTACGTTATGACTTGTATGGTTTTCAAGCTTATGAAATTTTAAAAACGATTAATAGAAGGATTGAGAAACTAATAGATAAGGATCACGCTATTGGTCATGCCTATTTTTTAAATAAAAATAATGAAATGATCATTGATTCATTTTATAAAAATATTATCCCATTGTTGCAAGAATACTTTTTTGGAGATTATGGTAAAATAGGTTTAGTATTGGGAAGAGGTTTTGTAAAATTGAAAGATAATAAATCATCTGTCTTTGCAAAATTTGACTACGAAGGAGAGGAATATAATGACAGAGAAATATTTGAAATAATTGATTACAGAAATTCAATGCCTGATTATATAATCGAAGGTCATAAAATGGATTTTAATAATGCTATACAATTGTTAATGAATTAAGCTGATCAATGAGTTTATCAGAAAATATAGTGGTTTTTGAACACGAAAAAAGGATTTTTGATCTTACAATTGAGAGAGAGCAGAAGCTTCATAGCGCATTAGAAAAATATCACGGAGAATACTCGCCATTTTTTAAATTAATAAGAAATGGTGTACAGTTTAATCATCATGTGGGAGTTATAAAAGTTGGTGATAGGGTAATAGAAATATTACCAAAAGCGGATCAACAAGGAGAGGGTGTTTGGAGGCCGTTACTGATTGATATGATCAGGTCGATCTGGGGATTTAAGGTGAAAACGTCCGGCACCTCAGGCTTAAAACTTAAAAGTAATTCCATTCTAGATTTATACTTTGAACTTTATGTTAAAGAAATCGAGTTTTTACTTCACCGTGGATTAATTAAAAAATATAATAAAAAAGAGGGTAATTTGTATGCGCTTAAAGGGTCCTTGCATTTTTCGAAACACATTTCACAGAATCTTATTCATCAAGAAAGATTTTATGTAAAATATTCAAACTACGATGTTCAACATAAAATTCACTGTGTGCTCTATAAAGCATTACGTGTGATTTCTCAGATTAATAATAAAGTGGATCTTAAAAGCAGAATTGGATCTTTACTATTGAATTTTCCTGAAGTAAAGGATATTATAGTTTCGAAATCCACCTTTGATAAAATAGTATATGACCGCAAAAATAAACACTATGAAAATGCACTGCAAATTGCTAGATTAATTTTGCTTAATTATCACCCTGACGTATCTAAGGGTAAGGATAATGTATTAGCACTAATGTTTGATATGAATTTGTTGTGGGAACAATTTGTGTATACTGTCTTAAAAAGGAATTTGAAGTATTCGGAAGTAAATGTACGATCACAATTTTCCAAAAAATTTTGGATATCCGAAACAGGAAGCAAAAGTGGAATGAAAGCAGATATTATTTTAGAGTTCAACGATGTTAAAGTAGTATTAGATACAAAATGGAAAAATTTAAATGGTAATGGTCCTTCTCCTGAAGATCTTAGACAAATGTATGTTTATCATAAATATTATAATGCGAAGAAAACAGCTTTGGTTTATCCAGGCGAACAAAGTAGACTGATTAAAGGAAATTATTTTCATTGCGAAGATAATAGTACTTTATCAGAAGAAATATGCAGTATAGTCTATATTCCGACTGGGGCTAATATAAAGGATTGGCAGGATCAAATTTTTCAATTTATCAAAGCTAATTTTATTGAAAAGAACGATAATGAATAAAAAAGAAATATTTACCAAGGATTTAGAAGAAAAAATTTCTACAGCCATTTCAAAAATAGGAGACGTTCCTTCTTATTTAATTCCTAAAATAAACGAATCTAATGATGATGCTTCTCCTTATGTAGACATTGGTGATGATGGTATCATTTATATCGTGATTCGGGAAAGAGGAGTTGAATACGAAAGAAATTTTTGTAGAGATACTGATGATGCTCTTTTAAAACTTTTTAGATACAATTCATCAGAGATCGCTAGAGCAAAAGAAAAAAATAATCATGATTATTCATTGGAGAAGTTAAAGGATATGCAATTGAAAATTTTAAAAACGATTAACCCTAACTGGAATCTTGAATAATGAACGAAAATGTTTTCACAGCACGTAAAGAAAAGTTGAAATCTTTTTTAGAAAAAGAATTGAACTTATCGAAAAATGAATCAATATCTAAGTCATTAGAAATACTGAATTTGTATACTTTTGATAACAGATTAAATCAAAAAGGAACTTTATCTCGATACATCATTTATAGTGCTGAAATGGATTATTCAATAGGAGATAAGATTGTAGAATTTGATGTAAATATAACGTAAGAAACAACATGAATTTATCAGAACTAATCAATTACTTCCGAAGTGGAGGCTCTTTCAAAGACTTTTGCAATGATCACTCATTAGATCTTGCTTCTGAAGCGATTGAAATCTATATGGAACAACCTTTAGAGTTAAACAATAACTTAGCATTTTTTGAAATTGAAACTACAGAAGGAAGCCTTGAGTTTGTTAAAGATGGGATAAGATATTATAGCTTATTTGGTTTTCCTTATTTTATCAATGTCCTTGAGCAAATCAAAAATTCGGATCATCAAGATCTGACGGATAAAGATATTGCTGAGCTTTTGTTTGATCATGTGATCAGTAAAGAAGAATAGATTGTGTAAAAAAAGAGTTTAAATTTTCCGTATAAATAATAAGACCATGTATAAACTGATAGAGCCAGAAGTTGCGGGTGGATTGGGTGAGAAAACGGAAATAGACAGTTCTGTATTTCCTCCGATAGTTCATAGGTTGCATTATGAATTTGAAGGTTGGTTGGGAAATGATATTCTTGAATCTTTTCCATGCTACATCGTAACGGAATCATTAAAAAAAGGAATAGAAGCAGAGTTTCTTACTGGCATTAGTTTCAGCGAAGTTTTAATCTCAAAATCTGAAACTTTTTTAGAGATTTATCCAGATAGAGAACTTCCTGTTTTCTTTTGGGCAAAAATTAATGGAGAGCCTTTTAAAGACGATTTTTTTATGACTAAAAATTCTTTGGCAATCTCTCCCAAAGCTTATGATTTGCTGAAGAAGTATAATATAGAAGAAGCTGATGTGGAGGATTTGTTATCCGATAACATGAACATCTAAGACGAAACTAATAAAGATTAGTTTAAATTATCAAAAGAAATTGTATGAGTGCTGAATTTGAATATCCTGCCGATTACCTAGATTATTTAAATAGTTTAGAAGATCATGAAATACATTCTGATTCTGGGTTTGTTGAATTATTTCCATTGAATGATTTAGATAAGCTTAATGAAGAATATGAAGTAAATTTACATATTCCAGACTTTATAGCTATTGGAACCAATGGAGGCGGTGTAGGGATATTTATCAATAAAAAGACTAAACAATTTTATTCTATTCCTTTTGTGGGGATGGAACCGATTGATGCTATTTTACTGGCCAATTCATTTACTGAATTTATGTATAAGTTTGAGAATGATGATCTGGAAATAGTATAGAAGTATTCTACTTTTTTTAACTTCAAAACCATTATAATGAATAGACCTTATATTATTTCAGTGTTAGTTGTATTTCTAGTTTCTTCATGTAAAAAGAAGGCGAATGATTATGGGGTTATAAAAAGCCGTTTGGAAAAAGTTTTAATAGAAGATCAAAAATATAGAAATCCAATATACGACCCCATAAAACAGAATCCAATTGATGCAAAAAATCTGACCATCGTTACCCATATCATTGATAGCCTGGGTTGGTTAGGAAAAGATAAAATTGGGAATGATGCCAATCTGGCTTTGTTTGCGGTGATTCAACATGCCAATACATTGGCTGTGATGGAGAAGTATCTTCCTGTAATGAAAGAAGCCGCTAAAAAAGGAGATGCTGACAAAAGACAATTGGCTTATCTGATTGACAGAGTTGAATTAGCCAATAACAGAAAGCAAATTTATGGAACTCAATATGCAGTTGATGAAAAAGGGAAGGTTTATTTTAATGATCTGCTGGATTCAACCAACGTCAATTCAAGAAGAAAATCGATGAATTTATATCCTATTGAAGACTATATTCATAAAATTGACTCATCAGCGGGTGATAGAAAATAGAGGTCTTTTACCGGCAAGATGAAAAGGATATCGATTTTATGGTGAGAATTAATTATTATTTGGAAATGATAAAAATACAGCTTTGATAAAAAATATCTTGATCAACAGGTGAGCCATGATATCAAAAATTTCGAGGTCTTTAAATAGAAATATGCACTTACGACGGGGGCTTTTTAAGGTGGTGAGATCTGTGATGTAAAGTGAAGAATTTTTTGTTTTATCCTATATTTGCGTGATTATGATGAAATAATAAATAATGGGAATTTTTGAGTATATTTTTCAACAAATAATAATGAATAGTATTGGTAGTGGTATTTATTATTTACTTCGTAAAATAACAGGAGATAAGAGAAGCTACAAAGAGATACAAGAACAAACACAAGGATATATAAAGTTTTTCACAGGTGTTGTCTCTATTTTTATTGTTATAGTATTAATGAAAAAATTTATAAAATAAATTTTCAAAACGAATTCTAATATTTTATTCATGTCTTTGGTTGACATCATATTAACAGATAATGGAATACATTTTTCAACTCATCTTTGCTAGCATTATCGGAAATAATATCTATTATCTAATACGAAAATTAATCGGTGATAAAAGAAGTTACAAAGAGATAATTAATAATAAAAAAGAGAGTACATATAGGTATTTGACGGGTATGTGTGTATTATTCGTACTTGTTATTTTTCTTGTTAAATGTACATCGTAAGATTCTTACAGATTATTCTCATCTTTATGTACCAACCAAATTCTTTAAAAAATACTCAAACAAATCAGGTTGCCATTGCTGTATTTCATTTAGAGTCTGCGGGTTTTTTCCCTCTACAAAAAAAAATAATATTAATTTTTTAGTGATAAAGGTTTGGAAATCAATTTTATTTATATATTTGATATATCAATTATATGTATATCAATTAAATTTAAAATCATGGCCAGACCGGAACAAACCATTTTCTATAGCATCGAAGAATCTATTAAATCTTACCGTCAGTTTGCCCAGAAGCGGATTAATGATAAAGGGTTTGATATTACGATTGATCAGGGACTGATTTTAAGTATCATTCATGATAATCCCGGAATATCCCAAAAGGAAATTGCTGCCAGGGCTTTTAAAGATCATGCCTCAGTGACACGTATTATCGAACTTTTAGTGAAAAGGAATTTTTTGAAAAGAGATTCTTTTGAAGAGGATAGACGGAGATTTAACCTCAACGTTACGGAAGAGGGGAAAACTATTTTAACCGAGGTTCAGCCAATCGTTGATGTCAACAGAAAAACGGCTGTTGAAGGGATTTCTGAAGAAGAGATTGAGCTGCTGAGAAAACTGGTCAATAAGATTACCGCTAACTGCAGAAGCTGAACGTGATTTCAATTATTTTTTATTCAAAATTTGTAGACCTAATAACCAATATCATGAAAATTTGTTGTAAATATTTCATTTTGAAAATTAACCTGATGCTGCTTTTTCTGACCTCTTTTGCAGATGCACAGATCAGCGATACCATAACCAGTCGTGGACGATACGAAAGCTATCTGAATTTTCGGAGTCTTATTCGGGATATGTATGTCAATCCCCATTGGTATGCCGATGGAAACCGTTTTTGGTTTGCAGCAGGAGCTCCAGAAAACACCATAATCTATGAGGTAGACCCAAAGCAAAAAACAAAACGTGTATTTTTTGATAGAGATCGTTTAATGAAAGTGTTAAGGCCGTTGCTTGAGAAAGAGCCGGAGACTAAGGGCATTCCATTCAGTGATTTTACTTTTTTAGAAGATAAAAATGCTGCAGACTTTTTTGTTGAGAATAAAAAGTTCCGGTTAAGTTTAAAAGATTATAAGATCGTTCAGATAGAAGGAAAGGAGGAAGTTAAATTACCACCTTCAAGTATTCTTTCTCCGGATAAACAGTGGTTCGTTACCATAAAAGATAACAATATAGAGTTGGTTGATCGTCTTACCCAACAAACCAGGCAACTTACTTTTGATGGGAAAGATGATTATCCCTGGACGATCACAGATGGATGTTGGTCGAAGGATGGAAAAAAGATTTTTGTAAAAAGACCTGATGGCAGGAAAGTTCATCATCTGCCTGTGGTAGATTATTCAAAACCTGAAGAGAAAGTAAAGTATTCAGTCTACGCTAAAGCCGGAGGTGTTATTGAGACTCCTGAGTTGTATGTATTGGATGTGACTTCCGGGAAAGCAGTCAAAATAGAGGTAGGTTCCAACGCACAACAATATGCATTCCCGATAGGATGGAGACAGGATAATTCAGAAGTGCTTTTTATGCGTGTAGACCGACTTGGGAGAAAACTTGAACTGCTGGCTGCCAATCCCGATACCGGAACGAGCCGGGTGATCCTTATGGAAGAAAACAAAACCTTTGTTGCCGGATTGGATTTTTTGACAGAAACCTGGAACCGACAGGTTACCCTATTAAAGAATAACAATTTCTTTATCTGGCTTTCTGAAAGAGACGGATGGCGACACCTGTATCTTTACGATATGAATGGAAAGCTGATCCGGAGGCTGACTTCCGGAGATTTTCCTGTGACGGGAGTTATTCGGGTAGATGAGACTAAAGACTGGGTTTATTTCACGGCCAACGCAGAAAAAAATCTCTATTCAACAAATATATACCGGGTCGATCTGAAAGGAAAGAACTTTAAAAAATTGACCTCAGCGGAAGGAACGCATACCTACTCCCGGTTTTCACCATCCGGTCAATATTTTTTAGATTTCTATTCCAGTATGAAGCAGCCTCAATCGGTTGAGTTGCGAACCACTGATGGAAAATTTGTACAGCACCTGAAAACCGCAGATATCAGCCGATTGCAAAAAATTGGATTTCATGCTCCTGAAAGTTTTATTGCCAAAGCTGATGACGGAACGACTGACCTGTACGGAATTATGTATAAGCCTTATGATTTTGATCCGGCGAAAAAATATCCGGTGATCGAATGTATATATGCCGGACCATTTGTTAATGTGGTGCCTTATCGATTTGGGCCGACTACAGGACTTTCCAACCGGGCACAGGCATTGGCACAGTTAGGCTATATTACGATCGTAATAGATACAAGGGGAACCGTTGAAAGGAGTAAAGCTTTCCAGGATGCCATTTATGGAAATATCGGCAAATATGAAATCGCGGATCGTGTGGCTGTATTTAGGCAGCTTGGAGAAAAATACCCGTTTATGGATATGAAGCGGGTCGGTATTTATGGACATTCCTGGGGTGGTTATTTCGCGATTCGTGCGATGCTGGCAGCTCCTGATCTATACAAAGTAGGAATTGCATCAGCGCCCGGAGAATTAACGGAAGGAGCCGAAATTATGGAACCGTATATGGACTTACCTGAAAACAATAAGGAAGGTTATGAATTTGGAACCAATACCAATCAGGCAGATCGTCTGAAAGGGAAACTACTTTTTATTCATGGGATAAGTGATATCAATGCACCGCTTTCAACAACCATACGGATGATCGATGCACTGACTAAAGCAGGAAAAAGATATGACCTCATCTTACTTCCGGGAGAAGATCATTTTATAGAAGGTGAGCGCTATGTAAACGATGCGGTAAGAAGATATTTTGAGGAGAATCTAAAGAATTTACAAAACTAAAAAAAACGACTGACGAATAATCCGTCAGTCGCTTTTTTGAAAAATAATATATCAAGAATTTAATCCTGCATGATCAATTTTTTAGCATCGGTCACTTTTCCATCTGCAGTCATTTTATATACATAAGTGCCGGACTGAAGGTCAGAACCTGAAAGCCTGATCGTGCCATTTCCCTTTTCACGAAGTGGAACTGATTTCACCAACTGACCCGAGATGCTATAAATTTCAAGCGATGCCGTTTTTACATCTTTTGGAAGATAATAACGAATGCTTGTTTCATTCTTTGTCGGATTCGGAACATTCTGCCCCAAGGTCGGAACATCAGACAAAGAAATATCGGTTATTGAATTTTTATTCAGTAGAAGTTGCTTGAGCTCTTCTACGGTATTTTCAAGAATTGTAATGCGGTCTTCTAATTTCTGGATAGTTTCATCCGAAGTACCCATTTTGTTTAATGCGGTATTGGATACCATAACATTTCCATTAGGATCTACCACTAAAGCACGTCCACTCCCAACAGGAAGATCCTGGTGACGAACTGTTCCAACGGTATGAAAATTAGCGGTAGGCGCATTTGTACGAACACCAACACTCTGGTCTTTGATCAGCATGGTTGAGTTGGCTGACATTCCCAGCATAATGGAGAATGGAACGTTGTTCGTTAATTTAGCTCCGCCAGTCCCTGCTCCGATTACAAAAGATCGGTTTCCGGTCGCTATCAGATCAATTCCAAATCCTCCGGAATATACTTCTGTAAGATCAATTCCAACACCCAGTGCAAACTGATTGGCATTTCTAATGGTATTTTTCCATCCTAATGCAACTGATTTTCCAGCGTTGTTGGTTACTACATTTTCCTGGCCTCCTATAACATTAGCTCCACCTGCATTACTAAGATTATTTGCCCATCCGCTAACGAATGAACTGGCAGCCTGTGCTCCCAATACATTAGAGATTCCTACAACAATACTTCCTTTTGCTTTCGAAACATTAGTGTTGTTGGTTGTTTCCACGATAAAAGAACCTGCTTCGTTCAGGAGCGCCTGGTTAGGGTCAGAGGATGCTCCATTGGTCCTTAGATAAAGAGCTCTTCCGTCTACGGTACCAACATAATTAGCAGGTGTAATCCCCGGATTTCCGGTGGTTTGCCAAACTTGAGCATTGGCAATTCCCGTTAAAAATAACATAGCTGCTGCTACGCCACTTTTCATGCTTAATAGTGATGTTTTCATAAATTTGAAATTTTGATGGTTGATTAGTTTTCACTAAGTTAGGAAATATTATGTTCGGAATTGTATTTAATCACAATATTGGGATATGGTATTACTTGTTGATAATCAGAAGTATAATGGATAAAGGAAATAAAGAATTATAATAAATATCTATATGGTTTATTTATGAAATCTAATTATTTGTGGTAACCTATGGACAAAGGATTGGCGGTTAATTTTTTTAATTAAATACGATACGCTGAAGTTATTAAATTGACTTTTAAGCTTTTGATAAACCAGATCTTGTGAAGGATTCAATAAATTGCTAAATTCCAGCCATCTAATTCAACACCATGAATCACTTCAAAATTTTCTTGCTGACCATCTGCATGACGGGGACATTTATAAATGGTCAAAAAGCTCAGCCCAATCTAAAAGGTTTAGATCAGGAAATTAATAATATCATAGCAGATTATAAGGGAGTCGGTTTGTCTGTGGCAATTGTAAAGGATGATAAAGTGATTTATTCCCAGGGATTTGGTTTCAGGGATTTAGATAAAAAGCTTCCTGTGACTGTTAATACAGTGTTTCCGATCGGCAGTATTACAAAGTCTTTTACTTCGATACTCATAGGATCTCTTCAGGATGAAAATAAACTTTCAGTAGATTCCAAACCTGCATTGTACATTCCTAATCTTCAGTTTTATAATGACAGAATGAATGCTATGATGACGGTAGGGGATTTATTAAGTCATAAAAGCGGAATTGGAAGAGCCGATGGATCTTACATTCTTTTTCCTGAAAACAAAAGAATAGATTTGATGAAACGCTTACCTTATCTAAAGCCGGGTGGGGAAGTTAAAGACAGCTGGATCTACAGTAATCTGGGTTATATCATTTTGGGAACGATTGCCGAGCAGGTGAGTGGTGAAACCTGGGAGAATCTGATTAAAAATAGGGTCTTTAAACCGTTACAAATGGATCATTCTTCTACTACCATAGAGGAGATGGTGAAGTCTGATGATTATTCATTGCCTTACGGAGTATATAAAGGCAGTACGGAAAAGATACTCTATCAAAGACCTCACAATGATCAGCCAGGAGCAGCGGTAAACAGTACGGCTAATGATATGGCCAACTGGATGAGAATGTGGCTGAATAACGGAACTTTTCAACAACAGAAGATCCTTTCTGAGAATTATGTAAAGGAGGCGATGAGCATTAAAGCAATATTTAATGGCCGTCCACCAGCTACTGCAGAACAAAACAGTTATTTATTCGGATATGGATACGGCTGGAATGTCAATATGTACAGAGGGCATTATAAAGTACATCATGGTGGCGCGGTATCGGGATTTTCTTCTAATGCCGTATTATTTCCAGTAGAGAAAATTGGAATTATTGTATTGAGCAATCAACAGAATTCTGATCTCCCATACACCCTTACCAGTATGATATCAAACAGGATGTTGGGCTTGGATGGGCAAAAACCTTATGCATATACAAAGGAAATTTATGACATTAAAAAACCGGAAAAAACAATCAAACCAATCGATCAGAGTAAAAAGCCAACGTTTAATTTGAGTGATTATACCGGAAAATTTACGAATCTGGGATATGGAACTTTTGAAGTCGTAAAAGAGGATGATCAGTTGTTTGCGGTTTTCCCGGCATTTAAATTCAGGTTGGAACCTATGCAATACAATGCTTTTGTCTGCAAATTAATAAATGAAATTCCCCAGCAAATGAACCCCGAATTTGAGTTGAACTTCACAATAGACAATGAAGGGAAAATATCCGATGTCGTTATGGATCTGCAAAAAGAGGGAGTGCATTTTAAAAAGGTAGATCAGAAATAGAAGAAAATAGATGATAACCGTATTTTTAATTTCTGATAATATCAAATGATACTGTCATTTGTAAAATATTAATGGATAACCAAAAAAATATCCTTCATAACACGTGAAGGATATCATCTTAGAGAATTATTAAAAAATGGTTGCTTTTCTATTAGATTATTTCAATTGTTCAGCTTTGATATAGGTCTTTCCCTGATCATCTTTCCATGAAGGACCCTGAACAGTAACGGTATCTCCTACTTCATAACGTTTGAATGTACTTCCGCTTTTTTGAAGATTAACGATGCTGATGGTAGCTACATATTCTTTACCATTCGTATCCTGAATGGTCGCCATATACCCATCTTTTCCGTTTTCGATCTTGGTAACCTTTCCGGTCGCGGTTATCGAATCATTCTTTTCCATATCTGTTGAAGAAGTTGCCTGTTTTGCTGTACAGCTGGTAACACTGTATATTCCTAATGTTAAAACTGCTATTGCTAATATTTTTTTCATTATATCGTAATTGTTTGTTGTTGGTATCGGTTTTTAGCCCTGTATTATTGTAATATTTTCTTTTGTTCAAAGCCCGTACCAAAACAAGTTTAAGCTCATTATTCTATATAATAAATCCTATAAAACAGAAATCTTGCATCAAATTTTTATTATTTTACTATTTTCTGCATAGATTTTTACAGCTGATAAGACCTTTCAATCTATATACGAGAAATTTCTTGGTTTGGATTTACCATTATATTTTCATTTTAAAACCTTCATGAGAAGCTGTAAATCCTAGATTTTCATAAAACCTCAATGCTTCGACCCTTTTTTTATCAGAAGCCAATTGAAGGATCGTTGCCCCTTTTTCCTTAGCACGCTCAATTGCCAGCTGAAACATTTTTTGTCCCAGTCCCTTTCCTCGCTGAGAAGAATGAATCCGCACGGATTCTATCAATGCCCGCTTGCTGCCTTTATGATTCAGATATTGAAGATAAGTAAGCTGTAAAGTTCCTAAGACCTCATCGTGGTCATTCACTAGCACGACCAAGTCCTGATTGGGATCCTGATCAATGGCTTTAAAAGCAGAAACGTACCGCTCATCCAGGGGAACAGAAACTTCTTCCCGGCTCTGACCCAATATATCATCCGCAAGCATTTCTATAATGGTCATTAAGTCCGTTAAAGTGGCCTTTCTTAGATGAAGACCTTTATTTTTTTCTTCCATACATTAAAATTCTCTTAAATGCATAAATAGCAGGAAGTCTAGGAAAACCTATAGCAATACGTTTTTTAAACTCAGAGGTAAATTCCTTTTGCTGATCTTCATTAAGCCTTTCCAAATAAGGAATTAAAGCGGAACCCGAAATGAATTTAAATAAAGTCTCATGATCTTCAGCGATAATAGGATAGACCTTTTGGAAAAGATTTAGCTCTTCAATACCATTTTCAAATAAAATCTGTGCATATTCATCAATAGTTAGCACGGCAGAAGGGCGGTTCCAATGAGTTAATTGGGTTTTAAACGGCTCTTCATCAGCGAGTTCAAATAAAATTTTATTTAATGTATTTCCTGGCTGATAGGGCATTTGAACAGCGAACTGACCATCCTTTTTCAGTTTGGAAATCAATTGAGGAAACAGAGTCTTATGATCATCAGACCATTGTAAAGCAGCATTGCTGAAAATGAGATCCCAATTTTCATTACTAGCAAGCATTTCTTCTGTAGTGGATAATCTAAAATGAAGACGATCATTTTCGAGTGTTTTAGATTTTTCCAACATTTCAGGGGAAGAATCAATGCCTGTAAATTCAGCCTGTGGGAATTTTTCTGTAAGAATAGCGGTTTGCTCTCCCGTTCCACAACCCAAATCAACAGCTTTCATAGGTGAGTCTCCGGTGATCAGATCAGCAAGATCATAAAAAGGTTTAAAACGGATATCTTTAAATTGATTGTAAACATCGGGATTCCAAGGCATAATATTCTGTTTTAATTGACAACCTGAATTTAGTAATTCCTAACTGAACATCAGAATAATTAAGATTAAAAGTTTCTTAAAATGTAAAATGGCAGTGATTAATTTCCCCATAACCCGAAGATTTAATGGAATTTTTATTGATGATACAATGGACTGTTCTTACAATTGCAGTTTTCAACACCATGTCATTACGATGAAGGAGGAATCTCTTTTTTGTGTTTGTTTTATTTCCCACAGATTACTCAGATTTTTTAAATCTCATCGCAGATAAGATCCTTGCGCCTTAAAAATAAAATGATTTTAAAAGAAAATTTGCGTCTTTGCATTTAACCATTTGTAACCCTTATTAGTGCTTTATTGGATCAGAAATTAATTAAAAAAGTAGCAAGGTTATAAAGCGCATGAAAAAGAATCGTTGTTGATAAACCGGTCCGATCTCTTTTCTGAAAGTTGATATAAGTATAAGCCAGAAGAATGCCACCAGGTATCGTTGCTAACGCATAATAGAAGCTATGTTCATAATGTGCTGCTGAGAATAAACCCGTAGAGATTGAAATAGAAAGTAGCGTGACTGTTTTTACGTTAAAGAGACTTGCTTTCTTAGCTAACCATTTTGTAATTTGTATTGGAAGATATTGGAAGGCCAAAGTTTCAATAACCGGTGCAGCTAATACGGTTAAAAGGAATAATTCAATATTACTTAATTTTTTAAACTTCTGAAATCCTAATTCATTTTCTGGAACTTTGAGTAGGTCCAATACATAAAAGAAAAGTACATTAAACAACAGGACAAAAATAAGGGCAACAAGCAAGTAGTATGGTTTTTCAAGATTTTTCCATTTTTCTATCGCTGTTGTTAAGAAAGAGAGATTCATGTAATATTCAGAAGTGAGAGGTTGTAATTTTAATTGGGTTTAAAGTTAATGTTAATTTCGTTCCCAAAAAAAGAAGATCTGGCATCTTCATACATCTGAATAAAAACATAAAGGGGGTAAGTAATGCCATCTAATCAAACGTATTTTAGGTCTGTTGATTAGCTTTAATCAGTGTTGAGGAGCCAGATATTCTGTAAAATTGACTTATGAAATTTTTTGATAGCACTAAAGTAAGACGTGCTGTTGAATTACCATCTGGTTTTTATACGAAACCCTATTTTTTCTATACTTACATTGAAATATAATGCTTAAAGTTTTGTCATTGCGAACCGTAGGTGAAGCAATCTCCTGCTATAAAGACCTCAATTGGCAAGAGATTGTTTCGCTCCTCGCAATGAAAGTATCATTTTTATCGCAGATGAAAACCTTACGCCTTAAAAATATCATACATGAAGAAACTTTGCGTCTTTGCGTTTAACCATTATAAAATCTGGGAACTTTCCTTAATACTATTCATCACAAAAATACTTTTCGTCTGCCCAATCCCTTCAATCTCTGAAAGCTTATTCACAAAGAAATCGTGAAACTCATCCATATTGGGAGCCAGAATTTTAAGCATAAAATCGAAATCGCCGCTGATGTTGTAGAATTCAACGACTTCTTTTAGCTTGCTTACTTCTTCAATAAATAAGGTCGCTTCTTTTTTATTGTGAGCTTTTAAAGCGATCATACATACCACCATCATTCCTTTATTGACCTTTTTGCGGTCTAAGACAGCGGTGTATTCTTTGATCACTCCGGATTTCTCCATACGCTTAATTCGCTCATGGGTGGGAGTAGGACTTAAATTAATCCTGGTCGAAATATCACGAACACTTAGCTTAGCATCTTTCTGTAATAAACGCAGAATAGAAAGGTCTTTCTCGTCCAGTGTGTAATTTTCCGGTTGCATTTGTTCTGTTTTTTTATTTTAAAATTAACTTAAAAGTACATTTGTTCTTTTATTTGTTTTAAAAATTAATTTATGTTCCAAATTTAAGGTTAAATTTTTACATGCGTTCTAAATATTTTAATTTTGCAGGAAATTTGAATACTATGGGAACAAGGAGGAATTTAATATTAATATTGGCATCAATCGGAACTTTCGTTGAAGCGCTGGATATTGCCATTATTAACCTAACCATCCCATCTATTCAGGAGCAATTCCATATTGGAGCTGAAACCGTTCAATGGTTACAGACACTATATGTTTTATTTTTTGGTGGTTTCCTGATTATTGGCGGGAAACTTTCAGATCAGATCGGAAGAAAAAAAATGTTCATTTTAGGAGGATTAATCTTTATGCTGACTTCTTTAGGAGCAGGTCTTTCCACCAATTTTGAAATGTTGGCTGTATTCAGAGCCTTACAAGGATTGGGAGCGGCATTTATTATGCCTTCAGCGCTATCTATTGTGACGAATACATTTACCGAAAATCACGATCGCAATAAAGCATTGGGTGTTTTCAGTTCTTTTGCTGCAATTGGATCGGGGAGTGGATTGTCAATAGGAGGAATTATCAGTACCTACTTAAGCTGGCACTGGGTTTTCCTCATTAATGTACCTATTCTTTTGTTAACCCTTATTTTTGCATATCGATATTTACCGGCAGATGAAAAATCGGAAAGTGTTCAGAAAACAGATGCGATTTCAGGGATACTATTAGTTCTCGGCTTACTAAGCTTGACGTATGGAGCTCATGAACTGATACAGATTAAAGAACAGCCATTTTTAGTAATTGGATCAATTGTAGTAGCCATTGTACTTTTAAGTGCTGTATTCTACCGCTTAAAAACAGTAGCTCAGCCTTTAATTGATCTTCAGTTATTCAGGCACAGATCATTAATGTCTGCTAACCTTGCCTTTTTTGCATTAGGAGCCTTTTTCATAGGATTTTTATTTCTGATCTCGTTAATGCTTCAGAAAGATATGAATCACAGTGCTGCTTCGGCGGGATTGATGTTGGTTCCTTTCAGTGTAATGTCTGCATTAGTGGCTAAATTTATTTTACCATCAGTTTCAAAAAAACTGAATCCGGCAAAAATGGGAATTTTAGGATGGTCCTTTATGCTGGATGGTGCTTTAGCGTTGCTGATATCTATTTACTTTGGTCACCCATTAACGATCGTTTTATTAGGTGCTGCGTGTATTTCAGGAGTAGGCATGACATTTTGTTTCACGAGTTTATCAATTTTGGGGATTCGTGATGTTGAGGCATCACATTATGGAGTCGCATCAAGTTTAACGAGTACCAACTACTTTTTGGGTGCCGGGATTGGTTTATCGTTTATGACTTTAATGAGTCAGATCTATCCATCAGAACAGGCTGTAGGGAGTTTAAGTATTATTATACTGGCGGGTTATGCAGTGTCTGCGATCGGAATATTAGTATATTTGATCTTCAAAGAATTGAAAGTAAAAAGAACTCAGGTTGCTGTTTCGTAAAATGCGGCTATCAGAAATATTCAAATAAAAATGATAAAGAGATTAACTGTATTTTGTGGATCAAGTTTTGGAACTGATTCTATCTATGAAGAGCAGGCTTACCTATTAGGAAAGCGATTGGCTGATGAACAAATAGGTTTGGTATATGGTGGATCAAAGACAGGCCTGATGGGAACTATTGCCAATGGAGTAATGGAAAATGGGGGTGAAGCGATCGGTATACTTCCTCATTTTTTACAAGGAAAAGAAATTGCACATAAAGGCTTAACTGATCTGATCCTTGTAGAAACCATGCATGAGCGCAAGACCAAAATGAATGAATTATCAGATGGAGTTATTGCATTACCTGGTGGATATGGAACTTTGGAAGAGCTTTTTGAAATGATGACCTGGGCACAATTGGGACTACACCAAAAACCAATTGCTTTACTCAATATCAATGGGTTTTATGATGATCTTTTAAAAATGAGTCAAACCATGGTGGAGAAAGGTTTCCTTAAAGAAGCTAATCAGAAAATGTTGATCGTAGATGATCAGATCGATTCTCTTTTAAACAATATGAAAAATTATCAGGCACCAAAAGTAGAAAAATGGATCTCTAAAGACGAAGTCTGATCAAAGGGTTTTTGAAAAATCACTGGGTCTGTATTGCATAACCGATTGAAAACTATTGGTAAAGGCCTGTAGGCTTTTGTAACCTACCTGATAAGCAATTTCTGAAATCGTCCATTCTTTGGAACTCAGGAGTTCCAGGCTTTTGATGATGCGAAGCATTTGCTGATATTTGATTAGGGTGAGTCCGGTTTCCTTTTTAAAAATCCGTTCCAAAGACCGGAGGGATAGGGAAGCCATGTCACTTAATTCTTCCATTTTAAGATCTTCTGTGTAATGGGCATTCAGGTAATCAATAGCCTGTGTTAACCGCTTATCTTTTGGAAGACTGATATGCAGTTGGATAGAATCGGCCACGAAATTAGGCAATTCATTATACAGGGCTTGTAAAAATATATTTTCGTCCGCATTCTCCTCTGTATTGATGGACCACTTTTCAGCATATTTTATCATTTCCTTAAGGACGGGAGGAACAGAAAATACATTAACCTGATGATAAAATGAATCTTCTTTATCAGCATCAAAAAACATGATCATCAATCGTATTCTTTCAGAATGGGAATTGGTTTTATGCAAAGCATTAGGAGGAATCCAGGCAGCATGGTTTTGAGGCAAAAGATAAATCTTTCCCTCTACAGTTAAATACTGGAATCCACTTTCTACATACACCAGCTGTCCTCTTTTCGGATGAAGATGAAGAACGTCATCATGCCTCCAATTATCTTCAAACCAAACAAAGTAAGGTTTTGTGACCTCATCAACATTCAAGATGGTTTTAGAAGAATTCATGTCGTTTTAGATTAATATTATGGCAAATGTATACAAAATAACATAAGTACATTTGTGGTATCAATTTTTTACAATATCATGAAAAACGAGACAAGAAAAGAAGCTTCATATATACTATTGTTTATCAATGTTTTGGTTGTTATTCTGGTTTCAAGTAACCTTCGTTCACCGATTACTTCTGTGGGACCGGTACTGAGTCAGATCAGCCAATCTTTGCATTTAGATAATTTTCAAAGCAGTATGCTGACTTCTATTCCGTTGCTGATGTTTGCGAGTTGTTCTGTTTTAGTAAGCCGGTTTTCCCATCGTTTAAGTATCAATAGGTTTTTGTTATATGCTTTGGTTATTTTGAGTTTCGGTTTGTTTTTACGGGTGTTCGGATCGGTCTGGACCTTGTTTACTGGATCCGTGTTTATAGGATTGGGTATTTGCGTTGGAAATGTAATTACACCAGGATACATCAAAAATAATTTTCCAAAACAGATCGGTGTGATGACGGGTATTTTTGCGGTTTCCATGAATCTTACCGCTGCTTTAGCTTCAGGATATAGTGTAAGCCTTGGAGAATGGACGGGTTATGGATGGCGTGGTTCTTTGGGGATCTGGTTGGTGATTGCTCTTTTGTCTTTATTAGTGGTGGTTTTAGAACTCTTGCTGAATAGAAATAAAACGAATCAAAGCAATAGTTCATTAGCTAAATCAGATTTTAATATGTTTAAATCTGCACAGGCATGGAACATCAGTATTTTTATGGGATTGCAGTCTTTGGTGTACTATTCTCTAATTTCCTGGTTACCTGCAGTTCTTGGTGATTATGGAATGAACGGGAATGCTCCGGGATGGGTATTGTTTGTCATCCAGATTTCCATGATTCCCATTACTTTCGTTGGTCCAATCATTGCCAATAAAATGAAAGATCAAAGGGTGATGATCGTTTTTCTATGCATTCTGATGTTGGCAAGTATTGTCATGTTTGCTTTATTAAAATCACAATGGATCTATGCAACCGCAATTTTATTAGGATTATCCAATGGTCTGTCATTCAGTTTATCCATCTTATTTTTCTCTTTACGAACCCAATCAAGTGCCAATGCAATTAAGATTTCAGGAATGGCACAATCTGTAGGATACCTGATCGCAGCTTTTGGACCCGCTATCTTTGGGAAATTACATGATTGGGATCCTTCATGGAAATACTCATTTGCATTCCTGGGAATTTCAGTGATCCTGATGTTCTTCTTCGGAATGAAGGCGGCGCAGAAGAGATTTGTTGAAAATTGAAAGTGAAAAGTTGAAAGTTACCGGACGCATATTCCTAATAACTGGCGACTGGAACCTCGTACCTCGTAACTCGAACCAAATCATCACTTCTTCTGAATCCATTCTATAGTCGGAGTAAGCCATATATCCAATGCTTTAAAAAGAAAGCCATGGTTCATTCCGGTATTGACCTCAATTTCTTTGAATGCTTTTAATTGTGAGCTTTGAGATCTTTTCTGAGTAGATAGTGCTACATGGCCATCATCTGATTTTTCGGTAATGGATAATATCTTACCATACAATTTGAAATCGGGATCTTCATTTAAGGAGTCATCTTTGAAGCTTGCTCCGATAATGATAAATTTAAGATCTGGATTTTTAGCATAATACGAAACATATTGGGCAATATAACCTCCCTGAGAAGTTCCAACAATACTTATGTTTTTTGAAGGAACGCCTTTGGTTTTTAAACTGTCAATCTGAGCTACTATCTTTCGGGCATAGATTTCAGGATCGGTATGGTCAGCTCTTTTCTCAGATATAACAACTGTATTTTTATCTTTCAATTTGAAGAGAATGGGTTTATATTCTGCGACTCCATATTTTGGATGCTTCTCTGTTAAAGAATTTCCTTCCAAAAATTTATTATGTAAAAAGAAAATATATTGCTGCTGTTGAGCGGTTAAAAAATTTGAAAGAAGGAAAAGGAAAGAAAAAAGAAATGTTGCCGATGTTTTCATGAGATCCTTTGAATTGAAGGATAAATGTAGATATAGTTTTTAATATTATACTACTTTTGTAATCTTAATTTTTTTTCACCAGTACATACATGAAAATACAAATCATCAGCGATCTACATCAGGAGTTTGGCTCGACTGAATTATCTTTTGATAATGCAGATGTCGTTGTATTGGCGGGTGATGTTAATTTAGGAACAAAGGGAATTGAGTGGATTAAAAGCGAAATTCCTGATAAACCAGTGATCTATGTGTTGGGAAATCATGAATACTATAAAGGATCCTACCCAAAAACATTGAACAAAATAAAAGAGGCAGCCAAGGATTCCAATATTTATGTGCTAGAAGATTCTTATGTAGATATCGAAGATATCAGGTTTCATGGAACAACTTTATGGACAGATTTCTCCATATTTGGGAATCCTGTTCAATATGGAATGCTTTGTCAGTCTAAAATGAACGATTATAAAAAGATCAAAAGAGATCCTTCCTATTCGAAAATGCGAACGATAGATATATTTAAAATTCATCAGTTTTCAAGAATGGCTTTAAAAGAGAACCTTGAAAATTCTAAAGGATTAAAAAATATAGTAGTCACACACCATGCACCAAGTATTCAATCGGTTCCCGAACTATATAAAAATGATCCCGTGACCTCAGCATATGCTTCCAATCTTGAAGATTTCATTGTAGAATACCAGCCTTTGTATTGGATTCATGGACATATTCATACCCCTTGCAGGTATAAAATAGGAAATACCGAAATCATTTGTAATCCACATGGATATATTGATGAGAAATACAATGGATATGAAAAGGAATTGATTGTGGAGATTAGAGTTTAGATGTTAGAATTTAGAGATTAGAGGGAAGAACTCGAAATCCGAAACCCGCAACAAAAAACTAAAAATTATTCCTTAATTTCGTGTAAATATTTCGTCAAAATGTCCCGAAAGAGCAATACTGAAACTGCTGAATTTGTTTCCACTTTTACTTTTGAAAAACTTCTTAAAGACGTAGAGTTTGATCTTAGAGTTAAAGAGTTCGTGGTCATGACAATTGATGGAAGCAACTATAATATTGAGTTGAATGTTCCGAACCGTGCAGATTATTTCTGCTTGATTTTAGTGACTAACGGATATGAACGATTCAGGATTGATGATCAGCGGTATACCACTTCAAAAGGAGATATTATATTTTGTCCAATGTCTGAAACATTTTGGATAGAAGAAATCTCTGATGATTATGTTGGAAAGTACATTTTCTTTTCTTTGGATTTTATTTCCGATGCCGGATTTAATTATCGGTCAAATGATATCTTGAGGAGCCTTTCAAAAGATACCAACTTGATCAAGAATGAGCCTGACCTTTTCCGCAGGCTTGAATTTCATTTAGATGAGCTTAAGGTTTTAAACAATGCTGAAAAAAATGATCATTACTTTAATGAAATGATTTGGCATCACTTTTCATTGGTCATTTATGAGGTAGATAATCACTTTAAGAAAACGGAAAAAATAAATCCTGTCACATACCGTGAAGATGAAATTACCACCAGTTTTTTTATTTTGGTACGTGAGCATTTTAAAGAAGAGCACAATGTACAGTTTTATGCAGATAAACTTTGTATCAGTCGTAAATACCTAACCAAGGTGATTAATAAAACGATGTTTAAATCACCACGTGAAATCATCCATAAGGTATTGGAAGTGGAGGCCAGGCTATTATTAAAAAACTCCAATTCTAATGTAAATGAGGTAGCATCACAGCTTAGATTTTCTGACCAGGCGTCTTTCAGTAAGTTTTTTAAAAAACATGTTGGAAAATCTCCTCTCGAGTATAAAAAGGATGACTTGTATTAAATGATGTAATTCTCAACCTCTCAAATATAAATTAAGTTTCGATGCATATATTCTTTGATTTCTAAGAAAAAAAGGATGATATATCTCATGTATATTAAAAATTAGATGTCTTTTTGACAAATTAAGAAGTTTTTTAAATATTTCCCTTGAATTTTTTTAGAGCGAATTTTGCTCGGTGAAATTTAAAGGAAATAGTACTATGCAGAGATTTTTTATTCAGAAATCAACTATACTCTTCTTATCCCTTGTTGTTTTGACAGGATGTAAGAAAAATCAAAATCAATCTTATCAGCAACAAGCCCCGGAACTTCCGGTAGAAACGGTAAAACAAGGTGACGCTTCTGTCTCCAGAGAATATGCAGCTTCTGTGGAAGGTGTCTCGAATGTTGAAATAAGACCTCAGGTAACAGGATATCTAACCAAAATATTTGTAGATGAAGGAGATTACGTAAGAGCGGGTCAGCCTTTGTTTAAAATTGAAGACCAGATCTTCCGTGAACAATTGAAAAGTGCTCAGGCAGCATTAATTACGGCACAAGCCAATCTTGCGACCACTAAAATAGATGTAGACCGTAAGAAAGAATTATTCAGAAATAAAATGGTTTCTGATATCCAGGTGAAAGAAGCAGAAGCTTCCTATAATGCAGCCAGAGGAGCCGTAAGCCAATCCCTCTCTTCGATAGAATCGGCAAAGATCAATCTTAATTTTTCTACGATTAAAGCGCCTGTAAGCGGGTACATCGGAAGATTTAATTACCGTTTGGGAAGTTTGCTGACGCCTACCAACCAGGATCCGATGACCTTATTGTCGGATATTCATCAGGTGTACACCTATTTTAGTTTAAGTGAAAACGATTTTAATCAGTTTCAAAAACAAAATGTAGGGAGTAGTATTGATGAGATCATTAAAAATACCCCAGCCGTCTCTTTACTTCTTTCAGGAGGGGAGAAATATGCTGAAACAGGGAGAATTGATGCAGTGGAAGGTCAGTTTAATAAAACAACAGGGTCTATTACATTAAGAGCGAAATTCAACAATCCTAATAATTTACTGAGAAGCGGAAATACCGGAAAGGTGGTGTTGGATCAGTTTTATGCTAATGTTGTTTTGCTTCCTATCGCTTCCACAAGATCGATTCAGGACAAAATTTTTGTATTTACCATTAAAGATGGAAAAGCAGTTCAGCTTCCTATTGAAGTGAGTGGGAAGGCCGGAACTAATTTTATCGTATCCAAGGGGCTGAAAGCCGGAGATCAGTACATCGTTACCGGCTTCGACAGATTACAGCCGGGAACTCCCGTTGTAGCTCAAAAACAAAACGCTCAACCGAAAAAATCGTAAGAAAAAATCATGTTAAAAAAGATTATAAAAAGGCCCGTATTGGCAACAGTTATTTCAGTGCTGTTGGTTATACTGGGTATCGTCGGTATGATCAATCTGCCGATTACAAAATTTCCAGATATCGCACCACCTACCGTAATGGTATCTGCGGTTTATCCTGGTGCCAACGCTGAAACGATCGCTAGATCTGTGGCTCCGCCATTAGAAAATGCCATCAATGGAGTAGAAAATATGGATTATATTACCTCTACGGCGAGTAATGACGGTACGTTAAGCATCACGGTTATTTTCAAACTGGGTACCGATCCGGATCAGGCAGCGATCAATGTTCAGAACAGGGTAGCACAGGTAACCAATCAGCTTCCTGCGGAAGTTATACAGGCAGGTATTACGACTCTCAAAAGACAGAACAGTATGATTGCGATGGTTTCTTTAACCAGTAAAGATGGTAAGATGGATGATCTTTTCCTTGAGAACTATGCCAAGATCAATATTGTACCGGATTTAAAAAGGGTAAAAGGAGTAGGAGATGCAATGGTGTATGGAAATAAAGATTATTCGATGCGGGTGTGGCTGGATCCGAATAAACTGACCTCCTATAACCTTACACCGTCTGATGTTTCGAGGGCTATTCAGTCTCAAAACTTAGAAGCAGCGCCGGGAAGATTCGGTGAAAGAAGTAAGGAAGCGATGGAATATGTCCTTCGGTATAAAGGAAAATTTACGGAGCCTGAGCAATATGAAAATATTACGATCAAAGCGCTGAGTGACGGTTCTGTTTTAAAATTAAAAGATGTGGCAAAAGTGGAATTTGGAGCCTACAGTTATAATGTATCTTCTAATTTCAATAAAAAACCTTCCGTTACGATGGCGATCTTTCAGATGGCAGGATCTAATGCGAATGAAGTACAGATCGCCCTTCAGGAGAGAATGAAAGAGCTCGAAAAATCATTTCCTGAAGGAATGGATTATGAAATGCCCTATGCTACAAAAGAAGCTTTGGATCAGTCGATCGAGCAGGTAATTCATACCCTGATTGAAGCCTTTATCCTGGTATTTATTGTGGTGTATATTTTCTTACAGGATTTCCGTTCAACCTTGATTCCGGCGATTGCCGTTCCGGTTTCTATCGTAGGAACGTTCTTCTTTATGAATGTATTCGGATTCTCGATTAATATTCTGACCCTGTTTGCGTTGGTACTGGCGATTGGAATTGTAGTGGATGATGCAATTGTCGTCGTGGAAGCGGTGCATGCTAAAATGGAACATAAAAAGCTGAATCCAAGAGCCGCTACAATGTCGGCGATGAGTGAGATTACAGGAGCGATTATTTCAATTACCCTGATCATGTCAGCGGTATTTGTTCCGGTAGCCTTTATGAGTGGTTCTACTGGATTATTTTATCAGCAGTTTGCATTAACGTTAGCCATTGCTATTGTTATCTCAGCAGTCAATGCATTGACATTAAGTCCGGCCTTATGTGCTATATTTTTAAAGCAGCACCATCCGGAAACGCATGAAAAAATGAACTTCAAAGAACGTTTCTTTGCAGGGTTTAATGCGAGTTTTAACAAACTTACTTTCCGATATGGAAAAGCAATTCTGTTCCTTTTAAAAAGAAAATGGATTGCCTTATTGATCATTGTGGCTTTCGGAGGATTATTCACCTGGATGTCGATGACTACACCAAAAGGATTTATTCCTGATGAGGATCAGAGTTTCATTATTGTAACGGCCAATCTGGCCCCGGGAGCTTCTAAGGACAGAACGTCAAAAATTATTTCAGATACGGAAGATCTGTTGCTGAAAAATCCAGCTGTAGACAAAGTAATATCAGTAGATGGTCTGAATCTATTCAGTGGTTCGATGTCATCTTCTGCAGGATCTATTTTCGTTAAACTGAAAAAAGGCGGTGAAAGAGGGAAGGTGAATAATATCAATGATATCATCGGTCAGGTCCAGGGAACATTGTCTCAGGATAAAAGAGCCAATTTCTTAGTGATCAATACGCCTACGGTAGATGGATTTGGTAATACCAGTGGAATGGAACTGGTGCTTCAGGACCGTACAAATGGTGAACTTCAGAATTTAGGGAATATCTCTTACGGAATGATGGGTGCTTTGATGCAGAGACCAGAAGTAGCTTTGGCATATACGACGTTTGATGTATCCTATCCACAATATGAAGTATTGGTGGACGAGGTGAAAGCAGCACAACTTGGAGTGACCGTTTCTGATGTATTAGGAGTAATGCAGGGTTATTACGGAAGCATTCAGTCTTCAGATTTCAACCGGTTTGGAAAATATTACAGGGTATTGGTGCAGGCAACTCCTGAAACAAGACAGGATAAAGAATCCCTGAATGGAATTTTTGTTAAGAATAACCTGAATCAAATGGTTCCTGTGAATACTTTAGTGAGTCTGAAACAGGTAACAGGAGCGGAAGTAGTAGACCGTTTCAATTTGTTTAATTCTTCTAATTTAACCGTAATGGCGGCTCCGGGATACAGTTCCGGACAGGCAATGGCGGCAGTTGAAGAAGTAAGCAAGCAAGTACTTCCTCCTGGATATACCTATGACTATAAAGGAATGAGTAGAGAAGAAGCGACATCAAGTTCTCAATCGGTAATGATCTTCGGATTGTGTATCATATTTGTTTTCTTCCTTTTATCAGCACAATATGAAAGTTATATTTTACCTTTTGCTGTACTGATCGCTATTCCGGTAGGTTTATCAGGTGTATTTGTAGGAATTACTCTGGCAGATCTGTCCAATAATATTTATGTTCAGATCGCTTTAGTGATGCTGATTGGGTTGTTGGCGAAAAATGGAATCCTTATCGTAGAATTTGCTATTCAGCGCCGTAGAGCAGGGAAGAGTCTGATCGCTTCTGCAGTAGAAGGTGCTAAAGCACGTTTACGCCCGATCTTAATGACCTCTTTAGCATTTATTACGGGATTGATTCCATTGATTTTTGTAGTAGGACCTTCTGCATTAGGAAACCATTCTATTGGTTATGCGGCTATTTCGGGGATGGTTTTCGGAACTATCTTAGGGATTTTCGTTGTTCCGGTTCTTTTTGTGGTATTCCAGGCTTTGCATGAGAGAATCAGTGGAAAAGTGATTACAGAAGCAGATTGGGAATATTAATTCAAATGATATTTAAAAATGAATTTAATTAAAAATATAGCATATATAGCATTGGTTTCAGGGGCTGCCGTTTCCTGTAAAGTTCAGAAATATGAACGCCCAGAGATCAAAACGCCTGAAGCTTTTAGAAATGATACAATTATAGCTGGTGATCAGAACGAAAATATCGCGAAGATCAGCTACAAAGATTTTTTCAAAGATCCTGTTTTGATAGGCCTTATTGATAAAGCGATTGCACAGAATAATGACCTTCAGGTCGCTTTGAAACAGATCGAATTTGCTTCTTTGGCGTATAATCAAAGTAAATGGGCTAATGTGCCAACAGTAAGTGCAGCCATTGCCAATGCGAGCATCAGCCGTCCATCAGATAACAGTATGAACGGGATGATGGCAGGGCAGTTTATGGGAAGAAGATATACAGAAGATTATACGAGTTCTGTTAATATTTCCTGGGAAGCGGATATCTGGGGAAAGATTAAAGGAAGAAAGGAACAGGCTTTAACCGAATATCTTAAAACCCAGGAAGCGGCAAAAGCCGTGAGAACAGGACTGGTGGCTGCAGTTGTTCAGGGATATTATAATTTACTGATGTTGGACACCCAATTGGAAATTACAAAATCCAACTTGACCTATTCCGATACCACGCTGAAGTTTTTAACCAAACAACAGGAGGTAGGATTAACCACTGCTTTAGCTGTACAACAACAGGAAATTGTAAAGGACCAGATCTTAAAAACCATTCCAGCTATTGAAAGTTCTATTGCAACACAGGAAAATGCTTTGAGTCTTTTGACAGGTTCGATGCCTGATAAAATTGCGAGAAAGGAAAGCCTGAATACGGTTCAGTCACCGGATCAAATAGTGGCGGGAATTCCTTCTGAGCTTCTAAGCTACAGACCGGATATTAAAACCGCTGAGTTGGAGGTTAGAAAAAGCGTTGCTGCTATTCATGTGGCTAAAATGAGCATGTATCCTTCTCTGAATATCACTGCTCAAGGTGGAATTAATGCTTTTCAGGCAAGCAAATGGTTCAGTATTCCGGGATCGCTTTTCGGAATGGCTGCTGGAGCGATAGCACAACCCATTTTAAATGGCAAACAATTAAAAACACAATATGAGCAGTCTAAAGTATTATCTGAACAAGCAGAAATCAATTTTAAGCAATCTGTTCTAAAAGCGGTCGGGGAGGTTTCGGATGCCTTGGTACAGATTCAGAAATTGGAAGAACAGCAAAAGATTGCTGAAGGATTGGTATTGAAATCGAATGAAGCGGTAAAGAAAGCGGATATTTTATTTAAATACAATTCAGCGACTTATGTGGAAGTGATTTTAGCACAAACCAATAAACTTCAGGCAGAACTGGATCTGGCTTCCCTGAAAGCACAACGTCTGAACGCTATTACTTCTCTTTACCGATCAGTAGGGGGAGGACGGCAATAAAGTAAAATAAAACCTGTTGCGTCTTTAGATATAACAGGTTTTTAAACTAAACATCATGGATGCAAATATACAAGAGGGTATAATACTGATTCCGGATTTCAATGGATTTACCGAATTTGTATTTAATACAAAACTATACACAGGAGAGTATATTGTAAGACAATTATTATCTATCCTGATCGATGTGAATAATCAGTATTTTGAGATTTCTGAGATTGAAGGGGATGCGATTTTATTTTTTAGATATGATAAAAATCCATCTTTTAAGAAGGTTTCCAATATGCTGAGAAAAATGCAGAATGCTTTTACCAGAAAAGTAGCAGAGCTTAATGAAGCTTTAAGTATTTCTATTGATCTGTCTTTAAAGTTTATTGTCCACTATGGAAAATTTTCACAATATAAAATTGGGAATTTTAGAAAGCTATATGGTGTACCGGTTGTAGAAGCACATCAGTTGTTAAAAAATGATTTTGCAAAACAACCCTCGTATGCATTGTTTAGTAATTCTTTTCTTGAAAATACAGAGACTATAAACAGCTTTTATAATGATGAAAAACAGGATTTACCTGATGTAGGAGTGATCCATTATTTTGAAGAAGTAAAACAATATATTTAATTTTTTCCTTGTAATTTGCCTTTGTAATGTCCGGAGTAATCCGGGCATTTTTTTGTTTAATAGTAGAGAAGAATAATTATTTTTGCAGGAATTTAAGTGAGGAAATTAATGAAGAAACATAGCAAGTAAAAAAAGAAAATTAATCTCACAGGATTATCAAAGTAATGAATGAAATATCAATAATAAGTGTAAAAGAATTACAATTTTTAAATAATAAAAATGAATATATTTTTATACACTTTGGCTATCCTTCTGCGGCAAAAATTGGTGTTTTATATAATAAAATAAAGAAGAAAGAAAGGAATTATTTAATCAATATTTTTTTTGAATTAACCGGAATTGATATTAGGGTGGAGGATATGTTAGGTAAGCTACACGTTGTCTTACTGAAAATATTAGTAGATGGAACAATGAATAATATTGTTATTAGTAATATTGCTTTTCTTCCAAGTTCATTTGCATTTTTAATGGATAATCTGAAGAAGATATTTGATAATCTGAAAAACTTAGAAAATAAGAAAGTTATTATAGTAGATTGTGATTTAAACGATCCGGAAAGTGTTAAGTATTTGGATGAATATTTTGAAAAGTAATCAAATATAGAAGATGAATGCAACGACTAAATTTAAATGTGATTCAGATAAGATTTAGACCAATATTACCAGTAATAGGCAAAAAAAGTCATTAGATTATTTAAATGATAGTAGTAGAACATTTAGAAAAACATCTAGGTACAATATCTAGAGGAGCAGATATTATTGATAAAAAGTATAATATAACAATTTCAATATATGATAGTATTCCATTTGAAGATATTAGAACATACTCAACATTGGGAATGAGTCGATATTTTGTAGATTATTACTATGAATTTATTTTTGTCTGTATGGCAAAATATGATGGAAATGAAATAGCTTCTTTTTTGACGAGTTTTGCAGAGTATCTGATTGATAATAAAAAAGGAGTATTCCGTGGTGATGTTCTGTCATTTGATTTTGCCATGACTTCAGAGACAAAAATGAATTCATTATATTTTACTTTACCTTTTTATTTTGATGATAACTTATCGCAATTGCAAGTAGAAGATAAAGCTGTAATTTTTCCTCTTATCATACCAATTTATCAGGAAGAAACAGAATTAATAAGAAAAAAAGGATGGAGTGCTTTTGAAAATTTTTTAGAGGAAAATGAAATTAATGATTTATGGGATCTAAAGAGAGATAAATATTCTTGGTAAGTGATGACAATAATAAAGAAATAAGAGGTAAGGTAACCATATGGAAATTACTTAAGCACCTATAGAAATTTTATAAAAAATGAAATTAATAACATTGTTTATTCTTCTATTTACGATTAGCTGTAGTTCTCAAAGGACCAATAATTATGATGTTATGAAAACTTATGTTAAAAAAATAGATTCTACATCCTGGAATTATATTCTTCATTTAGAAAACAAAAAAAATAAAATTGTTGTTCCTGTATTCAAAGAATGTAATAGTAGGAAAGATTATTTAGGCAAAATAGAAGTTGGCAAAAAATATAATTTCGTTTTAGTTAAAGAAATTGTTTACGGCAAAACTGAAAGAGAATTTATGAGTCAGCATATTGATGGAAAAGAAATATGGAATTCCGATATGAAAGGAGTACTTTATTATGTTGATTGCGTAAATATGTGTGGTTTGTATATAAATAGAAAATAAAAATGATATTTTAAAAAGTATGATATTCAAGAACTTCAGTCATATAATACTGCTTGGCTTAATACTTACAACAATTTGTTGTAAGTCAAATAGACAAATCTATTCTATTCCAACTGATAGAATTACTGGGAAAGTGGTAAACATTGATTCTACACAATCATGGTATATAATTAGTTTTGAGTATAATAATAAGAAAGGAGTCTTTGTTTCTCATAAAAGTAAATGCAAATATCCAAAAAGTAGAACATTGATCAAGATCAATAAGACTTATGATCTTGAATTAGCTAAAATGATTCAAAATAATTATAATGAAAAGAAGTTAGTGTTTGAAGTTGAAGGTAAAGAAACATGGAATAGCTCTTCTGGAGTGGATTACTTTGAATATGCTAATAATATTTGCGGTCTTTATACTTGGAATTAGTATGATGTAATAATATATTTTAAGCCAACTCATGAAGTTGGCTTTTGCACTTTTTTAAACAGGTATATGAATTAATGAGGATATATAAAAAAGAAAACCTCCCTTTCGGGAGGTCAAAAAACACAAATGATGAAAAAATTATTTATTTTAAAGTGAATTTCACTTTTGTTTTAATGGCATCTGAAGAATTTCCGATTAATGCTTCAAAGTCTCCAGGTTCAGCTACCCAATCATGTTTGTTAACATCAAAATAGCTTAAAGCTGTTTTATCAATGGTAATGCTTACTTCTTTCTGTTCTCCAGGATTTAAAAATACTTTTTCAAAACCTTTCAATTCTTTTGTTGGACGTGGAACAGAAGATTTCAGATCACTGATATACAATTGAGCAACCTCAGCACCTGCTTTCTTTCCAGTATTTTTTACGGTTACTGTAAACGTGATTTTGTCATCCTGAGACATCGTTGTTTTATCTGCTTTGGCTTTTCCAAACTCGAAAGTCGTATAACTTAATCCGTGTCCGAAGCTGAATAAAGGTTTGATATTTTTGGTATCATGCCAACGGTATCCTACAAAGATCCCTTCATTATATGTTATATTGATCGGGTTTTTCTGATCTTTTCCTTTTCCTGCAGCGAATTCATCCTTTTGTCCGGGATATTCTCCTAACTGATGGGCTGAATTGTCTTCTAGTTTAACCGGGAATGTAAATGGTAATTTTCCTGAAGGGTTCGCATCACCTGCTAAAATAGAGGCAATAGAATTTCCTGCTTCGGAACCCAGATACCAGGATTGAACGATCGTTGGTACTTCTTTGATCCACGGCATTGCCACAGCATTTCCTGAAACTAAAACTACAGCAAGATTTTTATTCGCCTTTGCCAATGCAGAAATTACATGATCCTGATTGTATGGAAGCCCATAGCTCTTACGGTCGTTTCCTTCGCTATCCTGAAAGTCACTTTTGTTTAATCCACCTACGAAAATGACAACATCAGATTTCTTAGCCAGTTCTACAGCTTCATTGATTAATTCAGCCTCAGAGCGGGTGTCTTTCAAATCCTGTCCTGATTTTACCCCGTTGTATTCGCCGCCGATATCTCCTACATAACCTCTTGCATATTGTACATCAGCCTGTTTCCCAAACCTTTTCTTGATTCCGTCTAATGGTAATGTTTCGTATTTCACTTTTAATGAAGATGAGCCACCACCAACAGTCATGATCTTGATTGCATTTTCTCCAATAACAGCGATCTTTTTAGTTTTAGTGAGGTCGATTGGTAATACATTACCTTGATTTTTTAATAAAACAATTCCTTCTTCACCAATTTCTTTTGCTACAGCCTGATGCTCATCAGACGCGATATTCCCGAAAGGTTTATTTCGGTTCATTGTTGTTTTATAGGCTAGATTTAAAAGTCTTGTTACTTTATCATCCAATTCCTTAGTTCCTACTTTTCCGGATTTAATTAAATCCAGATAAGGTTTTGCTAAATAATAATTGTCATACGCATTCTTTGTTCCTGCTGATAACCCATTGGTCCAGCTTCCGAATTCAAGATCCAATCCATTATGAATAGCCTGTTCTGTATTATTTACAGCTCCCCAGTCAGAAACAACCACTCCTTTGTATTTCCATTCACCTTTTAAAATATCGTTTAAAAGATATTGGTTCTGGCTTGCATATTGGTTTTTATACATGTCATAAGCACCCATGATCGTCCATGAATCACCTTCTGTAACAGCTGCTTTAAAAGCAGGTAGGTAGATTTCATAAAGTGTTCTGTCATCTACGGTCACATTACTGGTATGACGGAACATCTCCTGATTGTTTAAAGCAAAGTGTTTTACACTTGTTGCCACTCCATTAGATTGCACTCCCTTGATGTAGGGAACAACCATTTTTGAAGTCAGATAAGGGTCTTCACCCATATATTCGAAGTTTCTTCCATTCAGTGGAGTTCTGTAAATATTAACTCCAGGTCCCAGAAGAATGTCTTTTTTTCTGTATCGTGCTTCTTCTCCTAAAGCTTTACCATAGTTCCATGACATTTTTTTGTTCCACGTCGCTGACAATGCTGTTAAGGCAGGGTAAGCAATTATAGAGTCATTGGTCCAGCCAGCCTGATTCCATTCGTCCCACATTACCTCCGGACGCACCCCATGAGGTCCGTCAGTTGTCCAGAATTCAGGAATCCCCAATCTTGGAACACCCGGCGAGCTGAATTTTGACTGTGCGTGAAGCATTGCTACCTTTTCCTCCAGCGTCATTCTGGAAAGTGCATCCTGAACACGCTGTTCAACAGGTTTAGTTTCGTCTAAATAGACCGGAAGAGTAGTATTTTGAGCCATCGAAGAAATTGAAATAAGAGTGAATAAACTTACTATGGCAGTTTTCTTTAACATAAAAACCTTTTTATTGATTCGTAACAAAAATAGTAAATTTATTTATTATCTCAAATTGGGATAATAAATTTTATTAATAAATGGTCATATTTAACCAATTCTTTTTTTATCCTATCGAAGTGAAATAATCTGTGCCAAAAGGTTTCTAAAGTAAAATTTGAATATTATTACTTTTTTAAAAAAAATGCGTTAAAAAAATAAAGTGTAACAAAATCAATTGGTATTAACCATTTGATCATTGTTACACTGTTACATTTTTAAATTCTTACCTTATAACAAGTTTCGGCATTTCGAGTAGCGTAATGAAATGAAGTGGATCGAGAAGTTTGTGGATATGGTACAAAAAGCTTCTCGATACAAAATCCTTTTCCACTTTGTTCCAAAATATTTCACTCGAAATAACGCAATAGAGTTTTTAGTGCAATTTACAATTGAAGCATTATAACCATTGTTACACTGTTATACTGCTACATTGGTACACTAAATCAAATTGCTACCATCCTTTCACCGCACCACCTTTAAAAACTTCTTCGGCTTTCCTCACCACCTCATCAGATTGATAAGCTTTTAAAAAATTTTTCACTTTTTCAGCATCTTTATTGTCGTGTCTTGCTACCACAACATTCACATATGGAGAATCTTTATCTTCTTTAAAAATTCCAAATTTCGTCTCATCCAATCCGGCCTGTGCTGCAAAATTATTATTGATGATGGCAATAACCACTTCTTTATCATCTAAAACTCTTGGTAACTGCGGGGCTTCGATTTCTACAATTTTCAATTGTTTTGGATTACTAACAATATCAGTGACCTTAGGCAGTAAACCGATACCATCCTTTAATTTTAATAAACCATTTTTCTGCAATAGGAGAAGGGAACGACCGCCATTAGTTGGATCATTGGGAATAACAACAGTACTTCCATTCTGAAGCTGACTGATGTTTTTGATTTTTTTTGAATACGCCACAATAGGATACACAAACGTATTTCCTACCACTGCTAATTTATAACCTCTCTGTTTCGATTGTTCGTTTAGATAAGGAACATGTTGAAAAGCATTCGCATCAATATCACCATTGTTCAGTGCTTCATTGGGAACGACGTAATCATTGAAAGCAACCAGCTCAACTTCAAGATTGTATTTTTCTTTAGCAACTTTTTTAGCCGTTTCAGCAATCTGCTGTTCAGGGCCTGCCGTAATACCCACTTTTATATAATTGGGATCATCTTTTTTCGATGAGTTACATGCATTAAATACCAGCAAACCTGCTGCTAAAAGTCCTAAAATTTTTACTTTTTTCATTATATATATATTATTTTTTTTATTTAAAGGCAGAATCACAAAATCGCGAAACTGCAAAATCGCTTTATTGAGTAGGTTATAGTTATGTTGGTTGAAATTAACTTGTTTATCCTCAAACCCTCCAACCCATTCAACTTATCGGTGATCAAACTTCTTTGCCAGCCGGTCGCCAGAAAACTGAATGATAAAAACCAGAGCGACTAAAAGTCCCAATACCAGATTCATGATCACAGCGTCATAACCGATATATCCGTACTGATAACCGATTTGCCCCAATCCACCAGCGCCAACAGCACCACCCATTGCAGAATAACCGACAAGTGTGATCAAAGTAATTGTTGCATTGTTGACCAGTGAAGGAAGTGCTTCAGGAAGCAAAACTTTTATGATGATCTGAAGTGGAGTAGCACCTAAAGCTCTTGCCGTTTCAATCAATCCGTTTGGAATTTCCAGAAGACTGTTTTCAACCAGTCTTGCAATAAATGGGGCTGCACCAATACTCAACGGAACCAAAGCAGCGTTAACACCGATTGAAGTTCCAACCAAAGCCCTGGTGAAAGGAATCATCCATACAATTAAAATGATGAATGGAATAGAACGGAAGATATTAACCAAAATAGATAAAATCCTGTTATAAATTATATTCTCCAGAAGCTGCCCTTTTCTTGTTAGAAATAAGAGAATACCTACAGGAAGGCCTAAAACGAAACCAAAAAAACCGGAAACAAATGTCATATAAACTGTTTCCCAAATTCCCTTTGATAAAAGAGAAATTACCGTATCACTAAGCATAACCTTTTACTGTATTTTGAATTTTATTTTGATTTAAATAATAGATCGCCTTTTGGTTTTCTTCTGATTCTCCCTGTAATTGCAATAGCAATTTTCCAAAGTTGGAATCCCCTAAATATTCTACATCGGCTTTCAGCAGTTTGTAAGGGATTTTATATTCATCATATATTTTTGAAAGCAGCTTTTCAACCGTAATGTGCTCATTGAGTTCTATTTCCACAAGCGGAAACAGACCGTCTTTTGGCTCTTTTTGTAGCTTTTTATTAAGCTCTTGAGGTATTGTCATGATGCCTGGGTTTATAAATTGTTTAATAATTGGATGTTCTTTATCCGAAATAATTTCCTGTAAGGTTCCTTTGGTAAGGAGCTTTCCTTTATCAATAACAGCGACATGATTACAGATCGCCTTGATCACATCCATTTCGTGCGTGATCAATAAAATGGTAATCCCTAAGCGCTGATTGATGTCACGTAATAATTGTAAGATCGATTGTGTGGTAGCAGGATCCAATGCACTCGTTGCTTCATCACAAAGCAGGAGGTAAGGATCATTGGCTAATGCTCTTGCAATCGCTACTCTTTGCTTTTGCCCTCCTGAAAGGCTTTTTGGGTAGTCATTGGCTTTATCTTCCAGTCCTACAATTTTCAAAAGTTCATTGACTTTTCTTTGGATTTCTGATCTGTTGATGTGATCCAGTTCCAATGGCAGTGCTACATTTTCAAAAACTGTTCTTGAAGAAAGCAGGTTAAAATGCTGAAAGATCATCCCGATTTTTTTACGCTCATGAGCCAGTTGTTTAGGCTTTAGCTGGGTAAAATCTTTACCGTTGATGATGATCTTTCCCTGATCAGGTCTTTCCAACAAATTCACGGTTCGTATTAAAGTACTTTTTCCAGCTCCTGAGAATCCAATGATCCCGACAATATCGCCTGGTTCAATGTTCAGGCTGACATCATCCAGAGCCTTAAAAGACTGTTTCTTTTGATGAAAGGTTTTTGAAATGTTTTTGATTTCTATCATTATAGTTTAATTACTTAAAATTTATATGGGTTGGTAGGGTCTGTTGTTTTTCTTAACAAATCTCACTGCCCTTCTGATCTTTACTTTTGATCGTTTTGAGAGTTTAAAATATTTGGTAATATTGGTAAGAAGAACACCCGTTAATATAATGGATAAACCAAATAACTGATTCCCGTTGATCGTTTGATTAGCAATGATCCAGCCCGCAAATACAGTCACAATAGGATTGATGTAGGTATGGGTACTTACCAACGCTGCCGGTTTTACAGATAATAGCCAGATATAGGAAAGGTAAGCGATAATAGATCCGAAGAAAATAAGGAATAATACCCCTAGCCATGCAGGTAATGGAACCGACGTTATAGAAAAGTTATTCCATTCATTTCTAAAATAGGCAATAATGAAAGAAGCAATCCCTGCAATGATCAGCTGCTGAGCAATATTCATCAATGTAGAATGGCTGGAAGGATTTTTCTTTGAATATAAAGAACCTAAAACCCAGGCCACTGAACTTAATGCCAACACAATAAATGCAGTAATGCGAACGGAACCATTTATAGCAAGATGGGTATTGGAGTTGACACTTCCTTTCAAGAATAAAATCAGTCCTATAAAACCTATGATCAATCCAATAGGAATGAATTTATCTGAGAAATAGTATTTCCAGTTTTTTTTATCAATGGCAATAAACCAAAATGGTCCGGTAGCGATGGTAATGGCAGCTTCAGAAGCGGTGATATACTGTTCACCCCAGGCAACAAGACCTGTTCCTCCGGTTAGAATAAGAATTCCTGTAATACCGTTTTTACGCCAGTTAATTAATGAATTGGCTTTTTCTCCTTTAATCAGCAGATAACCCAACATCAGGATTCCAGCGACTAAAAATCTAAAACCTGATAAGATAAAAGGTGGAAATCCTTTTAATCCAAAAGAAATAGCTAAAAAAGTAATCCCCCAGATTACATAAATATTGGTAAACGCTATTGGGATTAACCAATTATTTTTAGAGCTAGTCGTACTCATTGTATATTTTTTTTATGTTGTTCATGTAAATAAAAAAGGCCTTACAACGTGGTAAGGCCTTATAAAATATGTCATAATAATAGTAAGGTTAACCACAGTAATATCGGAATATAGGCATACAGCATTGCATCATCATATTATTGATCATCTGTTTATTCGCTGAGTCTGTATGTTTAAATTCCGGTTTCATTTTTTTATTTCCTGAATACGAGTGCAAATATAAAACATATATTTCTATTAGTCCATTAAAAAAGTAGACTTTTTATGAAATTAATTTTTTTTGATGATTATTTGATTGATTATTAGTGTGTTATTTACTCTGTTGCACTTGCTATTCTTCCAATTCTTCTAAAACTCCCTGAGAATACTTTCAAATACTTAAATAAAATTTTAATACGTCGAGTTTTGTCGCTTTGCAGGGATAGTTTTGCTTTAGAATTAAGGGAATAAAAACAGAGAAGAAGGGTAGTAGCGCTACTATAAATTCATCGAGTTCATCAGATAATTAAATTTTATGATTTTGAAAATAACACGTCAGGTTTTGTCGTTGAGCAGGGATACTTTTGTTCCAGATAACGAAATAAGTGATATAAAGAGGTAAGTCTGTTTTTAAAATGCAATGAAATTCAATTATCATTTAATGGATTAATAATAAATCCTTTTTCTCTTTGTTTTTATTCACTTTTCTATGAAGTAAATTAATATATTTAACAATCAGAACACTAAATCAATTATGAATCAATTTAATAACCAATCAATTCTTATAGAATATAATGTAGTTTACACTTCTTACAAGAATTTAAAATACTAATCGAAATATGTTAATACGAAAACAAAGATTGATAAATTTCATGATTAGAAATTTATTGATTTTAAGCTATTTTTTAATTTTTAAAGTTTATAACAATGTCAATAAATGCAAAATCACCTGATTCTTATTTTTTTACTAGTTCATCTTTTATAAATAATAAAGCATTTGGATCAATAAACCAAAATGAGTTCCAGATAACAACAGGTGTTGCTGGAAATTTACCAGCTTATGCAGTAGCCGATGGTTTTTTATTTTTTGCTAAATATGGAGAAACCATTGATAAAGTAAATATCATATTAAAACCTAAAAAGGACATAGGTGTGGGACTCAAAATTAAATATTTTGTTTATAGGGGCATTAACGCAAGTGATCTTTTCAAAGATGTTAATGGAAGTAGGCAGCTAAATGATCCAACTATTCTAAGCTTCTTAACTAATGTTTGGGATTCTTACACTGAATTTAATGGAACAAATGAAAACTTAACTGTTGATAAAATAGGATATCTAAATGTTTCAACAGATCCAGCTTCTGAAATTATAAAAAAATTCTTTATTAAAGACGGGTATAATTTATTAGAAGTAAAAGGAGGAACACATATTGGAAATTTTATTAATGGTTTTGGTGGATTTGAAATAGTTCTTGATGAAGGAGAGTTCTCCCAAACAAAATCGGATACAGGATTAGATTTTAATTTAGATTTCGCAACAGCTACTTCGTGTATTTTAAAAGCTGACCAGGATCACCCTTCTAATCCAAATAATCCAGAGATTAAAATTTTTGGAGGAAAAAAAAATAATAATATTAATTCTAAAATATTTAAAGAAAATATTTATAAGTTCATTGATCCTGCATCATTTTATGGTTTACACATAACCAATGAAAAAGATGGAATTGTAAACTTAAAAAATGGAAATATAAGTACTCCTTATAAAATTCCATCTGATATATATAACAATTTTGTTTCAAAGTTTATTAATAAGAATAAAATATATATTTATATAAAAAGTGATAGAAATAGGTCATATAAATTTTATAAACCCGACACAGAAAAGAATATCTATAGATCAAATAACATTAATAATTCTACTAGTTGGGGAAATGAGCTTTTCAAAAATGAACATAACTGGCCTCTAATAGTAAAAACAAGTGATGTTGGAATTTATGGATTATATTTTTCAGGAGGATTACCTTCGCATATCTCTAGCAACATCTTATTACAAGAGATAAAACCTAATACCCTTCTTCAATATGAACCAAGATCAGGTTATTTGTTACAAAGTCCACAATATTTTAAATTCTTATTTAACGATTATGTAATAGATAATAACGTATCCCAACTTATTTATATAGATTTTTTTGAAAAATCAGGCAATGTTCTCAACGATTTTTTTGGTCCTATAAACCTTGAAACGATTTTTGAAGATGCTGACTTTACTCCAAGTAATAAAATAAGCTGGATTAGCCATTTAAGACCTATTATTATTGAAAAAGGAATTGACTTAGGTGTTTATAATATGAAAGGAATAATTGATAAAACAGATCCTTCAAATTTAAAACAGTTAAGAACCTATATGTTACTTCCAAAGGCGTCCAACATACCAGCTGATTCTTTTTATGAATTAAAATATCCACCATATCTAAGTGCCGGTTATTATAATACTGCAATTGAAAAGAAAACTTCAAAAGACTTTTGTAAGAATGTAATGGGAGTTGAGGATGGAGAAATTTGGAGAGGCGAATTTAATGATGGTAGTGAAAAAATTAAGTCATTAGTGTTTCGTAGTGATGCTAATATTTTTACATTAGATTATTTTATTTTAGGTATTACTCAAAAAAATTATGCTGATTTAATATCTAGAGTTTTTCCAACAGGCTCAAATCTCTATAATACAAATTTGTTTATTGATTTTGGGGCTAATGAGTCAGTGGATCCCAAAAGTTTTGGAAAATATGAGATACAAATAAAATATGATGATGAACAAGGAAATGTTGTCCTAACTACGACTCCTTCACCTGATAAGAAAATTTATTTGTATACAATCGATGAAATGTTCTTTTTTACTAAAGACTATACTGATAGTTTTGAATATTATGATGAATTTGCTAATACTACGGTAGATTTTAGGCCTGAAAATAATTGGATGAGATTATATACTTATACAGGCTCAAATGCTTTAGATACAAGATATTCAGATAAAAATGTTTTATACGGGTTCGATTGGCTAAGGAAGGGTGATAGTCAAATCACGCCAGATCCAGATCCAATATATGAAATTTATGATAAGAGTTTATTTTCATTGATAGGAGAAGGTGACTCTAGTGATCCTAATAGTTCTTCTGGTTTTTTATTAAAACCACATTTATATATAAAAGCAAAAGGATTATATAAAATTATTCCAACAAATTGGAAATTGGCTGCGATAACAGCTGCAGATTATGATAAAGATTATGCACCAAGTTGGCTAAGCATTCCTAATATAACTGGTGTAAATGTAATTACTAAATTTAAAATTAATTTAAAAGTAAGTTGTTTTAAGAAACCAACTGCTTTAAGATTATATTTTGATATAGGATATTTTAAAATGTTAAAAATTGATAATGGATCAGTTGTACCAATAGTAAAAAGCGATGAAAAAGGGCGAAAATATATTTCGATCAATTCTGCTAATGTTAATAGCTTTAAATGGCTTACTCTTGAAATTGAAAATATTAAACCATTAGAAAAAACTTCAATTATTACGGCTGAAGCAGATGGTTTATTAGCTGGTAAATTGTATATATTGCCAAACGATTCTAAGCTAACACAAAAACAAAAAACTGTTTTTATAAATGTTAAAACAGATGCAGGAATACGCAATCTTCACCCTTTTGATGATGAGAATTTAGGAATATTTAGTAGTCATGCAAATATAAAGATTGAAAAATATACTGATTCTTTAAATGTTTCAATAACGGACTATCTTTATTCGGATAAAACCGTAAATACGGAAGATAAGATAAATGGAAAAACTATTTTTGAATATCTGAGTGATTTTAAAACACAATATCATGGATATGTTAAAATATTTTTAATGATTGATCCATGTAGGGGGGATACAGTTCTATCAAGAATTGGAGGTTCTACTATTGAAGAAAAGAAAATAGCATTAATTTTCGATCCAATACTAGATAATACTAGAACAGCGATTGCACATGAATTTTTTCATGCAATTGGTGTGGAACACACATTTACTGGTTATGAAATTGATAAAAAAGCTTTAATATCTTTAAAACAAACTCTTACTAATAATTTAATGGATTATCATAATGATGAATTTATGTTAAACCAATTTATACAAGGTACATTTTTTTGGCAGTGGATTATTGCCAGACGTAACACATTAAAAAATTAAAAATATATGAAGTCTTATGTAATAGTATGTTCTTTTTTGTCGCAAATATTTTTTTGTCAGACATCCAATAATGAAAGCTGTAATGAAAAAATAGAGAGTTATTATAGTTCTTACGATAAAAAAATTGGTCTTTCAATTGAACCTAACAAAATTAATATAAAAGATACAGTTGCTTTTTTTAATAATAAATATAATGGTTTAGTAGGACAATTTGATGAAAAAAATAAATTATTTATTGTACATGAAAATGCTCGTGTGTTTCCTAAAGATAATTCTTGTGTAAAGATCATATTTCCAACATGGACGATTGAGAATTCTTTTGATAAAAAGGGGAATCTTAGAAAAAAACAATTAGTTTATAAATATTCAACTTATAATATAGACCAGCTAATTTTTCCTCTTCAAAGAAATAAAAAGCCATTAAAAATTGAAAACATAGGAGATAACTTATTCAAATTAAAGTTTGAAGATTTTATTAATATTCTTGATAAGAATAATATTAATAAAAATACAATTAAAAACTTTATAGAGAAAGCGGTTTCTATATATAAATATGTAACTCCTTACGGTAATTATTGGGAGTTTTATATAAAAGAAAAAGATCACCACTTGTTAGTTTTGGTTTCTGATGAAACAGGTGAAATTGTTTCTAAATCATTTGACTCTGATCCTAATTTTCCTTCTAAGTGGGGAGAATATTTGGATAAACGAAAGGAAATTTTTCAAATTGATAGTACGTACAATCTTCAAGAAAAAGATATCCAAAATATAATAAAGAATTATTTAAAAATTGAAGATTCTACAAATCTTATTTTTATAAAAAGTGATGGATTAAATTCTGGAGAAAGTTATCAACAATATGTAGGAAAAACATGGCTAATAAGATCTCATTATAATAACAATAGGATAAAGCCAATATTAATGCTTTTGGACGATCATACAGGAAAAATACTAATAGATATTAATAACTATCCTCGAAGTATAGATGGTGAAGAACAGTTTATAAAAGACTTCAATGAATTAATACTAAGGAGACTAAAGACTAATTAAAAAAATAATTATGCCAATACCAACATCACAACCATATTATCCTCAATTATCCAGCCTAATTACTCTAGACAGTATACCAAGTGAATTAGGCTTTGTGAAAAATCTTTCACAAAATATTTTTA
The DNA here is from genome assembly GCF_058790395.1 of Chryseobacterium sp. FW101-FHT12H09. NCBI lineage: Bacteria > Pseudomonadati > Bacteroidota > Flavobacteriia > Flavobacteriales > Weeksellaceae > Chryseobacterium > Chryseobacterium sp. FW101-FHT12H09. The sequence goes on along the minus strand of NZ_JBYTCP010000003.1, from coordinate 727,389 downwards.
AAAGTGTATACTATAAAGATTATCAAACAAGTTCTAGCTTACTAGGAGATAGTGCATTTCATAGTTTAAATATAGTTTCAAAAGAAAGAATTCAGTTTGATTTGATATATGGCCTTAAATTTATACTTAATAGAGATTTTCAGAATAATAACATTTCTTCTTTTCCGGTAACAGTACAATATAACTGGCCTATTTTAGCTTATATTTCGCAATTTAATTTGGATAACTTTTCGTTTTCACCTAAGGAAATTTTTAAAGTAGCCATGAAAAGTCTTAACCTTACAGATGAAAAGGTTATTAACGAGGCAATTAATATTTTTATTAATTCAAATGGCAACTCAATTCAGCAGTTTGTAAACGATATTAATTCTTCATTAGGGTTATCAATACCATCTCCAACATTGTCTTATAATATGCTTAAAGATCTTGCGGACTCTTTAAACTCTTTATATGAAGAGGGGGCGATGATTGCTGTGTTTAGTACATACATATTGGAAAATGGAAACTTATCTCAAACAAAATCTAATTTACAAAGATTTTTTAAAAATATTCTTCCAGGAGATATAGAAGAATATATTTTAAATCTTATAAAGCCGAAGGCACTAATTACACTTGAAACATCTGCCTCAATTGAATTTCCAAGGAATATTTTAAAACCTTGGATAACCAATTCAAATGGTGAGTTAATGCCAGATCCCAACCAAAATGCAAAAACATATTTCGATTTTGCTAAAGCGGTATTGTATGCAGACACTATTTCTGGAGTAGGATATGATTTAGATATTGCAGGAACATTAAGTAATCCTTATTCTGAAATTGGGAATACAGGTTTATTAGTTCAGCTTGAGAGCTTAAAATTGGATCTAAGTAAAACAAAAAATATCCCTGAAGCTGACGCATATGGATATTCTCCAGATTTTACAGGAGTTTACGCAAGGGCTATTTCAATAACATTACCACCAAAGTGGTTCTATGATGAAAGTAACCCCCCAACTACTTCAACCACAACACTAAGGTTGGGAGGATATGATTTACTAGTAGGAACAGGTGGAGTTTCAGGAACGATTATGTTAGAATCTGTTCCGGTGGCTAGTCAGGGAACAAGCTTTGAGTACTATAATGATAAGTTTGTATTTAATTATCCAATCCTTGTATATGATAAGAATACACAAGGAGAAATTGTTAAAGTTGTCATCGATGATTACCAAAAGCTTAAGGATGTTTTAGGAGATATGAATGCTTCTTCAGATGCACCATTCCCTTTCCACTTTCCATTATCTTTAACGCCACTAGGACAAACTGATCCTTTATTTTTTGATAAGGCAGAGAACTACCAAAATTACCTGTCTACTTTGAGAGGAAACAGTGATATGCTTTGGAAAAGACTTGGAGGGGAAAACGGATTCCAAGTAGGTTTCAAATCATTTGATGTTACATTAAACCAGAACTCAATTGTGTCTTCCAATATAAAGGGTGGTTTAAGAATTCCTAAATTCAAATACCCTGATGATGTACCTGTTTTCGGAGGTCAGGAAGTACAAATTGAAGTTGACGGACATATTGAAGCAGACGGAGATTTTCGTCTATCAGCCTCTACTGTACCTCCTTTTCCTATACAGCTAGGGAATGTATTTAAGTTGCATTTAAGCTCAGTTGAACTGGGGAAAGAGGATGGCAAGTTTTTTATTGGAGCATCCGCAGATGTAGAGTTTTTAGGAACATTCGGAGAGTTGCTAAAAGGTCAGACTTTAAGTATTTCTACCTTACGAATTTATAGCGATGGTAGTATTGATTTCAGAGTGAATGGAGGGAATATGACGCTTCCAAAACCGATTAAAATTCCAATTGGTCCTGTAGAGGTTTCCGTAACAGCAATTCACTTTGGCTCTCATGAAAGAGTGAAAAATGGAGTAACCCGTAAATACAACTACTTCGGTTTCGATGGTGGAGTAAGTATTGGAGTTGCAGGAATTGATGCCCGTGGAGACGGAATTAAGTACTACTATACAATTGATGATGATGTGACTCAAAATAAACTGCATGATTCATATCTTCATATCCAAACGATCCACGTGGATATGGTGATTCCGGCTAATTCTAGTGATCCGACGGTTTCAATCAAAGGTTGGTTGTCTATTCCTGAGCCTGGGGAATTCCAGGAATATCAGGGGGGAGTGAGCCTTAAGGTGAAAAACCCCCGAATTACAGGTGGAGTAGATATGCGTTTAGCGCCGAAATATCCTGCATTTCTGATCGATGCCAATATTGAGCTTCCGAACCCGATTGCGTTAGGACCTGTATCCATCTATGGTTTCCGTGGTTTGCTTGGTTACCGTTATGTTGCAGAAAAGAAAGCAATCAATATGACTTCTGAGAATACCTGGTATGAATATTACACGGCTCCAGCTAGGGGAGTTGGGGTTAAAAAATTCAGTCGCCCGGATCAGACAGAACAATATAGCTTTCCATTCTCTTTAGGAGTAGGAGCATTGCTTGGAGATACGATGGCTAATGGAAATATTATTTCTGCTAACGCCATGTTATTATTATCACTTCCATCCATGGTTATGGTGGATGCGAGAATGAAACTTCTTTCCAGTAGGGTGACTTACCAGGACGATCCACCATTCTTTGCTTTCTTTATTTTTGGAGACAATTCATTGGAGTTCGGATTCGGAGCGGATTATAAATTCCCTGAAGAATCAGGTGATATCATCAAATTGTACGCAGAAATTCAGGCTGGTTTCTTCTTTAATAATCCTTCAGCCTGGTACATTAATTTCGGAACAAAACAAAATCCGATTCAGGCGAAACTATTGAAAGATCTATTTACTCTGAAGGCATTCTTAATGATTTCCGGAAAAGGAATTGAAGCGGGAGCTAGAGGAGAATTCAGATTCGACAGAAAATTCGGTCCGGTTAAGATCTTTGTACTTGCTTACCTTGAACTTGGAGGAAAGATCAGTTTCCAAAAACCTCAGATGGGTGCTTATTTCGAAGCAGGATTAGCGATTGATATTGATGTGAAGATCATCCGTATTTATGCAGCGGTTACAATCCTTCTCGCCGTAGAATCACCGAAGCCATTCTTAATTTATGGTGCATTTAGTGTTGCATTTAAATTAAAGATCCTGTTCTTTAAAATCAGTTTCAGTGTTAAAGTTGAGCTTAAATGGGAATTCAATAAAACAGTGGAAAGAGATCCTGTGAATCCATTTACAGAAATTCAGGATCAGACGGATAGTCTTGTAAAAGGAGTGAGTATGTTGACGAATGAGACATTTGATCTACAACAGGTAAGTCCGGATACAATACCAGCCTTTAATTCGATTAAAAATGTAGTGCCTTTGGATACCTATATTGATATCAAAACAACAAAAGGATTACGTCCAAACACTGTTACAAACAGTATTATCGGGGGCTATACCAGTGCTGCAGGTAATTCAGTAGATCTTATTCCACCTGATAAAGTAATGAAAGGTCTGGAACTAAGACAGGTAAAGCATCAGTATTCATTGGAGAAAATTGAAATCTTAGGTAACGATGGAACTTCAGGCTGGGTACCTTATGATCCTTTTAAAGCGATGGAACCAAATAATCCAGAGTTAAATAACCTGAAAGTAGGACAGTGGCAGAAAAAAGATAATCAATATAATGCAATCAGATTATTGGGAATGACTCCATTCTCTTATACTGAACAGGGAAATCCCGGATGGTTTATTCCGGAACAATATGGAGTTTTGGCTTCTACATTATTCTGTGAAGGACAACATATTGAAAGCTCAGTTTCTGATTTCTTAGAAAAGCCGTTGAATACGCTTTATTATGCTTCAACGTCTAATTTCTTCCAAAGTGAAGGAGCTTCTTATCAAATATCGGGTGATGTTCAATATACAGTAGATTCAAATGGAAATCCTGTAATGCAGGGAGATCATGCTCAGGTTTCTGATGAAATAAACCTATATGGTTTTAACCAATCATTACTGTTTAAGAACCATTCTTCGCTTACGATTATGTTGCCAAATCCGTCGAAAGAGGTTTCATTGAAATTAAGTACCTACAGTACAGGGGTAACGGTAGCTTATTACAGTCCGCTTGTTGATCTTACGAATACACAGTCCGTAGTACAATATGATGTACAGGATAAATATTATTCTAAGGATGAACTTCAAAATCCGATTTCTCCTGATAACATACCTACGAATGGTATTACAAAAATTGTTATTACTCCTGATGTGACAGACAATGCACAGATTGATCTTGTTTTGCAACAGATGGCGGTATTAATGGATCAGGGATATCAGATTGCCTTGGATAATGGTGGAATAGTAGATCCAGTGCTACCAAGTGATCCTGCATTATATGCTGAACTTGAATATCAACTGGCTCAATTACAATCACAAGGATGTGAAGGAACAAGAAAAGAGAAGTACGAAATTGTTTGTAAGATATATCCTGAACTGGTAAAATATTACAACAATAATTTCATCTTGCCTTTTGATAGGAAAAACCCTTCTCCTGGAGTTAAAGAGTATAACTATGTTCGAATGATCAATGAAAATATAGAATCAGGAACATATGATTATATTTTAGATATTTTGCAATCATCTGGTATTCCATCAGATCTACTGATCATAAACGTAGAACAATACAATAAGTACTTATTGGATTTAAAAGAATATATCAATGGTAATCCGGATAATAATCCTGAGATCATAGCTCGTTTTGAAATTTTAAAGACCAAATTAAAACAGATCAATAATCTGTTACAAAGGATGAATCTTTGTGTAGATCAGAAGTTATGCAATTTAGCTACTAATCTTTCTGCTCAGGAATTTGGTGAATTTAGCGCTGATCCTGTAGTGAGCAATTCTCCATTGTTGAATGCGTACTATATATTTATCAAAGAAAATCCGGGATACGAGTATCTTAATGAGATTTTAAGAAGACAGATCGTAACGATTGAGACTATTATTAAAGGGGGTTGGAATGATTACTCTTTCTTTAAAACATTATTTGATAATGCTTGTAGAGAGATTATTTCAATTTTAAAAGATCTAGGAAATTGTGTTGATCAGAAGAAATGCTTTACCTTGTTTCATGAGATTAAATGGATGTCTGTAGAAGATTATGCTTATAATGTAGATATTCCTACTCAGGACGCTATTACTCTGGATGCTCAGGCTGCAGTTACTGCCCTTACAAAATCAGTTCAGCCGATCTGGAGACCTGATACGTCTTACTATGTAAGGTTTAAGCTAAAAGATACTGTTGATAATGGATTGAATGCTAAAGAATACAGTTATGCTTATACATTCCGTACGGGTGGACCTCTGGGATTCTTCCATTTAGATAAAGATGCTACTTATGGTGAAATTAAACTTAAAGATCAGAATGGTGCTGATGTTATTTTAGAAGATACTACCGGGGAAATCCGTGATACCAATGGAACTGTTATAGATCATCAGACTCCGCATCCTGATCAATATCCTCACACCTCATTAAGAGCTTATATTGACTATCAACGTTCTTATCCAAATGCAGACGGAAATATAGTTAGCGCAAAACCGCTGTTCTATGATGATGAAACGACAAAAATATCCTTATACTTTACATCAAGTTATGTTTCTAAACTATTAGACGGATGGGAGAAATATGGGGATATGGAAAAGTTAGGTGGTGCTATGAAAATCATTATCAAAGATCCTGTAGAAGGAATTTCGATCATAAATCCGCCGATTTTAGATGCTACTTATCAGGATATTGTCACTTCACCGGTTGATATTCCTCAAACGTTTGAAGAATGGGCAAATGATGATAACCCAGCAATTCCTCCTGTGATGAATCAGTATTTTAATTTGCTAAACAGTGGAGTTAACTGTACAGGAATTATAACAATGGTTAAGCCAAAATCTACCTACCGAATTGCAACTCCTAAGAAATTAAAGCCTCAAAAACTTTATACAGCTCAGGTTCTGAATTTCTATTGGGGAACCGACACAATTGATCTTGCTAATATAACAGAACAAATTAAGCAGGATTATGCTAAAGAAGTTCACAAGTTTGTTTTCCAGACTTCTCGATATAAGGATTTTGAAGCGCAGGTAAGCAGTTATCTTATTGATTATAAGGATGAAAATGGGCTTGATAAAAAGAAACCAGCTGTTTACAGTATTGAAAAATCTTTGACTGCAGATAAGATTAATGCTGCCTGGGATATCATTAATACCGATCCGAAAAATGTATGTACGAATCCTTTAAGTCAGGCAATTGCAATGCAATATCAACATCCGTTTGACAGGATTGTTCAGGGATTGTTTGGGGTTACTCCACAGGAAGATGCTCCTACTACTGAATTTAATAAAATTATTGATCCGGCAACAGGAAAAGTTATTGCCATTCTTGTGAGAAATCCAGAGCCGTTCAATCATCCTAAGATTCCAATTGAAAATATTAATAGGGTAAAAGGATCAACAGTAGATCTTAATGATCCGAAAAACCAAGGAATGATTGAAGTCGTAAAACCGAATAGTTCAGGAAAACTTCTTCCAGATAGTAATTACAGTATGATCTATTCAAAAGATTACGCCCAGGCTCTTATCATGAATACAGGGAAATCTATTGTAGAAAATGAAATGAATTTCCAATTCATTTATAAAGTTTGGAACGGGGATAAATATGACATTTCCAAAACAATTGTTGCTAAAAATATTAAAATAAACGAATAAACATGTCTTTCAATATAAATAATAATACAAATAGGGCTGCAGGATCACTTCCTACTACTAATGTTCTTTTACAATCGAATTGTCTATATGTGCAAGCTGCCGGATCCAAGGGAGAAGACAGTACTCCGGGAATTCATTTAAGATGGACACTGAAAGGTCCAGCTGCAGAACACCTGCCAAAAGGAGGTAACTATTCAGGTGTGCCAAAAGGTTTTAATAAAGAGGATGATTTCGTAAGAATATTCAGAACGTCTTACAATCCTCAAGTCAGAAGTCTTTACCTTACAGACTCTCCCACAACAGTCGTTGACTCAGAAGGTCTATGGTTGTATGGGGGTCGTGAAGTGGGAATGTTTTATGTGTATTTCCGAAATATCAGTAAATATCACGAAGTAAGAAATACAGTCGATCCATTTTCAAATCCACAAGAGTTTTTGGAACAGTATGGAAGTAATATCATTGAAGTTGAATGTAGAGAAAAATTATTTTTCTCTACGCAACTTACTCCACAATCAGATGGGAAAGCAAAAACAGAAATTCTCTCTGTAGAAACTGACCTATTGGGATTACCAAAGAATGTTACATTCAGAAAGAATATTGTCGATTTTTCGGAAAAAATATTTGCTGAAAATGGAAGAAGTGTTCGATTTTTACCTACCAATACAATTATTACAAAAGTTGATTTTGAATTTTATGAAGATGTGGTCTTTAAGAGTAATTGGGAAGAAATTGGAAAGTTTGGACTTTCCTTGGATGATGATGAAGTACTAAAATACAGACTGGATCCGGATCCGGATCATCATCCTATACATGCTGTCTGGCCAAGATATAATGATAATGAATTTGTAAATATCAAAAATTATCAGAGAAGATGGAATGAATTGGATGATCCTGAAAATACGATTAAACATTCTGTTAAGAGATATCTGGAACTAAGTAATAATGCTGCTAACCCTTTAGCTCTTGATTATTACTACCTGAATGATGATCAGAGTGATCCTAACCCTTTGGAGTTTTCTCACTTTAATAATCTTCAAATGGCGGGGCTTGATTATCATACTGCAAGAATGTTAGGCTTGGGATACCTGGATATGAGCGATCAGATTTATAATAACGATCAATATATCTATGCCGCTTATTATGTTACGCTTGCAGATTTAGGCAACGGGCAGGGCGCTAATGAGCTTAATCATATTTCGATTACATTACCTACATCATTGGATGATCAACGTTTGTGTTTACCGGTTATTTTAAAAGAACCGGTTCCAGGAATGGTATCAGCCGATCCTACTGCAGGAACTACAATGAGCGGTCTTACTGATTCTGATGGATATACCCATGATGGTACGGGAAGATATTTAAGCTTAATGACGGAAGAAATGACTCCGGATGAACCTGCTGACAGTCCATTTTATTATACCAATCAGGAATTTGATATGTCTAAGTTTACCTATCCTGTTCATGTGGGTATCGAATATAGATCAAGTGATGAAACAGAATGGAGGCTTCCTGAATTACCAAACGATCCTAATTTTAGAAATGTATTTTCAGATGGTAACGAATCATATAATGAAACTGTAGCTATTGGGCTTCCGGATTTTGGAAATCCAGCTTATGTACATAAAGAAACAAGATCAGGAAAACATGTATATGGTTCCTACGGGGTCAATTGGTTCTCAAGATCAAAATTATCAGAGAAAGTATGGCAAGTGGAGTCAAAGATAAGACCTGCAAATACTTTATTGCCGCCTTCCAGTGTTAATGCTTTTTTAATTCAGGAAGAGCTGCCATTATTGCTTACTTCTCAGAATGAGCAAGATATGTATGCACAGAATCTGGCCAATGATAAAACTTTGGTGAGACTTACCATGGAATATGATGCATCACAAGATATGATTTCTTATCAAAAAGCTATAAATGGTGTAGATCTGTCTACCTTTAATCCGCTACCTGATAATGAAGAATTATTTGCTGATCAGATAGAAGTATTTTATCGCCCTGAAATCCCTAACCAGGTGTTTGGAGTAGTAGATACGATAACGGATCTTTCTGGAAATCCATTGGTTTCTGTAGTTAAAACAAAAGGGTTACAATTAAGCAGTACAGCTACGGCTACAAGTCCTGCACAGGTTTTAAACCCTACGATTCCTGTCGGAGAGTTTCAAAATTATATTGGTGGTATTTTTAAAGTAGGAGCTGACGATTATATTATTGATAATATCGTTTCAGGTAGCGATCCCGACTTTCCGATCTTTCATATTTATAAAAAACAGGTTGGAAATGCTTTTGGACAAAATACACCAGTGGTTTTTGATCCTGCTAATTTTGTAGTACCCAATGTAGATGAATCCTTTATGGTTGTGGAAAATATGCAAAATACGACAACCTGGGGAACATCAAATCCACACCCTCTGAAAATTAAAATTGGAGACAATTGGCCTATTTATACTGAAGAAATTACAGTAGAATCAGGAGTAGCTCCAGATATAACCTATAACACCTATTTCAGAAAATTCAGAGGAATAAAAAAACATGCCAATATCAAAAGAGCAGAGACTAATGGTGCCCCTTTTTCAGGATTATATGAACTTAATTTCCCGGGATATACATTGAGTCACCATCCTCAACATTCAATGATTGCCAATGCGGACAGTGTACAATGGTATAGAGGAAGTGTACGTGTTTCCGTCGCCGGTCAGCAGGGAAAGGAACTGAGAACACTTAAAGTAATTCGTATTGATAATATAGGAACCGGAGATTTAAGATTATTTGCTTTGGATGAATCTTTTGCAACTGATCCTTTACAGCCGGATAATTTTTCAAGAACAGAAGAGGTAAATTTCTATCCAGGATACAGAGCATACCTTTATTATAATGCACCATGCCGACTGACGAAAGATTTTGTAATTCCTCAGGATCCTGATGTATTGGAAAAGTACAGTATTTTCGGGGCTCGGAGCATTGATCTCACCTACAATGATTATAAATCGAGAATTTCCATTCCTACCATGATGTTTGGAAGAAGAATTGAAGCTCCTAAAACTCCAGAGCAACCATTGGGTGCAAAATATGCTACAAGACCAGATTATTTTGGACGTTCATCATATGCGTTTACAACTAGTTTTGGACACAGGCCATTTAGTGTAATGTATCTTCGCAGCAATGATGATATTCTATTAAGTTCATTATATGAATATACAGAAGGGTATAATGCTACTCCAACAGCGGACTCTATAGAAGATATACGCACCCATAATAATGATGAATTTTTCAATGCCAGATTATTGGAACTGGCGAATGCAACACTTGATCCTTCAACAAGCAAGTTCAGAGAGTATAATGGATATGGTTTTCCTATTCCGAATAATAAAGCATTGTTTAGAAGTATCAACGAATTCATTGTTCAGCATAATGGCTACTATAACGATAGTATTAGCCCCTTGGAGTATCATCATATTCAAGATATGCTGCATGAAATTATTCATCCGGATGCAAATGGAAGATTTGGGAAATTAACATTCTATGATTTTGTAAGGGAAACGATTCAGAATTCATTTGTTCCTCTTACAGAGATTCCAATTCTGTATCAGCATATTAAAGGAGGAACTTATCAACCCATTCCAAAAGCTCAGTCAATTAGAGATAAAAATGGAACTTTCCTGAATCCCACCAGTCCAGAGTTCGATATGGCTCCAATGATGAAAGTTTTGGGAACCAATAAAACACTATTTGTCGATTTCACATTAGATGGTGCCTCTACAAGTGTTTATTTCTATGCTGTAAAGGAAACCAACGCTCAATTGGTTCAGGGAGAATTAAGTCCTGCTGTTGGCCCGGTAAGAATGGTTAATTCATTCCCATTGCGAACTCCTGAAATTAAAAGTGTGATCCCTGTTCTGGAAAATAAAGAACAGAATGTTTTACCAAAAATGGAAGTGACAATCAATTCGTACAACAAAATCTACAATATTAAGAAAGCAAAACTATACCGTGCTCTTAATATGCAGGATGCTGTCTCTGTAAGAACAATGGAGCTGGTTAAAGAACTTGACCTTGAAGCGGCAGGAATGTTGGATCATGAGACATGGGTTTTAGAAGATGGTTTTTCAGATTTACCTCAAGTTCCATTCAGTGATCCGTTGTACTATCGTGTAACGGTAGAAGCTGAAGTAGAATATGCAGAAGCAAATTATAGTGGAAACAATCAATCCGATGTAATTGTAACAGAATATGCACCTTCTGAAGCCTCAAAATTGATGATTACAACTATTACAGAAAATGTTTTACCAGAATCACCGGAATTGAAATTTGAATCTAATCCGATTACCGGAAATGTGGTTACTTCAGGTCTACTGAGCTGGAATGAACAATGCTATAAAGGTAGATATCACCTTTATCAAATGAGTAATCAAGGGAATTGGAAAGAAGTGGCAAGAATGAATATTGTTCCAAATGATACTTCAAAGGTGCAGTTATTTCTTTTTGAAAACGATCCCCAGACAAATACTGATGCCTGGATTCCTAAAGAAATATTTGATGTTAATGATCATACGATTTTCTTGCGATTAGAAAAAATAGGATTGGATCCGCTTACAGTAAAAGATGCAGACGGGAATCCTATTTACTACCATTTTAAAGTTGTTGCGGAAAATACCTCAGGTATGTTTAGTAAGGATGACAGAATTATCACCCTGTACAGTCCGGATTCTTCAACAAACATTGGTGGAATTTCTTCCGATGGAACTGATGGAATGATCATCGAGCAAACATTTATCGTTAGCCCTAACTAACCCTTAATTATAATTAATAAAAATGAGTCAGTTCCTCCCAACCATGTGGGAGGAGGGACTGATCATGAAAAAACAAAATTATGGCAAAAAAAACAATAGCAGCCTTAAAAGAATATTTTAAAGTAGGAAAGAGACCAACAGAAAGCCAGTTTGGGGATTTGATCGATAGCTATGTGCATTTGGATGATGAGAGCATTCGAAATTTAAAAATATCTGAGTATAATGTTAAGCTTGAATTCCCTGAGAACTATCAAATTGGAGATTATATAGAATTTGTCGGATTTGAATCTGTAGCTGCTAATGCATCAGGGTTTTATGAAATATCTATTGCATATACCAGAGGAAATATTGCTTCAGCGGCTACTCATATTGCAGCAACTTCACATTATAATCAAAATATTTGGAGAGAGTGTGGGGCTGTAAATAAGAATAATTATGTTGATAGAAGTACAAATGTATGCTTTACCGTAGATGTTAATGGAGGGCTATCAAAATTTCGAATCAGAGCCCTGAAGACACTAGGTGTTTCAGAACAAAAAATGCAGTTAGTTGTTAAAGTCAGATCTATTAATAAAAATCAGGCATGGAATGTTTTAGACAACCGAGGAAATACTACTGAGAATGTAGACCGCCAACCCATGACAAATGAATGGGATTTATGGGTTGGAAATCTTTTTTCATCTGAAAGTGCTAAAATAGGATTGAAGGTTAACACAGATGGAAATGTAGGAATTGGAACAGGTAATCCAAGATCTAAACTAGATGTCTGGGGAAATATTTTGGCGGGCAATACTGATGGCACAACAGGAGTCAATGCGTTTTCTATCCGTTATGAAGATGGTTCCGTCAATAATTGGGGATCATTAAGAAGTAATGCGGAAACCTATATGAGTTATGGTGCAAAAGCAGATAATACAACAGCTTTTGGCTGGCTGTCAAGTAGTGGATCTTATCTTAGCTATAAGACCGCTGTAACTGCTGGTAACGATGGTATTCGATTTTTGTCTTCCAGTTATCAAAAGGTTGCCCAGGATTCTCCTGTTGCGATGTCAGAACTTATGAGAATAATCCCGAATGGAAATGTCGGAATCGGTACTGATAATCCACAGCAGAAACTAGATGTGCAGGGAGTTATAGCATCACAAGTTAGTAGTAATGAAGGAGGTGCTCTTCTCTTACAAAATCCAACCAAAACAGCATTTGGTACGGCTAATAAATGGGCAATCTACAATATGACAGGAGGTTATGGTAATGGATTGCAGTTCTGGAATTATTCTACAGATGGATCATCTGGACCAAGATTGTTTTTATCAGATGCAGGTAATATGGCTCTATATGGTAAAATTGAAGCAAAGGATGTAGTGATTACTGCGACACCTACTGCGGATCATGTCTTTGCATCCGATTATAATCTAAGGGAGATTGGTGATCTTGAAAAATTCATCTCCGAAAAAAGTCACCTCCCAGAAATTCCTTCTGCAAAAGAGATGATGGATAATGGACTTTCAGTAGGAGACTTCCAAATCAAACTACTGCAGAAAATAGAAGAATTAACATTATACATGATCTCAATTAAAAAGGAGATTGATGTTTTAAAAACAGATTAATCATGGCAAAAAAGACAATAACAGAATTAAAAGAATATTTTAAATCAGGGAAGAGACCTACAGAAGCACAATTTGGTGACGTAATGGATAGCTTTGCCAATTTGGAAGATTCACAACTGTTTCCTAAGAATTACATAAAAAAAAGACTAGATGTTGACTTTCCTAACGATGTATTTGATCAGGCTGTGGATATTCTTTTGGGAAACAGAGGAATGTCAGGGTCTCTTGAAATAGAAATTGTGGGAACATGGATGTACACGAATACGGTCGGAAATATCAAAAAACTGTTTCAGGTGGGATCTAATCCGGATAATGCAGTGTGGTATACGCCTACCTCAAGAATAGTGGAGGCGGGAGGTCCTATTATTAATCATATTTATATTGGAGATATAGTCTGGGATGCTAATATTAATCAATATAAAATAACTATTTATCACACTCATCATTCAGGGAATATATATGATATCAGAATTACTTATCATTGCCCTTTCGATACGCAGGATTTTAGTGAGGTGAAACTTTCTAATATCTACACTAATACTCTTATAGGGCAGAGAACACATTATATCCATTATAATGATAATTTGGGAATAGGAACATCATTGCCTGAAACAAAGCTCCATGTGAAAGCTCCAGTTGGGCAGGGCGACAATAATTACATTTCAGGTTTATTTGATAGAAATGAAGCTGCAGGTGGAAGTAATAAGTTAACCATCAAATATCATTCAAGTGCTGATTTGGAAGTCAATTCTGGATATACCGGTTCAGGGTTCAGATATGGTACCTATAGTGATTTTAATATTGTAAATAATGGGTTGAGTGATACTTTTGGAGCAATTAATTTTGTTACCAATGCTGCTGTAAGACTATGTGTACATCCTAAGGGGAATATAGGAATAGGAACAATGAATCCTTATGGAAAAATGAATGTTGTTTCAGAATTGAGTGATCCGGATCAGGAAGGAACTTTAATACTAGGAGATGTATCTCAGGTAAATTTGAGATTCGGATGTAGTGGACAATATACTTGGATACAGAGTCATGCATCAACCCCACTTCATATTAATCCACTTGGAAATAATGTCATCCTAAATAGAGATGCTGGAAATGTAGGAATAGGAACAATGAATCCTGATCAGAAACTTACTGTAAAAGGAAAAATTCATGCTGAAGATGTTATTGTTGATATGAATGTTCCAGCAGATTATGTTTTTCAGAAGTATTATGATAATTATTCTCCAATCAGAACTGATTACCACATGCCTGATTTACAAGAATTGGAATCTTATATTAAAGAAAATAAACATCTGCCGGAAATTCCATCCGGTGAAACAATGATCAAAGATGGTGTTAAAATTGGGGACTTTCAGATGAAGCTACTTCAAAAAATTGAAGAACTTACGCTTTACATGATTTCTCAAAATAAAGAAATAGAACAATTAAAAACTCTAATCAATTAGTCATCATGGCAAAAAAAATAATTACACGATTAAAAGAATATTTTCAGGCAGGTAGAAGGCCTACAGAAGAGCAGTTTGGAGATCTTCTTGACAGCTATGTACATCTCGATAATCCTGAATTTGTAAGATCAGAAGATGTAGGAAGTACAAGAGAAGGAATTCTTAAGTTTTTTACTACCGAGTACAATACCGATAAGATTTTCCATGTGAAAATGCCTTATAGAACAAATACGGATAGTAAGATGTTTCACATCCGGGCATCCGGGTATAATTATCAGAATGGTGACATTATTGATGTAACCTGGGTAGGATATTGTTACCAGCCCTCCGGAGCATTGATGAACAATAAGACTTATGTGGCTGCAAGCACAGCTATTATAGCTGGTCAATATGTTGGTACAGATTCTCATATTTATCTTTGGTTTAAATTACCAAATATCTATTATTCAAGTTTCAAAGTAGACTCAATGCGAGTAGGTAACGGAACACTTTTAAAAGAAGGAGATTTGGAACTTATCGTAATCAATACTCCACAATTGTAATCTTGATTCTAATATAATGTATTAGAAATTCAAAAGATAATCCCTTTTAAACTTTAAGTTTAAAAGGGATTTGTTATTGTATAAGATTGATAAGGCTTTGAAAAACTGGTAAAAAGCAGGAGGTAGAAATTATCATAGGATATTTATTGTTGTTGTTAAACATGATATCTTTATTTTATTAAAAATTAGTTTAAAAAAAATAAAAATGGAAAGAACAGAAGTTGTTATCAATACGCACAATAGAGGAGAAGTTCAGTTATTTTCTGATGATCAAAAAGTGGGGAAAATGGATATTTCGGTGATTGGACAAAAATTAACTGTTTATCATACAGAAGTAAATCCTGAGCACGAAGGAAAAGGTTTTGCGAAAATACTACTGGAAAGACTTGTTTCTTATGCACGAGAAAATGATCTTAAAATAGTTCCTTTATGTCCTTATGTTTTTGCTCAGTTCAAACGTCATCCTGAGGAATATAATGATGTATGGTTGAAAGATTAAAAAGGAGAATGACCTGCAAAAAAAAATAAAAATAGTACATTTTTATTTTTTTTTGTATCAATTATTAAGGTGATTGTAAGTATATTAGATGTATAAAAAAAAGTGACTTTCATCTAAAAAAAAAACTTCCAATGTTCATACTCTATAGCTTCGCAGAAAAAAATGTTTGATTTTAATAAAACTTTTGGAGACCATGGACAGGAAGTTATTTGGCAATGGACCGTTCCTGTCTTTATTGTAGTTATTTTTATTGAAATGGGTTATAGCCATTTCAATAAAGAAAAGCTTTACGAAACCAAAGACGTCGCTACTAATGTCTTTTTTGCTCTGTTAAACTATGGGTTAGATATCATAATGAAAGGCTTTTCAATGTTTGTTATGCTATTCTTTTATGAGCATCGGATTTTCGATTGGGAATTTGGAATATGGTACTGGATTGCAGTGTTTCTTGCCCAGGATTTTGCGTATTATGTCCATCATTATGTAGACCATCATTCCCGTGTCTTTTGGGCGGTACATATAACACATCATAACTCGGATTATTTTAATATTACTACAGGTTTTAGAAGTCCGGTATTTCAGCCTTTGTACAGGTATATGTTTTTTTCTCCCTTAGCATTTTTAGGATTCAATCCATGGCATGTGATGCTGGCTTATTCTTTAATCCAGATCTATGGTACGTTTATTCATACCCAGACGATTAAGAGTATGGGGTTTTTAGAATATATTTTGGTTACACCTTCTCATCATCGCGTTCACCATGCGTGTAATATCAAATATCTGGATCGTAATATGGGAATGGGGTTGATCATCTGGGATAAGATTTTTGGAACATTTGAAAAAGAAGATCCTGAAGTACCTGTTAAGTATGGAATATATCCGAAAATAAAATCTAAAGATCCCCGAACCGTCCTTTTTTATGAATGGAGAAGAATAGGAAAAGATATTACTCAGCCTGGAATTTCTTTTAAGAATCGGGTAAAATATCTCTTTTATCCACCGGGATGGAGACACGATGGTACAGGAAAAACGGTGAAACAATATCAAAAAGAATATCGGGAAAAACAAAAAGAATATATCATATTCTGATCACTTATGAATTGAGCTGTAAAAATCAGGATTTTCCCTTATAAAATTCCATAAAATATTTTCTATAGCTTATTCCAAGAGGTAATTCTATATCGTTAATAAATACAGCATGGTTGGCTACTGCTGTAATATGTGAAACATTAACGATATAGGATTTACTGATCCGCACAAATAAATTTTCTGGAATTTTAGAAAGTGCTGTCTTAAGATTCATCGCGGTGATCAGTTTTCCTGAACCAAGATTTATAATTACATAGTCTTTCATCCCTTCGATATAAAGAATATCACCAAAAAGAATTTTGTAATCCCGTCGGTCTGCCCGTATCAGGATACTATTTTCTCCGGAAGCTTTGTATTGCCCCTTTTCATAAGAGTCTGATAAAAAATAATTATACTCCAAAGCTTTATTTACAGCTTTAAAAAAACGTTCTTCACGGATTGGCTTTACCAGATAATCAATAGCATCTACTTCATAACTATCTAAAGCATACTTAATATGTGCTGTGGTAAAGATCACCAGAGTGTTTTTAGAAAGTGTTTTGGCAAATTCGACTCCATTAATACCGGGCATTTGTATATCTAAGAAAATGAGATTAACATCGTGAGCATCCAAAAATGATTTAGCTTCATCAGTATTTTTAAAGATACCTTTAAGGATGAGCTCAGGGACTTTATTAATGAATTTTGACATTCCCTGCCTTGCAATAGGTTCATCGTCGATAATTATACAGTTCATAGTTCTAAAATTAAATCTACAAAAAATGATGAAGGTTTATTGTCAATAATAAGTTGATGCTTACCAGGATAAAGTAGATCAAGTCTTTTTTTGATATTAGTAAGTCCTATTCCTCCTTTATATACAGTTGATTCATCAGATCTTTTAGAGTTCACACAGGTAAAATGCAAAATATTGTTTTCTAAATGAAAATGAACTTTTATAAATGCCTTTTGATAACTGTTGTTGTGTTTTACAGCATTTTCTATAAAGGGAATAAAAAGTAATGGGGGAATTAAAATATCATGTTTTTCTCCGGTTACCAAAATTTCATACTCAAAGTCATCTCTTCGCGAAGATTCTATAAAAAGGAAGTTT
This sequence comes from Chryseobacterium sp. FW101-FHT12H09, assembly GCF_058790395.1. Classification (NCBI taxonomy): domain Bacteria; kingdom Pseudomonadati; phylum Bacteroidota; class Flavobacteriia; order Flavobacteriales; family Weeksellaceae; genus Chryseobacterium; species Chryseobacterium sp. FW101-FHT12H09. The sequence continues at coordinate 709,581 of NZ_JBYTCP010000003.1, read as the reverse complement.
TCAAAAAAGTGGATATCCGAACTTAGAATAATAGATTCTTCGGAACAGTCATAAATCTGATACCGAAGTAACTCAGAAAGATTTAAAATTAATGATGAGGCCAGCTTTGGATCATCTTCAATTAAGATATTGGCGTTATTTAGGGTATTAAATAAGAAGTGGGGAGAAATCTGATTCTTTAGAAGAGCCAGTTCATTTTGAAAATTAATTTCCCGCATTTTATAAAAATTCTCCCGGGTCCTCAGCCAATTTTGAAAGAGTTTTATGGCTGTAGTAGAGGCAAGTATAATATTAAAAGAAAGAGTAAAATGAAGAAGACTCACAAAAGAGAAGGTTGTTTTCCCATTCTTTGTAATCCTATATTCATAAAATACCTGATCAAAAATCATCACTAAAGTGAAAGTAAAAACAGCCAGTGCAATGAGACTGAGAATGTATAGGAATATTTTACTTTTGGTTAATAGTTTTGGGATCAGAACATAGACATTCAGGTAAATTAAAATTAAAAGATAAAGAACAAAGGCTATATTTAAATAGATATCCAAGGATCCAATATATTCTTTCTCTTTTGAAGTAAGGAATAGAAGTCCAAAAAGAAGAAGCAAAGCTATGCGCCTATGCCAGCGATATTTTAAGGAGACAATGAAGTCATACCAAAATGCCTGTTTACCAATCTCACTGTGAGTGAAGCTGTCATTTTTATCTTGTAAAAGATCCATAAAAAACTTCTTAACCAAAACTACAAAATTTAATTGACAATATTTAGATACAAATTGATCAGGTACATTATCCTTATGATAAAATGATTATGAATCTTTATTTGTCAAGGCTTACTTTCTTTTCAATAAACTCCGCTCATAACTTTTTCCGGAAAATCCAAAAAAAATCCCGAATTTTGCAGCCCTTTCAATAATCCCGAATATTCATGAAGCTTTGTATTGCCGAGAAACCCAGTGTTGCCAGAGATATTGCCAAAGTATTAGGTGCTACCACACCTAAACAAGGCTATATGGAAGGAAACGGCTATTGTGTAACATGGACATTCGGACATCTTTGTACCCTTAAGGAGCCCCACGATTATGGACCACAATTCAAATCCTGGAATCTGTTTTTATTACCCATTATCCCTAGTCAATTTGGGATAAAACTAATCCCCAATAGAGGGGTTGAAAATCAGTTTAAAGTAATAGAAAGGCTGGTTGAAGAATGTGATGAGGTGATTAACTGCGGTGATGCCGGGCAGGAAGGAGAATTAATCCAGCGTTGGGTATTACAGAAGGCTAAATGCAATAAGCCCATTCAACGTTTATGGATTTCGTCGCTTACCGAAGAAGCTATTAAAGAAGGTTTTGAAAAATTAAAACCTGCTGATGACTATAAGAATCTTTATTTAGCAGGAAATGCAAGAGCAATAGGGGATTGGTTATTGGGAATCAATGCAACCCGACTTTTTACCAAGAAATTTGGCAACAATAAAGTTGTTCTTTCCATAGGAAGAGTGCAGACACCAACTTTGGCAATGTTGGTTCAGCGTCAGAAAGAAATCGACAGTTTTAACACCGAAGAATACTGGGAACTAAAAACCAAATACCGTGATGTTATTTTCAATGCGGCGATCGATAGATTAAAAACGTTAGACCGTGCTGAAAAAGGTCTGGAGTATCTTAAAGTTAATCCTTTTGAGATCGTTTCTTTTGAGATTAAAGAAGGAAAAGAGAAGAATCCACGACTTTTCGATTTGACAGGACTTCAAGTGGAAGCCAATAAAAAATATGGGTATTCTGCAGATAGCACCCTAAAATATATTCAAAGTCTTTACGAGAAAAAACATGTGACGTATCCTCGTGTGGATACTACCTACTTATCGGAAAGCCTTTATCCGAAAATAGAAGGTATTCTTAAGAAAATGTATTTTTATCAGGAGCTTATTTCTCCATTATTAGAGCAGCCGATTCCAAAATCTAAAGCAGTTTTTGATGATGCAAAAGTGACCGATCACCATGCGATCATTCCAACTGAAGTTCCACCTTCACAAAATTTAAGCAGAGAGGAAAAATTAGTTTATGATCTTATTGCTAAACGCTTTATTTCTGTTTTTTATCCTGAATGTAAAATTTCAAACACTTTGGTAGAGGGAAAAGTGGGAACAATTCCTTTTAAAACAAGTGGAAGGCAGATTCTTGAACCTGGCTGGAGAGCCGTGTATGCTAAAGATGCAAAAGAAGAACCTACTGATAAAGAAAAAGATAAAGAGGAAGAGCAGACCATTCCTGAATTCACTGTTGGAGAAACAGGCCCCCACGATCCTATGATCCATCAGGGAAAGACTTCGCCGCCAAAACCTTATACGGAAGCAACGCTTCTAAGAGCTATGGAAACTGCCGGAAAACAAGTCGAAGATGAAGAACTTCGCGAATTGTTGAAAAATAATGGTATCGGAAGACCTTCAACACGAGCGAATATTATAGAAACTCTTTTCAAAAGAAAATATATTGAAAAGAAAAGAAAAAATCTGTATGCTACCCAAACGGGAATTCAATTGATTGATACTATCGAGGATGAGCTTCTTAAAAGCCCGGAGTTAACGGGAGAATGGGAATTAAAACTTCGTAAAATTGAAAGCGGGGAATATGAAGCCAATCAGTTTAAAGAAGAGTTGATTCAGATGGTTTCCGAATTGACAAAAAAAGTGGTCGACGGAAAAGGAAAGGTGATCACCTTACAGGAAGAAGAGGTAGTCGTGGAAAAAAAGAAAAGAGAGCCTGCTGTAAAAAAAGAACTTCAATCCTGGGAGGAAACAAAATGCCCGAAATGTAAAGAACATAATCTGTTTAAAGGAAATACAGCTGTGGGATGTTCTAATTTTAAGAACTGTGGGTTTAAAATACCATTTGAAATTTTTGGAAAAAAACTGTCTGAAAAACAACTTCTCGATCTTATTTTAAAAGGAAAAACTTCAAAATTAAAAGGTTTCAGCAGTCATCCTAATATCATAACAGAAGGCGTTCTTTCATTATCTGATGACTTCACGGTACAATTAAATTAACACACTACTACGATGCCTAGTCATTGCGAACCAAAGGTGAAGAAACCTCAAAATAAAATTTTTCGTTAAACGCCAGGACACAATTTTTTTATTGTGCGTATGTTTTTTAGGGCGCAAGGATTTTTATCTTTGATAAAAATGGATTGGACATTAACAAAAAATCTTTGATTTTTACAACTTGAGTGTATTTCTTATACAGCATATTAAATTTAAAATAACTTAGGTGTTTATAAGCTTTTATGCCTTTTGTGGTTGAAAATACAATTAAAAGTTCAATCCTTTCCTTACCTTTGTCAGAATCATATTTCAATCCATGACACCAGAAAAAAGGCAACTTATAACAGATAGTTTCAACCGTTCCGAAACATTAAAATTCTATAAAGCAGAACTTCTTGAAGTGGAAACTGATTTTGTGTCCATTAAAATTCCGAAGATGGAAATGATGACCAGGAAAGCGGGAATGTTCAATGGAGCAATGATTGCTTCTTTAGTAGATGTCTCTTCTGGCTATGCTGCAGTGAGTAATTATAAAGAAGATTGCTACGTGGTAACAATAGAGCTTAAAGTTAATTATTTACGACCGGCGATGGGTGATGCATTGGTTTCAAAATCTTATGTAGTAAAAGGTGGAGGTAAGATAAGTGTTATAAGAACAGAAATCTATGCAATTGATGAGAGTGAGAATTCTGAAAGTCATGTAGCCACTTCATTGGTTACTATGATGAGACTTAAATAATCTGGAATCCTAGAAAGAATAAGCCTGAACAGAGAACCACAGGTAAGCATTATTTCCAACAGGATTAAACATGCCCCATATCCCATTCGTCCTCGAGGTTTTCTTTTTTGTAAACCGCATACTCTGTAGATATGAAAAAGGAATATTTATTTTGTGTGCTAAATTATAACACTCCTAATCATCCCCGGAACAAACGATTGTAATGAATACTGAACTGATCTATAGAGCCTTTATACTTTCTGGAAAATAAACTTTTGCTAATATAAGCGTGTAGGTGTTGATTTAAACAAATTGCCTAAGTATTCCTTAGGCAATTTCATCATTTTAAAAATTGATTAATCATAATGTTCATTAATATAATCGATACATTCCTGATAAGTTTCAATCTGTCTTTGAGACCGAATATAAGGACCATTAATTCCAGCGTTTTCAGCTAGCTTTTCCATTATTTTTATAAGAGTCCTGCCACGTAAATTAACTCTTGTTTCCTGAATAGAGCCATATTTTATATGTTCTTCGTGAATATGCCAAAGACTGGCTTCGCCTGCACTCACTCGTGTGCCTTTGGCAAGATTGGTTGGTTCTGGAGCTTCCATGATGTGAAATTTTAAATGATTGGGTTAATAATTTTTGTTGGTTCAGTGTTTTTAGTATTTCATTGAAGTAAAGTTCCAGATTTCAATCCTATAAAATAAAAGGGGAAATACCCATTTTTAAAAAATAGATGTTTTCCCTATATCATTGAAAACAGAAATATTAGAGCATATATTTTTTAATTTTAATTACAAAAGCTTTTATCAATAGTCCTGAGAGAACTATATGGAATGAGTTTTGATAAGTATTTAGGAACTATTAAAAATAATCATATGAACTTAATTATCCGATTACTGGTAACTGCAATCGTTGCGTTCCTTTTAACAAAAATTTTACCGGGAGTACATTTTGAAGGTTTTTCAACTGCGATTATTTTCGCCATTGTTTTAGGTCTTTTAAACCTGATCGTAAAACCAGTTTTAAGTCTTTTGGGACTTCCATTAACAATCATTACGTTAGGATTGTTTGCTTTGGTAATTAATGCATTAATCATCCTGCTTGCTGATTATTTCATAGACAGTATGGTAGTAGACGGTTTCTGGTGGGCACTTATTTTCAGTATTGCCCTTTCTCTTATTACCTCTCTGGCAAACTCTATGTTCTCAGATGGTGATTAAGCCATAGAATATAGCCATATCAGAATAAAATCCGTTAGTTTTTAACTGACGGATTTTTATTTTATTTTTTGATGAATTTTAAGAAAATGACATTTCCTTGCTGATCTTTTAATTTTATAAAATAATTTCCTGAGGTTAAATGACTGATAGAGATTTCGTTGGTAGAAATCTGATGTTTAGATATCACTTTTCCACTGGTATCTATAATTTCATAGTCTTTAAAATCTTTAATGCTGTTGATTTTTAAAACATCAAAAACCGGATTTGGGTAAACTTTTACCAGCGTAATATTCTTTTCTTTGGTTTCATCGGTATTTAAAAAGAGACACGAAGGAGGATTGCTAATTTCACCATTGGTAAAATCGTAATATATCGTACTTCCCACTGGAATTACATTGGTGCTGATACTGGTAGGGATATTTGAAAATGGAGTGCAATTATTGAAACTTACATTGGCATTTTCGAAATTTCTTATGAGCTTATACCAGCCTTCGCATCCTGTGTTGATCATTGGAAATCCAGGCCAGATATTATCAATAACAAAACCGTTAACTGAATTAGGATTTACCATATCGATCATTGCGCAACTTCCGTTTGTCCAACTTGAAGGAACTTTAAAATAAATATTTGCTGTCGGGATCACTCCAGTGTAATATTTTCTGGTGAATATAGCTGAAGTACTTCCTTGTCCGTTCACTAAAAATGCTTTAATTTCTTTATTCTGATCGATTGTAATCGACAAACTATTAACCCCGGAATTGGAGCTCAATGTAGGAGTAGTACCATCTGTAGTGTAGTAAATTGTTCCATTTCCATAAACTGTTACCTGATAGGTGTCGTTATAATGGGTACCTCCAGGAATCATATTTATTTGTGAGAAAAGAAAAAAAGATGAAAAGAATAACGTAATAAGTAAAATTTTTTTCATGATAATTAGTTTTTAATAGTTAAACGTAAAATTAATTAAATACAAATTATAACTACTTCTTTAATTTGAATTTTAAACACATTTACATACCTTTGGCAATCTTTGATTTAAACAGGAATTTATGAAACTTAAGTACAGTCTGCTGGCTTTAGCAGCCCCACTTTTAATGAATGCACAACAGTTAATGACACCTGAAATTCTTTGGACTTTGAAAAAAGTGGGAGTACAGGCCGTTTCACCGGATCAGTCTTCTCTTATTTACAAAGTAGGACAGGTAGATCTAAAAACAGAAAAAACGAAAAATGAGAACTATTTTCTTAATGTTCTTAATAATCAGTCTTCAAAAATAGACCTTGGTAAAAAATCACTTATTCAGTGGGATAAGAATGGGATCTACGCACAGGAAGGAGATAAAATCTTTCTTTCTAAAGACAATGGGAAAACCTGGACAGAATTTTATACGATCGGAGAAGCTGATAATATTGTAATTTCTCCAGATGGAAAGAGAATAGCTTTCAGCAAACAGGTTTTGGTTGAGAAAGTAATGGGGAAAGATAAATATAGTGATACCCCAAAAACCACGGCACAGGTTTATACAGATTTGAACCACAGACACTGGGACTACTACAATGAAGGGAAATATAACCATGTTTTTGTAGTCAATACTTCAGATAAAGTGGAATCATCAAAAGACTTATTGGAAGGAAAGACCTGGGATTCTCCGCAGAGACCTTTCGGGGGGACTGAAGATTTTATCTGGAGCCCTGATTCCTTACAGCTATTGTATGTTACTAAGCCAAAAAGTGGAAAAGAATATTCAACAAGTACCAATACAGATATCTTTGCCTATGATGTAGCTTCTGGTTCTACAAAGAACCTAACAGAGACAAATAAAGGTTATGATGTTAATCCAAAATTCAGTCCTGACGGGAAATCATTGGTTTGGCAAAGTATGGAAAGAGATGGATATGAAGCCGATAAAAATGATGTGAAGATTATGGACTGGAAGTCCGGGAAAATAGAAAACCTTACAAAAGGTTGGGATGAAAGTGTTTCTGGAGATGTTTTCTGGGGTGGAGATTCCAAAACGATTTATTTTACTGCAGCATTCAGAGGAACGAAACAGTTATTTTCTATAGATCCTAAAAATGCAAAAGTGCAACAGATCACAAAAGGTGATTTTGATGTTAATGAAATTTTTGCAGATACTAAAAATACACTTTTAGTAGGAAGAACTGATGTAAACCATGCTACAGATATATTCTCTGTAAACGTTAAAAACGGAGAAATGAAGCAGATCACAGAAGCTAATAAAGATGCCTATGCAAAATTAGCTCAGGGAAAATCTGAATTGAAAATGGTAAAGACGACAGATGGAAAAGAAATGGGTGTATGGTTCCATTATCCACCAAACTTCGATCCTAATAAAAAATACCCAACACTAGTATATTGCCAGGGAGGACCTCAATCTGCATTGACACAATTTTTCAGTGTAAGATGGAACTTTGCCCTAATGACAGCAAATGGATATATTGTGGTTGCACCAAACAGGAGAGGAATGCCAGGATGGGGAACGAAATGGAATGAGGAGATTTCTAAAGATTGGGGTGGACAGCCAATGAGAGATTATTTGGCAGCTACAGATTATGCTAAATCTTTACCCTATGTAGATGGAGAAAGAGTTGCAGCTGTAGGAGCAAGTTATGGCGGATACAGTGTATTTATGCTGGCTGGAATTCATGATAACAGATTCAAAACATTTATTGCTCATGATGGATTGTTTGATATGAAATCTTGGTATCTAACAACAGAAGAGCTTTGGTTCGCTAATTGGGATCTGGGTTCTCCATGGGAAAAACCTATGCCAAAAGCATATACCGAATTCAACCCTAGTAACTTTGTTGAAAAATGGAATAAACCAATTATGATCTTCCAGGGTGGGATAGATTACCGTGTTCCCTATGAACAAGGACAGGAAGCTTTCCAGGCTGCAAAATTGAGAGGTCTTAAAACTAAATTAGTATATTTCCCTAACGAAAACCACTGGGTACTTCATCCACAAAACGGATTGGTATGGCAAAGAGAATTCTTTGATTGGTTGAAAGAGACTTTATAAAAAATAAAATATCAATAGAAACGGGCTTTAGCCCGTTTTTTTATTGTAAAGTATTCAACGGCTTTAGCCAAATTTTATATATTTGAACCATGCAAAACCGTATTTCCTCATTTCCTCCGCTTATTGATATTCAATCTGAAATTCTAATTTTAGGTTCTATTCCCGGTGTGAAGTCTTTAGAAATGCAACAGTATTATGCCCACCCGCAAAATAAATTCTGGAAGATCATTTTTGAACTATTCGGTGAGGATTTTACAGAAGATTATACAAAAAGAATGGAGACGCTAAAGAAATATCACATTGCACTTTGGGATGTTATCGATTCCTGCGAAAGAAAAGGCAGTCTTGACTCCGAAATCAGAAATGAAGAAGCTAATCAGATTGCAGAACTTCTGGAAGAATATCCTAATGTAAAAGCGATTTTTTGTAATGGCGGAAAATCGTATAAAAACCTGCAAAAAGCTTTAGGAAAAGATTATAAACTTCCCATTATCTTACTTCCTTCAACAAGTCCTCTGCATACCGTTTCATATGAGAAGAAACTGGAAGACTGGGTACGGATCCTGGAGTTTTTAGAGTAGATTATTAGCTTCTCGCGAATCTAGCAGATAACGCTGATTTTGATTGTATTTTATCTTTCTCAAAGTATGCGCAATATAGAAATCAAGTTTTTCATTCGCAAGGTAATTAGTATTTAAAAACTTCTCGATACGTTTTTTTCAAAATCTACACGAAGTGACGTTGTCTATTCAACTTTTATGTACCTGCAATTTTATGTACCTGAAAATATTGATTTACCGTCAGTTCGAGTATTTTTCGTAATGAAATGGAGAAAAGTGTATGGAGAACCTTTCAAAAAAGAACAAAAATTTTAAAACAATTTAGTTTCTTGCAAATTAGTCAGATTATTGTGTAAATTAATCAAACTTCAAATAAGTTCTTAATCCCTTCAACAGCTCCAACTGATTTTTCGTTCTGTCAAGATTATGCTCAGGATATTTTATGGAGTAATAGGTACTCCCGTTTAAATAATCCGTAAGGAAACGGAGTCCCTGGATATATATGGCAACCTGGGCTGCATAATCGAGATTTTCAAACTCTTCATAAGTCAGTTGATCCTTTAAATGAAATAAAAAGCCCTCCTTCACAGACTTAAAAATATTGGGATTAAAATTATCTTTTGCTGTTCCGTCATCTTCATTAGTAGTATTGGTATACGACTGAATCATAGTTCCAAAATCATACAGAATAGTAGAAATCATTATAGTATCTAAATCAATTACAGCCATTGGATCATGGTTCTGATCAAAAAGAATATTACTGATCTTCGCATCTGCATGAATGATCCTTTTGGGCAGTTGACCATTATTTTGCATTTTGATCCATTGATGAGGTAACTCCAATAATTGATTCATCAATGCTATTTCAGTTTTTGCACTTTCTTTTAAAGCAGAAGTTCCATCTTCTAATGAGATTTTATAATCTAAAATTCTCTTTTCAAAATTGAGGAAATCAGGTAAAGGATCCTCAATAACAGGAAGAGTTGTGGTATTATTGATCATACTAAGAAAATAACCCACAGCCTGGGCTGCTTTAAAGGCTGTTTCTGCAGAAGGGACAGTAAGAAAAGTAATGCTGTTGTCTATAAATCCAGTCATTCGCCACTGATGGCCATTTTCATCCGTTATTAAGAACTCTTTTGAAGAGGAGGAAACAGGTTCTGCAATGTAAAGTTGATAATCATTTTCCTGAAGGATTTTATTTATTTTAAGATGATTATTAATGATCCGTTCAGGATCTTTAAAAACTTCAGTGTTGATTTTCTGCAGAATGTATTTTTCCTGAGTCTGATTGTTTTCTACAAGATAGGTCGTATTGATCAATCCATTACTAATCGGACTGACCGTACAATCTTCAGCGTCAATAAATTTTAAGATAATGCGATTAAGTTCCATAAATCTTGTGGATATTGATGGTTTTGAATTTCTGTTTCAAGATAATCTTTTAAAATACTTTTATCACCGGAATAAGTCATCCCTATCCATTGAGAAGGTGAAGTCTTGACCAATATTTTGATTCCTTTTTCATCCTTCATTTTCTGTACAGCAGCGGGTATATAAAATTCTTGGTTGGGCTGTGGATCAGACTTTATAAAATTATTAAAATAAACTTCCAGTAAATCAAAGATGATTGGATGAAAAACGAAATAATTCATAGACACCAAAGTCTCCGGATCTACTTCAATATTTTTCCCGTTGTCCGTGTAGATAATGGTTTCATTCTCTTTTCGGATAGAAGTTTGTTCTTCCACTTTTATCAGGAAACTTTCAGTATCCATTGTACATATCCCACGGGCTACTGTACCGTTATCACTTAATGTTGTAGAAATGGGGTAGGCAATAAGTTCAAACTGTGAACTTGAAATCTTTTGATGATCAATCTCATTTGAAGCCAGCTGATAAATTTCCTTTCCGTAAAAATCATCTGCGTTGATCATAACGAAAGGTTCATGGATATATTCTTTAGCACAGAGAACAGCGTGTCCTGTTCCCCAGGGTTTCTCTCTGGATGAATGATCAAAGCTACCAGGTACATACTGGTTGATATCCTGATATACCCAATGCAATTCAAAATTGTTATTAGCAGAAATATTTTCCAGCCTTTCTATATAGCTTTCAGGAATAAAACGATTGATAACAATAACTATCTTATTAAAGCCAGCCGCTAATGCATCGTAAATAGAATATTCAAGAATAGGAGAGCCATTATCCAATATTCCATCGATTTGTTTAAGTCCTTTATACCGGCTGCCTAAGCCACCGGCTAATATGAGAAGTGTTTTTTTAGAATTCATCTGTCATTAACCTTTTGTAAAATCAAGGTATCAACAATCTATTCTCCTGTTTATAGAGATTGTTGAGGTTTTAAAAATATTAAAATCCCAACAGAAATGGGTAGTTTCTTTAACTTAAGAATTTATTTTAACAGATTATTGTCCATAATAGGCGGTAATTATCCTTTCTCTCATTTTGTTGAGGTATTTAATATCTTTGGTATTTGATAATATAATTAGGGTTAGATTTTTCTCTGGTAAATGGACCCAATTTGAACTGTGCCCATAACCTTCACCCTGGCGTTCTACAAATAAAGTATTGATATTACCAAATTTTTTAGGATAAACCCAAAAGCTAAAAGCAGTTTCACCAAGCTCTTTATAAGGAGTGAGCATAGTATCTACAGTAGCTTTTTTTAATAAAGTATGATTGAAGATGGCCTGATCAAAGATCAAAAGATCTTTTGGTGTAGAATACATGCCTCCTGCAGCATACAAATTATCTATATAGGTATTGGTAGGTGTATGGAGTGCAAATGCGTCAGAATCTGCACCTGTATAACCATCATCAATATTCTGAATGATATCATTATGATGCAGCAGACCAGTGTTGTTCATTTTTAAAGGAACTAATACCTGTTCTTTTAAAACTTCTTCATAGGATTTACCATAGATATTTTCAATAATTTTTCCAAGAAGGATATAATCTCCATTATTGTAGTTAAACTTTGTACCGGGTTTGTCAATAAGCTTTTCAGACAAAAAGGTAGTAATAAAGTCATCCAGATTCCAGATCGTATTATCATAAGCCTGATGGATCAATTCCGGGGAGCTTAGATCTTTATTGAATCTACCACTACTGTAAGTTAACAAATTTTTTATTGTTGCCTTCTTTGCCGCCTCACCTTTGTAGTCCGGTAAGTAAGTAGCAATAGGAACATCCAGATTGATTTTTCCTCTTTCATAAAGCTGCATGATCATTACTGCAGTAAATGATTTAGTTAAAGAAAAAATATGGAATTTAGTATCATCTGAGAAATTGATGTTATAGTGTCTGTTTGATAAGCCTTTATAAGTAAGCAACTCAGTTTTGCCATTTTGAGCTACTAAAACAGCTCCGTTAAAGTTATCATCTTTCACACTGGAATCAATCACTTTCTCAACATTTGAGATTTGTGAATGAGTGATATTTATTGCTAATAAAAGCAGGCTTGTTAGTATATTTCTCATAATACACAGGTTTTATTAAGGATAGTTGTTAAGAGTAAGTTATGGTTGTTTTTCTATAAGGATGTATAACAGAGAAGTGATGTCATCAATCTTTGTATAGATATTGAAAACCTATTGATCGATCCATGCTTTCCTCAAGGCAATCTGTTTTGAATCAGGGTTTACTAAAGTACCTATCTTTCCAGTGGTTTCATCATAGGTGAAACCCACTTTTGCAAGATATTCTTTCAAAGGAATAGGTTTTGTACCTTCTATAAAATCCTTGAAAAATGTACGTATTTCGGGGTAAGTCATTTTTGTGATTTCATCGAATAAATAATTGTCATTAAAATATTTATCTTCGCCATATTTTTTCATGAGCCGCTGCATAAGATCCTGAGTACCCATTTTTCCGCCAGAAAGTTCGCGTAGTTTTATATCTAAACATAATCCGAGTAGTGGTCCTTTTTGATAGAAATTCATATATTGATCTTGTCTTTCCATTGCATTTTTACTCAGTTCCGTAAAAGATAATGTATTATCAAACTCCTTCATACCCTGTATCTTTTCTTCCAGTTTTTTTTCAAAATCTGCCAGACTGATCATCTTTTGTTTGATAGGCATATGTATGGTTGCATATTCTGTCATACCTTCATAAAGCCATAAATGCTCTGACATGGTAGGATTTAAAAAATCATAGTGCTGGATTTCTCCCGAATGAATGTGGAGTGGTGTGATAATATGAAAAAACTCATGGGCAGCAACTCTATTTAAAGCATCCGGTAAAAAGTTCATATTTCCGGAACGATATAGGCAGACTGTAGACCTCGAGTGTTCAAGACCGTCGGCAATAGATCCCCTTTCTTTTGAAGTTTCAAAATAGATCAAAAAGGCATATTTGTCAACAGGTAGTTTTCCTCCTAAGTAAGCTTTTTGATTTTCTAAAATAGTCTTTATATGATCTGCTATTTTTTGGGAATAATGCCGCTCTTTATTGTTATAAAATGATACGAGCACCTCAGTAGTTCCTATTTTTAACCACGTGGTATCAGGAACGCAATAGAGCACAGGTGAGTCTACTAATTTCCGGTAATCCTTTGCCCAAACAATATCAGTACTATCATTTTTCTTTTTATAATCCAATGCGGAGGAAGCATAAAAATCTTTATTTTTGTTAATACTGATTTCATAAGGAGCATCTTTCATTTCTTCAAAGTAGCCTACTAAAGAATTATAGTTGATGACAAAAACACTATCCTTTTTAAAAGTACTGCCCGCAGATTTTGCTCCGTCAGTATTTTGTTGTAAAGAATCCCAACCATCTGTAACCAGGTATGATATTTTTTTCACATGTTTCAGGTCATTCACCATCCAGCTGTTTTTATCTAAACGTTCCGTTCGTATTTTCTTTCCATTTTTGTCAGTCGCAATAACATCGGAAACATATTGCCCAAAATTCATAGCCTGATAAAATCCGGGAACAAGTTTGGGTATAATAAATTTCCCTTTTTCCAGATTGTTTTTAGGTGGAGTAAAAGAAACCATAACTTCATCATTTTTCATATGAAGCAGATCTATATTATATTCATAGTTTTTCTTTGATGATTGGGCAATAATAACGATAGGAAAAAGAATCAACAAAAAAAATATTTTTAGAAGATTACCCATTTTGTTTTTGTTTTAATGTTTAACAAAAATAAGGAGTTTAACTACACGAAATGTTTATATTAAATGTATTATTTTTCTACAGTATATACTTCTTCATAAGGTTGAATAAGAACCCAGCCATTTCCAGAGAATTTCATTTGAAACTCCTCACCGCTACCTCTTCCCATCAGGCTTTTAAATGAAACATTGGTTTTCAGTTCAGGAGTTAGATTTCCAGACCACGCAACAGTTGCGTTAGGATCTGTAAAAACAGGGCTGTCTGGAGTTACCATAAGTGTTAACGGTTCACCATGAGTGGTAATAGCGATATGTCCCGTTCCCGATAATTTAACCTGGAATAATCCACCTGCCATCATTCCTGCGATACTCTTTAGCATGGTAATATCACTTTTTATACTTTGATCATGTGCTAAAACATCATTGCCATTTACACATAAAGATTCATTGTTTAAATGAAGGATGCGAACTTTTTTCCCTGAATCTGCCACATAAAGCTTTCCAGTACCCTCCGCTTTCATTAATTTGGTTCCTTCACCACTGATTGCTTTTTTTAAGAGATTTCCTAATCCTCCAGACATCATACCTTGTCTTTCAAAATTAATATTTCCTATATATCCAACCATGCTTCCTCTTTTGGTCCAAACCGATTGGTTATTAAGATTGATCTCTAAAAGCTGAGGTTTTTCAAGTTCAAAATAATCCCTTTCCTGTGGGTTTTCCTTAGTTTCATTAACGAATGCTTCTAATGAATATTTGCTCATAATTAATAATTTTAGATGGCCAAATTACAGTTTTTTTGCATTGAAACGTATAGTGAATATTAACCATTTAACAGCTTTATTAAATAAAGCTTGACAAAGGGGTATTCAATGTCGTATATTTGCACACCGAAAATTACACTTGTAATTTCAATAATTTTTAAACCGTAATTTAAAAAAATGAAAACATCCGATTTTAATTTTGACCTTCCTGAGGAATTATTGGCAGAACATCCATCAGAGCACAGAGATGATGCCAGACTAATGGTTCTTGACAGAAAAACAGAAACGATAGAGCACAAGTTGTTTAAAGATGTAGTGGATTATTTCGATGAGAAGGATTTATTTATTTTCAATAATACTAAAGTTTTCCCAGCACGTCTTTATGGAAATAAAGAAAAAACAGGTGCTAAAATCGAAGTATTCCTTTTAAGAGAACTTGATAAGGAAACTCGCGTTTGGGATGTATTGGTTGATCCAGCCAGAAAAATAAGAATCGGTAATAAACTGTTTTTTACTGAAGATGAGTCTTTAGTTGCTGAAGTTATCGATAATACAACTTCCAGAGGAAGAACACTAAGATTTTTGTTTGACGGTTCTTATGAAGAATTCAGAACAAAATTAAAAGAATTAGGAGAAACACCGCTTCCAAAGTATATCAAAAGAGCAGTAGAGCCTGAAGATGCTGAAAGATATCAGACGATCTATGCAAAAATTGAAGGAGCTGTTGCAGCACCTACTGCGGGTTTACATTTCTCCAGACATTTAATGAAGAGATTGGAAATCAAAGGAATTGATTTTGCAGAAGTTACCCTTCACGTTGGTTTAGGAACCTTCAATCCAATTGAGGTGGAAGATCTTTCTAAGCATAAAATGGAGTCTGAAGAGATCATCATCGATGAGAAAAATGCTGATATCATTAATAAAGCAGTAGATGCACACAGAAGAGTTTGTGCTGTGGGTACTACAACAATGAGAGCATTAGAAACTTCAGTTTCTTCAAACAAGAAGATCTCTGCATTTAACGGTTGGACAAATAAGTTCATTTATCCGCCTCACGATTTTGGAGTTGCCAATTCAATGATCACCAACTTCCATACCCCAAAGTCTACATTATTGATGATGATTGCTGCATTTGCAGGAAGAGATTTTATAATGCATGCTTATCAGGAAGCCGTAAAAGAAAAGTATAAATTCTATTCTTACGGTGATGCAATGTTAATTTTATAAAAGATACTAGGTAATAGGTTGCAGGTATTAGTTATCTGCAACCTTCAACCTAAGATCACCACCTTACAATGAAAGATATCCGAACTTTATCACTAGATCAGCTTAAAGACTATTTTTTGACTTTAGGAGAAAAACCGTTTCGAGCGAAACAGGTTTATGACTGGTTGTGGAGTAAAAACCTCCATTCTATAGATGAAATGACGAATCTTTCGAAACAGCTTCGTGATAGAATTTCCGAAGAATATACCATTAATCCAGTATCCGTTGACCAACTTCAGAAAAGTAAAGACGGAACTATTAAAAATGGGGTGAAGCTTCACGATGGCTTAATGGTGGAATCCGTTTTAATTCCTACAGAAACGAGAACGACAGCTTGTGTTTCTTCACAGGTAGGATGCTCATTAAATTGCGAATTCTGTGCTACCGCAAGGTTGAAGAGAATGAGAAATCTTGAAGTTGCTGAAATTGTAGATCAGGTCGCTCTAATCGACAGTCAAAGTAAAATGTATTTTGACAGGCCTCTTACCAATATTGTTTTTATGGGAATGGGGGAGCCAATGATGAATTACAAAAATGTAGTTGAAGCGATTCGAAAAATTACTCAACCTGAAGGCCTGGGAATGTCTCCAAGAAGAATTACTGTTTCAACTTCAGGAATTCCTAAGATGATCAAAATGCTGGCGGATGATGACCTACGGGTAAAGCTGGCTTTATCACTTCACTCGGCAATAGAAGCCAAACGTAATGAAATCATGCCGTTTTCAGATAAGTTTCCATTAACTGATATTATGGAATCACTTCAATACTGGTACAAAAAAACAGGGAATACAATTACTTTTGAATATTGTGTATGGAAAGGGATCAATGATGGTGATGAAGATATTAAAGCTTTAATTAAATACTGTAAACAAGTTCCTTCTAAAGTTAACCTTATCCAGTATAACCCGATCGGTGATGGTAAATATGACCAATGCAATAAACAGGCAGAAGAAAATTATGTTCGTCAACTTGAAAATGCCGGCATTACTGTAATGATCAGAAAAAGCCGTGGCGGAGATATTGATGCTGCATGTGGACAATTAGCCAATAAGGTTACCGATTAAAATTTCATTAAAAATAATTCAATCCGATTTCTGACTTTTATAATATCCTACCTTTGTACAAAAATTAGTAACAATGAATTACTTTTTGGGTGAAGATGGATTAGAAAATGTCTATGCCTGGGCAATTCCATTTCATGCTACTGTAATTTTAGCTGAAATGATTTATAGCCATGTTTCCGAGGCTAAACTATATGATAAAAAAGATGTAGCAACAAGCGTTTATTTGGCATTGATGAACTTCGGTTTGGATTTGATAATGAAGGTTTTTGCAATGGGAGTGATGTTTTTCTTTTACAATCACCGACTTTTTTCCTGGGATTTTACAGTTTGGTACTGGCTTATCTGTTTTGTGATCACTGATTTTGCGTATTATGTGCTTCATTATGTTGATCATCATTCCAGAGCTTTTTGGGCTGTTCATATTACCCATCATAATTCAGAATATTTTAATCTGACCACGGGATTCAGAAGTCCTGTTTTACAACCCCTTTATAGATATTTATACTTTTCACCGTTGGCTTTTTTAGGTTTTAATCCATGGCATATCATGGTGGTATATGCTATTGGACAGGTATATGGAACGTGGGTTCATACCCAGACTGTAAAAAAGATGGGATTTTTAGAATATATTTTAGTCACTCCATCGCACCATCGTGTACACCATGCCTGCAACATTAAATATCTGGACAGGAATATGGGAATGTGCCTCATCATCTGGGATAAAATGTTCGGAACTTTTGAAAAAGAAGATCCGGATACACCTGTAAAATATGGAATTTATCCTAAGATGCCCGATAACAGACCTGATACGGTATTATTATATGAATGGAGAAGAATCTGGAAAGATATCAAACAGCCTGGATTAAAATTTTCGGACAGGATTAATTATATTTTCAACTCTCCGGGTTGGAGACACGATGGAACGGGGAAAACAGTAAGACAGTATCAAAAAGATTATTTTGAGAAGAAAGCACGTAAGCAACAGAAGTCGGCATGAATTTTTATTAGATTGTGATATAGTCTGTCTAAATTGGCTTTAGCTAAAACTTATTTTTCATAGATTTAATTTAAACTGCGGATCAATCTATTGCAGTGAAAACCGTATTTTTATTCAATGAAAAAGTTTATCCTCATTTTTACAGTCTTTGTTTTTCAAGCTGCTTTTTCTCAGCAGGCCGATTTTCTTAAAATAAAAAAATACAGAATCAATTTTCTTGAAGATCAGGTTCAGGAAACTTCAGGGTTGAATTTATTCAATGGAAAACTTTATACTTTCAATGACAGCGGTAATAAACCGGAAATTTTTGAAATAGATAAAAATGATGGGAAAATTATTCAGACTTTCAAAACTAATTTAATTAATAAAGATTGGGAAGCACTAACCAATGATGGTGAAAACTTTTATATCGGAGATTTTGGAAACAATACAGGAACCAGAAAAGATCTTACGATTTACAAAGTTCCTTACGAAAATCTTGTTATGATTAATACCTCTAAAGTTCCAGATTCTGAAAGAACTTTAGATGGCATTAAGATCTCTTTTTACTATCCTGAACAGAAAGAATTTATTTCAAAAAATACCAGTAACGACTTCGATGCGGAAGCGATGATCTATTTGAATGGTAAATTGCATATTTTTACTAAAGAATGGGCTGCAAAAGCAACATCACATTATATTGTTGATCCAGGAACTTCAGAACAGCAAAAAGCTGAGAAAATTGAAACATATAAAACTGATTTTGTAGTAACGGATGCTTCCTATTTTGATAAAAAACTTTACTTAGTGGGTTATACAAAAAAAACAGAAGTTTTTCTGGATATCTTTAAGGAAACAGAACCTGGAGTCTTTTTTAAAGAAAAACCCAGACACTACTATTTAGGAAGTGCTACCTCTGTTGGGCAAATCGAAGGAATAGCAGTAGATGATCGAGGACTGTATATTTCAGGTGAAAAATTCAGATATCCATTAGGAACCGTAAAGCAGAGTCTGTATTTTATTCCAAAAGAACAACTCAAAGATTGAATTTTCTACTAAAATTACCCGAAAAAAATTATCTTTGTGAATATTAATAATTATTTATTCATCACTCACCGATTTTGGCAAATATTGTAGAAGAAATCAAACAACCGATCAATGAAGAAATGAAACTTTTCGAGCAGAAGTTTTATGAATCAATGCAGAGTAAAGTCCCTTTATTAGATAAAGTAACTCGGTTTATTGTTACTACTAAAGGAAAGCAAATGCGTCCGATGTTTGTATTTCTCTGTGCGAAACTGATAGGTGATGTTAATGAAAAGACTTATCGCGGAGCTTCCATGATAGAATTGATCCATACCGCGACACTGGTTCATGATGATGTTGTGGATGAAAGTTTTAAAAGACGTAATTTTTTCTCTATTAATGCACTATGGAAAAATAAAATTGCAGTTTTGGTAGGTGATTATTTATTGTCAAAATCAGTGTTATTATCAACGGATCATAAAGACTATGATTTACTGGCTGTTATCTCCAGAACAATCAGAGAAATGTCTGAAGGTGAACTTCTTCAGCTGGAAAAAGCAAGAAAGCTCGATATTACAGAAGATGTTTATTATGAAATTATCCGTCAGAAAACAGCAACATTGATCGCGGCATGTTGTGAAATAGGAGTCTTATCGAATAATGCAGAAGAAAAGCTTGCTAAAAGAATGCAGGATTTTGGAACTTATACGGGAATGGCATTTCAGATTAAAGATGACTTATTCGATTATCTAAGTTCAAACGTTATTGGAAAGCCTGTTGGTATCGATATTAAAGAACAGAAAATGACTCTCCCTTTAATTCATACTTTGAAAATTGCGAGTGACAAAGACAGAAAATATTATCTAAATACTATAAAACGCTATAATAACGACCAAAAACGTGTAAAAGAATTAATCGCTTTTGTAAAGAGTTCAGGTGGTTTGGATTATGCAATTCGTGTAATGAAAGATTTTCAACAAAAGGCAAAGGATCTTCTTAATGAATTTCCCGATTCTGAAGCCAAAAGATCATTGCACAGTATGTTAGATTATGTAATTGAAAGAAAGTTTTAATAAAAAGCAGTGAATGATCAGACATTCATTCTGAAAATAATTAAGGTTTCCAAGTATATCCGATTGATATAATTCTCTGTCATAATCAATTATTGGTAAAATACTTAAATGTCGTAATCTTCAATTTATCCTAAAATAAAGCGAATCTGATTATAAAGCGGTCAGTGGATTTGTAAATTGTTTTATTTGATCATTATTTCTAAACTATCTATAAATGTTTAAATTATTCTTAGTGTAACAATTATAACAGCTAGGACTATGCATAATAATGCGATTAAAAATAAATAATCCGCAATGTTTTCAAACTTGGTTTCTCTTTTTTCACTTTTAGATCTTATTGCTAAAAATGAAAAGAAACAACTGCATGCAAAAAGAATACAGGCAATTCCCGCAAACTCATCTAAATAAGTATGAACACTGATTTTAGTGATTTTCAATGAGGTAATTATGATCAAAGAAAACCCTAAAAGATTACTCGATGCATTTAATATATGCGGTGATTTTTTTTCCATTTATACAAATTTATTTAAAATAAAACACAATTTCCTCTATTATCAAATTTTTAAAAAAGATTATTAAAAATTAAAATTAATTTAAAAAGTGTATATTAGCAAAATACTTCGAGAACTAAAAATTTTTATATTTGGCTATGCAAACAACCTATATTGAAACACAGAAGATTTCCTTTCAAGATTTTAAAAATCAAATACTTGAAGACTATAAGTTGGGAAGAATTTCTCGTGAAATGTCTTACCTGGGTAGAAGAGAGGTTCTTACTGGGAAAGCTAAGTTTGGGATCTTCGGTGATGGTAAAGAGTTACCACAGTTGGCAATGGCGAAAGTTTTCAGAAATGGGGACTTCCGTTCAGGATATTATAGAGATCAGACTTTTGCATTGGCTGTAGATGCCTTAACGGTTGAAAGCTTTTTTGCACAGTTATATGCTGATACAAGCGTTGAGAGAGAGCCTGCTTCAGCAGGGAGACAAATGAATGGTCACTTCGCAACAAGAAGTTTAAATGAAGATGGAAGCTGGAAGAATTTGATGTCTCAGAAAAATATTTCTTCAGATATTTCTCCAACAGCAGGTCAGATGCCTAGATTGTTAGGATTGGCTCAGGCCTCAAAAATATATAAATCAGTAAAATTTGACGGTTCTGAGAAGTTCTCAATGGACGGAAACGAAATTGCTTTCGGAACTATTGGAGATGCTTCTACAGCAGAAGGCCATTTCTGGGAAACATTGAACGCAGCATGTGCGCTTCAGGTTCCTATGATCGTTTCAATCTGGGATGATGGTTATGGGATTTCAGTACCTACTAAGAATCAGAGAGCGAAAGCTGACATTTCTGAAATGTTAAGCGGATTCCAAAGAAAAGAAGGTGAAAATCAGGGTTGTGAAATTATTCAGGTAAAAGCTTGGGATTATCCAGCTTTATTGGACGCATATGCTAGAGCAGAACATTTTGCAAGAACAGAAAGTGTTCCTGTAGTGGTTCACGTAATTGAAGTTACGCAGCCTCAAGGTCACTCTACTTCGGGTTCTCACGAAAGATATAAGAATGAAGAGCGTCTTTCATGGGAAGCTGATTTTGATGGATTAGTAAAATTCAGAGAATGGATTTTGAATTACTCAATTGAAATTGAAGGAAAAGAAGAGGTTATTGCTGCAACTGAAGAATTGGATGCCATAGATGAGGAAGCTAAAAAAATGGTAAAGGCAGGCCAGAAAATAGCTTGGGAAAATTACCAGAAAACAATTTCTGATCTATCGAAATCTATTTTACCTTTGGTTGAAAATCTTAAAGGACAAAATGCAGAGATTGAAAATTACATTGCGCAGTTTAATAAATTAGTTTCTAAAGCTAAGAAAGATATCTTCCATTTAGTAAGGATATCATTATTGGCTACAAGAGGTACAAGCACTTCCGAAAGAAACCAATTGATGCAGAAATACAATGAGATTTTGGAAGTGGAAAAAGACAACTATTCATCTCATTTATATTCTCAGTCTCAATGGAAAGCAGAAAATATTAAAGAGGTTAAGCCTGTTTATTCTGACAACTCAGAAGATGTAGATGGAAGAGTAGTGGTAAGAAATAACTTTGATAAAATATTCGAAAAATATCCTGAAACACTTGTCTTTGGTGAAGATGCCGGAAATATCGGTGATGTAAACCAAGGTTTAGAAGGAATGCAGGAAAAATATGGTGAAGTTCGTGTTGCAGATACAGGCATCCGTGAAGCGACTATTTTAGGTCAGGGTATCGGTATGGCAATGAGAGGGCTAAGACCTATTGCTGAAATCCAGTATTTAGATTACATCTTATATTGTATTCAGGGAATGAGCGATGATTTAGCTACTGTTCAATACAGAACTAAAGGCGGGCAGAAAGCTCCTGTGATCATCAGAACAAGAGGACATAGATTAGAAGGTGTCTGGCATTCAGGTTCGCCAATGGCGGGAATCCTTAACCTTTCAAAAGGAATTCTGGTACTTGTTCCAAGAAACCTTACAAAAGCAGCCGGATTCTATAATACAATGCTTCAAAGTGATGATCCTGCAGTTATTGTTGAATGTCTGAACGGATATCGACTAAAAGAAAAACAACCTGATAACTTAGGTGAATTTACAGTTCCTGTAGGAAAAATTGAAGTAACTAAAGAAGGTAAAGATGTAACTTTGGTAACGTACGGTTCTACATGGAGAGTCGTTATGGAAGCAGCTGAAGAATTGGAAAAATTAGGTATTTCTTCAGAAGTAATTGATGTTCAATCTTTAATTCCTTTCGATTTAACAAATGAAATCGCTGAAAGTGTAAAGAAAACAAACAGATTAGTCGTTATCGACGAAGATGTAGAAGGTGGAACTTCAGCATTTATTCTTCAACAGATCTTAGAGAAGCAAAAAGCTTTTAGATATTTAGATTCTGATCCATTAACGATTGCTGCAAATGATCACCGACCTGCTTATGCTAGTGATGGAGATTATTTCAGTAAACCATCATCAGATGATATGGTGGAAAAGATCTACGCGATGTTTAATGAAACAAACCCACAAAAATATCCAGCGATATTTTAATTGGAATAAATAATAGAATAAACCCGCTTTCAGAAATACTGAAAGCGGGTTTTTAATAGGTTCTAACTTTTGCACCCAACACTACTTAATTCACAAGTCCAATAGCTGGGAATGCCATTCTGAGGCCGATGATAACATGCTATTGATCCAACTGGACATTCAGGAGCATTTCCGCCATTAATTCCTTTTAATTCTGACTTTGTTAATTTTTTTGAATTTTTCATATTTTTTGATTTGTTGATTGATCACAAATATAATATTTTTGGTTTCACTTCAAATCATTGTTAGTGTTTTAATTCTTATAACAGGGAGTTAATTTTATGTATTTTGATGTTTTCTGTTTAAATTAATGATACGTCTTTAGAATACAAACATCTTATTGGAATCAGTGTATTAGCATTTCGTAAAAAACAAAACTGCTCTAAAAATTCTTAGAGCAGCTTTTTAACAGATTTAAATATCTAAAATTGTCATATCAAATGACAATAGTGACTCTTATAAACCAATATTTTTGGTAGGCTTTAATTGCTTTAAGATACTTTTTGGAATTGCATTTTTATGTACCAAAATAGCAGTTGATTTATATTCAACATAAGGTCTTGTTACATAAATATATCCTTCAAAATCATTGGTTACACCCCAAGAGTTCTTAACCATATAATATTCTTTTCCACTCTGATCTTTTGCCAATCCCACAATGTGCATACCATGATCATCCGTAGTAGAAAGATTATTAAGCGCATTTTGACGCATGTCTTCTGTGATCGTTTTGTCTTTTTTAGGCTCAGTGAATAATTCTTTTTTTACTTCAGGAGTAATTTGATCCAAATTAACATCCGGAACATAAGCCACTCCGTTTTTGTATGAGAAATAAGGCTCGGAAACATCAGTTGCCCAACCAATAGAATATCCTTTAGATATTGCATTATCAACAATAGCTGTGATATCTGTCATTGGAACGTTCCAGTCAGAATCATGGCTCCAGTTATCAGGAATTGGATTTACGAATTTCTGAAAATATGGATAATCTTTGTATGATGATAATTCTACATAATCTTCAGCATTGATTCCTACTACTTCATTAGCGAATGTTTTTGGAGTATATGATTTCCCATTATACGTAAAGTTTGTTGGAACTTTTCCTAAGTATTCATCGAGTATAGCATCTACCGAAGACATCCAGTTATCAGAAAGTTTGCCTTTTGTAGCTGCCTGAACCAAACTGTCTAATACAGGTTTTATTTTATCCTGCATTTCTTTAAAATTATTGGTAGTCTGCCCAGGTCTTAATCCTGTATAAACATCCTGAGGAACAGCTCCATACTTTTTGTACATGTTGATTACATCATGTAATTCTCCACCATCACCCCAACTGATTGCTCCGCTATTTAGTACATATAATTTTGCTTTGTCGTGATAAGAATTTCTCGCCGTAAAAATCTCTGCAAGGTCAACAGGTTTTTTACCCATACGCTGCATTTCAGATTCCAGGAAAGAATTTCCTGAATAGCTCCAACATGTTCCTGAAGAACCCTGATTTTTTACCGAAGTAGCACCAACATCTTTTAGAGTGGTAAATTTAAAATTGGCATTTTGAGATTGATTGTTTTTTAACTTGTTGATCAAGTCATCTTGTGCGAACATCATACTTCCTGCAGACAAAACAAAAAGTAATGATGCAATTTTGTTATATTTCATTACTATAAAGATTATTATTTAATAGTCGTTGTTATAAGAGATTTGTTACAGCGTGAAAAGTTAAATTTGAAATGGGAATATTATTAGGAAAATATATATTAAAAAATAAAAAATTTAACTTTCAATAATTATTGAAAGTTCGAAAATTATTATTACATTTGTAATAGAAATTCAAAAGAAAACAAAATGAAACTTTCAGAAGCTAAAGAAAAATACATTCAGACATGGGGAACGTTTGCTACCAATTGGGGGATCAACCGTACTATGGCACAGGTTCATGCTTTGCTTCTGGCAAGTGGGAAACCGTTATCTACAGATGAGGTAATGGAGCAGCTTGAAATTTCAAGAGGAAATGCTAATATGAATTTACGGGCTTTAATGGATTGGGGGATTGTAAAGAAAGAATTAGTGAAAGGAGACAGAAAGGAATATTTCATCGCAGAAAAGGATGTTTGGTTTTTATTTAAGCAAATTACTAAGGAGCGCAGAAAGAGAGAAATTGCACCTGTCATTTCTTTTTTAGAAGAGTTGAAAAACATTGAAGATAATGATTCAGACGAAGCTAAGGAGTTTATTAAATTAATGCAGGACTTTAGCTCAGTGACTGGAAAGATCAATAACATTATGGATCTGGCGATTAAGAGTGATGATCACTGGTTGGTAGGAAAGATTACGAACTTATTGAAGTAGCAAAGAGAATGAAAAAGTTTATTCTATTATTTTTATTAGCGAGTATGATGAGCTGTCAAAAAAAGGTGTATGCGAGTTTTGATATAAACATAGAGAGTGTAGACAAATCAGATAAAAGGTTTTATGATCTCTTTGAAATTACTATTCTGAGAAATAATAAGGTTTTTAGGAGTTTAAAGCCGGATGAATATACTCCGAGCCTAGATCAGAGAATTGAAATTGATAGTATTGATAAAGGAAAATATACATTTGTGTACACCAATCTTTTTGGAGATAAAATAAATGAAGAACAGGTTGTTGCTGAGTCGAAAAATTATAGAATAAGTATTAATCCTGATAAGTCAATTAAAAAGATTGCAAATTTAGCATTTGAAAGCTTGAAAGATAGTAATGTAAAACTAATTTATCAATCTAAGGGCTGTTTTCATCATAATGCGGATTCTGTGGTCCTTGAAAATAAAGGGAATGATTATTTTGTTTGGAGAGGTCAAAGGTCAAAGAAAATAGATAAAAAAGAACTCGCCTACTTCATCGATATTGAAAACAGGATACGTCAGATACCCCAAAATGGTGGATGTACAACTACAGGGATTTATATTTTTGAATACAAAGGGAAATATGATACAATTATTGATGGAACTTGTCATTTCCATCTATATGATAAAATATCAGGCTATCTAAAAAAGAATAATTTATAGCACGGAAAGGATTCAAAATCCTTTTTTATTTCAAATTAACTTTCAAAAATTATTGAAAATATAATAATTATGAAAAATTTAATCATTCATTTATTTCTGATCTTTTATTTCGGAAGAAGAAAAAGAATAACTTTTAAAAACTGATTGACATGGAAAAATGGATAACCTATGACTACTATATTCAATTATCTTGTTTAATAATGGGAATCACAGCGGCTTTTATAGGTGTATTTTTAGGAGTAGGATTTATTTTATTCTATTTCATAGTGGGAATCCCACAGTTAATAAGCTTTTTCATAAAAGCTCTTCAGCAAAAGAAAAAATCAATAGTCTATATTGTTTACGGAATAGGCATAATTCCTGTTTGGCTCTCTGTTGCTGTAGTAGGATTAAATCCAAATGATAATGATGTTACAAATTTTTTTGGATTCATTCTGATAGCTGCTCTTATATACAGTCCGGTGTTAGCATTTTTATACACTTATGAGACTTACAAAATATACCAATCTTTAAAACATACAAAATGAAAACGCTAAAAAACCACACCCTCATCTACGACAATGAATGTCCTATGTGCAATATCTATTCAAAAGGGTTTACAAAATGTGGAATGCTTGATGAAAATGGAAGAGAAGCATTTAGTGAAATGACTTTTAAAAACAAATCAATTGTAGATTTTAACCGTGCAAAAAATGAAATCGCTTTAGTTGATCACAATAAGAATGAAGTTGTTTATGGTTTGGACAGTTTACTTTTAATCATTGGAAATTCATTTCCGGTATTGGAGAAAATAGCGAGAATAAAATCTTTGTATTGGTTTTTTAAAAAATTATATTCTTTTGTTTCTTACAATAGAAAGCAGATTATTCCATCAAAAAAAGACTATTCAGATCAATCTTGTATTCCGGATTTTAATTTAAAATACAGGTTGACATACATGGTTTTTGTTGTATTTTTCTCAGCATATATTTTGAGTCTGTACACAGGTAAGTTTAATTTGAATTTAGGTCATAATTTTCTTAGGGAATTTATAGTTTGTTTAGGACAAATTGCATGGCAAACCCTATTTTTAAAAAAGTATTTGAAAGATAAGATCTGGGATTACCTGGGGAATATGATGACCGTGTCATTGATTGGAACGCTACTTTTAATACCTGTTTTATTTACCAATTTCAATTCTGTTTTCTATATTATTTATTTTGGAATGATCGTTTCTATCATGCTTTTTGAGCATGTAAGAAGATGCAAAATTTTAAGATTAAATTTTCTTCCAACAATAAGCTGGATTATCTACAGAACAATAGTTTTAATTACTTTAATTTACTGGTATGTGTAGAATTTGTTTAGAAACGATTATTAAAGCTGATATTGATGTAGTTTTTGATCTGGCGAGAGATATTGATTTACACCAGAAGTCAACATTCAAAACTAAGGAAAAAGCTATTGCAGGACGTACAAGTGGATTAATAGAATTGAATGAAACGGTAACCTGGAGAGCAAAACATTTAGGATTCTATCAAACGCATACCTCAAAGATAAGCAGCATGGAAAAACCTTATGAGTTTACAGATATTATGTTGAAAGGAACCTTTAAATCTTTAAAACACCAGCATTTGTTTAAACAAGAAGGTAAAAATACAATAATGACAGATATTTTCGAGTTTGAATCTCCATTTAACATTGTCGGAAAATTGTTTAATACATTTTTCCTTAAAAATTATCTTAAAGGCTTTTTGCTGGAAAGAAATGCAACCATTAAAAAAGCAGCTGAATCATGAACTTTCTAAAAGCCGAATGGCGCAAATTAGCCATCATCAATTATGAAGTAAGTCCGGAAATTCTGGAAAAATACCTTCCACAAGGTACCGAACTCGATTTTTATAATGGAAAATGTTATGTAAGTGTAGTGGGCTTTATGTTTTTAAATACAAAATTACTGGGAATGTCAATCCCTTTTTACCGGGATTTTGAAGAAGTAAATCTTCGTTTTTATGTAAAGAAAAAAGAAAAGAACACCTGGAAAAGAGGAGTTGTTTTCATTAAAGAGATTGTTCCGAAATGGGCATTAAGTTTTATAGCCAATTCTTTTTACAAAGAGAATTACAAAACAATGCCGATGAAAAACTTGATTCATCAAGAAGATAGTGAACTGAAAGTTCAATATTCATGGAAAGATAAAGGCTGGCATTCTATCGAGGTGATAGCAGATAGTGAAGCATTACCAATGGAAAGTAACTCAGAGTTTGAATTCATTACCGAACATTATTATGGCTTTACCAAAAGAGATAGTAAAACATCTGAATATGAGGTTTGCCATCCAAAATGGGAGTATTATCCTGTAAAAAGCTATCAACTGGACATTGAGTTTCGTAGTATCTATGGAAAGGATTTTGAGTTTTTAAATGATCAGGAACCCATATCCGTAATGCTTGCCGAAGGCTCTGAAATTGAAGTCAAAGTAAAAAAATATATCATTTAATTAGGTTTAAGTTTCCTAAGAAAGTATTTTACTTAAACCTTAAACCTTAAACCTTAAACCTTAAACCTTAAACCCAATAATCATGAAAATAATTATAGCTGCTGGAACCGGCTTTCTTGGAAGAAACCTAGAAAGATATTTTATAGAAAAAGGAAATCAGGTTTATATTTTAACCAGAAATCCGAAACGCAAAAACGAAGTATATTGGGATGCCCAAACATTAGATAAATGGAAAGATTTCCTTGAAGATTCTGATGTTTTAATCAATCTTACAGGGAAATCCGTTGACTGCAGGTATACTGATGAAAATAAAAAAGAAATTTATACGTCAAGAATTGAAAGTACAAAAGTGCTTCAGCAAGCCATTGATAACTGTATTAACAAGCCTAAAGTTTGGCTCAATGCAAGTTCAGCTACCATTTATGTGCATTCAGAAAAGCATTTGAATACAGAAGAAAATGGAATTATTGGCGATGATTTTTCAATGAATATCTGTAAAAGCTGGGAAAAAGAATTTTTCAAAGTTGGACATGATGAGGTAAGAAAAGTGGCTTTACGAACTTCTATTGTATTAGGGAAAAATGGAGGTGCTTTTCCAAAACTTCGTCAGATCACGAAATTGGGCTTAGGAGGTAAACAGGGAAATGGAAATCAAAATGTCAGTTGGATTCATGTAGATGATTTCTGTCGTGCAGTAGAATGGATCATTGAAAATGAAAATATTTCAGGTCCAATTAATGTAACAGCACCGAATCCTCTATCCAATGAAGAATTGATGAAGAAGTTAAGAGCTCGATTAAGAATGCCTTTTGGAATGAATGCTCCGATCTGGCAATTAGAAATTGCATCTATATTTTTGAGAACAGAAACAGAACTTTTACTAAAAAGCAGAAATGTATATCCAGAAATATTGGTGAAAAATAATTTCCGGTTTTCTTTTCCGGATATTGATGTTACATTACAAAATTTAATTTAAACCACAAAAGACACAAAAGTTTTTAGACACTTTAGTTATTTTAGGTTTGATACATACCGTATAAGAAGATCACATAAGTTCTTGAAAAATCAAAGATTTTTATATTTTCCCCAGAAGCTTCTTAAGCGAAGCTATTCTTTGCTAACTTAAATTAAACAGCATCATTATAAAACTTTGCATTAAAGCAGCTGAAGAATAGTTAAACGCAAAGGCGCTAAGTTTTTTTAAGTATTGAGTTTTTAAAGCTCAAGGTTTTTATCTCCGATAAAAATGAAAAGATCTGTGAAGTCTGTGGGAACTAAAAACGATCACAGATCTGTAGATAAATCTGAATGATCTGTTGTTAAGTAATCAGCAATTTGAGTAAAAAACTATTTTTTGCGAATTCATAACAGGATTATTACTTTAGCGAAAAGTATTTCTCTATGCTCATCCAACAAAAAACTAAAACCTTTTTTCTTGCATCATTTTTTCTTTCTGCAACCTTTTTTTCACAGGCACATAATGTTTCAAAAGGTTATGAAAAGCCTACTGATCCTTTAGTTGTGAAAAACCTGGAAGACTGGCAGGATTTAAAATTCGGACTTTTTATGCATTGGGGAACCTACAGCCAATGGGGAGTGGTTGAAAGCTGGAGTTTATGTCCTGAAGATGAATCATGGACTCAACGTAAGTCCGAGCATGGGAAAACATACAATGAATACGTAAAGAATTATGAAAACCTGCAGACTACTTTTAATCCGACTCAATTTAATCCCCAAAAATGGGCTGATGCTACGAAAAAGGCGGGAATGAAATATGTTGTTTTTACAACGAAGCATCACGATGGTTTTGCCATGTTTGATACCAGGGAATCAGATTATAAAATTACTTCTCCAAAGACACCTTTTTCTAGGAATCCCAAAGCAGATATTGCAAAAGAGATTTTTAATACGTTTCGAAAAGATGGTTTTAAGATTGGTGCCTATTTCTCAAAACCCGACTGGCACTCTAATGATTATTGGTGGTCTTATTTTCCACCTAAAGACAGAAATGTAAACTACGATCCGAAAAAATATCCTGAAAGATGGGAGAACTTTAAGACATTCACATTTAATCAGCTTAATGAACTCACTTCAAACTATGGGAAAATAGATATTATTTGGCTGGATGGAGGCTGGGTTCGACCTTTTAATACGATTGATCCTCATGTAGAATGGCAGAGAACCATTAAGGTAGAACAGGATATTGATATGGATAAGATTGGGAATATGGCCCGGAAAAATCAGCCGGGAATTATCATCGTAGATAGAACTGTTCCTGGAAGATGGGAAAACTATATTACTCCAGAGCAGGCAGTTCCTGAGCAACCACTGTCAATTCCGTGGGAAAGCTGCATCACAATGGGAGATTCCTTTTCGTATGTTCCTAACGATCATTATAAATCGTCTCAAAAGATTATTGAAACTTTAATTAAAATTATTTCAAGAGGTGGAAACTATCTGATGAATATTGCTCCAGGTCCAAATGGTGATTATGATGCAGTTGTGTATGAAAGACTAAAGGAAATTTCCGGATGGATGGAGAAAAATCAGTCTGCGGTGTTTGCAACAAGAAGTGTCGCGCCTTATCATGAAGGAGATTTTTATTACACTAAAAGTAAAGACGGAAAAATGCTGAATATTTTCCATATTCAGGAAAAATCCGATTATTCCTCACCTTCAGATTTGAACTTTACAATTCCTGAAAACTTTAAACCGAAATCAATAAAGATTTTAGGAATTTCATCTAAAATTAAATGGAAACAACAGGGGAATAGAATTGATGTTCAAGTTCCTGATGAAAGAAAACAGTTGAAGTATGCAACAGTAATTCAAATAATTCAGTAATGAAGTCGTATCGTAATCAGTTGATTGGAGTGGCCTTGTTTCTGAATATGACTGTCGTTTCTGCACAAAAACCTTTATATAAAGATTCTAAACAACCAGTTGAGCTAAGAGTACTGGATTTATTAAAAAGAATGACTCCTGAAGAGAAGTTCTGGCAATGTTTCATGATTCCCGGAGATCTTGATGGTATTCCAAAAAAACAATATCAGCACGGAATCTTTGGACTACAGGTGAGTGCTGGAAATCAAGGTGATGGAGTAGCCGGGCAAATGCTAAAATATAATGCAAACGAAGATGGAGAGAGGCTGGCAAAGAAAATCAATAGGATCCAGAAATATTTTATTGAAGAATCAAGATTGGGAATTCCCATTATTCCTTTTGATGAAGCCCTGCATGGTTTAATGCGTGAAGGCGCAACAGCTTTTCCACAGGCAATTGCCCTCTCTGCATCATTTAACCCTTCATTAATGAAAGATGTTTCAACAGCTATTGCTAAAGAATCAAAATTACGGGGAATCCGTCAGATTTTAACCCCGGTAGTCAATATTGCCAGTGACGTGCGATGGGGAAGAACGGAAGAAACCTATGGTGAAGATCCTTTTTTAATTTCTGTGATGGGAGTGAATTTTGTCAGTTCATTCGAAAATCTTGGAATCATTACCACACCAAAACATTTCCTCGCCAACGTAGGTGAAGGTGGGAGAGATTCTTATCCGATTCATTGGAGTAAGCGGTATTTGGAAGAAACTCACTTAATTCCTTTTCATAAAGTATTTATAGAAGGAAAAAGCAGATCTGTAATGACCTCTTATAATTTACTTGATGGAAGACCATCCACAGCCAACCATTGGTTACTAACTGAAAAATTGAAAAAAGACTGGAATTTCAAAGGCTTCGTGATTAGTGATGCAAGTGCTGTAGGTGGAGCGAATGTCTTGCATTTTACAGCAAAAGATTATGATGATGCTTCTGCGCAGGCAATTAATTCCGGTTTAGATGTTATTTTTCAAACAGATTACAAACACTATAAACTGTTTATTCCACCATTTTTAGACGGCAGGATTTCAGGAGAAAGAATTGATGACGCCGTTTCAAGGGTTTTAAGAGCGAAGTTTGAATTGGGATTATTTGACAATCCATATGTGTCAGATAAGGATATTGAAGATTTGAAGAAAATTGACCATTCAAAGTTAGCGGAAAGAGCGGCAATTGAATCGTTTGTTCTCCTTCAAAACAGAGAAAATACCCTTCCTGTATCTGAGCATATGAAAAAGATCCTTATTGTTGGAGCGGATGCTGCTGATGCAAGATTAGGTGGATATTCCGGGCCAGGAAAAAGCAAAGTGAGTATATTGGAAGGAATCAAAAAATTTTGTAAAAATAAAAATGTTGATATTGTTTATTCAAAAGGGATTGACTGGAATTTAAAAAAATTAAAGACAGTTCCTGGTGAATTTTTGTTGTTTGACAATAAGCAAGGATTAAAAGGGAGCTATTTTTCAAATAGTGATCTGAAAGGAAAACCTGCTTTTGAAAGACAGGATGAACAATTGAGTTTTAAATGGACCTTATATTCGCCGGATCAGGAAAAGCTACAGCCGGATAATTACAGTGTGCAGTGGATCGGGAAATTAAAAGCTCCGGAGTCAGGGAAGTACCAATTGGGCTTGCAGGGAAATGATGGATTCAGATTGTTTTTGGATGGAAAAATGATTGTTGATCGTTGGGAAAAACTTAGCTATTCAACTCAAACTGCTGAGGTTAATTTTACTAAAAATAAAGAGTATGATTTAAAGATAGAATTTAGGGAAAACAGAGGCGAAGCTCATATAGAGCTGATATGGAACTATGGAATACCTGATGGCCAAAAGGATTTTGATGAAGCTTTAAAGCTTGCTGAAGAGGTAGATCATATTATTATTACAGCCGGAATTCATGAAGGTGAATTTCAAGACCGTTCTTCTTTAAGTCTTCCCGGAAATCAAGAAGAGTTTATTCATAGAGTTTCAAAATTAAATAAACCTACGACAGTAGTTTTAATAGGTGGTTCCGCTATAAAAACAACCAGTTGGAAAGATGAGGTAGGAGCGATTTTAGATGTTTGGTATCCAGGAGAGCAAGGTGGAAATGCAATTGCAAAAGTGCTCTTCGGAATAGAAAGCCCATCTGGAAAATTACCCATTACTTTTCCTGTTGAAGAAGGTCAGCTTCCGTTAAGTTATAATCACCATCCAACCGGAAGAGGAAATGATTACTATGACCTAAGTGGTGAACCTTTATATCCTTTTGGATTTGGATTAAGCTATACAACTTTTGAAATTTCGGATTTAAAATTGGATAAAATAAAGTACACTGAAAATGAAACCGTGATTGCTAAAGTTAATGTTAAAAATACGGGATCAACAAATGGAAGTGAGGTGGTTCAACTCTACGTAAAAGATGTATTAGCCTCAGTCTCTAGACCAGTGATCGAGTTGAAGGGTTTTCAGAAAGTATATCTAAAACCGGGAGAATCAAAGCAGGTGACCATAGAACTTCCTATTAAAGAGTTGAAATTTTTAGATGAAAAAATGAATTGGACTGTGGAACGGGGAACATACCGAATTATGGTCGGAAATTCTTCCAAAAACCTGCCTTTAAAGCAGAATATTGAAGTTCAATAAATTGCTGCAAAAATGCTGGTACGATATATGTAAGATTGACTGTAAACCTGAATGAATTTAATTAATCGTAATCATTTTGTTAAAGCCATTCATAAAAGTAAATATCATGAATAAGTTATTTATATCAACACTATTATTAGTAGGCCTATCGATGAATGTTTCAGCACAAAGACATCCAACACCTCCGCCGCATCCTTCGAAAAGTGAACTGGTTAATATGAAATCACGTGAGCTGGATAAACGATACAATCGAGAAAAGAAACTTATTTTGAATCATCCACTAGCGACCAAAAAGATGAAACGAGACCAATTAAAGGCTTTAAATTGGAAATATCGAAACGAAAAAAAATTACTGAAAAAAATGTAATCATTTAGATTACTTGAAAATATTAATAGCATTGAAATGTAAAAAGAGCAGGTATTTCCTGCTCTTTTTATAGATAGTTATATTGTGGTAATTTTTAGAATACTCTTCTTGCTAACAATAAATTAAGCATAAAAGTCCCCGTCCAGTTACTATTATTTGAACCATTGGCACCGGTAAAATCAATACGGGCAACAGATACTGTAATTCTGGTTCTTCCGGCAGTCCCGTTATTCGCAAGACTTACAAACGATGCAGTGAATACGTCTGGAAAACTGGAATTATTACCAGCCGTTAAGATAGGAAACATATTGGTAATATTGAAAGGAGTTCCCTGATATTCATAAACAAGGGTCATTCTGCTGGTGTTAGCAAAATTCGCCGTATGGGCATAAGCAAAAGAAGTTTTGCTGATTACCCACCATCTGTCTGTACCTGAACCTGTATCGAATGTTGCATTCGTATGGTTGGTCCAGTCAGCAACAGGGGCAGTACCTGCACCATGAGGAGGAATAGATAAAGAGGTACCATAAACTTCAACGTTTCCTGGCTTTGGTAAAGCAGAAAAAGATAAATCCCATGTTCCACCCGTCGTATTAATATTATTAACAATTTCAGCATAAGCTCCTGGTGGAACTGTAAAAGTTGGAACTGGTGTGTTATCTGCTCTTAGTGTATTTCCACTGGAGGCTTGAATAGTAATATTAAATGAAGATACATTTTTTATCTTGTAAATTCTTCCGGTATAGCTTGTAGTACCTGTTCCTATTACAGGAAGTGTAAACGTAGTAAGAGCTGTTCCATTGTAAGTCAGATAATGATCCGTAGATGTTATAGCATAAGTAGCTGCTGTAATCTCCTTGTAATCCGCTTCTAAAGAGCCATTGACTGTTAATGTACTGTTGGGATTTGTTGTACCAATACCGACTTGTGCATTTGCGAATACGCTGCATAATAAAATAACCAAATAATAATTTTTCATTGTTTTTTTTTATAAAAATAAAAAAAATATACTAGTTGTTGAAAAAAATGATGATTATTTTTTATTAATAAGGGGATGTGGAGGAAATGTTATCTAAAAACACCCTTCTTTTTTAGCTGATTATGTATTATTTATGCGGTAATAAGTATATAAATAGTCTATATCTTCTACAAAATATGAAGTTTCATAAATACGTTACATCCAATATTTTTTCCTTAAATTCGCATAAAAATTTTAAGCTAATGAATTACGATATTATTGTCATCGGAAGTGGTCCTGGTGGATATGTTACAGCGATTAGAGCGGCACAATTGGGTTTCAAAACTGCAATTATCGAAAAAGAAAACTTAGGAGGAATTTGTCTTAACTGGGGATGTATACCAACTAAAGCTTTATTGAAATCTGCTCAGGTTTTTCATTATATCAATCATGCAGAAGATTATGGTTTGAACAAAGTGGAAGCAAGTTTTGAGTTTCCAAATGTAATTCAAAGAAGCCGTGGTGTTGCTAACAAAATGAGCAAAGGAATTGAGTTCCTGATGAAAAAGAATAAAATTGATGTTATTCTTGGTACGGCTAAAGTTTTAAAAGATAAAAAAGTTTCTGTTACAGATAAAGATGGTAAAGTAACTGAATATGCTGGAAACAATATCATTATTGCAACAGGTGCACGTTCAAGAGAATTACCAAACTTACCTCAGGATGGTAAAAAAGTAATCGGATACAGACAGGCATTGGCACTTCCTGAGCAGCCAAAATCTATGATCGTTGTGGGTTCTGGAGCTATTGGAGTAGAATTTGCTGACTTCTATAATACAATGGGAACAAAAGTAACTGTTGTTGAATTTATGCCAAATATCGTTCCGGTTGAAGATGAAGAAATTTCTAAACACTTAGAAAAATCTCTGAAAAAATCAGGAATTGAAATTATGACGAATGCTTCTGTAGAAAGTGTAGATACTAGCGGAGAAGGTGTTAAAGCAAACGTAAAAACAGCTAATGGAAACATTACTCTTGAAGCGGATATTTTACTTTCAGCGGTAGGTATTGCTGCTAACATTGAAAATATCGGTTTAGAAGAAGTAGGAATCCAGACTGATAAAGGGAGAGTTTTAGTAAACGAATGGTACGAAACATCTGTTCCTGGATATTACGCAATTGGAGATCTTATCCCAACTCAGGCTTTAGCTCACGTTGCTTCAGCTGAAGGAATCACTTGTGTTGAGAAGATCAAAGGAATGCACGTAGAGAAAATTGACTACGGTAATATCCCTGGATGTACCTATTGCCACCCTGAAGTTGCTTCTGTAGGTCTTACGGAAAAGCAGGCTAAAGAAAAAGGATATGAGATCAAAGTTGGTAAATTCCCTCTTTCTGCAAGTGGTAAAGCAACCGCAAACGGAAATACTGATGGATTTATCAAAGTTATTTTTGATGCTAAATATGGAGAATGGTTAGGATGTCATATGATCGGTGAAGGAGTAACAGATATGGTTGCTGAAGCTGTTGTCGCTAGAAAACTAGAGACTACAGGTCATGAGATCATCAAATCTATCCACCCACACCCAACAGTTTCTGAAGCTATCATGGAAGCTGCTGCTGCTGCTTATGGTGAAGTAATTCACATTTAATTTATAAAATAGAATATTACCAGATAATATAATAAAGCTCAGATTTTGTCTGGGCTTTTTTTTAATTTTTTAATTATGAAAAATACATTAATTTTATTTTTTTCTTTGTTTTCGCTGATTATATTTTCTCAGGAGAAGGAAAATAAAGGTTTTTTCCCGGTGGAATATATTTTAAAAAACTCTAATGATACGATCAAAGCTACCATCAGAAATGTAGGTAGATTCACAAATAAGAAATATTATTTTGCTACGATTTTATTTAAAATGAAAATGAAAGATGATAAAGGAAATGAGACCTGGGTAGAGCCGACTGATGTAAAGTACATTAAAATTACGGATGAAAATAATGTAAAACATGAGTATTTCGAATCCGCAGAAAGGTTGCCGAAAGAAAAAGGTTTAATTGAAATTATGTATGAAGGTAGAAATATAAATTGGTATAAAGATTATCGTAATCCGGCACTTCGTGTTCAGCTTGAAATCAAAGGATATATTATTGATAAGGATAAGAATGTATTGTATTCAGGATTTTTTAATGATTTTAAAGGGGCATTTAGAAAAATGCTTAAGGCTTATCCGGATTTGGAAGAAAAATTGAAAGGAGCGAAAACTGAGGCAGATTATGTTGAGCTTTTTCGATTGTATGATTCTAAAATTGATAAATCTTAATTCTAATTTAAGAAAGTATATAGCCACAGATTTTATCTGTGGTTTTTTGTTGAAAATTATTTAATTTCAGTAAAAAATTAAATATGAAGAATAAATATATCATGATTGCTCTTTCTATGGCTGGGATGGTTCTTTCAGCACAAGAAAAAAATGAGCTGGTAAGCCCTAATGAAAACCTTATTGCAGAAAATATTTTACCTATTCCAAAAGCTTTAGCCCAGGCAATTAAAAAATATTCTGAAACCAGAAATGCTGGATTAGCCGATGTTCATCCAAATGGCAAAGAATTGATCGCAACAACCCGTTTTGCATCAACTAATCAGCTTCATAAAATTTCCAGCCCCATGGGAGATAGGAAACAGATTACTTTTTTTGATGAACCAGTGAATATTGCAAGTTATGAACCGGTAAAAGGAGAATATCTGATCTACATAAGGGATGCCGGAGGGAATGAATTTGGACAGCTGTATAAGCTGGATCTAAAAACATACGAATCTAAATTACTTACCGATGGCGGAAGAAGCCAGAACAGTGGTATTAATTGGAAAAAAGATGGATCAGGATTCTTTTTTACATCAACAAAGAGAAATGGTGGGGATAGAGATATTTATTATATGGATCCTTTGCATCCGGAAAATACACAACTAATCCTAGAGGTAAAAGGTGGTGGCTGGGGAATTAATGATGTTTCAGATGATGGAAAAAAAATACTCCTTGATGAACATATTTCAGCTAATGATTCTTATCTGTACATCTATGATCTGGAAACTAAAAATCTTGAATCTATTACAGATAGAAAAGAAAAAGGAGTGGTACAGACCGGAGCTTCTTTTGGAAAAACTCCAGATGAAATATGGTATACAACAGACAGAGACAATGAATTTAATAGATTGGCTTTTTTAAATTTAAAAACAAAAAAGATCAACTATTTAACGAGTTCAATTCCTTGGAATGTTGAAAGTTATGAAGTATCAAAAGATAAATCTAAATTGATTTTTGTAACCAATGAAAATGGAATTAATAAAATGTATCTTTTGGATACAAATACCAACCAGTATACTCCAATCAATAAGATTCCTATGGGTCTGATCGGAGGAACAAAATTCACAGGTGATAGTAAGTCACTTTATTTTTCACAGTCAGCAGCCAATAGCGGAACAGATATTTATAAACTCGATCTGGCTTCACGAAATATTGAAAGGTGGACAGAAAGTGAGCAGGGAGAGATGCAGCCTGCAGATATGTCCGTTCCAAAATTAATAGAATGGAAGAGTTTTGATCATACCCGGATTACTGGATTTTATTATCCTGCTTCATCAAAGTTTACAGGTAAAAGG
The DNA here is from genome assembly GCF_058790395.1 of Chryseobacterium sp. FW101-FHT12H09. Taxonomy (NCBI): domain Bacteria; kingdom Pseudomonadati; phylum Bacteroidota; class Flavobacteriia; order Flavobacteriales; family Weeksellaceae; genus Chryseobacterium; species Chryseobacterium sp. FW101-FHT12H09. The sequence goes on along the minus strand of NZ_JBYTCP010000003.1, from coordinate 670,531 downwards.
CCTGTTATTATTTCCATACACGGTGGTCCTGAAAGCCAATCTATGGCGTCATCATTAGGTTCAGGTAATTATTTCACCAATGAAATGGGTATCGCAATGATCCTTCCAAATGTAAGAGGTTCTTCAGGATATGGAAAAACATTTATAGCTGCTGATAACTGGGATTTAAGAATGAACTCTGTTAAAGATATTGGTGCCTTATTAGACTGGATTGCAAAACAACCCGAACTGGATAAAGACAGGATAATGATTATGGGAGGCAGTTATGGTGGATTTATGACATTGGCTACTGCTTATGAATATGCAGATAAAATCCGATGTTCTGTAGATGTTGTAGGGATTTCCGATTTTAATACTTTCTTGAAAAATACAGAAGAATATAGAAGGGATCTACGGAGAGTAGAGTATGGGGACGAAAGAATTCCCAAAATGGCTGAATTCTTTACAAAAATTGCCCCTCTGAACAATATTGACAAAATCAAAAAGCCGATGTTTATTATTCAGGGTACCAATGATCCGAGAGTCCCCGTTTCAGAGGCCAAACAGATGAGAGATAAACTGAAAGCTCAGGGGAAAACAGTGTGGTATCTGGAAGCTAAAAACGAAGGTCACGGCTTTCGGAAAAAGGAAAATATAGATTTCCAACGTCTTGCGACCATAAGATTTATGCAGGAGTTTTTATTAAAATAATTTTAAAATTGGCATATTTATAAAAAATAATCTGTTTTTCTCGCCCTGTTTTCTTAATTTTATTCTATGAATCTTGAGAAAGTAGGGCTTGTTTTATCAGGAGGTGGTACCAAGGGTATTGCACATGCCGGAGTTTTAAAATTCTTAATTGAAAAGAATATTGATATTGATGTACTGTCTTGTTGCAGTGCCGGTTCTATTGTAGGATGTTTATATGCTGTAGGTAAAACACCGGAAGAAATTCTGGAATTCTTCAACTCAGTTTATTTCTTCAACTGGAAGCATTTTGCCTTCAATCAACCTGGATTAGTTTCTTCTATTATTTTTACAAATTATCTGAAACCGATCTTTCATGATATGAAATTAGGAGATTTGGATAAAGAAGTAAAAATCGTTGCCACAGAATTGGTATCGGGGACAGAGAAGATATTTGATGACAACTTTATGGTGACAGACGCTATCATTGCTTCATGTTCAATTCCAGGGATTACAACCCCTTATATCATTGGTGAAGAAATGTTCTGTGATGGGGGGGTGTTAAATAATTTTCCGGCAGATATCATCAGAGAGGAGTGTGATAAATTAATTGGAGTTTTTGTATCTCCGCCTCATGAGATCGATATTAAAGATTTAAAATCGATCAAAGCCATTGTTTCCCGTTCTTATGATCTTCTTTCTTATAGAATTGAAAAAGGAAAATTTGGTTACTGTGACTGGTTTATTTCATCACAGGAACTCTCTAGCTATGGAACTTTTGAAAGAAAAAAAGATCGCTTAGAAGAGATCTTTAATATAGGCTATAATGCAGCAAAAGATAGTTTTGCAGATAGTAATTTCTATACACAGCTTAAACAGCTGGGAGCATAAAATAAAACTCTCACCTTGATAGTGAGAGTTTTTATTTTATTTTTTAACGACTTGTCCATCTTGTTCTACCACAGTATTACCGTTTTCATCACTTACAACAAGTGTGTAAGGTGCTTTTTTCGCTGAATCGGTAAGATAATTTCTCCAAATCTGGTAATGATACCCTTTATTTGTAAAGTCATAGTAATAGTTTCCTCCGGAACCATCTGGAACTAATTCACCATCGCTGATGATCATATTCGGTTTCGAGGTTATTTTTGAATTGGCACCCCAAGCCTGATAAAGGTATTTTCCATTCGGCTGTAAATCAATTCGTACTTTAAACTTCTTAGTTTTAATAATAACTGTTTTAGGAACCTGCTGAAAATAGGCTGAACTGCTTTTGGATTGTATAATCGGATTTTCGCTAAGGCTATTAGCATTAACGGTAGAAAATAGGGCTATAAAAAACGTGCCCATTAAAATTTTTTTGATCATGGCAAATAGGTTTTAAAATTAGATTACCTGAACCTAATCAAATATAAAGCCATTTAAGATAGCGGTAAAGTCGATGTATAGCTGGCAAAAGCCTCTTCCAGACTGGCAAATTTCCCCTTAAATTCATCGATCGGGCAATCCTGAAGAATGTTTCCTTTATGGATAAGAATGACACGTGAACATAAGGCTTCAACTTCCTGCATAATGTGCGTAGAGAGAAGAACAGTCTTTTCTTTGCCAATTTCTTTTACTACATTTCTGATTTCGATGATCTGATTAGGATCCAGACCATTGGTAGGTTCATCTAAAATTAGCAGATCTGGCTGATGGATAATAGCTTGTGCTAAACCGACTCTCTGTTTATACCCCTTTGAAAGCTGACTTATTTTTTTAGACTTTTCAGGTGTAATTCCTACAAGCTCTATCACTTCATTAACCCGGCTTTCAGATATTTTATGAATATTAGCGACAAACTGCAGGTATTCTTTCACATACATTTCCAGATAAAGAGGATTGTTTTCAGGAAGAAATCCAATGTTTTTCTTGCTTTCTATTTCGTGTTCTGAAATGTTTTTATCATTAAAAATTATCTGCCCTTCATCAATCTTTAGTGCCCCTACAATAGATTTCATTAAAGTTGATTTTCCTGCACCGTTTGGTCCCAGAAGACCTATGATCTCATTTTTATCAATGGTGATATTAATATCGTTAAGAGCAGTTTGCTCACCAAATTTTTTGGTTAAATTGATTATTTGAAGCGACATATGATGTAATGATCTTTTTGCAAAAATAAAAATAAAAAAACTCATTCCTGTGAATGAGTTCAGTTATATTGTAAAAATAATAATTATTTTCTGGATTTTTTATTTTTATTGCCTGAATTATTAGTTGAGGCTGAATTTTCCTGTTTGTTGATATGGGTATTATTCATGCCAGCTGATTTATCATACAGAGCTGATTTTCCACTTGTTTTTCCAAAGATCTTATCTACCTGCTTTTTATTTAAAAATTGAGATTTTCCAACATACTTTCTGTTCTTATTGATATACTGGATAAACTGAACAGTAGGCTGGCCATAATTTTTTTCATAATGAAGCTCTATAATATCGTTAGGAAGTTCTAAAGTAATATTGCTCTCAGGAAGAGATATGAACCCATCTGTAATCAGCTTATAAAGATCTGTTACATCTCCATTCATATTTTGGAAAGAGAAAGACCTGAAGGTATTGAGATTACTGGTGTTAAGATCCTGATAATTAACCGTAAATTTATCTTCCTTTTTATATAAGCCAACAGAATTATCTTTACCTATTTCCACTAAACTTTCATTTTTCAACACTTTAATTTGTGCGAAGCTTGAAATACCGAACAGACAAGTAAATAGTAAAATTATTTTCCTCATTGGATTGATTTTTAACATTTTATAATATGGTGTCCTCACAATTCAGGGATGAAATAATCTGGAAAACTTCGTCCCTAAAGCAAAAGTAACACTTTTTTTTGATATTTATTTTTGAAATACAGGCTATATGATGTACAACATTCAACTCTGTAGCAACAGAGTTCATGCCAAATTACTTAGATCGCTTTATATTAAAAAAGGTGAAAACTTAGTATGGTTTTGAAAAAGAGGCGGTTGATACAAAGGAATAGCCTCAGAGAGACCTGTCCCAAGGGATTGATAAAATAAATTTTTCATATTTTCTGATGTGTTAGAAAGACAAATTTATAATATTAAATTTAATTTAATTAAAAAGTTCGGAAAATATTTCCCTGTAAGGTGCTAACAATTATTAGCCTCTAAAAATTATATTCTGACGAAATCAGTAATTACTTAATAATATAAAAAAAGCCGCAAAATGACTCAGTGAATAGACTCATTGGTTGAGATCGGTTTATAAAAGTATTTTCTTAAGTGTCTAACCGGCAGATAAACAGACAATACAGACAGTAAACCAGCGAGTACACCAACAAGAATGGCCATTGCAGTAGCATCTAATTTATAATACTCTGATAAGTTATATTGTGCTAAAAACAACATGAATAGCACCAATAAACCACTAACAACACCGTGTAAAATGCTCAATTTGGTCATTAATCTTTTTGTATTGAGATTATCATCGATCATAAACTCAATAGATCCTTCTTCGGCAGCAACAGTCACTCTTTTGATAATATCAATGGTGAGAATGACGGGTAAAAATATGGCCATTGGCAAAGTAAGCCTCGCCAGATTTTGTGTTCCTGCAAAGAAATGAGTATAACCCAGCTCCCTGAAGCTTGCATAAGCAACAATAAAATTAAAAATCATATTGGGAAGGACATAATAAAGGGTTCGCTTTATTAAAAAGCGTTTAAGGGTAGTTTTCTTTTTTATTTCTTTAGATGGATCAGGTTTCATGATTAATTCTGCAAAGATACAGTTAGTAATTCAAGAGCTTTATCTTTAATTTCGGTGGCTTTCTGCTGGGAAAGAAAATCTTCATTCGACATCATGGTAAAGTCCATTTGTTGGTTGTAGGTAGTTGTAACCAGGGTATTCGAATTCAACCAGGGAAAAGCAACTGTGGGACTTATAATTGTTTCCAGCCTAAAATTCCGGTATTTATCCGGGATATCAATTTTACCCATATTGGACAAGGTAATATCATGTCCGCCATTGCTTGATTTTAGCACTTTGATCATACGCTCAACGATAGGATGCATCTGTTCACCCATCCATAAAAGTTCCCGCGCCTCTATTTTCTGTATTTTCTCAAGGAGCTCTTTTTTAATTTGTGCGGCGTGATCAAACAAGCCGTGATTGCCTTTTTTTAAAGAAAGCTCTACTGTCGGGGCAAAAGCAAATACATGATCCTGCTTAATTTCCGGAATAAAATGACGGACATCCACAGGGCTGATCACTTTTCGTTTAGCCTGAGATCCCTGTATTTCCTGAAATGCCTGCATGAATGAAGCACATAATAGAGAGTGTACAGAAACACCATGAGATTTACAGGTATTGGTAATCTGCGTGGTTATTTCTGGATTCAATTTCCAATGGATGACATAGTTTTTCCCAAGATTTCTTTTTTTACTTTTCCGCTGCATCAGAAAAAAGAGTCTGGCCATCAGCAAAAAGAACCTTGCTTTGCGCACCTTTTTTTTTGTATTAAACCCGGCAGGAAGAAAATCATTGACGGAGCTAAATGCCTGATAAGAATCCAATTCCAGAGAGGGATTATCCAACAGACAGAGAAGTTCCCGCATCAGGGTTACAAGTGATGTTCCATCGCAAATACAGTGAGGTAATACCCAAAGAATTTCAGAGACAGCCTCCCCTCTAACCCATACCAGCTGAGCCAGTGGTTTCTTATGATCTTCAAACATGCGGAACCACTCTTTTTCGGATTCCAGCAACCAATCTTCATCAGTTTGCCGCTGCACTGTACGAATAGGAATGGCGGTCATCTCTTTCTCTTCTATAAAAAAAGGATACTGTTCACTATCGATATCAATCCTGGATCTAAGTAAAGAATGCTTCCGCTGAATTTTTTCTAAAGCTGTTATAAAGTCTGCTTCTCGAAGTACTCCATTTATTTTTGCGGTAAATACACAGTTTAAAGGTGTCTTGGAATCAACATACATGATTCTTTCTACCATCATTAATTTTCGTTTGATCATGATACTGCTATATATTCCATTTGTTGTTTAATGGATTCTATGATTTCCTCACGAATCGCTAATGCCTCCGAATATTTTAAATATCCCTCACTTCCAATGAAAGTAAAATCCATTTCTCCATTGAATGTTGAAACTACAAATCCTGTGGTTTGACCCAAAGGACCAAGAGCGGAAGGGCTGAAAACGGTATCCAGAGTAAATTTCCTATAATCATTAGGAACCTGAATAAGCCCCAGATTGGAGAGCATACAGTCATTGGTTGACTTACCATTCCTTAATATTTTTGTGAAATCATCCAAAGCATAGTGCCAGGACTCTATCACCATCATCTTATTGTAAGGATCAAGTTTGGCAGTCTTACGTTTTACGGTCTTTTGCATCTGACGTACGTTATCTATAAAATCCATTTTCTCATTGATAGAAACTTCAACCATCAACCCAAAAGCAAAAATATGGTCATGTTTAATTTGAGGTGTAAGACGTCTTATATCTACAGGACAACAAATTTTATTTAATGCCGTTTTTCCTCTTATTTTTTTAAATGCCCTAAGGACTATTGCACATAAAAAAGTATTAACTGTAAAACCATTCGATTTGCAGTAAGAGATCAGTTGTTGTGTGAATTCACGATCAGATTTCCAATGGATCATATAGTCCTTTTGCCTTTCAATTGGTTTTTTGCCCAAAGGAGCGTATTTGATTATAGTAGATGCCACCCGGCCTATAAATTTTACTTTCAGCTTTTGTCTGCGACTGTTTAAAATAGCTGCCGGAACGATATCCTGAATTCCAAGGATAGGTTTCTCAATACCAATATCAGCAGATGGATTATCTAATACCTGTAAAAATTCATACAAAAGGGTCATTGCCGAACCACCATCACATAAACAATGGTGAAACGAGAAAAACATATCTGAAAGTTCTTCTCCTTTAATCCATACAAATCTTATCAGAGGTAATTTTTTATGATCAAAAGGCATATACCATTCTTTCATAGATTCTTCCTGCCAATCGTCTTCTCCTGTTCGGGGAACTTCCCTTATAGGAATGGGTACAACCTTTTCAGGGACTTCAAACCAGGGAATATTTTCTTCATCGTGGATGACGTGTGCTCTAAGCCATGGATGTTTATTTTGAAGCTGAACCAAAGCCTGTTGGATCTCTTCCAATGTGAAAGTACCTTTTAGTCTGAACGGAATGATGCCATTAAAAGCCTCGGTTCCATCTCCTAGTATCATACGCTCACCAAATAATAATTTTCTTCTCATGGTTATATTGAAATTAATGTTGATTCTTCTTATTAAATTAATTATTATACGGCTACATATTCCAGCTGTGCTTCAATCGATTTTATCATTTCATCGCGAATGGCTATAGCCTCCGAATAGGGTAAATACCCCTCACTTCCCATAAAACAGAAGTCCATTTTCCCTCTGAATGTTGAAGTCACCATGGTAGTAGTATTACCCAAAGGACCAATTACTGAAGGACTAAAAATAGTGTCTACTGCAAATTTCTTATAATCATGAGGGATCTGGATACGTCCAAGGTTCGAGAACATACAATCATTGGATGATTTGCCTTTCTTTAATAGTTTTGTGAAATTTTCTAAAGCATCATGTCCGGATTCCATTACCATCATAGTAAGATATGGATTGAGCTTCGAAGTTTCACGCTCTACAGCTTCCTGCATCAATGGTAAATTATCTGAAAAACTCATTTTCTCATTGGATGAAATGGTAATCATCAGTCCGAAAGCGAAAATATGATCTTCTTTTATCTGTGTTGCAAAACGCCTGATATCTACAGGACATGAAACTTTATTAAAGGCTACTGTTCCTCTTACTTGTTTAAATGTCTGAAGTAAGGTGGCACTTAAAAAAGTATTAACAGTAATCTCTATTGATTTGCAGTAAGCGATCAATTGTTTACTGGTCGTCTGATCAAATTTCCAATGGATAAGATAATCGTTTTGCCGGTCAATAGCTTTTTTTCTCATAGGAAAACATTTGATAGCTGTTGCTGCCAGTCGGCCTATAAATTTTGCTTTCAGCTTCTGTCTGCGATTCGTTAAAATTGCAGATGGAACAACATCTTCAATTCCTAATATGGGATTTTCAATACCAATATCGGTAGTGGGATCGTTCAATACCTTTAGAAATTCATATAAAAATGTCATCGCGGAACCTCCATCAGATAAACAGTGATGAAACACAAAAAGCATATCTGATACTCCTTCTCCTTTAATCCATACAAAGCGGATTAAGGGAAGTTTTTTATAATCAAAGACCATATTCCATTCCTTCTTGGATTCTTCCTGCCAATCATCTTCTCCTTCACGGATCACTAGCCTTATAGGAATAGGTATGGTGAGTTTAGGCACTTCAAACCAAGGCACATTTTTTTCATCGTGAGTGATGAGTGCTCTTAACCATGGGTGTTTGGCCTGAATCAGATTCAGGGCATGCTGGATTTCTTCTTCTTTGAAGTCACCCCTCAGTCTGAAAGGAATAACCGCATTGAAAGGTTCTGTTCCATCGCCTAACAACATGCGCTCACCAAATAACAATCTTCTTTTCATAGGATTAAACAGAAACTAATACGGATTGTTCTTCTTGTACAAAATTTTCTAACAATTCTACAGCTTTATCATTGCCGCCTGCAGTAAGAAAGGTAGCCTGAACCTCTTTGGCTGCATTTCGGTATGTTGGATCCTCAAGCAATTCAAACACTGTTTCACGAAGCGATTCAATACGCAATCGTTTGTATCGGATACTCTTTCCACAACCTGCCTGCTCAATTAATTTTGCAATATGAAAATGATCATAAGCAATTGGTGTAATCAACATTGGAAGTCCATTACGGAATGTGTCATTAACGGTATTAAAACCTCCATGACAAATAACCATATCCATGTGTGGCATTAACGCTGATTGTGGTACAAAACTATTTACAATAAAATTAGATGGCCATTCTTCAAAAATATCAGGTGGAGTAGCTGCTACAATAGTAACCGGCTGATCTGCAAATGCAGCGATGATCTTTTCGAAAAAAGCTTTTCTGATGTCCACCAACAGAGTACCTAAAGACACAAATATTTTAGGTGTGGTAGATGCATTTAAACGATCCCAATCAAAAGGAGCATCATTTGGTCGCCCTTTTACCGGACCTACAAACTTCATATGAGAAGGTACGGTTTCAAAACCTGCAAAAGCCTGTGAGGTAAACACGAGGTTCAATTTATGAGAATGGATAAAAATACCATCATCATCAATTCCCACTTCTTTTTGAAGATCTTTGATCAGATTTTGTTGCCATTCAAATATTTTAGGTGCACTTTTTTCTGTATCTCCCATTACATCCGGAGGAACAGGAGTGGTCGTTACACAAGGAATATTATGTTTATGAGCAAACAATGCTCCACCAAAAGAAATACAGTCATTAACGATGACATCAGGTTTCCAGCTTTCCGTAAGGCGGCTTAATCCCGGCATCATCATTTTGGCAAATGGAACATAGGTTTCTTCTAATGCGAGTTTCATTACTTCAGGTCCGGAACAGGCAGGTCCATCATCCTGTCTTTTCAGGATACGTTTGATTTCATCCTGATATGGAATAAGATCTTCTTCAGGATAGAAATAAGATCCTCCTTCCGGAATATGTTCATTGGAAAGCGGGGTAATTCCAAACCATTTCACTTCATGTCCTCTTTCAATCAAGCTTACACCGACACTTAATGTAGGACTGATATGTCCAAAGAACGGTGGAATAACAAATAAGAATTTAGAGCGGGGTTTTATTTGTTCCGAAGAAGAAATAATAGCCTTTTCAAGTAAATTGGCTGCAGTTGCTGAACCTCCGGCATCAATGAAAGACTGACGGATAATTTCGGCCGCCTCACGATACTCAGGGTTGTTTAAGATCTGCTGTACAGCTTCCTTTAAATGATTTGATTTAAATCTATTAAAATTAAGACGTTCACCAGCCCCTGTACGTACGACACGTCCAGCTACATGGGATTGATCATATGCAATTGGAATAACCACTAAAGGCAGGCCATTTGAAAGTGCTTCAGAAACCGTATTATGTCCTCCATGACAAACGACTCCATCCAGATGGGGTAATAGATCCAATTGAGGAACCTGTTGATAGACCATAAAATTTTCCGGCCAGCTATCAAAAAGCTGTGGATCTGAAACCACTACAACGGTTAAGTCTTCATTCTGAAATGCATCAACTACCTTTTGGAAAAAAGCTTTCTTATGATCATGATCGAATGTGGTACCAATGCTTACTAAAATCTTCTTCTGAGTGCTGCTATTTAATCTGTCCCAGTCAAATTCACACGAAATACGGCGTTCTGTAAGAACTGGGCCCGTAAACTGATAATTGGATGGTAACTCCATTTCACCAAAGAAATACCTGGACGTTAAAACCATGGTTAAAAGATCTGAAGAAGCCAATGAACGGTTTTCTGTTATTCCCAGTTCCTTTTGCAGTTCGATGATCTGATTCACTTCCCATTCGTGTACCTTAGGCAATTCGTCCATAATTTTAATGGCAGCGGGAGCAGTAACAGATGTGCTGTAAGGAAGACCTAGCTTTTTCGCAGCAATAGATGCGACGAATAGCTGATGATCCCCAATAACCAGATCCGGTTGATATGATTTTAGCAAAGTAACAATACCATTATAGCAATGTCTGTTTAAAGGAATGAGTACATCTTCATAAAGAAATTTGATGCTGTCGATGCCGTACACTACTTTTTTTGAAATTATATCGAGATATTGTTCACTTTCTTTTTTTGATTCATCTGTCTGATCGTATTCAATAACTAATAATTCTCCTCCAACAGGAAGTTTGGTGCTTAAATTTTTATCAAGACTGATCCAAGCCACCTGATGCCCTCTTTCCAATAGAGTCGCTCCAATACTTAGAGTTGGATTGACATGGCCTGTCAATGGAGGGACAACAAATACAAATTTAGCCATAGTTTTGTGTTTAAAATTTAGATAAAAAATGATTGATGGTTTCTGCTATCTGAGCCGGTTCCTGTATAGGGATATTATGATCACCAGGAATCAATTCCAGTTCAGCTTTGCCAATTTGCGTTTTTAATAATTCACCTGTAGGCTTACAATTGGATTGGGATCCATAGAGCAATAATGTAGAAGAAGCCAATTCGGATAAATCAGTCTCATTGAGAAAATCCTTTTCTTTGATCATATCTGCTTTGATGCTCGTTTGTTCAAATAAGAACTCATACATACGGTGGTTTTTTTCCATTTGCCGTTTACCCATTTGTACTTTTGTAGTATCAGTAAAATTAGCAACATAATGTTCAAGAAACTCCTTACTGTATTCGTCAATGATACCACGCGTTTTATCGTCTCTGGGATCCGGAGCTTCCATAACCGCAAGTTTATCAACACGGTCTGGATATTTTAATGCTGTTTTCAGTGCAATAAGACCTCCGAAGCTGTAGCCGACAAGATGTGCTTTTTTGAGTTGTAAAAAGTCCATCAGATTGAGCAGGTCGGATGACATACTCTCAAGGTCGTATCCATCTTGAAAACGCTCACTCATGCCATGGCTTTTTAAATCATACATCACCACATGATAATGTTTTGCCAGAATAGGAGCTATATTAAAATAATAAATTGATAAGTTGCTGAACATCCCGTGGATAAGCACCACAGTTTGTTTAGCGTCCTTATTGAGTTCCTGTATATGGACTTTCCTATTGTCAACAGTAATTATTGGCATTCGTAGATATAATTGATGATCATACGGAGGTCAAGATTGATCAATTGATCTAAGTCCATAGAAGAAAGCCAGCCGGTGAAATCAATTTGTTCACCAAAATGGGCTTTGATTTTCTCAGAAAAAGAAACGATTTCTATACTGTCCATTTCCAGGTCTTTCGTGAACGAGCTTTCTGGAGTAATGTCCATTTCTTCTACAAATTCTTCACCAATTACTTCGGTGATAAAGCCTTTTAAAAGAGTGAATAGTTCCTCGTGATTCATTTTTAATGTGTGGTTTAGAGTGTCCATCCGATAATATAATTTAGGTGTTTAATAGTTTTTATTTCAATTTTATTGATCCATAAATGATCATCTGTTATAAGTTCAACTTCGTATGCTTTTGGATTTCCTTTCAGACCGGTGCCCAAAAACTTTCCGTAGGCTTCTTTGGCTACCCAGAACCGGGTGGTCCATTCAGCCTGATCCCGGCCTTTTAATAATGCTAATTCAGCATCAGTAAATACCAGATCATAAAATCCTGAGCTGCGTTCTTCAATAAGTTCCATATCAATTCCTACGGGGCTTCCATGACGGGCAATAGCTACTGCTTCTTTTCCTTTATGAGCTAATGATACATGGATATCTTCTGTAGAATCACCAATAAGATAAGGTTTGCCAACCTCATCCGAACGTACTTCAAATGCAATAGGAAAACAAGCATGATCTTTTTGTTGGCGTAACAGGTTTCTTACAGCATCTTTCACGGCTACACGACTCACCATCCAGTTTTTTCGCTTGTTAGGTAAGAGCTCATTATGATATTTCTTTTCAGTTTGATTGAAATAGCGTTTCATAATAAAATCCCATGAAACAACTCTGGAGTAAGCTTGATGAAAATAAAATACCTGAGGAGCTATTTCTTCTGAAAGTCGGTTATGTAAAGGAGACATGGAAACGTTCCATAATGCCTCATCAATTTCAAGTCTCCTGTTCTGCCATCCTGTAATAGCACACCAGACTTTTCCGTTTCTTTTCAGTATGATGTTAGCGGTTGCAAATTCCTCATTTAAATCAGTAAGTATACAGAAGCATTCAAATAAGCCTTCCTGATCATCCATATTACCGAAAAATTCGATATCCCTGATTTTCACAGGAAAAGCAATACGGTCTTTTGTTAGAGTCAGTTGTAGCCACAGTCCAAATAATTGCCCGGCGTTATCTAATAAGGAACCTTTTCCTCCATTTCCTTTAATTTTCCCTGCGATACCTTTGGTTCCAACCGATGAAATCTCCGTAATACCCTGGTAAGCTTCTCCATGAAACATATGTCTTTCATAGATCTCTTCAGGGGTTCTATTGATTGGTAAAAGATCTCCGATTGAAAGATCAAAGGCCGGAACAACAGGAGCTGATGAGGTTAGTAACACTTCTGCATTAGCGAAGTTTTCAATATCCAGATAGGCGTGGTTTGATGATCGCCATTCTCCCTTTACTGTTTTCTCAAAAGGTTTGGCAACGTTCATCCATTGAAACACATTTACATTCATGATTTTATGTACCTGTGTTCCTTCTATTTCTGCCTGGGCTATTTCAGCTAATACTTCAAAAATCATGGTCATGGGAATAACCGGTTCCATATCTGCAATATCGGTCCATCCTTTGGGTTGTCTCAACAGACTATGATCGATGAGGTAAGGATGACTATCCAGGTTAACATGCAGAGATTTGGAGAAATTCGCATGAGTGGGTACTTTCGTCAATATAGGATTTGTAACTCTATTTTCCAGGCGATTCTGAAAGAGGGTCAGTACTTCTTCCTGCATACGCATTATATCAGTCATGTTCTCCTGAAATGCCTGCACAAGAGGATGTCCCGTCTTAGCTACCGTTGCTGAAACACTTTTTTGTTTTGTGTCAAAAGATTGTGCTAAAGATTTTATTTCTTTAAAATCACGGATAATGGGTGATCCCAATTGCAGTTTGATTCCTTTACCTGATGGTTTTTTTGAATTATTATGGATGTCCAAAAAGTCAAGTGCTACAGTTTTACCTTCCACAAATAATGCAGCGACCACACGCTCCAGCTGAGTAAGTGCAGATCGGGTTGGCAAGCTGGAAGCGACAGTACTGAAGGCCTTTCCTTTTAATGTATCATCAATAAAACCTAATAACCCGCCGGCACCCACCTGGATGAAAAATCGGGCACCCTCTTCATAAAGCTTTTCAGTAAGCTCGCGGAAGCGAACCGGCTGAACAAGATGTTCAGCGCTCAGTTTTCTGATCGCTTCCTGATCTTCAGGATATGGGGTGAGGGTGGTCGCAGACCATAAAGGGATCTTTGTTTTTTGAAACTGTACCTGTTCCATTCCCTCTAGAATTAAATCAAGCTTGTCAGCAACAAACGGAGAATGAAAACCAGATTGGAATGGCAGAATCTGATGAAATATCTGTTTAGATTTTAATAATGGAACTAATTCATCAAGAGCGGTATTGCTGCCACAAAGGATAACCTGATTGGGACAGTTATCATTAGAAACATATACATTTGGAATTTCTGCAATAAGGGGTGTAATGCTATCAATACCTGCTCCTATCGCAATAAATCTGGAATCCTTTAATTCAAAAGTTTCCGGATTAAGTACATCGATCAATGATTTCACAGAGTTTACCTCTGCCAGCTCAGCGGAATAGCCAGCCAGCCATTCTCCTAAGCTATGTCCTGCATTCATATCTGGTGAAATACCCAAATTTTTCAACGCGGTATCCAGTATGCTGCATGAATTAAAAATGTTTAATGCATCAGTTAACAGACCATCACCTTCAGTTTGTATAGGTTCAGTTAATCCAAAATAACGACTGACACTGTCTACTTCACCTTTTGCAAGGCCATCTAAGCCAGGAAAAACAAAGGCTATTTTACCACCATCGCGTAATAAAGGAATAGAGGTATACCAAATATCCTGTCTGTTGCGCCAAGGGTTTTTCTTAGAGACAATCTTAATCGCTTTTTCTATTCTTTCAGGTGTTGGATCAAAGAGGGCAATCCTGTAATCTCCTTCGCCCGGTATAGTTTCGTTATTCCGTAAAGCGGAAAGTAATTCTTCGTTTGTTGCTCTTGCTAAAAGTAATACACGGTCTTTTTTCGGCTTATCATATCCTTCAAGAACAACGTGTGCATTGATACCTCCAAATCCAAAAGCATTCACTGCTGCCACTTTTGGCAAACCTGATTTTGACCAGTTTTTTGGTTCCTGTACAGGTGCAAATCGAGTCTGCTCCATATCGGCAACCGGATTTTCACAATATAATGTAGGTGGTAAAGTATCATGATGTAATGCTAAACAGGTCTTTATCAAACCTGCTATACCTGCTGCAGGCATTGCATGTCCTATATTTGATTTTACAGATCCGATACCTGCGATGGGAGCGGCTTCTTCTTTACCAAAGAACTGAGCCAGGGTCTGAAGTTCTGTTTTGTCTCCAAGTGGCGTTCCTGTACCGTGAGCTTCTAAATAACCAATCTGTTTTTCATCCATATCAGCATTAGTCCAGGCTTGTTTTAAAGCTTTTAACTGGCCTTTAACGGACGGACTCATAACACTGGTTCCATTACCATCACTGCTTACACCCACACCTTTAATAACAGCATAGATCTTATCCTGATCACGGACAGCATCTTCCAATCGCTTCAGAACAACGAAACCACAGCCTTCTCCAATTAATAATCCGTCGGCATCCATGCTGAACGGCTTAATTTGCTGTTGGCGGGACATCGCTCCAAGCTGAGCAAAAATACTCCAGAAAGCAGCATTCTGTCCTGTATGCACACCACCTGCAATAACCATGTCGCAACGTCCACGGTTAAGCTCTTGTACAGCGTGATCCACAGCAAGTAAAGCACTCGCACAGGCTGCATCCACTGTAAAAGCGGCTCCTCCTAAATTGAATCGGTTAGCAACTAAAGAGGCGACAAGATTAGGGATAAGTCCCATAGCAGTATCAGCAGCAAAACGTCCTTTACGCTCCTGAAAGGCATGCTTAACCTTTTCGATATCTGCTGAAGATACCTGAGGTAATAATTCCTGTAATAATGAGGAGATCTGTTCACCAGTCCGCACAATTTCGATGGCACGGGTAGCACCGGGTCCTGCGTAGTTTCCTTTACCAATGATGATTCCCGTTTTTTCTAACGATACCTGCTTCTGAAATACTCCTGCATCCTCCAAAGCCTTTTGCACAAGATCAAGTGTTAATAAATGATCCGGTTCCGTACCTTCAACGGCTAGTGGTAAAATGCCAAATGCTGTGGGATCAAATTCGTAGTCAGAAATAAATCCACCACGTTTGCAATAAAAACGATCGACTGAATTTGTACTATCACTAAAGTGCACAGGATCGATCCTGTCGGCAGGAGCCAGTTGGGTAGAGTCGACTTTATTGACAATATTTTGCCAAAAAGTGTTGGCATCTTGTGCCCCAGGAAAGACACAAGATAAACCAATTACAGCAACATCTGTTTTTTTCATAATTATCTTATACAGAGGATTACCAATTGCTTCCAGACATGATTAGTACCTGGCTTTCATTTCCGTATTTTATCTCATTAAGAAAAGTCTCTTTCCCCTGATCCAAAGGAATTAAAGAAATCCCCCGACGTTCATATTCTGTTTCTAAGGTTGGTGAAACCATACCTGCTCCCTTCCAAGGTCCCCAGTTTATGGAGATCACTTTTCCTTTTAGCCTTTTGTCAAGAGCTCTGGCATAATCATCCAATACACTATTTGCTGCGGCATAATCGGTCTGACCTTTATTGCCATATACTGATGCAATACTTGAGAACAGAACAACAAACTGGCAATCTTCACGAAGCTGTTCAGCCAGTACTCGAAGTGGTTTTACTTTAGTGTCAAAGACCCGCCCGAAAGAACTGCTTGTTTTATGCTTAAATAATTTATCTTCCAAAAGACCTGCCCCATGAATAACTCCGTCCAGGTGACCGTATTTTTCATAAATATTGCTGAGAAGGGCACTTAACCCATCTTCATCACAAAGGTCTAAAGATTGATAAACCACAGTGCTTCCAAGTCGTTCCATATCTCGGATCGTATGGAGGATCTGGTTATTTTTGAAAACTCGTACCGTTTCTTTTTCTATTTGAGGAGGTGACGTGAATTTCCCGGTTTTTATAAGATAACTTCTTATTTCTTCCTTGGTTTTCATCACTTCCAATTCTTTATGATCTGGTGCTTCATCTCTTGGATCTGCTGATCTGCCTACAAGAATATAGGTACATGGATAAGCTTCTGACATATGTTTAGCCAGTTCAGAAGTGATCCCCTGTGCACCTCCAAGTACTAAGACAACTGATTCCTGATCTAGCTGGATGTGTGCATCTTCCAGACTTGTTGATAAAGGTGAAGGTATAATATCCACTTTATGCCTTTGATCATTTTTGTAAATAACTTCAACCGGTTTATCGGCTGCTAATATCTCTTTTAAAGCAATTTCAGCAATCTGATCCATCTTCTGAGTAGTGCTTAAACTGATTAGTCTGCAGGTGGTTTGTTCAAACTCACGCGCCAGGCTTTTAAATAAACCTGAATAACCTTGATAATGGCGCAGTACACGAGTATCGGTTAATTCTTCAAGATGTGCAGGAATATCTGATATCAGGTAAATCCATTTTGCTTTATCGAGATTTAATTTTTTTATCAAATCAACATGATCAATGATATTATGCTTAACAGGAGATGAGAACATATCCAGAATGATCAGTCCGTCAAAATCTGAAAGATCCTTCTCCATGTCCACTAATTCTGCAATAGCGCCATATTGTTCAAGTCTGTTTTTAATTTCCTGCGTTTGGTTACCATTGTCTTGGGTAATTGCAAAACGTTTTCCTTGTAATATTTCAGTGTTTTGTATTAAGGAAATATCACTTGGAGTAAGATCAAAACGAAGACGGGATAATACCGTTGGAGTAGCTTCAACATCAACATTTACATCAATGTGATTGTTAGTTGTACTATTATTATCAGCGCCGGTATTGTTGATCTCACTAATCCAATTTGCCAACCCCTTAAGTGTTTTAATAGCAGCCATTTTTTCCATAAGATCATCAGCCTGCTCTAAATTCTGACCGAATCCTATCTTAGTTTTAAGGTCAGCGATAATTTCCATACGCTTAATAGAATCAATACTTAAATCAGCTTCTAAGTCCAGATCCAAACCTAGCATCTCTTTCGGATAACCAGTTTTTTCACTTACAATATCCAAAATTGCTTTCTGAAGGTCTTCGATAGAAAATGAAGATTGATCCTGAGGTTTTGAACCATTGACTTCTTCTGAGCCATTTTTTTCTGCAGTAACTGCTACTCCTGTATACTCTGTAAGCCATGCAACGAGACCACTTAAGGTTTTTATCGCCGCTAATTGCTCCATAACGGTATCTTCATTGGCATGATCGATCGTAAGGATATTCAGTTCACTTCGCAGGGTTCCTATAATCTCAACCCTTTTAATAGAGTCAATACTCAGGTCAGCCTCAAGATCCATTTCCATACCCAGCATTTCATGAGGATATCCCGTTTTATCACTAACAACCTGTAGTAATAAGGATTTAATATCTTTTGATGGAGCCTGTTTTGTTTGAATGATAACAGGTTTCTCCGTATTGACCGGGGAAGCTGGAATAGAAACCAAACGATCATTGATGAGGTTGGGTACAGGTGAAGCATAGACAGGAGTAGGATTGATCTGTGGATTCTGTCCTAAGAAGGAAAGCATCACATCCCGTTGAGCCTGTATAAGTAATTTCATACTATTTAAATATTCCTGCAACATGCGTTCAGCAGCAAGCTGATTATCAACTGCAGGTACTTGTTGATTGGTAAAGTTGTTCATTTGAAGTGGTGTTATTATAGGTAATGCACCATTCACTGGCAGTGTGCCTGTGGTTGGTTGTGCAGCCTGACCGTTTACACGCCAGATAGCTGGGTTTTTCTTATAAAGTTCAGGCTGGTCTATTTGAATAAATCTAGCGTTACGGCCATCAAAAAGCTTTTCAATATTGAAGGTACGGCCAGTGCCAAGGTACTGAGCAAACATACAAAGCAGGTGAGTCAGTTTATTGCGGTTGCTATCCTCGACATAGAATGTCAATTGATCTTTTTCCAGGCAAGACTGAGTCAGTCCGGTGAGTATTTTTCCTGGTCCTACCTCAATGAATATTCTTGCTCCATCGTCATACATTGCCTGGATTTCTTCCACAAATCTTACCGGTTGTACAAGGTGTTCGGTAAGTCTTTCCTTTATTTCGGATGCATCTGTTGGGTATACTGCTGCCGTAGTATTGGACCAGACAGGAATTTGCATTTCCTGAAAAGGAACATCTTTCAATACAGCATCATATAAGTCTTTGGATTTGGCAAGTAACGGACTGTGGAATGCGCAGGCAACCTCTAATTTTTTTGCAGAAATACGCTCCTTCCTAAGAAGTTCCATTAATTTATCTATTGCCGGTGTACTTCCTGCCACCACACATTGAGATGGAGTATTGAAATTTACGGGATAACAGCCTTGTATTTGTTCAAGAATTGGTTGTAAATCTTCCTGTTTAGCGCTTACTGCCAACATAGTGCCCGGATCTCCGCCTTCTACAGAATCTAAGATCGAGTGGGCCCGCTGGATACTTAAATCAACTAATTTTTCTTCTCCAAATACTCCTGCAAAGCACAAAGCAGGTAATTCACCATAACTGTGTCCTGCCACCATATCTGGAACAATACCCATGGATTCTAGGAGTCTGGCTAATGCGAGATCAACAATCCCCAAAATTGGCTGTGCTAAACGGGTATCTTTAATGGTCTCCTTTTGTTCCTTTAAAGCATCGGCATCAAAAGTAGTAGAAGGGAAAACGACTTTCTCAAGCTCCGGATAGCCTTCTATAAGATTTCGGATAGCTGGAAAAACCACAAACAGATCGCGGGCCATATTGATTCGCTGACTACCCTGGCCAGGAAATAAAAAGGCCACTTTACCTGCTCTTTTATTTACAATAAAGGTGTCTTTGGTTTCAATACCGAATAAAACCAATTCGATTTTCATCATCAGGTCTTCGGCTGTATCAGCAACAATACTTAACTGTATTGGTTTTTCTGAGCCTACGGTTAAGCTGTATGCAATATCTTTTAAAGAGATGTCATCATTTATTTCTAATAAAGATTTGATCTGTCCCAATTGGTTTTTGGCCTCTTCATAAGTATCTCCGCGGAACACAAATAGCTCAGAAGGCCATGACTGTAATGCTACAGAATTATCTTGTTTAGGGTGATTTGCAATAACGGTATGGAAATTAGTTCCTCCGAATCCAAAAGCACTGATTCCGGCATAACGGTTCTTCTCGCTCCAAAGTCCACTTTCGGCATAAAACGCAAAAGGACTGGTTTGAGCATTATAGTAAGCGTTAGGCTGTTGAAGATGAAGGGTAGGAGGTTTTATACCATGGTATACTGCTAAAGAAGCTTTGATCAATCCTGCTAATCCTGCTGCACATTTGGTATGCCCGATCTGCGTTTTTACAGAACCTAAATGAGTCTGACCGGGTAAAGCCCCTGAACGACTAAATAAATTGGTAAGTGCGCTAAGTTCTGTTTTGTCTCCAACTACAGTTCCTGTACCATGAGCCTCAACAAGTCCAACTGATGCAGGACTGATACCTGCTTGGGCATATGCACGTTCCAAAGCTCTTACCTGGCCTATTTTTCTAGGCGCAGTAAGACCTAAAGCCTTTCCATCACTTGATCCGCCTACACCTTTGATAACAGAATAAATACGGTCACCATCATGTACAGCATCTTCATATCTTTTTAATACTAGTATGGCTATCCCTTCTCCCAGAGCAATACCATCGGCATCACTGTCAAATGTTGCACATCTTCCTTTTCGGGAAAGAGCATGTGTACTTGAAAACATAAGGTAATCATTGATCCCGTTATGTAGATCAGCTCCACCGGCAAGTACCATATCGGATTTGCCTAATATAAGTTCCTGACATGCCAAATCAATAGCTGCCAAAGACGAAGCACACGCAGCATCTACGGTAAAATTCCTGCCTCCAAGATCCAGTCTGTTCGTAATCCGACCTGCGATGACATTAGCTAAAATACCAGGGAAAGAATCCTCTGTAGTGTGTGGAAATGCCTCTTTTACTTCATCATGAAGTTCTCCGAAAACCTGCTTATAATATCCTCTGAAACTATAACTATTTGCCAGGTCATTACCGCCTTCAGCTCCGATGATCACAGAGATGTTTTCTCTGTTGACGTGTTTTTCTCCATATCCGGCATCTTCCATGGCACGTTTAGCAACCAGTAAGGTTAATAATTGTGTAGGTTCAATGGCTGCAAGAGATTGTGGTGGAATTCCAAATGCGAGGGGATCAAAATCTATTTTCGGAATAAAGCCACCCCATTTAGAATGGGATACATCGGGTCCGTCAGAGTCCGGGTGATAATAAATATCTTTATTCCATCGCTCATCCGGTACTTCTGTTACGCTGTCTTTTCCTAGAATGATATTACGCCAGTATTCCTGTAAATTTTTTGCACCTGGGAAAATACATTCCATCCCTACAATAGCGATATCCAGTGATTTTTCATTGGACGCAGGCTCTTCTGGTAATGTTGCTTGCTGAATGTATTTGTGATTATCAATACCAACATCCTTATGAAGCTCTGCAAGAGAGATCACATGGTCATGCATGGTTGCAATTTGTCCGATCATATACATTCCCAGGTCTAGCTGTTCATTTTTAGGTATGTTGACCAGTTGGTCACCCTGACGATCTATCCCTTTGGCAGCAATTCGCAGACGACCAACATTTAGTTTTTCAAGTTGTTCCCAGACTTCTTTTTTATCCATTCCCGCAGCCAGAAGTTTAGTCTTCTCGCTATTGAAATGTTGTGAAAATGCTGTGTTTAAGCAACGTGTTTCATGTCCAGGAGCTGTTTCCAACAGGACGGTGTCTTTTGCCTGCATAGCCTGCAATTGAAATTCCTCCTGGATGGCTCCGGTGATTACCGCTTCTTCAGTATAGAGATAAGCAGTTCCCATGAGTACACCCACTTTTACACCTCTGGCTGCTAACGGAGCCGCCATGATAGAAACAAATGCTGTTGAGAATGCGTTATGGATTCCTCCTGCAAAAAATACACTGATATTTTCAGGATGATCTTCTTTTAAAATTCTTTCAATCTGTTTTTCCCAAAGGACCATGCTTGAAAGTGGACCTACATGGCCACCACATTCACGTCCTTCAAATATGAATTTCTTAGCTCCTTCTTTCAGGAAAATATCCAATAATGCAGGGGAAGGAACATGCAGGAAAGTACTTATTCCTGCTTTTTCAAATATCTTAGCCTGAGCAGGTCTTCCGCCTGCGATAAGAACTACGGGAGGTCTGGCTTCAAGGATATAGGAGGTCTGTTCATCTCTCAGTGCCTGAGGTGCAAATCCTAAAATACCAACACCCCATGTTTTTTCACCGGCAAGTTTTTTAGTTTCAATTACCAATGCTTTTGCCTGTTCACCTTTAAGTAAAGACAGGGCCACAAAAGGCAAACCTCCTGCTTCGGCTACAGCATTGGCAAATGAAGGGACATCACTGACACGGGTCATTGGCCCTTGTGCAATGGGATATCTTAAACCAAGTTCTCTGGCCAGCATATTATCCTCATTAATGACCTGGAGTGCTTTTGCCTGTTTCAGATGCCCGTACATGGCTTCTTTAAATCCAAAGATCATCTTTTTGAGACTTTTGAAATCTTCATACAGATCTATGGCTAAAGAAATATCCTGTCCCATGGGAATATAGCTCTTACTGATATCAAGGTCAGTAAAGTATTGCTTAAGATCCGTGGCACCGATATCTTCCGGTAAAGCGGGTGAATTTGGCCTCACCAACACCCGATGATTAGCTATAATTTTTGTTTCGGTTCCATTTAGTTTTGAGCATAGGTCTTTTACATCCTGAGGAACGGAACTTTCTGGAAAAAGAGCAAGCTGACTATCCAATATGACACCGGTTGCTCCTAATGCTTTTACTGCCGCAGAAGTGTGGAGGCCTATTCCTCCCTGTGCCCATACTGGTATAGTATTGATTTCTTTGATAACACGCTGAAATAATACAAATGTTGATTCATAACCAACAAGTCCACCAGCTTCATTCCCTTTTACGATGATACCTTTTGCTCCTGATTGTTCAGCCTGTCTGGCTTCTTCCAAACTGTTTACCTGGTAAATAACCGGTAAATCCAATGCGTAATTAATTGATAGGCTGAAAGGAAGTATCACAAAGCTTACTTTCTCTGGAATTTGAAGCGACATAAATTTGTCATCAGTGGCGGAGATACCATAAGAAGATACATCTGTATGGTCGAGTTGATTTAATGCTTGCTGAGCAATCGTTAACTCATGTCCTAAGCTTAGGATAGGAAATGCACCCGCCTGATGTAGTTTCAGGATAAGATTCACATCCGGTTTTTCAAAAGGCGTTATCCCAATAATAGTAAAGTTTTTCATGGCATTTATGGTTTGAAATGATAGAATATTCCATAACAAAACGCTAAACATTTAGTTATAAAGTGCGATTGTTTGTTATGAAGGAATAAAAGTAGTAAATTTATGTTATATATTTAACAATAAACGTTATTTAATAATTATTCTTTAATTTCGAATCGGTTAATTGTGTGGATTCCAGTAACCCTTAGGTTATTAGATTTAAGGTCGATATCCGGCTTTTCAAAAGGCTTTGCGCCAATAATGGTTAAGTTTTTCATAGTGTTTATGGTGTTGAAATGATAGCTGAAAAATTCCATAGCAAAACGCTAGACCATAAGGCATAATGAGCGATTGCTTATTTTGGAGGAATAAAAATAAATAAATTATGTGATATTTTTAACGATAAAGGTGATTTAGTAATAATTTATTAATAAGAGAACTTTAAATCGACCTAATACTGTTAATAATCTGTAGTTTATATTTTTATTCTTCGAAATAAACCGGTACAATCTGTATGAAAATAATTATAAATTTTTATAATTATTTAGTAATGTTACGCAAATATATGAATAAAAATAAGATATTTCAATGCCTGGAGAAATGTTTTTTAATATTACAAAAAGATAATATTACAACAGGAGTACAGAGGTTGGTGTAGTTATTCTTTTAACACTTTTAATATTAGGTAATTGCTGTCTTTACTTTTATGCATTTAATCAATTTTAAGACTGCTTACCGTTTAAAAATGAACAAGAATTAACTTCACTAAAAACATCATTATAATATACCGGATTTTAAATAGTATCTATCGTTTAGCATGGCGGAATTTGATAAATTAGTGGCTTGAAATTGTTTAAAATTCAAATAACTAATAATAGCAGTATGAAGAATTCCGAAACTAAGATTAAAAAGAATATTGGAAGATTATTAAAAATAAACTCATTTTGGATGATTGGAATAATAGGTAAGACCATGTTGGCTGCCATGTTGTTCATATCTATTATTAGTTTTTGCCAGACCCCTGTTTCAAAGTTTGATATCTTATATAAAAAGATAGATCAAAAGAATTTTTTTATAGTTCATGAACTTTTTGAAAAAAACAAGAAAGATCTGCCTGTAGAATACCAGTATTTTACCGAAGCAGTGCTTTATAATGCTTTTAACAAACCTGAAGAATCTAATCAGAAGATTTTAAAACTTGAATCTTCAAAAACCAGACTTCCTGATTCACTTATGCTTAAGATCTGGCGTATTAAAGAGGATAACTGCATGAAACAATATGATTATAAAGGAGCCAAAAAAGCTATTGAGGTAGCCATTAACCAATATAATGATCTCCTTACAGAAGATGAAAAGAGTGACTTTAAAAACAACCTGAAAATATGGACTGCTCTTGAAAATGAACCCAGACAACAGGTTACTTTTAATGGAGGTACCCGCATAAAGATGGAAAAGGATGTTGCGAACTTAAAGAATCTTAAAATAAGTACCGGTGAAGATACCATGAATTTTATTTTTGATACAGGAGCTAATATTTCCACAATTTCAGCATCCGCTGCCAGGCGTTTAAAAATGAAAATTATTCCCGCTGATATTGATGTAGATGCGATTACCGGCATTTCTGTTAAAGCAGATCTTGCCGTATGTAAAAAACTGGTTCTTGGAAATATCACGATAGAAAATGCCATATTTTTAGTTTTTGCAGACACGGCGCTCAGCTTTCCGCAAATAAACTATCAGATCAATGGTATCCTTGGGTTTCCCGTTATTGAAGCTTTAAATGAAGTGCAGCTGACGCAAGATGATTATTTTATTGTACCGGAAAAAGAAACAAAAATAAATACACCGGCGAATATGGCAATTGACGGTCTGACTCCACTTATTTTTATTGATGGCAGACATTTTACTTTTGATACCGGTGCTGATCAGACGATGTTATATGCACCTTTTTATGAAGAGAATAAAAAAAATATAGATAAGGAATACAAAGGCGTTAAGATCAGTATGGGCGGTGCAGGCGGAAAAGCTGAATACGATGGATTTAAAGTAAACCATACCTTTCATATATTAGGAAAACAGATCCCGCTTAAAAATATAAATTTATTAAAAAACAAGATTAATAAAGAGACGGTCTACGGAAATATTGGTCAGGATGTGATCCGACAATTCAACAAAATGACCTTGAATTTTGATCAGATGTTTATTAAATTTGATTAAAAATTATTATTTTCCTTTTAGAATATATTCAATTAAAATAATAATCATCGATGTAAAATAACGCCATTTTCATTTAAATGGTGTAAAGCTTTTAGCCCATGCAAAAGGTATTGTAGTAATTTTTTCTGTTATATGGTTAGGTTCAATTTTGTTTTACTCAAAAAATTAATTATATTTTTGGAGATCATTTTATTTAAACCTTTATTTTTTTCAAAAGATTCTTATGCATAATCAAGTGTGCAAAGCAAACCTCAATATTATGAAGAGAAGGTATCTTACTTATATTTTACTTTTTGGATTTCCATTGTTTGGATGCCAAAATAAAGTGGCTGAAAAATCCACTTATCAACAGAACTGGATGTTATTGGAACAGGAAAATCAAGCATTGGCTTTTGATGCTGATATAAAACTGTCTGATGCTGAGATCGCATTGGACAAAAAATTATTTCAGTTACGAAAGGAATTTCTTACGGAAACAGACAAACAGAAAATACCTTTATTTAATAGTTCTTTTAATGAAATAAAACCATTGATAGAGGGCAGTAAATTATTTGAGATCATTCAATCTATGCCGAAAGGAGGGTTGCTGCATACCCATAGTGGCGGAATAACCGATGTGAAATGGGTGATTGCTGCGGCAAGAAAGTATAAAGAATCGTATGTTTATGATCAGGCAGATAATGACCAGTTTATTTTCGGACAGCTGGCATTTTTTGAAGAAGGGAAAGTTCCGAAAGGATTTATTGGTCTTGATAAAAAACTGACTTCAGATCCTGATTTTGAAAAAAAACTGGCAGACCTTCTCATCCTGAAGCGGGAATCACTGTGTACTTATACCGATTACTGGATTGAGTTTGAGAAACGTTTTAAACGTATTAGCCTGTTGTTGCCTTATCGTCCTTTTTTTAGGGAATATTATAAAAAAGGGTTTCTGGATTTAGTGGCAAATAATGTGCAACACCTGGAAATCAGGTTTATCTTTGATGAGCTTTATGATTTTAAACATGGAAAGTATCCATTGAAAACGTCGGTTACCGATCTGCAGGAGGTTGTTAAAGAAATACAGAAATCATACCCGCAGTTCAGTTTGAAATTAATTTATTCCAGTTTTAAATTTTTAGATCCGAAAAGTATTGAAAAACAACTTGAAACAGCCTTTGAACTTAAAAAGGAGTTTCCGAATGTTATTTCAGGCTTTGATCTTGTTGCAGATGAGGCGGCAGGAAATAGCATCTATTCTTTCCGGGAAGATTGGATGAAACTAAATGAACTCAGCAAAAGGTATGGAGTGAAGATGCCTCTTTTTCTTCATGCAGGAGAAAGTACCTCTGTCTTTAATAAAAATATACTGGATATTTCATCATTGGACAATCCAAGGATTGGGCATGGCCTCAATCTGATCTATTTTCCAAAAACAATGGAGTTGATCAGAAAACAAAATAAACTGGTTGAGGTAAGTCCGATCAGTAATCAGATTTTAGGATATGTCAGTGACCTGCGGAATCATCCTGCAAGGGTTTTGTTAAGCAATGGAGTACAGTGTTCTATAAATAGTGATGATCCGAGTGTTTACGGATATGAAGGTCTTAATTATGATTTCTGGGTCGCTTTTGTTTCCTGGGAGCTTGATGTAAAAGCATTGAAGAAACTGGTTTTTAATTCGATTAATTATTCGTCTCTGGATGAAAATGAGAAAAAGGAATCATTGGTGTACCTGAATAAGCAATGGGATGGTTTTATTCAAAAAATGAACGTGAAACTAAACTGATAAATTGCCTCATGAAATTTTATGAGATGGCAGCTAAAATACCAAAAAGGGCTTTTACAAATATCAGTCCGTCAATAACAACCAGGTAATACATAAGAGGCCGCCTTTTTTTTAATGACAGCGTTACCGCCACCAGAAGTAAAAAAGGAATGAGGATAAATGTCATTTTCGGAATGCTGAATTTACTCATTAAGGCATAGGATATGAAGGTAAGGATACCTAAAATGATCAATGGAATTATGATGTTTAAAAGTGTATTTCTTAAACCATATTTTACAACAAAAGTGTTTAACTGATTTGTGGTATCATCCGCATAATCTTTTACATCAAACATAATTGCCAGCAATGAAATAAACATGAAATTCTTCAGAAACAGGATAAGCAGAAGTAAGGTGAAATTCTGTTCGAATGAATGAATGACATTAGAATATAATAACGGATATATGGTCGTTAAGCCAGCCCAGACAAAGCCAATGATGAAAGGCTTTACCAATCCCGCTCTTCGAAGGTTGTAGGCACGCGTGGCAATATTTTTTCCGTAATACATGGCCGCTACGATAGGGAAGATCAATAACAGGATCCACTGTATACCTGTCATTGCTTTTATTTCATTAAAGTAAACGATCGCCATCCACACCATTATCCCTAATAGACAGATATTAAGACCAATCTGGATTTTTGAGATCATTTTATGATGAGCAGAATACCACCGCGTACGCGGATTTTTGGAGGTAGGTGAATGACTTCTGGCGTATGGATAATTATAGAAAATAATGGTACTGATAAACGTTAGTATGTATAGCATTATCCCTTGAAAAGGGATTTTCATAAGGAAAGTGGTTTCAAGGGTAGCGGCGGCTGTACAAATGCCATAAAAAAAATTACTGTAGAATATAAATTCCAGTAAGTGCCTGAACCCTGTTTTTTGCTGATGTTCCCTGAGCATATCTAATTCTTATAGTGATCGTTCCGTTGGTTGTTGAAACAGATTATTCGCTATGTTTGCCTCGTTTATTTTAATTATTAATTTTATTTTATTCTTTGTGTGATTTAAAGTACTAATTAACAGGGTGTTGTGTTGTTAATTGTCCCCTGTTATCTGAGGATTGAAATTAATTATTTTTATTGGCTGGTGCAAGCATAATAATGGGTGGGGCAGGCAGTTTTAAAGCATGCTTGATAACTCCGGTCAAAGATGGTGTAAAATTGACAGACAAAATAAGTATTGGCAACCATTCTTACCTATTTTTATAGTGGAGGTTTTACTCTGTTGGCTACTTATTTTTATAAATTTAATATCAAAACATAGAAAAAACCATAGACTAACTGTATTTTTAAAGCATAAAAAAGATATGAGCTACGACATCCATTTATTCAGAAAAGAGACCAAAGAAAGAGAGCAGAAACTCAACGACGAAAGTTTTTTCGATGATGAGAAGAATCTTGAGCCGTTTACGGCACCTCAGATTGAAGAATTAAAAGCACGTCTTGCAAAGTATAACTATGTCTTACACGAAAAAAGCAAATATGGATTTCATTTCGAACATCCTGAATATGGGCAAGCGCTGCTAACCGATGAAGCACTGTATTTTTCAACAGATTTTAATGAAGAAAATATTTTTGAAGTGGGGATGACCGCCTCAGAATTTACAGATACGGGTGAATATCAGAAATATGATCCTCAAAATGGGGAGTGGGAAGAGTATTAAAGTGACTATAATATAACTTAAAGATTTTCAGGTAATGGCTGCCAGAAAGGAATTTGTAGAGGAAATAGCGCATCGGTTCTTTATTTTTTTGTAGTTTTAATTCCATTAAAAATCCATCACATTTTTTTACTTTATGAAAAGGCACTTGATCAATCAAAATGAGCTATCAGATAAATTTTGGAATATAGATTACCAGGGAACTACTCAAAAAATAATATTTGGCAAAACCGGAACAAAAGGCAGGGAAACAATCAAAGAATTTGCTGATGAAAAAGAATGTACTCACGAGTCTGAAAAGCTGATCAATCAAAAGATAAAGAAAGGATATATTGAAATTCTGGAACATGACGAAGTTCCACAGAAAAAAGAACTTTCAGAGAATGAAAGAGCTGATATTTATTTCTGGGAAGCCATTGAAAAATCCAATAAACAGAGAAAAGCCCATTGGAGCGAATATGATGTGGATGAACATTTGGAAAATTTAACCGCCTACCTTTCTAAATTTGGAAAAGAAAGACTTATTCTTTTTGAAAAAACACTTCGGGAGAAACTGAGTAACCTTTATACGGCAGAAATTGCTGAACTTTCTATTATTCTTGAATGTGGATTTAAGCTGGAGAATGGGGTTTATGTGTTTAACGATTCCCTTTCTGATGATGGGTTTATTTACTTCCGATGCTGGCTGTTGTTGAAAGGAAAAGAATTTTTTGAAGATATTGAAAAAGATATTCAGTCATTGGTCAATGGAAAATACAGCTTTAACATTGCCGACTGCTGGGCAGAAGGACTTCTGTATGTCTCTGATGATGCCTATTCAGAAAATCATGATAATGAAGATGAATCAGAGATAAGAGATACTGTTGACGAACTGTATCCGGAGAATCATTATGATAGCCCGGAGCGGCAGATGAACCGTGAACCAAAAGGTGGAGCTGATCTACAGTCTATGTACCCGAAATTAGTAAAAGAAATTGCTGAACTGCGAAGTGTTTAGGGAGAATATCATTATTCGGTAACACTGCATTTTAATACTGATTCTTAAAATCTTAATCAATACCAATTGCTTTTTTAAGCAGGAATACATTTTTAAATTCAGAATTTTTAAAAGAAAATACTGAATTTTCCGTTTATTTCTTAAATTTGGCTAATGCGAAAGAATCTTTATCTCATCATTATATTATTTTCTCTTGTAAGTTGCTATACTTACCAGGTTAAAAAACCAGCCGATCCAGCAATGGATAAGAAGGGCAATAAGAAAGAATCTAATGAGCGTGCAGCTCCTGCTGACACCAATTCTCCGCACACCAAAAATACAGCCACTAAATCTCAAGGCGCGGATTTACAGCAAACGCCTATCCCGGTTGATATTCAGGGGAAACTGACTCCGGGTAAAAATGTTAAAATTGATGTTGATGGCAGGTCTTATAAAGTCATCGTTGACAAGTGGGAAAGCGACAGCCTGGTGGCGCATCCGGTTCGTAATTCTAAAAAAGTTCTGAAATTCCATAAGAACCAGATCAATGGCGAGAGAATTGCTGAAAAACGCTTTTCGCAGCCTATTGCTGATATTATTACCGTTGCTGCCTATGCCGGTATTGGAGTATTAATATATTCTCTTGTGAAATAAATTTTTAAACTTTTCGAATGAGCAGGGAGATTGAAGCTTGCTTAAACTACGCTTAATAGAAATTTTTTCAATTAATAATATTCAAATTTTCTTTCTGTTTTTTGTTGTAGAATTCCATGATCATCCACTAATTCTTCATACACAGAATTGGCATTTGGATCAAGCTTTACATTTTTATAAATATGCTTAGACTTTTTGTGATTGGTTAAATTCTCAAAAAGGATTTCATTTTTTAGGGTATTGGTATAGGTATATAAAATGATGCTGTTAATTGGGGTTTCATAAAAATTCCCGGTTTCTTCTGTTTTTATGAGGTGGTTATTTCTGTCAAAATAAAATAGTTTGTGAAGTGATATATTGTGATCAGTAGCATTTGAAACTCTCTTATATAATGAATCCGATATTTTTTCAAAATAACCGTTAGTTACTATTTTCTTAGTTTCAGGATTAATGACTTCAAAATAGCGTTTTGCTTTGTCTTTTGAATTGTAGGTAGTAATTTCATTGATCAATCGATCATGAGAAGATCCACTTTTGATCACATTATAGTATTCAACTTTTGTAAGGAAACCCTCTTTGTCAAAATAAGAGATATTCTCATTTATATTTTGGTTTGAAAAAGTAATGACCTCTGTAATTTTTTTGGGATGTCCTGAATAGTTAGAGAATTTCAGATCATTGATGATCGATTTTCCCTGACAACTTACGAGGGTGTATAGTAAAATAAATAGATAGCTAAGTTTTATTTTCATAGGGTTCGGGTGTTGGGAGTAAACAATTGCTTCCAGTTTGTCTCATAAAAATGCCCACAAATTAATCTCCTATTTTGCGGGCAATGCATTTCTCCTTTGAGCCGTATTTTATTTAAATTGGATCAGGGTAGAGTGGAGGACAGCTGCTAACACGGTCACATCGGGTATAAAAAATCTCGCATTGTCTTGGTGTACACATCGGAAGAGATAATTCAGGACCATCGCCGCCAAAAATTTTCTTCAATTCTCCTTTGGTGAGCTTTTGGGATAGGTTTTTTAAGTTTTTCATAAAATAAGGTATTTAGTTTTAAAATGTTTTTTTGTAAAAACGTATAGACAAGATACGGAAATAAATGATATCGAAATGTAGTATGGAGGGATGAGGTAAGTATGGGTTGCTTTTTGTTTTTTTAGCTTTGATGATCCGTAATAAAAATATATTTTTGTAATCAACAGCATCAAGTTCTTATAACAGATTATGTTGTTTGCTCTAAAAAACTAAAACTAACCCGAAAACTAATTACATCATGAAAATGAACAAAACTACGTTGTACCTATTCATCCGAATGCGTCGAAACTTATTGTTTCTAACCATTTAAAACAATACTAAGTTATCACAATTTCTTTAACGCTATAAGTTATATAGAACACATAGGTTTATTTGATTATTCCTGTAAATCAGATATAAAGAATATATAGTATTAGGGTATTCCGATACTTCGCTTTCGATCTGGGGGTGAGAAATTCTTGTATTGAAGTTTGGAAAGTTTCATGTTGTGTCAGTAATGATGCTATTTAATCTACGGAGGACTTTCAAAATCAAAACCTATTTGAGGATTTAAAAATCATGTCTTCGTAAGAATTCATTTGTTTCCTAAAATTTTTGTGTTCAGTTGACCTATGGGATGAAATTCAGAAGCGATTAAAACAAAGCGGAACCGAAAAGCTATACGAGTAGGAAAAAATACTATAAAATTAAAATATGAGAAAAATACTTTTATTATTTGTATTCATCAGTTTACATTCTTTTGCTCAATGCTGGCAAAGTCTGAGTGCAGGAACTGAGCATTCGGTAGGAATAAAGACAGACGGATCATTGTGGGGTTGGGGAGCTAATTTCTCCGGACAACTGGCTGACCTAAATGTGAATGGCAGAAATACCCCAACCCGAATAGGAACGGTAACCGATTGGAAAATTATCAGTGCCGGCGGTAACCAGACTTTTGCCATTAAAACAGATGGAACATTGTGGGCCTGGGGACGCAACGAATATGGACAACTGGGAGATGGAACTACCATTTCAAAAAGAATTCCAATACAAATCGGAACAACTGCGAATTGGAAAAGTGTAAGTGTAGGAGATGATTTTACGGTAGGAATCAAAACGGATGGAACATTATGGGCGTGGGGGCGTAACGATTACGGACAGCTTGGAGATGGAACTGTCATTTCAAAAAAGATTCCAATACAAATCGGCGCAGCTACCGATTGGCAAAGCATTAATGCCGGAAATAGATATGCCTTAGGAATTAGAACAGATGGGACGCTATGGGCATGGGGATACAATTTTAACGGACAATTAGGAGATGGAACTACCATTTCAAAAAAAGCTCCGATACAAATCGGATCAGACACGAACTGGAAAAGTATTGATGCCTCATATGGGTATTCTGTGGGAATAAGAGCAGATGGGACACTATGGACATGGGGTTCGAATACGTATGGACAACTGGGTGATGGAACGACTATTAAAAAAACGGCTCCTATTCAAATTGGAACAGAAACCAATTGGCTAAATGTAGCTGCTGAAAATGGTTTTACATTTGCAACGAGAGCAGACGGAACACTTTGGTCATGGGGCTATAATTATTATGGGCAGTTGGGTAATGGTACAGATGGATCAGTAAATACAACATCTCCTACACAAGTTGGTATATCTTCAGACAACCTGGAGGTTTATGCCGGACAAAATCATGTTCTTGTAAAAGGCATTGACGGTTCTTTAAAAGTTTGTGGAAGAAATAATTCCGGTCAGCTGGGTGATGGAACTTCTAATACTAATACTGTGAATAATGACAAAAATATATTTATTCCTATTGCCTGTCCTGAAGTTTGTATTCCTCCAACACAATTTTCAACAAGCAATATTACTTCTTCAACAGCCACTATTGGCTGGACAGCAGCCACTCAGGCTCCTGATCAAGGGTATGTATATCTTTACAGCACAAATCCTGTTATGGGCGGGAATAATGGAGCCACTCCTTCTACTACGGTCAATTTGACGAATTTATTACCTAACCAAACTTATTATTGGTGGGTAGCGTCTGATTGTGGTTTCAGTCAGGTGGTCTGGATGCCGGGAGGTTCTTTTACCACACTTCCTACAACCGGAACAGGCTGTTGGCAAAGTGCAAGTCTAGGTCTTTATCATTCAATGGGACTAAAAAAGGACGGCACATTATGGAGTTGGGGAGACAACTCTGATGGAGCGCTGGGAGATGGAACTACAACCAACAGAAATACACCAACACAAGTAGGAACAGCCGCAGACTGGGTGAAAATAGTGGCTGGAGTATCTTATTCGGCAGGAATTAAAGCAGATGGAACGCTATGGACATGGGGGTGGAATTATGACGGACAACTAGGTGATGGAACTAAAATCAACAGAAATACGCCGACACAGGTAGGAACAGCAACAGACTGGGTACATATGGCCACCGGAGCCAGTCATATGGTAGCCCTGAAATCTGATGGGACACTTTGGGCCTGGGGTAATAATAAATATGGACAATTAGGGGATGGTACCACCGTCAATAAAACCTTACCAATACAAATAGGAACAGCAACAGACTGGTTAAGTGTAACGTCCGGAGGAAATCATACGCTCGCCATCAAAACAGATGGGACGCTTTGGACCTGGGGAGATAATTCCAAAGGGCAACTCGGTAATGGAACGTTAACAGGAAGTACTTCTCCTATTCAAATAGGAATAGCTACGGATTGGGCAGCTATTGATGGAGGAAGAATCCATTCGATAGGGCTCAAAACAGATGGAACACTTTGGACGTGGGGAGATAATGGATACGGGCAATTGGGTGATGGGACCACAATTTCAAAAAATACGCCGACACAAGTAGGAGCCACAGCAGATTGGCGAAGTGTTCGTACAGGCATTAATGGTTCTACTATCGCCATCAAAACAGATGGAACGCTTTGGACATGGGGATACAATGTTTTGGGACAATTAGGTGATGGAGCAGCGACGAATAGATCTACACCAATGCGTATCGGAACTTCTACCGATTGGCAAAGTATTGCAGCAGGAGCTCACAACACCCTCGCTATTGACAATGTTGGAATTTTAGCAATCTCTGGCTATAATAGTATGGGGCAGATAGGAGATGGGACAGATATTCAAAGTAAAATTTTCACGTCAGTCGCCTGTCCTGTAAGCAATGTAACTGTTACCCGTCTTACAAATAGCTTTGCTGTTGAGGAAGCTTCCACAAAAGCAAATGAGCTGAAAGCCTATCCAAATCCTGTACAGGATATCCTGACGATCTCGTTCGATCAAAAGATTCTTTCGGTAACGGTTTACAATTCGGCAGGGAAACCGGTACTTACGAAAGCAATAAATGATACGCAGGGAACTCTTGACTTTTCTGCTTTGTTATCGGGTGTTTATCAGGTTAAAGTGAATTTAGCTGATAACCTCGTAAAAACCATAAAAATAATCAAACGATAAATAGTAAAGCTTTAAGGATAAAAGCTAATTTTTTTAAGTTTACAATCTTTCAAAATAGCGCTACTTACTTTTAAGTAGCGCTATTCTTTACAGACTGGATACTATAAGATATAGTTTATTTACCCTGCTGTTTCTTAGGTGGTTTTAAAGAAGGTGTATTTCCTGGTGTCTCCTTATTATCACGTTGACGTTGATCTGGTTTTCCAGTTGATGTTGCTGTTCTTTTTGGCCCTGGTTTAAGTCCCATAATATTATATTTTATCATTAACTAAGTCAAACTTACAAATGATAATTTATATTATTTTACGACTTTCCGTAAACAACAAAAATAAAAAGCATCTTAAAATTTTGAATTGGTAATTTTACATAATTTCTTAAAGGTCTCAAATAAATATATTCTTGGGAGTTTTGACAATTTCATCAAAAAAAATCCCAACTTTCGTCAGGATTTTCTCTTATTTTGATTTTTAAACTCTTTTTGTAAATAATCAATTTCAGTTTCGATATTCTTTAATTCTTTGTCTGATATTTTCGTAAATAAAACTAACATATCAATTTCAAAAAAATTGCAGAATTTAACAAGACTTTCTATTGTTGGATTAGTTTCAGCTCTCTCAATTCTGCCAACGTGATTACTTGATAGATTGAGTTCATTTCCAAGTTGGAACTGTGAAAGTCCTCGCTTTAGCCTATGTAATTGAATAAGCTTTCCAATTTGAAATTTTAATTCTTCTACTTCCCATTTATACATCTAGTAAATTTTGGGCTTTCTAAAGTTTTTCATCAACACATATATGTTGTTTTGTTGTTTTTTTATTACATTTATAAAAATAAAAAATACAAACACATGAAAAAGAATATAACAGACTTCGAAACCCGGTTTTGGGCAGAGCATAAAAAGCGCTCCGGATTACAGCTAATGGAAACCTATTTTAAGTTCAATGAACTGGCTGTATCCAAAGAGAGGTTAAACAGCATTATGAATTACGCGGTAAAGAGGGATCGTTGGATCAAAGAAGATTCTTCCGTTATCTTTCATTTTTACCAGTCAATGCGGTCATTTGTGCGTGCTGGCTATCTCATCATGCTCAAAGAAAAGAAATGGAAAGTGAATACCCAATTAGAAAATATCTCTCCATTGCTTCTCGGTTTGCTTTCGGAGAAGGAATACCAAAACCCTCTATTGGTATTTAAAAAAGCATTCAAAGAATACAGCATCACGGAATTTGATTATTTTATGTCCGGGATGGTTTATTTCTCATTGGGAACTTATGATCATGTCCCGGAAAGAAATATGGTCAGCCCCTACATCCATCTGACTAAAATGCTGGATGCGGCACACCTCATTCTTGAAAGGAGCGGGAAGAAAGTAGATACAGCGAACTAAAAAATTACGGAAAGAAACGGAACAAGGAGGGTGATAATTATGAAACAATGATTCCACCAATTTGAAAAGACTTGTAATACGACGTATTCTGTCGCTATGCTATCCTAATTTTGTACTGTATAAAACGTAACCGTTTGAAAATGAATATAAAAATATGATGAAATTCATATTAATTTTTTTTAAAGTAAAATTAATAAGTATTAAAAAGTGTTAAATTTGCAGGCTTTGAAAAATCAATTAACTAAAAACATAAATAGATGAAAAAACTCTACATTGGTGCTTTTACTATGTGCACAATTCTGAGCTCAGCTCAGGAAATAGTCTGGGAGAAAAACATTAAATCCAGTACACAGGATTTTCTTAGTCAGGTTACGACAACCATAGATCAGCAATATCTGATTACGGGAAGTGCTATTCAGGGAGGTAGCCTTCGAGGACCTCAGGCTACATCGAAGCAGAATAATGGATACGATTTTCACTTGGTGAAACTGAACCAGCAGGGAGATCAGGTTTGGGAGAAATATTTTGCAGGAAATAATCATGATTATCTTTCTTCAACTGTAACAACGCAGGATGGAGGATCGCTTTTGGGAGGCACCTCGTACTCAGGAAAAGGTCTGGATAAAAAAGAAGATTCCAAAGGTGGATCAGACATTTGGCTGATCAGAATCAATGAATTAGGTGATGAATTATGGCAGAAAACTTTAGGAACTTCTTCTGATGAAGAAGCCAGAGCTGTTATTCAGACTACAGATCTTGGATTTTTTGTAGCAGGTAATGTTCAAAACAATTCTAAAGGTTACGGATCAAAAGATATCTTAATCATCAAACTTGATAAAAACGGAAAAGAGATTTCACAACTTGTTTTAGGTGGGAAAGGGCTTGATGAGGTAGAAAAAATGATACCAACGAAAGATGGTGGAGCATTACTGGGTATTTATTCAAGAAGTGGTATCAGCGGATCAAAACAGACTGAGAACTTTGGAGAAGGTGATTATTATATTATTAAAATAAACAAAGAGGGCAGAGTAGAATGGGAAAAGAATTTTGGCGGAAAAGGTGATGATCATTTAAGAACACTTGCTTTAACTTCAAACGGATATATTATTGGAGGTGAAAGTCGTTCTGAGCGCTCAGGAAATAAAACAGTTGGGATTGAAGAAGGAACTGATGTATGGTTAATCTCTTTAAATGAAAGGGGTGATGAGCAGTGGCAGAAATCTTACAATTTTAAGAACAGAGATGTTTTAATGGGAATGAGCGCAATTCATTCCGCAGATGATAAAACGAAAGGAGTTTTACTTGGTGGTTATACTCAGGCCGAAGGAAGAATAGAAGCTGATGATGAGAAATTCTGGATGCTATATCTGGATCAAAATGGAAATGAACAGTGGAGGAAACATGTGGAAGGGGAATCCAGAAAGAGAGAAGAAAGGTTATCTGATATTAAGCTCAACAGAGATGGTTCAATCATTCTAGCAGGAACCAGTGCAGAGGAATTAGGAAAAGAGAACTGGAAGATTATCAAACTAGGTGACAAACAATTGGATCAGTTAATAGTGAAACAAGATATTAAAATTTATCCAAATCCGGTTTCTGATTATGCTTATGTAGAAATAGGTTTTGATTTTAAAGATGCTGATATTACTCTGTATGACATGGGAGGAAGACAATTACAGAATTTGAAAACTAAGAATAAAGTGACTAAAATAAATACTCAACCTTTAATACAGGGAGCATATTTGGTAGTCATCAAAACGGATACTAATAAAACGGCTAACGCTAAACTCATAAAGAAATAAATTAATAATGAGAAAAAAGAATATTTATAAAATTTTATCCATAGTTGGGGTACTATTTTTTGGAAGTTTGAAAAGCCAAAATGAACCAATAGAACTTCAAAAGAATGATTACCTTACTAATTCTGAAACTAATTTTCATAGTGGTATTCCTAACATAAATTTACCTCTTACTAATTTCCCGTTAGCATCTAGTATTAATGTTGGAGTGTCATTATCCTATTCAACAGAAGGAGCATCTGCATATAAACTTATAAGTGATGTAGGAAGAGGATGGAGTCTTCAATATGGCGGAAATATTTTTAAAAGTAAGGTAAAAGATGAAAAAGACTATGAAGATAGAAATAATTCTACAGAGGCTATTTCAGAGGTTTACTACTATAACTTTTTGGGAAATAGCGGAAGATTTTATATAGATAAAGATCAGACCACAAATAAATTAATTGCTGTACAGATACAGCCTTCAAAAAATAAAATAACAGTTGCTAAAGATGATACTAAACCAAATAAAATCTTATCGTTCTCTATTACTGATGAAAATGGAAATAGCTATTTATTTGATAAAGTAAATATTAGTAAAATTCGTGTTGGACTTGATTCATCAATTCCAGAAGCACCATTAAATACTAAACTTGTTAATACTGCATTTTTATTATCTACAATAAAGGATAATAAAAATCAACAAGTAGCATCGTTTGAATATGAGATCACTACAGAATTAATTACTCAAGCAATTGGAACTTTGCAGGAGTACAAAATAAAAAAGATTAATATCAGTAACCAGGGGAGTATTGAATTTAAATATGTATCTAACCCTACCGCTCATTCGTTGAAAAATAAAGGAAATACTGATTGGTATCAAATGGATAAATTGATAGTAAAGGACAAAAACAATGTAATTGTCAGCCAATACGCCTTTTTACATACCGTTTCTGATAGAAATTTTTTGGATGAACTTGCCAGCTTGGATAAAGATAATAACGTTATCCAAAAGCATTCTTTTGAGTATAATAAATTAATTGGATTGGATCCAGATATAGTGAATAGCGTAGATGGCTATGGGTATACCAATCTATACAATCCTTGTAGTCTAGATAACGGAGCTTTAATGAGACCCAATTCTACCAATCCCAAAACAGTAAGTATAAATACATTAAAAAGCATAAGTCTACCAACAGGAGGAAGAATTGAGTATGAGTTTGAAAGTAATTCTATAGATATAACAGGTCGTGCTTTTGAGGACTACTGCGTATATAATAGCTGTTATGAATATTACGATGTGGATAAAATTTACACACTGGATTTTGATAGCTATCAAAATTCCCCTAATAATAATCCTAGCCTTCCTAATGGTTATACCCGTTTTTTTACAATTTTTAATTATTCATTGTACCCTTATCCTCCACATAAACCAGATGTTTCGGATGAAATAAATTATGATCTGATTAATAGTAATAATTCCATAATCCCTTCCGAGCCATATTTAAATTCGGCAAGTGGCTATGCATGTACTGATATAAAGTCTTACAGTAACTTGACTGGGATGGCAAAAATATCATTTACTGGGGCAAGAAGGGGTCAGGGAAAGTTAGAGTTCTATGGGGTTAAAGCAGTACGAAAACATAAAAATATATTCGGTTACGGATTAAGAATCAAAAGTGTAAAAAATTATGATGCTGGTTCAACAACACCATCTAAGTGGATGAAGTACGAATATAATAGATTTTCAGATCCTTTAACTTCTAGTGGAGAAACGATTGAAGAAGACTTAATGGGAGATCCAACACTTTTAGATCAAAACGTAAAACCTGATAAAACAATAGGATACGCTAATGTCAAAGCTATTAATATGTTAGATAATAGTTATACTAAATATACTTTTTATGATGCAGAAGAATTATTCAATTTAGCAGGGCTAAACTATACATATATAGACTTTGGAAGCTATTTAAGAAGAATGGGGCTGTTAAAACAGAAAGAGGTGTATGGGATAAATAACAATCTTTTACAAGAAACTGGATTTTCATACCAAGCCGAAACTTTACCTATCAGTAATATTAAGCATGATGGAGTAGCCGTGCAAAAAACTTTTATTAAAAAAGAAACTAAAACAGCTAAAGACTATATTAATGGTAGTACCCAAACAGTAATAAATACAGTTGAAAATAATTATGAAAACCAATATAATAATCTGATATATAGTAAAGAAACATTGTATGATGGATCAATAGTTGAGAAAACTTTCAAATATGCAAAAGAGAAGAATATTCAAAAACTGATCAATGCCAATATGGTAGGAATAGTTTTGGAGACTGAAGTAAAAAATGATGGGAAAGTGATCAGTAGAATAGAAACTAAATTAGATGATGCTTCTACACTCTATCCAACTTCAACATTAATGTATAATGTTCCAAACCAGAGTGTTTTTAAGAAAATTGCTTTTAATAATTATGATGATAAGGGAAACTTAAGAGAACTTTTAGCGGAAAATAAAATTCCAACCGCTACTATATGGGGTTATTATCAAACACAGCCAATTGCCGAAATTGTTGGCGCTACATATGCATCGGTTTCCAATCTTACTTCAGTTAAAGCCGCTATCACTGCATCAAATGCAGATGCTGATAATCCTGCCAACGAGAATGCGCTACTTCTAGCATTGGACAATGTGAGGAAAGATATTGCTTTAAAAAGCTATCAAATCACTACTTATACCTATGATCCCTTGATTGGAATTACTTCTAAAACGAGTTCATCTGGAGCACGAGAAGCTTATGTTTATGATTCATCTCATAGGTTATCAAAAATTCTGGATAAAGAAGGAAAAACTTTGAATACTTACGACTATCATTATTCTCCGCCACTTTTTGCCAATGATGAAATGGCTCAGGAATACAGGAGAAATAATTGTGTTGCCGGATTTTTCCCTCAAAAATATATGTACACTGTTCCAGCGAATAAGTATTTCTCATACACCAGTAAGGTTGATGCCAATCAGATGGCTTACAATGACGTTCTTACAAATGGACAAAGTGTAACTAATCAAAATGCAGGATGTGTACCAATGGCTTGTACGGTTGTCAAAGGATATGATATTGCAACATTAAACAGCGCATCACTTACAATGCCTAATACATCCAACTTCAGACTTCAAATGAGCTTTCCTTTTAATAGTAGTCTTTCATGGGGTGTTGGACAGTCTGTAGGGAAAATAAACGGAAATTGCATAACAAGTAGTGATAGTACTTTCAAGGGAAGGGTTGTGAATTATGGTGCGTGGAAAATTACGATTTATCAAAATGGGAATATTGTAGCTCAGCTTACAACAGGTTCCTCATCTATTCCAAATGGAACAATTGTCAATTTCGATGTTACACTACCGATAGATCCTTTTTAGATTATTAATTACTAAGAAAAATCATGAAGAAAATAATATTTATCGGAGGATTACTACTAGTTTCAGTCCAATTGACTGCACAAAGTATAGCGCCCTCTACTACAAAAAATTATATATATACTAAAGACTGCTTAGATGCAGACTGCACCAAAAAAGCAGAAAGCGTTCAGTATTTTGATGGAATGGGAAGATCTAAACAAATTGTTGCTATTAAGGCTTCTCCTTCCCAGAAAGATGTGGTTACACATATAGATTATGATCAGTATGGAAGACCTACAAAGTCTTATTTACCAGTTCCTCAAACGGGAACACAAAATGGGGCCATCTATGACAATCCTCTTAATAATGCAGTAAATCCTGATATTTATGGGGCAGAGAAAATTTATTCTGAGCAGATTATTGAAAATGCTCCACTAGATAGGGTTAAGCAAAGCTTTGGTACTGGAAATGCATGGTCAAATAAACCTGTAAACTACAGTTATAATACCAATACTTTAACCAATGAAGTGAAAAAGTACACTATTTTCACAACATGGGTGGAAAACAGGACGGAGTCTCGTTTGGATTTTTCGGGCTATTATTCAGTGAATAACCTTATAAAAACTTCTGTGAGCGATGAAGATGAAAATACTACCATAGAATATAAAAACGGAAAGGGACAAACTGTACTTATAAGAAAAAATGATGGAACAAAAGATGTAGATACATATTATGTTTATAATGAGTACAATCAACTAGCCTATGTAATCCCACCATTAGCGTCAGTCTCTACGACCATCTCACCATCTGCTTTAAACAATCTTTGCTATCAGTACCGTTATGACGATTTGGGAAGGCTGGTTGAAAAGAAAATACCGGGTAAAGGTTGGGAGTATATGGTTTATGATAAGCAGGATAGATTGGTTTTAACACAGGATGTCATATTAGGAACTGTCAATAACAGCTTTAATAAAAAAGGTTGGATGTTTATCAAATATGATAAATTCGGAAGGGTGGTTTATACAGGATTCTTTGGTAGTACATCAACAAGATCAACCCTCCAAACACAAATCAATACTTTGTCTACCAATTTGGTAAATAATGAAGACAGAAGTACGACTCCGTTTACATTAAGCGGAATGGATGTATATTACACCAAAAGTGCTTTTCCTACAACTGGTATGACCCTATTAAGCGTTAGTTATTATGATACCTATCCTCTTGGCACACCAGCTATTTCCTCCCCAATTTTGGGTC
The DNA here is from genome assembly GCF_058790395.1 of Chryseobacterium sp. FW101-FHT12H09. Classification (NCBI taxonomy): domain Bacteria; kingdom Pseudomonadati; phylum Bacteroidota; class Flavobacteriia; order Flavobacteriales; family Weeksellaceae; genus Chryseobacterium; species Chryseobacterium sp. FW101-FHT12H09. Next base: position 627,891 of record NZ_JBYTCP010000003.1, on the reverse strand, counting down.
AGGATGTATTATCACAGGATGCACAAAATTCTTCAATTAGTACAAAATCACTACCAACAGCTTCTTATATAAAGAATATTGAGGATGACAACTGGACGAAGAGTTTTGTTTGGTATGATACAAAAGCAAGACCCATTGGAAGTCATTCTATCAATCATTTAGGGGGCTATACTAAAACAGAAACTCTATTGGATTTTGCGGGAGTTCCACAAAAAACCAATACTTACCATTTAAGAAAAACAGGCGAATCTGGAGTAACGGTAAAAGAACGTTTTGTATATGACCCTCAAAATAGATTAATTCAGCATTTTCATCAGGTAGATGACAAGGCAGAGGAGCTCTTAACTGAGAATACATACAATGAACTTTCCCAGGTAAAAAATAAAAAAGTGGGAAACAATCTTCAAAGTATAGATTATGCCTACAATATCAGAGGTTGGCTGACTGATATTAATAAAGACCAAATGGGAGTTGCCAATTTGGGAGGAAAATTGTTTTCGTACAAAATCAAATACAACCAGAAACAAGGTATTGAAAATCCTGATACGGTACTATTTCCAAATAAGAACGTAAAGGCAAACTACAATGGGAATATTGCAGAAGTAGATTGGAGAACGGTAGAAACTATCGGAGTAAATCCATCCATGACACCAAAAAGATATGGGTATGCTTATGATAAACTGAACAGGCTTTCAGCAGGTTATTATCAAAATCCAAATAACGCCTACAGTAAGGAAAATACAGAATCATTGGATTATGATTTAAATGGCAACATCTCAAAATTGTACCGGACATCTGTCATTCAAAGCGGAAACCCTGCAACAGTAATAGATAAATTAGAATATATCTACTCGGGAGGAGATAATAAAGTAACCAATATCAAAGATTTATCCAATAATCCAACCGGATATCAGGGTGGTGGAAATATCATTAGTTATGATCTCAATGGTAATATGATCGATATGCCAGATAAAGGTATAGATGTGATTAAGTACAATTATCTTAATCTCTCTAATTCTGTCCATTTAAATAGAAATGGCATTGAGGACATTAGTATTAATACAAAATACAGTGCGGATGGAACAAAGCTGAGAAAAGAAAATATCACGACTATTACAAATTTTACAGGTTTTACAACCGTAAAAACCACTATTGATTATCTGGATGGTTTTCAATATTCAAAGGTTGAAAGTCCTAATACAGGCGGAGGCGGAGATCCGGAAATGCTTTCTTCGTTGATGATGTCAAAAAGAGCTATGCAACCGGAGGCCTTTTCAATAGATGAAGAGAAAACATCGAGCGCGGCAAGTTTAAAAACAGATGATCTGCTATTTTTCCCAACATCTGAGGGATTTTATGATTATATAAAAGATCAGTATATTTACCAGTATTTTGATCATCTCGGAAATGTGAGGTTAAGTTTCGCAAGAAACAGCGCAGGAGGTCTTGAAATTACGGATTCCAACGACTACTATCCATTTGGGATGAACCATTTAAAGACCGGAAATTCTTTTTTCTCTCCTAGTGCCTATAAAAGTTACAAATTTGGAAGCAAAGAACTACAGGAATTTGGGGCTTATGATTTTGGAGCAAGAATATATATGGCAGATATTGGAAGATGGACTGCCTCTGATCCAATGGCTGAACAAAATCCCAGCCTTACACCATACCGTTATGGCTTTAATAACCCCATCATGTTTACAGATCCAAATGGAATGCTGGAGCAGGCTTTAATAGATAGAATGTGGAGTCTAGGTGCAACTACATGGTACAATACAGGAGATGGTTTGGAAAGTGAAAGCAATATCAAACTAGGGTATGATGGAAGTTATCTAAGTCTCAATACTTCCCTTGATCCTCAGGGCGGTGGCGGTGGCGGAACCAATAGTTCTGGTGAAGCATATATCAATATACCCGCAATAAATCTTATAGGAGAGCATTTTAAGTGGGGCCAAGCTTTTCAAGATACTTTTAACGCTTATATGAGTAAGTGGAATGGGGATGATGGTGCTTATGGTGCAATACAAAATTTTACTTCTTATATTGCAAATTCTTTAGGAGGTCTTATTGGAACTACTAACGAAAAATTTTTTAGTTTTTCAGGAGGAACGAATGATCCTGATAAAGAGACTCTTAATAAGCTAAGACCAAGAGATGAAATTGAAGCTAATAATATGTTTGAATATATATTGAACGGATATGGAAGAGCATTTAAATTAGTAAATGTTAGACCTGATCGTTTTCAATTAGGAATTGATATGGCATCCCTGAGTTCACTTTCATATGGTTTAAACTATAATCAAAATTCAATGGATGTTAAGGTGACGTCTTTAGATTCTATAAAATATACGGGGTTTACGCGTCAAAAAGATACAACCATATTCTATGGGGATAATTACGGTGATCTTGATAGGGCTTATAAACCAGTATTAGATAGTTCTTACAATAGAGATATTAGAAATTTTAATAGTAGAGTGCCCAGTAAGTACAGAATAAATAAAAGAAGATGAGAAATAAAATAATTACTTTAATTATACTAGCTATTTTAATAGTAGAATGTAAAGATCATAAAAAGCCTTTAGGTATAAAAGATGATATAAAAAGTTTATTTAGTTTAAACAATTATAACATAAGTAAAAAACAAAAAATTAATGATTCGATTGTCCAATATGAAGGCGAAAATGAAAGATTTTTGATAAAAGGAAAATATAATTATTTGAAAAAATATAAGACAGGTTGGTGGAATGTATATGATAAGAGATCAAAAGAAAAATATTTAGATATTGAATTTTATAGAGATTATTATAAAGCTACAGAATTAAATAATCAAATTATTTTTTATAAAAAAAATAAAATAGATATATCCAATAGTAAATTTTATACAGTTCAATATACTGAGAAAACTTTATTATATAATTTTTATTGTCCCCAAAGTGCTGATCAAAGCTATTCTGCAAAAATTAATGTTGGTATAATTTCTAATGAAAAGCCGTTACTTTACCCAACAGGTTTTGAATGCAAGAAAATCTTAAATGGTAATTATCAATATTCTTTAGACCTGTCAAAATATCAAAATAATAAGAGCCTCAATATGATAGGTTCCTTTTCAGAGTACTCAATAAATAAAGGTAAAAATGAATTAGGAATTAATGAAATTATTTTAGACGATGTCATAGCAATTAAGTAGATTTCTAGGTTTGTACAAATACTTTTATGAGATATTTTTTTATTTATAACAACATTGACAATTTTTTCTTGTAAAAATAAACAAGAGAAAATCAAGTTATCAGATATTACTAATGAAAATAATTATAAAATAACTACCCCATGCTGGCGCGAGCGTCACGCTCGTGTCCGAATAAAGATTAACAATCTATAAATAAATCCGAGAAGGTATGCTTTCTCGGATTTTTATTTATGATATTTAAAAGTTAAGTGAGTATGAAAGTGGTTTTGTAACAGAACCTAATGGATGGAAATATAGTAGTGCAAGAAATTACTATAATGGTGATCAGGAGATTTTGGAAATAGATTTAAATTTGCAATATGAGAATGGGCAACGAGCGTGACGCTCGCGCCAGCGTGGGGATTAAGTCGATATTTCTGTGGACCTTTAGGTAGATTAACCAACGGATTAATAAAAATCTGTTTTACAGAAGGAACATTAGTAGCAATAGAAAATGGCACAAAAAAAATAGAGGATATAAAAGAAGGTGATCGGGTATGGAGTTACAACGAGGAAACAGGAAAGAAAGAACTTAAAAAAGTTGTAGAATTATCCCATAATACTTCTTCTTCATTAGTGAAGGTTTTAGTTAATGGTACCGAAATTACCTGTACTCCAGAACATCCATTTTATGTAAATGGAATTTGGATAGAAGCCAAAAATCTTATGGAAGGAATGCTTTTGACCAATCTAGATGGAAGGACTTCTCCGGTAGAATCTATTAAGTTTTTGGACAGTAAAGTAAAAGTCTATAACTTTGAAGTAGAAGACAACCATAATTATTATGTTTCTGAGAAAGGGATTTTGGTGCATAATACATGTTGGACAGAAAGACTTGCAAGGTTTATGGAATATGCTGCAAATATTGAAACTAAATCTCTTACCTCGCAAGAAGCAACTATTAATCACTTAGAAAATGTATTTAAAATGTTAGATAAAACTAGTACAGATAATGTTGTCCTTAAGTTAGTAGGAGAAAACGGGAAGAATATTGAGCGAGGTCTTAATGGATCTAAAATTATTTGGCAAGATGGAAAATCGGGTGTTAGAAATTATACCGAAGTATTTCTTGATGGCGGTTTTCAAATAATTAGAAATGGTAAAGTTGTATTAAGTAAAGTTAAATAAATGATAGAAAAGCTTAAATATGCATTGTTTAGTATACCTAATTATATTAAATATATTAAGTATTTTCAAACTGATGACAGTATAACAGTATATTATTATAATGTAATTGTTGTTGCGACAAATAATGAAATTTCAGTATTTTATGATCCTGAAGAACATTTTGTGACTAAAGGTTTAAAATACTTGGATAAAAATAGTACATTAAAATTTTTCACCGATATTCCTTCTGCTATTGATTATATGAATTATCTATCATTAGTTACATCAGATATCAGATATACATTGTATCATTATTTTTTATTTAAATCAAATGAATCAGGGATAGATTATAAATCTCTTTCATTTGTACTTACAGGAAGCTATCCAAATTATTCAGAAGAAAATTTAAGTATTCGTTGTGATTTAGGAGACTTAGTTGTAAAAGAAAAAAAAGTAAAATACAACTGTTTAATTATTTTTAATAATGATGGGTCTTGTCGATTTTCTTTTTATCCAGAAGAACCAGCATGGAACGAAGAAAAAATATGTCCCCAAAGGGATATTGATAAAATTATAGAATATATTCTTAATCTCAAAGTTGATAATTACGATGATATCCCATTAATAGAATCATAAATGAAAAAAAAGAGTAGTCGAAAGCTACTCTTTTCTTATTATCTTACAAAGATATATTACAAGAAGTTTGCTCTACGTATTGGTAAAGGTGAAGAAACTATTGGAACTTCTGCACAAGGAGCCAAAGAAGTAATATTAGATTTCGGAAGAGCAATTAATCAATCGGGAACAACAAATCAAGTAAGAATTTGGATGAATGAGTCAGGCACCGCTATTAGGAGCTTACATCCATATTTAGGTCGATAATAAATTATAACATGAAAATAAATAAAAACAAAGAACTTTTTGGCTTTCAGCCCTATGAATTCACAAGCTTTTTAGAAGGAAACTCTATAATAAGAGGATATAAATACAAGGAAAAATTTGTATGTGATCTATTAATATATGAGGAAAAAGGACATTGTTATAATTATGAAAATGAAAATATTAATTTTTACAGTCCAACAGAAATTAATGAACATGGAATGTTTTTCTTTAAACTGAAAAATAAGTTTTTATTTACAGAAAATGATAATTTTCAATTCTTTACAAATTTTCAAATTGATAAAGTGGATTTAGATATTATAATGATTGAAGCTATTGCAAAAGAGAGTAATAATAAATATTACTGGACATATTCAACAATGGATTTTCTAATTGAAACTACAAATAAAAGATCCCAAGATATATATTTTGATTATTATCCTAGCGAGATTGCTTTTGTTTTAAATAGGTTTTTATTATTAAAGAATATTACAAAAAGTGATATAATAGATAAGCTCCAATCTATAAAAACAGAAGAAAATATAATTTCTGGACTTTATAAATAATTAAGAGAGAGTTATTTCATTTTGAATAACTCTCTTATTTAAAATTGAAATAGAAGACAATCATAACTATTATGTTTCTAAGAAAGGGATTTGGTGCATAATGATTGTAAACTAACTAATGAACTTTTAAGCTATGTTGGAAAATATGCACAAGTTTTTGATGGTAGTGTAAACATGGGTTGGTTAGCTGGTGATATAATGGAAGTACAAGTTAATGGTATTGTAAGAGCTAATAATGCTCCTAAAAATGCAGTATTTAAAGCATTAACAGAAGGAGCTGAAACTATGGCGAAAAAATATGGAATGAGTGAGGTTAGAATACAATTCAATATGGTAATGAATCAAAACCTCAAGCATAATCCTTTGTGGGCTAGAGAGTATGGCTATTTCTTTAGCAGAGAAGGGGATACTGTTTTTTGGGAAAAAGTTTTACATTAATATTTATGAATACAAAAGAATTTAAAGATAAAGCACTTGAGATCAGTCTTAAATGTGTAGATAAAGAACCAAACGATTGGCTTACTTTTAATGACAATATAAATACTAAATTATTGGATGACGACTATGAATCCAAATTTGTATTATTAGATAAAAATGAATTACCTATTCTAGATTGTAATTTAAATAACTCATATTTATTAGTAACAACTGAAAGAGTTGTTTCAATAATAAATAACAATTATGATGAGGTTTACTCTAAAGATTTTGAAGGATTGTGCAATGATTATGAAAAATTTAATTACAAAGGAGAAAATAATCAAAATCCTAAAACAAATTTTATTTGTATAAAGAAAGCTAATAAAACAAAATTATTAGCAGTGTTAGATTCTTATTATCCAGCATTTTTTTCTAAGATGTTAATTTGCAATGTATTATTATATAAAAAAGAAGGAAGATGGTTTTTAAATCCAAGCAAAAAAAACTATGAATAAAAATATTTTGATAAATTAAATAATACCGTAAAAGAGATTGATTTTAGTCAATCTTTTTTTATTTAAAGGATAATGAACGAAGCCCCGTTGCCGCACGAATCCTTTCGTGTGGCATTTTATTCTAATCAATTTAAATAAACTATTTCATTTTATATCTTTACCTAAAACATATATTGATGAGTAGAAATTATAAATTCCATAATCCGGAAGGATTATATTTTATAAGCTTTGCTGTGGTGGGCAGGTTAGATGTATTTATTCGGAATGAGTATAAAGAGCTTCTGCTAGAAAGTTTAAGATCTTGTCAAAAAAGAAAAGGTTTAGAAATTCCCCCCATGCTGGCGCGAGCGTCACGCTCGTGTCCGAATAAAGATTAACAATCTATAAATAAATCCGAGAAGGTATGCTTTCTCGGATTTTTATTAATGATATTTAAAAGTTAAGTGAGTATGAAAGTGGTTTTGTAACAGAGCTTTATGAATGGAAATATAGTAGTGCAAGAAATTACTATAATGATGATCAGGAGATTTTGGAAATAGATTTAAATTTGTAATATGAGAGTGGGCAACGAGCGTGACGCTCGCGCCAGCGTGGGGAGATAAAACAGATGCATATCAATCTTTCTTACCTAATAGTAAAAATCCATCCTTAATAAAAAGATATAATTATTATGAAAATACACAAAAGCCAAATTTGTTACGTTTATTTTTGCTTTATCGTTCTACTTACAAATAGTTGCGGTGTAAAAACTTATGCCCAAAGCAAAAAAAATATAGATGGTTTTTTTGAAAAGGAGAAATTAGACTCTTATACTTATTGCTTAAAAAGTTTGGAAGAGGATGAAGAGTACAAGTATTTAAAAAATAAAAATGATACAATGATGATTAATCTATATAATAGAAATTGTCTGTCTGCTGTGGAAAGATATGATTTTTTCAAAAAGAACAGTTTGAAATTAGTTGATTCTGTCGCTGAAGATAATAAATCAGATTTTGTTATTATTAATATAATTTTAAAAAGCCTATCACGTCCCAATCCTGTCTTAACAGTGATAAAGCTCAAAAATGAAAGTAGATATTCTATAATTCACAATGATTATGCATATGATGAAAATAAACAAATGTCTTATAGAGTATCTGATTCATCATTAGCAGGATATAAACCTGAGAATAATTTTAAAGAACTTGAAGCTTATTTTTATAATAATGTACCAAGTGATAAAATATTTGAAACCTTTAAAGAGGCTGAAAAAAAATATAATGATTTCAATACATATTATATAGTTGCGAGAGTTTCAGGAAAAATTATTACTAAAAAATTGTTCTTTGCAGATCATAATTAATTGTGAAATATTTTCCATGCTGGCGCATTCTATGACAAAAAGCAAGTAAAATATCAACACGTATAAATTGATCCGAGAAAATACATTTTCTCGGATCTTTATTTATGATATTTAAAAGTTAAGTGAGTCTGAAAGTAGTTTTGTAACAGAGCCTTATGAATGGAAATATAGTAGTGCAAGAAATTACTATAATGATGATCAGGAGATTTTGGAAATAGATTTAAATTTGCAATATATGAAATAGGCAACGAGCGTTACACTGGCACCAGAGTGGGGGGTATGCTTTAAGGATTTTAGCAGCCGAAAAAGGAGCTTTAAGTAATGCTGGTCCTTTGAAAAATATTAGTGGTAGTTTGAATGAAGCCGCCTCTTTAGCAAAAAATCAGCAATATGGATCAAATAAAAATATTTTTAGAAGAGTGGCTAGAAGTGAGCAAGATGTTCAAGCTCTAAATGAAGCACAACAAGGAATGGGTAGAAATCTTAATTTAAAATTAGGAGACCCAAGATATCAGGGCTGGGAAAAGTGGCATCATAGTGTTGGTAAAAAAGGAGGGAAGTCTGTCGTTCACTATTTACGAGATCCAAAAACTGGAATGTTAACTGATTTTAAATTTAAATAAAAATGAAAGTAAAATGTATTAGTGCCACCATTTCGATTGAAAATAGCTCAAATGCTATAATTGAATGGGCAAATAATTCAGAAATGGAAATAACTATAGGGAAAGCCTATGCTGTACTTGCTATTTCAAAATACTTTGATACCATTTTCTATTATATAATAGGAGACGAATCGGACAGTTATCCACTTGCTTTTCCAAGTAATTTATTTCAGATAATTGATCATAATATTTCTAAATATTGGACTACCTCATTGAATGAAGTGAGAGATCCTCAAGACTTAGAAATGGGAAATGGTGAAATTATTAGCTTTAAAGAATGGACTACAAAAGGAGATGAATTTTATGAAAAGTTATTAGATGAAGAAGAAAAAGAAGTTAAATTGTTTGATATGTATCGAGATAGGATCTTAACGGAAATATAAATCCACTTTCATTAAGGAAAGTAATTACAAATGAAATATTAAGAAATATTCCAGTAAATACTCTACTTGTAATTTTACACTTTACGTTATTTATAATCAGGAGGGAGCATTTTCCTTCCTGTTTTTTTAATTACTTGAAATAATTTATAAGAATCAACAACAATATCAGATAGTCATTTTTTATAATTGAATGTTTTGTTTTTTAGTTTCTCTTTTAAACACAGAAATATGAAGAACATAATGAGAGTTTTGAGACATCTATACCCCACACTGGCTCATTTTCATTTACCACAACAAGTGTTTTGTCATTGAGATCAAATTTCTCCAAGAAACAATAGTATAGAACACGAGGAAGTACTATGGAACTTCTACGTACCCGTTCATGTAACAAAAAGCGTAAATAACAAGCATCTTTTACCTTCGTTAAATTGATGTTCAGGATCTGGTAGTACAGCTGTGAAAATTGGATGGGCAAACTTTGGAGCTAATATGTAATAATATTTATGCATCTTTTGAAGGTGGAAGAGGAATAGAAGGAGTATACAATGATAGATATACTAATGGAGCTAAGATTCTTATCCTAAGCTGGATGGGTGTTTTTATTGATGTAGAAAATAATAGGTTTATTGCGCCACAAATTTACTATAGTGATGGAGAGTGGATTTGGCCATCATATTTAATATATTATTTAGAAAAAGATTTTTCGTTTAATTTAGGAAAAGATTTTATTGATAATTTACAAGAAAAAGGCTTTTTAATGAAAATTATATCAAAAGAAAGGCTGAGTGAAATTGAAAATACTTTTTGTGAAAAGTTAGAAAAACATTTATAAAGATTTCAATAATTGTAAGATAATAGATACTATAAACATTACCTTGTTGTCGCGAGCTCAATGCTATTAACTTAATGGGATAACATTTTGATTTACATTTATTTACCCATGCTATTGCATTCTATGATAAAAGCAAATAGAATATCAACATTTATAAATTGATCCGAGAAAATACATTTTCTTGGATCTTTTTTTATGATCTTTAAAAGTTAAGTGAGTCTGAAGAGGTTTTATAACAGAATCTTATGAATGGAATATAGTAGTGTAAGAAATTACTATAATGATGATCAGGAGATTTTGGAAATAGATTTAAATTTGTAATATGAGAGTGGGCAACGAGCGTGACGCTCGCGCCAGCGTGGGGATAAGTTCAATTCAAAACGAAGCTATTGGCAAACAGATCTCTAAGGCTCATCCTAATCTTATAGTTATCGCTTTTAATGGTTTTGTAACATATGATTTAAATGTACAAGGAATCAAAAATATTAATGCTGGCCAAAATAGAGGAGATGGTAAGGGAATTATTGTTTTTTATCAAAATGGGAAATATCTAGTGGGTTATCAATATAAGCAGTTTCTTCAAAAATATCCAGACTTTAAATAATTAAGTAATAAAATAATATTTTAAATTAAATAACATGAAAAATTTATTATTCATTCCTATAATGTTTCTACTGTTTAACTGTGTCAAAACAGAAAGTAATAAGGAAGCCAAGGATAACAAGAAAACACTTCCAATTTCAAATATTAAGAAATTTGATATTAATGATCAGAGTTTAAAAACGAATTTAGAAAACGCAATATTGAAGGGAGATACTATAGTATATAAAAAATATTACAAAGAATATTTGATAAATGGAAATTCGAAAGAGTTTTTATATTATGCAGTACTTATGGCTGAAAAAAACAATTATAAAAGAGCATATTTAGATATCGCAACAATTTTAGATTTCTCTTTAAATGATTCTTTAGCCTATCATAGTAAGTATGCCACTTATAGTCTACTAAAAGCCTACGAAATGGGTGATAAAGGAGCAAAAGGATCTGTAAATTATATTTATGTGGACAAAAGCAAGCCCATTCCCAGATCCTCTTCTATATATAAGTAGAGTAATTAATCCCCTGCTGACGCGTGAGCGTCACGCTCGTGTCTGAATAAAGAATAATTTAGAATTAGATCCGAGAAAATATATTTTCTCGGATCTTTATTTATGATCTTTAAAAGTTAAGTGAGCCTGAAGAAGTCTTGTAACAGAATCTTACTAATGGAATATAGTAGTGTAAGAAATTAGTATAATGATGATCAGGAAATTTTGGAAATAGATTTAAATTTGTAGTATATGAAATGGGCAACGAGCGTGATGCTAGTGCCAGTATGGGGAAATGATGTGAATGTAGACGATAAAGTTAATAAATATAGAATTATGTGGGGGCTTCCACCTAAATCAACTGAATTTATAAACAATAACAAAAAACTATTTTCAAACTTATTTTCAAATCCTTAATTATGACAAAATTTATTTATATAATATTTTTTTATTCATCATTTTTTCTTGCACAGATTAGCTTGAATATAAAAGTTAGTACTAAAAATACAAATAATAATTCACCACAACTTTTAGAAATTATAATAAAAAATAACTCTGACAATTACTATGCATTACCCCTTGATACTTTAGATTTCAAGCCCTTTTATAATGGTGAACCTTGCGTTAATTTTTCTGATGCTGAAAGCTATAAAGATTTAATGTTAAAATCTTGTATTGTGGATGTAAATGATAATTCACCCATTATGCCAGTTCCAGAATTTAAGTTGATGGGAAGAATTGATGAAAATGATAAAAAAGTTGTTGCAGAAATGAACAAAAGAGATTCTCTTTTACAAATTCAGAATCAAGAAATAGAATCTTGGAGACAAAAAAATAGAATAAGCCAAAATTCTAATTGGGCAATTAAAAATAAGCTTTTATATTCAAATATTATTTTGTTAGAGCCAAAACAAGAAATAGTATATTATAAATATTTCACTCCTGACAAGTTAAATTCAGATAAAATATCCGGAACTTATGATCATTATGATTTAAAAGCTGATCATCATTATAAGTTTTCTTTAAAATACTGCATCGATAAGTTTTTATATACTTATCTGACAAAAGGACAAAAACAAAAATTAAAAAAGTATAAATTATTTACGGGTAAAATAGAAAGTAATAAAATTGTTTATAAATAAGTCCATTACTTTCTTTCCTCATTGGTAAATTTTATGATAAAAAGCAAATAAAATATCAACATTTATAAATAAATCCGAGAAGGTATGCTTTCTCGGATTTTTATTTATGATATTTAAAAGTTAAGTGAGTATGAAAGTGGTTTCTTTATGAATGGAAATATAGTAGTGCAAGAAATTACTATAATGATGATATGATCAGGAGATTTTGGAAATAGATTTAAATTTGTAATATGAGAGTGGGCAACGAGCGTGACGCTCGCGCGAGCGTGGGGGCAATGGACCACGGAATAATAAACTATTTAGTACTAATTCAAAATTACATTTTAAATAATATTATACGACAATAAAAATGAAAAAGACAATCTTATTAATAATAACATGTATTAACTGTGCTTTTTGTTCATCCCAAATGAAATTAAATAAAAGCAAAGAAGTGGATATTCTTTTAAAATTACCTACAACGCTCACGACAGAAGTCCCAACAATATATTCTTTAAAAAATAATACTAACAATATTTACATTATTGATCCCTATGGCTTTATCGGTGATTCTTATTGGGTCTTAAATAATGAAAAATTAAATCCTATAGCTTTTTCAAAAGGCTATTATTCACGTGATAATGATGATTGTAAAACTGATTTGATTATATTAAAACCTAAACAGAAAATGGATACAATTCTAATTTTAAATTATACGGAAAGAGGTATATATGACTTTTCTAAATCTGGAAATTACATTTGGAATGTCAAATCAAGACACATTAAGCAGAATGGTATGACATCAAGCTGTAAACAATACATTAGTGATTTAGAAGGTAAGGGTTATATTCTACTAGATGACAGTATTGAAGCTAAAATCCCTTTTGTAAAATGATAAAGAACATATTATTTTTATTTCCTGCTTCTTCCCCATGTTGGCGCATTCTATCACAAAAAGCGATAGAGATAGTAGCAATTTAGAATTAGATCCGAGAAAATACATTTTCTCGGATTTTTATTTATGGTATTTAAAAATTAAGTGAGCCTGAAGAGGTTTTATAACAGAGCTTTATGGATGGAAATATAGTAGTGCAAGAAATTACTATAATGATGATCAGGAAATTTTGGAAATAGATTTAAATTTGTAATATGAGAATGGGCAACGAGCATAACGCTCGCGCCAGCGTGGGGTTACCTACATATTAAAAAATGGTAATGCTGCAAGTTGGAGTTCTGATGGAATATTTATAGGTTTTAGAGGATTAAAATAAGAAATTATATGGAAAATAATATTAGAATTGAAGAAGTAGGAGATATTAATTCAGATTATCCTTATTTAGAAGTTTTTTATAAGGGAGATATAGCTCCATTTTTAGAAGTTGCTATTTATAATAGGGAACTATCATTTAAAATTTATTCTATTGAAAAGGAAGTTTTATTAAATAAGGATGAATGGGAATATATTCACAAAACAGCTAATGAGTTTTTACCAATTGCTTTAAAAAATGAAGATGATTATCTTAAGTGGCAATAGTGTAATTAGTCCCCTCACTCCCGCACGATTGTATCGTGTGGCAGATTATAAAAAAACCTCGCAAATAGACTACCTCAAATTATTATACAAAATTAAACAATATAATTAGATGAAAGAGTTCGGTACTGTACCGGGCTCTTTCCTTTTAAATTTAACCTTATTCTGTCGTTATTGTAATAATTGATATATTCTTTTATTTCTTTTTTAAGCTTATCGATTGTTTTAAATTTTGCTTATTGTCTCTTAGGAAATGGTGAAAGACATCATTTTGTATTGAACCACGAAAATATTCTGTTAATTAAAAAGTTATTGATTTAGCTGTCGTTGTTTGTGATAGTGTTAGCTTAATATTTATTGCAGCTTGTTTATCAAAATTATGGAAAACCCCATGCTGACGCGAGCATCACGCTAGTGTCCGAATAAAGTAAATCAGCCATCTATAAATAAATCCGAGAAATTAATACTTTCTCGGATCTTTATTTATGATCTTTAAAAGTTAAGTGAGCCTGAAGAAGTCTTGTAACAGAATCTTACTAATGGAAATATAGTAGTACAAGAAATTACTATAATGATGATCAGGAGATTTTGGAAATAGATTTAAATTTGCAATATGAGAATGGGCAACGAGCGTGACGCTCGCGCCAGCGTGGGGGAAATTAATCATGGTGAGACAAGATATGATGGGTTAAATGATATACAAGCAACAAGAAAGTACTATAACCAAATAGATGTAAGGGCGATGGATAAAATTCAACCTTATTTAAAGATGCTACAACGAGAGTGGCAAAAAATTTATAATTCAAAATGATACTATAATGATAAAAAGAATTCTTATTGTTTTAAATATTTTTGTGTTTTATCAATTTAATGCACAAATAAAAATTGATTTTAATATTGACCACTTAAATAAAAAAGCCCAAGTTGTCTTAGTAAACGAAACTAATAATGATTTAGTAATTCCCTTAGATACTTTAGTATTGTCTCCATACTTTGATAATGTTTGTCTGGAAATTAGTAATTATATACATGGATCTCCATACTTAGGATTAAATATTAAAGTAAATGAAAATAATAAAGTTGTAGAATCTTTGGCAGGAGCTATAAAAATCAATGATTTAAGTGAAGTAAAAAGAATTAATTTAGAGAAGAAAAAATATGAAAAAAAGATAAAATTATGGCAGAAAGAAAATGATATTAAGTCGTTTGATGAAGCAAAAATCAATTATTATATTTTTAATAATCTTATTTATTTAAAACCGGGAGAAAAGATTGAAAAAATATTTTATTTTGATTTACATAATGTCACTAATAGCAATTATTTATATTATTACTATCTTATAGAAGATAATAAACAATATACTATATCCCTTTCTTTAAACATAGATAACTGCTTGTATAAATATCTTACTACGTCTCAAAAACAAAAGCTGCGCAATTATAAATTATTCATTGGAAAAATTGAAAGTAATAAAATTGAAGTGAAATATTAATATGGTTAAATAGACCTATTATCCCCATGCTGGCGTATTCTATGACAAAAAGCGAGTAAAACATCAACACGTATAAATTGATCCGAGAAAATACATTTTCTCGGATCTTTATTTATGATCTTTAAAACTTAAGTTAGCCTGAAGAGGTTTTGTAACAGAATCTTACTAATGGAATATAGTAGTAAGAAATTACTATAATGATGATCAGGAGATTTTGGAAATAGATTTAAATTTGCAATCTATGAAATAGGCAACGAGCGTTACGCTGGCACCAGAGTAGGGGGGTATGCCCCTTATTTATCAGGATATGGAATAGCTTTATCTAATTCAATGGGATTGTAATATTGTCGAATATCGTTTTGAGTTGATTTTGTTAACTCGTTGAATTCTTCTTTTGCTTTGATTTTCCTACCATTAATTTGGACATTCCAACTTGGCTGAAATTCCGTTCTCATCCTGGCGTAAGGGTCATTATAAAATTCCAGGTTTAATTTAATCCAATTTTTTTGATTAAGTTTTATTGGATTCATTCCATAGTGGGTTTCTAAAAATTCTTTAGTATCATATGTTTTGGGGAAATTTTTGTTTCGAACAAAACTGAACAAATAATTTTGTTTGGAATCTTCTAAAAACAGAATAAGTCCTGGAAGGTTTCTGAATTTGTAAGGGCCTTCTGAAATTGGAAGTTCAATTGCAAACCACGCAGTCCAATGTCGTCCTCCAAAATTGGTCGTTGCTTTTTGCAGTTTATATTTGTCAATAATTTTTGTGTCTTTTTGTATGTCCCATTTCATCTCATCAATTGTTTCAAATGAGTAATAAAAAGGCATCATCCTGATTTGAGCGTAATTAATATTTTTATTAGAATCTTTTTTTCTTGAAATTGTTAGTCCTGTTTGACTCGTGTGTTGGGCGTATTGGTGTTCTGGTAATTTCATCAGAGAATCGTTCTCGATAAAACCATATTCATAAAATTTTACGTCTGTCGGGTTAATATCCAAGACCATTTCCTCTGTAGAATAAATATTTTCTAAAGAATCACTTTTATATTTGAGTTCATAGATAAAACGATGAGTTTGCGAAAATGACAAATTGAATGACAAAATGTAAATAATTAATATAAATTTTCTCATAACTTCGTATTTGAATAGCGGCTATTATATTTTTTCAAATTTACATAATAGTAAAGTTTAATCAATTTATATTTTTTATATATCTATTATATTACTGGATCAAAAAAACCTGATATGTTGGTCAAAAATGGATAGAAAGAAACTTTGTGTGGAAGAGTTGAAAAAGCCAAAGAGAAAGCCATTAAAATTATTTTTACTGAAAAAAGAAAAAGAACTTTTTAATACCATATGAAAAGTTAGATAATTTTTTCAGCTATCACTTCAAAGACATCAATGCTTCCAGAAATCATAATTTTGAAGAGTATAGGGAAGGAAAAATCCTCAAACCTTTCATTAATATTTTCGTTTAAATTGTTGGCATACAATACAGAAGCACCATTAAAAAGGTTATTTATTAAGACAAAAAAAAGCAGATAAAATTAATTATCTGCTTTATATTTCGATTGAAGTATTTTAATCTTCAGAAATTAAACCAATTTAACATTGATTGCGTTAACGCCTTTCGCACCGTTTTGTACATCGAATGTTACAACATCGTTTTCACGAATGTTATCTACTAATCCTGAAGTGTGTACGAAAACGTCTTGACCACCATTTGATGGAGTAATAAAACCAAATCCTTTGGCATCGTTAAAGAATTTTACTGTTCCTTGTTGCATTGTATTGTATTAAAAAATTATTGTATTCTATTTATTTTGGCTACCGCCACTATTGAATTGATTATATCAAAACAGTAGTTAATCGATTTGTAAGCAAGAAATGATGTTGGTATTTTTTTAATCTTGAAAGTATTCAAGTTGGAAAAGGTACTGCACCGGTTATATTGATGACAAAAATTAGCGGCTGAAAATGCGAAGACTGATGGATAAGAATAAATTCAAAAATCAGAAGAAGCACTGGCAGAAGCCTGATTATTTTACAAATATACACATAATTTATTGAAAATGAGCTTTTTTTAATTTTTATTTATTTAATAGGACTAATCAGTTGTAAAATTAACATATAATTTTGATGATTTTATTTGAAGACAAAGCAGTCATTATAGCTACTTCTATATCCATTTACAAAAACAAATCCCAACTCTCGTCAGGATTTTGTTCTTTCTTCAGTTTTGTGTTTTATCTACTACAGGTAAAATTCCTGTTATGCTTTAGTTTTAGATCTATTTATATTAAAACCGATAACCAATACTCAATCCAAACTTTGCAACCACGCCATGCTCTGTTTTATCTCCATTGAACAAAAGTTTTCCGTAGCCTGCATTGGCTTCAAAAACCAATCCTTTTTTTGTGACCAACTTCCAGCCAAGGCCAGCACCCAGTGCCACATCATAAACATCTTTGTTTTCAGTGAATGTAAGGTGGTCTGCTGAGTATATTTTTTTTCCATCAATGGACGTGAACATTCCAAATCCTTCAACAAAAAAGCCGGAAGCATATTTTTTTCCAAAATAGTATCTGTAATACGGGGAGATGAAGTAATTCGTATCCTTTTCTTTTTTATGATCATAAACAAAAAATCCAGAGATCCCCAGTGATGAGTTTTTATTTAAATGCCGTTCATAACCCGCTTCCACAGCACCAGACAAGGGCGCGATTAAATTTAATTTGATTTCATTGTTTTTCTGATAAGGGTTTGCATCAGTTTCATTTTGAGCATTCACACAATTAAAAGCAAACAAAATGATGAGTAGTAAAAAGGTTTTTTTCATAAAAAGTTAATTTGAATTATTTGAATGCAAAACTCAAATAATAAAAATTAGAACGGGTTTCAAAACCTTAAAACTGGATAAAATGGTACTTATTTGCTGGTATTTTTATATTCATTGGGGGTCTGACCCGTAACTTTTTTAAAGGCTTTATAAAAAGTCGTTTTTGAAGTAAACCCGGATTCCAATCCCATCGTCAGCAAAGTATAGTTGTCATATTCTGAATTTGACATCATTTCCTTCACTGCTTCCACTCGATATTGATTGATATAATGGGCAAAGTTGTCTCCTGTTATCGTGTTTACAATTTGTGAAACATATCCCGCGCTTATGCCTAGTTTTTCAGCGACTTTTTCTCTGTTTAAGGTACTGTCGGTATAAATGTGCTGATCCTTGCAAAGAAGTTCCAGTTTTTGAAAATAAAGATTATCCGCTGTGATAGATTCCTTATATTCTTGTGGTGTATTATTTTCTACGATTTGCAGATTGGGATACAAAATAGCCGGATCATTGTTTAGAAAATTGGAGATGGCCTCTTTATTTTTGGCAAGTTTATATTTGTAAATGCCTATATAAGAGGTCCAATGAATGATGAATGTTGCACATAAAGCCAGGACACTCATCGTAGAAGAAATATCATAGTCAAGAAGTAAGCCGGCTAGAGCGGTAATAAGCCAGGCAAATAGCACGAAAGAAACCATTGTTAATAAGGTAAGTATCCATTTTTTTTCCTGTGAATCTTTTAAACGTCTTATCATAAAATAAGAATAAACCGGAAGGAATGGGATGAATGTAACGGCTAAAAAAAGATGAATCAATCCAAGTATTCCGATGATACGGTTACCTGACTCAGAAAACGTATAAACCCCTGCAACATGATCAAGATCGTTTATAATATTAAGGACAGCGGAATAGGCAAACGGAATAAAATACAAATAATTTTTTTGTTTCCATTTTCCGGTATGATCAGTTCTGCTTTTAATAAACAGGAATAGGAAAGCAGGCATTAGGAATACCCACTCGATGTTATCTATAATATGGAGAAGAGGATAGGAGGTGAATATCTGTTGAATCTCAAAAACATGATTCAGTAATTTAATTGAAAGTGTAAATAGTAAGCAGGCTAAATATTTATTTGACTTGCTATTGAATAAAGAAGACTTTAAAATAACCAAGCCTAAGACTATTCCCTGAAAAATAGCAATATTTAAAAGTGTTGTATAAATCAATTTTTATAGGAGTTGTTTTAAAGATTTGTGGTGGCTAAATGTAGTTCTTTCATACGAATTGATAAAAACAATTAACTTTTTTAAGGAAAAAGGGCTTTCCGCAAAGTTGAAAGAATTAAAAATTGATTTGTCTCTTATTTAAAAATAAGAGAATTTGAAGATATTGTCCCTATAAATAAATCAGGATATTTCTTTTTATCCTGTATAGTTAAAAATTGATACAAATTTTTATTAAGTATCAATCTAAAAGTGACATTGTATGGAATTTTAGAATCTAATTGATCATAATAAAGTCTATCACTATATTCAGACATTTTCTTTAAGAATGGATTAAAATACAATTTATATGTGATTTTATCATGGGGTAAGATGGTTACCATATGCGTCATCATATACCAATTATAGGTGGCAAATAATTCATCAGTAATTTTTTTTGCCTCTTTCCATTCGTTGATCTTCTGAAGTCTGGTATTTTCAATTTCTTGTATTTCAACCAACTGTTCCTCTTCATAAAAAGGATCATTTCCTGCATCAAAATCCTTAAATATTCCTTTTTGATATATAAAAGCATATGCTCCCAGAACATTATAACGATCACCCTTAGAAATTATATTGGGCTTACTATTATAATATAGCTCGATATTATCGGTAAAAGGCATTGCATAGCTAGCTGTATCAATCGGAAAAGATACACTTTTATCCGATGTATTTGATATTGTTATTTCTATAAGGTGTCCAGGATATTGATATTCGTAATTTGTTGCCTCATCATTATCCGGTACATAATATTTATATTTGTCTGAAGGTAATTCCTTTACCAACATTGAAATCTGGGAATTTAAAAAAGACCAAAAAAATAATAAAATAATTGAAAAAGATATTCTCATCTCCATGGATTTAAGATTTTAAAATTACTAAGTTTTTGCTTTAAAACCCAATGGCCTTTAACGGTTGTTTTATACTTCTCATATTCGCGGACCTGTTGACCCTCTAACTTCGTACCCATTCTCATATTCCAATCATATGCTATTACTAAAAGATTAGATTGAGTCCATTAAAATATATTGTTGCCTATTTTTTAGTTTACCTTGATGTCATCATACAACTTATCAACTACTTTTTCTAAAATTTCTCCAGTTTCATTAAAGCTGGTGTTGGTCAATATGGATATTCCTATATTTTGTTTAGGATAAATCACAAACCAATTCTGCATTCCGTATATACCACCGTGATGTCTGTAAATGAATTCATTGTCATTTTCTATGATATACCAATGATATCCTTCCCAAAAATCAGAACCTTCTTTGTGTAATTTTTTATGAGATTCGTTGACAATAAGGTTTGACTGGTCAAGCTGCAGTTTCATATATTTCACTAAATCTGTTGTTGTAGAGTGCAATCCTGAGATTCCACCCCATAAAGTTCTGTTGAAGTTAGGCATTAACTCGTTTTTATCGTTATAACCTTTTACCAATCTTGTTCTGTCATTTTCAGTGAGTGTAAATTTTGTTTGGTTCATGGTATTGGGCTTCAAAATACATTCAGTGACCAATCCCTCAAAAGATTTTTGATACACTTTTTCAAGGATATAGGCGGTCAGCTCCGGAGCCGTGTTTGAATAAGAATAGACTTCTCCCGGCTTCGTTTCAATTTTGATGAGTTTCAATCCTTCAAAAAAAGCCTTCTTATTTTCGCTTTTTATAGGGAAATTAGGAAATCCACTGGTATGGGTGATGAGGTGTTTGATTCTTATAGGCTCACCTTTGAACTCTAAATTGGGGTATGGTTCGTTAAGATAGATTCTGATATCATCCTCTAAATGTATTTTTTGATCAAGTACGGCTTTAGCGGCTACATAACCTGTAAAAGTTTTAGTGACAGAAGCTAATTCATAAAGGGTAGAATCGTTGGGTTTGTTTCCCTTTCCAATCGTTAATTCTCCAAAATGTTTGATGGTAGATTTTCCATCTTTAAGCACGGCAATGGAAACAGAATGAAATCTTCTGTCCTCTAATAACTGAAGAGCATTTTTTGTAATGGCATTTTCAATATTTTGTTGATGGGTTGGGTGAACACTATTACACCCAACTAAGGCAAAAAATAAAATAAGGGTTACATATTTCATGGTCAGAATTTTAATTTGATATTCATAATCTGACGCAAATATGCTGTAGAGAATCCTGAAAAAAGTCCATATAAAAAAGTCGGACTCATTTTAATGAATACAATGAGTCCGATTATCTGCAATTCAAAGTTCGATTATTTACAATGAATTAATTATCAACTATTTCTGAATGCTGTTGGCGTTTGGTTCGTGTATTTTTTAAATGATGTATGAAAAGAAGATTTTGAATTAAAACCCACTTCATATAAAATTTCTAACACCGTATATTGTTTTTTCGTGGGATCTTTCAGAAGGGTCATTGCTTTTTTAACGCGGTATTCATTTACAAAATCAAAAAAGTGCTGATTAAGGTGATGGTTAATCAATACGGACAACTCACGAACAGGAATGTTCACCTGGTCCGCTAATTCCTGAATCGTTAATGAAGGTTCCAGGAAAGGTTCTTTTTCAACCATAAATATTTTAAGCTGTTCGATCTGAATGCTTTTTGTTTCATCGGTTTTATTTTCAGTTTCTAATGTTTCTGCAAAATCTTCTGTCGGTTGTAACGTAGAATCAATTCTTCGAAAAAGCTCTGGATAATTTAATGCCTTTAATATAAACCAGCAGGCAGCCAGTAAAAAGGAAGTTCCCGCTACAATATGGATCCAGATAAATAGATCGTTGTATGCCGTATATCGTATGATATTTTTAAAAATAATACATACATGGATGAATAGGAAAATGGTGGTAAGCTGAAACAGCCATTGGTATAACAAGGTGTTGGGATTCGTGTAGTTTTCAAGATAAATCTTCTTATATTTTTTAAGCACAATGAATACGGCAACGATATAAAAGAAAAACTGCAGTTCCCCGATGAGCTGATATACAAACATTTCAGGAGATTGCCACATCGTGGTAAAGAAAGCTTCTTTAGCAGCACCTTCTGCCAGATAAAGTCTTGGAACCAACATTAAGTTGGCAACAGTAAAAGGAATAAGATGCAATAAATGCTTTCTTTTTAAGGTGAAATCAGAATAACAAACAGCATTCACGTACAGATAAAAAAGAGGCATTACCAATAAGTAAGCAGATATTTTGAAAGCTTTCAGATTATAGCTGTCCACAAAAAGGTGCATGAAAATTCCGCTGATATCAATGGCATTCATGATAAGGAACGCTGCAAATAATCTGTTTTCCAGTTTTCTTTCTGTTTTTACCGTTAATAAAAAAACAGAAAGCAGCAGCGATATAAAAACGGCCATCGCAGCAATAACTTCCAGAAAACTTAATTTGTCCATTAGTTTTTTTACAAAAATAGGATATAAGTCATAAAGAGAAATGATGGTCAAGGATCATTTTTAAAATATTGTGCTCTGCTGTGGAAAGTCTTGCGACTTTGAGCGGGTAAAATAAGATTATTTCAACCCGAAAATGGGGGGCAATGTTATTGAGTTTTGCAGTTAGGGAAATGATTTTAAATTCTGAATGAAAATTATAATTTGCCGGCGATGGGATTAGAAGATGGCTTTACTTCAAAAACAACTTTTCATAAAAACCTTCAAAAAAATTGTCGAGACACCAAACGAGTATAAAAATACCAGCAAATAGGTACCATTTTATGCACTTTTAAGCTTTTGAAACCTCTTCTCAATTTTCTTACGTGAATTTTGTATTTAAATAATTCAAATTACATGTTATGAAAAAGTTTTTATTACTAGCTGTTGTTATTTTCATCACCTCATGTAGAAGTGACGATTCAAATCCCTCACCTGATCGAAAAGCGCTGGCCCAGCAAAAACTTAATACAGCTTTGTCCAACTTCCCCGGCTTAAGCCTTAGTGTACAAACAGTTTCAGAGAATTATACCCTGGTTGCAGGAGACGCAGTAATTAATGAAAAGCCGATGGCTGCTTCTGCCCTTCACTATATGCAGAGTATTTCAAAAACCTTTACCGCAGTGGCTGTTCTAAAGCTAAAAGAGGAGGGCAAAATTAATCTCGATGCCAAAGTAAACATCTATCTTCCTAACATTTGTAATCATCTGCCAAACGGAAATATCATTACGGTAAGGCAACTGCTTAATATGACATCAGGTCTTCCTGATTATTTAGATAACGATCAGTTTTTAAACGATGTTGTTGCAGGGCCACTGCCTATGACGAGCGAACAGGTATTGAGCTATATATACGATCAACCTGCAAAATTTGCACCCGGCACCTCATTTGGCTATTGCAATATAAATTATCACTTGCTGGCTCTTATTATTGATAGCGTTACTCAAAACGGGCATCGAAAGTATATTACGGACAAAATAATTAACGCCATTGGACTTTCCAACACCTATTATATAGCGGGCTCGGCAAGCACTACGGCTCCCAAAGGGACGACGGCTAACTATCTGGAAATAGACGGCACTTTTACCGATATGAGCGAGTTGCAGTTGGGTACAGTACTTACCCTCATTGGGGATGATGGTATTGTTGCTTCCGTTCAGGATATAGCTGGATTTTATTACAGGCTGCTCCATGACAAAACGGTACTGTCATCCGCATCGCTGGAAGAAATGAAGGTTGCAGTTAGTTATCAGGGTACTCCGATATATGGCTTAGGGCTATATTTTTATAAAACCAATAGCGGCCTGCATGCAATTGGCCACGAGGGTAGTGGTGTCGGAGCCGGAGCCTATGCTTTTTATTTTCCTTCCAAAAATACCAGCGTCGTCCTTTGTACAAACACGGGAACGCTTATCGATGCTATAAAAGAGGAACAGTTACGGGCATTATATGATGAAATTACAGATATATTGCTTGAGTAAAAACTAATTTAAACAGCCACATCGTGTTCCTTACTTACGAAGATATCAGCTAATGATGACCCATCAGTTAGCAGTAATGGAAAGAGAAGTGAAGAAATTACCACTTGTCTCTTCAACATCGATACTGTCAGCAGTCTGCTGTGCAAAGTCTCCCTTTTTGGACAAGTCAATAAGATTATTTTCTTTACACTTGCTCCAAAGTCAGGAGACTTGGGAGAGCTAAAGGTTAGTTTCAAATGATGAATTTACTAATTTTTGATCTATTTCTTATTGTAATTATTAACTATTAGATGAGTCTAAGACAATTTGTTGAATGTTTTTAATATCAGTATTCATGTTAAACTTATCGAATTTATATTTTATATATCTTGATGTAAAGTCATCATGTGTTGATAGTAGAATTTGGTAGTCTATAAAATCATTTCTTACTAGTTCAATGAAAGTGTGAATATTTAAATCATCCATTGTTTGAACCGGATCGTCAATAGATAAAAATTTAAAATTATCATTAGTATTGTACACTTTATTTAGTGATAAACAAAATGCTAATGATACTACCGCCATTTGGCCAGAGCTGAGATGATATACTATGTCATGATCTGAAGAATTTCCTGTCTTAAATCTAACATTGTTACTTTGATCTGTTGAGTGTATCTCGACAAATATGCCCAGTCCCTGTTGGTAGCTTTGAAGAATTTTTCCAGAATAAATATAGAAGGGAACTTTTATTCTTTCAATCATCTCAGCTTTATGATCTTGGATGGTTTTATGTATTTTATTATAAATACGATGAATTTTTTCTAACAATCCTGATAGTTTGTCCAGCCTTGTTTGTAGGAAAGTGAGTCTTGTATTTGCCATTAAAGCATAGGATCCCGATATATATACTGCTTTTTCAAGAATCATTTCATTTGTTATAATTGAGAATTTTTCTTTATCTGCATCAAAATATTGGATATATAAATGCTTATTTTCTATTAATGATTCATTAAACACTAATTCTGCTAAAAGAGTTTGCTCTAAAAAGTTTTTAAGTAAAGCTTGTTTTTCGACAATTTCAGCTAAAGTAGTTGGTGGCTGATAGAAGTTTATTTCATTCAGTAATTCACTATTTAAGATAGGATAGCTTTCAAAAATTTGATCCGTTAAATCCCTTAGGTTAGTAAATTCTCTAAAAAGAGCAATAACAGCTTGCTCGGTAACTTTATTGGTAGATATAAATAATTTCGCTGAATTTGCTATTTTAGCATGTACCGCTTTCAAACCTTCTTCCAATTCTGTTTTTTGTTGTAGTTTTTGAGAATTATATAATTCTAATGAAACAGTTTTAGATTGTATTGCAGATTCTAAAGATTCAAACGAATCAAAACTTGAATCACATAAAGGACAGTTTGTTTCAATAATGTGATCCGTATGTTTTATTTTATTAAACTCTTCAAGAATTTTATTTCGATCAGAATTTATTTCTGAAATAATTCTACCGATATCTCCCAAATCTCTGTTTATGCCTTTTATACTATCTTCAAAAACAAGATAATCAGAATATTCTTGATTGTCAGGTAAAAACAAATCAAAATACTTTTTTTCGATAAATGTACTATTACTAGTTTCTAAAAATTCTCTAGCATTTGTTAATTTTGAATTGATTATTTCTACGGTTTCCACCAATTCAGTACTATAGATGGACTTTATTAATATTGCTTTTAATACTTGATCATTAGCAAGTACTTCGTTATTCAGTTTATGATATCTTAATGACTTTTCGTACTCGTCAGTAGAAAAATTATTTCGAAGAAGTGATAATTTAGAAAGTAGATCCTGGTAAAAATTAAGTTGTTCCTTAGCTGAGTCTAAATTTCTAAACGGTAATTCCAAATCAAAATCAAAATCTTTTTCCTGAAGTAATTTTTTATACTCTCTTGTTTCCGAATCTGGTAAGGAATCTCGTAGTTGATTTAATTGTTCATTAATTCCTGTTTGTTGTCTCGTCAAGACATCTTTCAATTCCTGCAGTTTTTGTTTTTCACCTTCTTCCTTTTCGATGTTAAAAAGAAAACCTAATGAAGCTCCTTTATCATCTTCATTTTTACGCAGAAAATAAATACTATCTTCCTGTTGAATATAATTAAACAGATAGTATACTGATGATAAATCAACTTTCGAATCTACACCGTAAATAATAGCATTAATTTGAATTTGCTGGACAGGTGAAAGTTCTGAAAAATCATCTTCAGAAAAATGAGTTGGGTTGTTAGAGAGAAATGTGGTAAAAATATTTCCTGCATCTCCAGGGATAAAATCTCTTCCAAAAACTTTTCTTGTGGGTGATTCATCATCGTCATAAAATTTTATAATAATATATTCGGTATTCGATGTCGAATCATGAAGCCATAACTTAAGAATAACATCTTCGTTATCTGTATTTTGGAAAAATGGTTTATTCTTATTGTTATTTTTCTTTTGGACATTGTCAAACAGATTTATTCTTTTAAATTCACCTGTAAGACAGATTTCGATGACATCAAAAATAGTTGTTTTTCCAAACCCATTTGGACCTGAAAGAATGTTTACCTGTGCTGTTGAATCATTGAAATCAAAAATTGTTTTGGACTTAATTCCTCTGAAATTCTGAAGGGATATTTTTTTTAATTTAATCATTGGAAAAAAAACTTAAAAGTTCATTTATTTCAGCTTCATCCTCAGGCCTACTAAAATCAAGCTGTTTTATTTCATTTGTCTTACTAAGTAAAGTTGTATAACGAGGCATATCATTATCAAGGGTATATGTGATTTTCTCACTGAGTGCTGTAAATCCTTCTCTATCTTCAGCAAGACTTAAAAATGGAAGTTTTATAAATAACTCCATGATAACAACGTATTCCGAAATATCAGTTTTGTATCCAGTTGAGGCAAAAGTGTTAAAAAGATCAATATTGCCAACTTTTTCTCTTAATATAGGTATTAAAGGATTGTCAATAAGTTGCATAATTGATTCGCTAGTATATATTATTACATATTTTTTAAAAAAATATTCATCCTCTTCAAAGAGTAAGATCTGTTGCTTTAGCTCTTCAATAGATTCTATATTACTACATTTTACAAGTACAATCAAAGAAGAATTTTTTTCAATTGTTATTTGTTCACCATTATTTACAATCGCGGTAAAACCATCTAAAACTCTTTTATATTGTTCATTTTCCTTAATCAGTTCTTTACTCTTTAAATTTGCAAAGTCCACTTCGGAGATATTTACAGTGAAAAAAAATGACTTTTCTTCTCTTGTATAATACTGAAGTGTTGCATTTTCTATTGTAGTATAGCCAGATTCATTTAAAATTTTGTTAATTACTTCATTCATCATTTAGTTTTTTTAGTGCGTTTTCTCTATTAATAAGTTTACTGTTGGTAAATGACATGAATTTTTTATTATCCTCAAATTCTTGTTCCAGATTTGGAATATTATTAATATTTGGATTTCTTGAAATAAGATCAACTTCAATATTTCTATTAATTAAAGAATGATTTTCCCAAAGCAGATTTTGTGAATCTAAATTGCTGAGAATATTTTCAATCACTCTAAGCTGTTTGTCTTTTTCATCGATAATAGCTGTTAAAATATATCTGCTAGGTTCATTATTTATTTGGTATTTAACTACATTTTCCATTAATATCGGGTGTATATGTACAATGTTTATTATCATTTTAAAAAATACCTGCTCAAGTCCAGGAACATTGTAATAGACCTGGGTTTGCTTTAACCTTTCTGGGGTTTCATGTAAATTTAAACGTTGAAGAAAAGACAAGTAGTTATCATCATTTAGAGCATTTATATGTCTTATTATATTTTCTTCAAGAAATTCAATATGAGCTTGTTCTAAATCCTCAGTCTTTAATATTTCTGCATAAGTATCGTAAAATAATTTCCTGCAATCAAAGATTTCTTTTTTTGTAAATACATCCCTATTTCTAATTAGATCATTAACTTCAGACAAACAAAATTTGATATCAAATAGGTGTCTATGTTTTTTTTGATGTTCGTGCCTAATACGATGATCTAGTTCAAATGTTAACCTGTAATAAGCTTCAGAAATTACGGCATCATTTTCATTGAGAATATTATTTAATTCTGTTTTTATAAAATTTTCAATTTCAGTAGTTCCACAGTGGAATTGTGTTGTTGTATATTCGTATCTTCGAACATTATTAGTATTTCTTGTGGAGGAGGTGTCCCAATCTCTTATTGCTGCTGTTGTATGCAGAAACTTTTCATTTCCATCTTCAAAAGTCTCATTTAATACAGCATTATATTTACTTTTATTTTGGTTTCCATCAGAATAGTATGCTTTAACCTGATGGACTGTTTTATAAAGGCGAGTATTCGTAGGAATATCTTCATAAATTGCGACATCTTCATGTGTTTCAAATTGGACAAAATGTGTATTTAAATTGATTCCCGGCTCTTGCATGGTCCGTAGAGCAATTAATAGTCCTACCTGACCTTGATGTGAATAGCCACTCCAACTAGCTGTAGCATTTCTATCACACATTGCTTTTTATTTTAATGATTTTCATGATTATAAAAAAGTCTTTTAAATTCTATATTGTCTATATAAAATGGTATAAACAATATTCTGATCATTATCAAATCTACTCATCTATTTCTGGTGTACATTACGGTTTCCCATAAACAATAAAAATAAGAAGCACTTCCAAATTTTAATTCAGTATTTCTACGGAATTTTCCCAAAACTTTCTCACAAAAAAAATCCCAACTTTCGTCAGGATTTATTCATTTATAAGTTTAAAGAAATCAGATAAACTAATTTTTCTTGCTTCACATATTTTAAAAAGTGTTTCGACTGGTACTCTGTAAGTTCCTTCACTTTTAATTTTTCTAATGGTACTTTCTTCTACGCCATGATTTTTGGCAAAAGAATTTTGTGACTTGCCTTCTTTAAGCCAAGGTATCAACCATTTTTTTGTAATGTATAAACAAATTTTTTCGTTTATATCTGTCATAGAACAAATGAAATAATTAAATAATAAAAAATTACGGTCGATCGACCGTAATTAAATTTCTTTTCTTACATTTATAAAAAAATACAAACAATGAAAAAGATAAAAACAGATTTCGATCCCCGGTTTTGGGCAGGTAAGAAGTGCTCCGGATTGCAGCTGATGGAAACTTTCTTTCAGTTCAATGAGCTGGATGTTTCCAAAGAATTGCTCAGTAATATTATGAATTATGCGGTAAAGAGGAATAGTTGGATCAATGAAGATCCGGCAGTCATCTTTCAGTTTCATCAGTCGATGAGGTCGTTGATCCGGGCAGGGTATCTCATTATGCTGAAGGAAAGGCAATGGGCTATCGATACCCGGCCGGAAAAGATTTCCCCGTTGGTTCTTGGTTTGCTTTCGGAGAAGGAATACCGGAATCCGCTGCTGGTTTTCAAAACAGCATTCAGAGAATACAGCATCAAGGAATTTGATTATTTTATGTCCGGAATCGTCTATTTCTCAATGGGCGTTTATGAAAACCTACCGGAAAGAAATATGGTTATGCCCTACATCCATACGGTTAAAATGCTGGATGCGGCACACCTCATTTTTCAAAGAAGGAGAGAAAAGAAGATGGCTGACGCCACTTCAGGATAAGAAGGTTGAGCAGCTAAATAAATGGTTGGGAGTATTTGATACAGATGAAGCGTTTTTCTGACGCAAAGTTTTCATTTTTGAAACTGTTGATGGTAAGAAAGCAAAGAATAGAATCAACGAAGTTGATTCATCGAAGCGTATGTATATGCAACCGCTTCATCAGCGACAAAGTCGCATCACTTTGCTCCTTAAAATAAAGCGGAATTATTAATGAACTTTGCGTTTATCTTTTTAATCAAAAAATAATCAATCTGGTTTATTGGTATAAGAAGTAGAATTAACATTTTTATAAAATACAATCGGGCACATCCAGGTATATAATACCATAATTTTTTCTATATTTAGAAGAAGTATAGTAGTATAATGTTTACGAATGTTTAGAAAAAATGGCTTGTGTTTGTATTTTGCACTCTAAAGCATGCCTGGAAATATAATATAAAAAAAGACAATGCCGATAAACCCAATACCTCCGGACGGAGGCATGTTATATAAAGAAACAGATATGGCTCAGTTTTTCCCTGAACCGTTAAATGCAATAACTGCTCTATTATTTTTAGCCATAGCCATTTTTTGGACCCTTAAAATGAAGGGTAATTTTAAAGAATATCCTTTTTTAACCTACTGCTTAGTTTTATTATATGTTGGTGCCATAGGGGGAACTGTTTACCATTCATTCAGACAATGGCCGGTATTTATCATGATGGATTGGATGCCCATTATGTTGCTCTGTTTATCTGCCGGATTTTATTTTGTAGCTCAGAGCATCAGATGGTACTATGCTGTTTTAATGGTTCTTGTATATCTGTTACTTATGTTTGCTTTGAGAAATTGGATTTTGATAGATAACCCTTCTCTCTTTATCAACGTAAATTATGCAATCATGGCTTCATTTGTGCTTTTTTCGGTATTAAGTTATTTAATCTATACCAGGTGGAAAGCAGGTAAATGGGTAGGCTTTGCTTTATTGTCGTTTACTCTCGCACTCACTTTCCGCATCGTTGATAAATGGGAATTGTTGAGTTTCGGAACACACTTTTTATGGCATACTTTTGGGGCGGTAGCCACATTTTGCATGTTCAATTATATCTATCTTACGCGGAATACAATTAAAAAAACATAAGTAGTTTTTATTTTCTTTGAAACTCTAATTTATGCATAGATAATTTGCAGGCAATGTTTATTTAATTTTGTGAAATTCAGAGTCTGATTCTTTAAGGTTGAAAGAAAAACGATTACTTATATTTAACATGAAAAGCAAATTTAAATATTCAAAAAAGTAAGCACTGTGTTTACCTGATCCTGTTATCACCCTTGAAAAAACGCTTTCCGCAAACTTGAAAGAATTAAGAAATAAAAAACGGCAAATATCTAAGATATTTGCCGTTTTAGTGACCTCGACAGGATTCAAACCTGTAACCTTCTGAGCCGTAATCAGATGCGCTATTCAGTTGCGCCACGAGGCCTTTCTTAAAGGTTTGCAAATATAACACTTTTTTCTTTTCTTTGAAATATGAAACTAAGAATTTTACTATTATTTGTATTTTGTACTCTAATTTCCTGTAAAAGAGAACAAAAAATATCGTCTAATGATTGGAATGTGATCTCAAAAAGGCTTCAATACAAGGATGAAGCTAATGGATTGCACATAAAATCGGGAAATTACACCTATGATTTTAAGACCAATCAGGTTCCTTTTAAGAAAGTGATCCTGTTAAATGCAAGTTTGATGGGGTATGTTTCAGCGCTAAACGCAGAAAATTTAGTGATCGGAGTTTCAAGTCCTGAGTATATTTATTCAGAAAAAATTCAAAGTTTAATTAAAGAAGGAAAGATCCAGAATGTAGGAAGTGACCAGAAATATGATGTTGAAAAAATAATCTCTTTAAAACCTGATGCGATTTTTACAAACTATATTGCCAGTTTTGAAAATACCTATCAATTATTGAAAAATAACGGAATACAGGTTGTCTTTTTTGATGAATATCTAGAGCAGAAACCACTTGAGAAAACCGCTTACTTAAAAGTTTTTGGAAAGTTTTTTGGAAAAGATAAAGAAGCTCAGGCTCAATATCAGGAAATCGAAAAAAATTACAATGAACTCAAACAGCTTGCATTAAAGGCTAAGGAAAAGCCACTTGTTCTAACCAATGAAATGTATGGTGATGTTTGGTATTTGTCAGGAGGTAAAACATTTGTTGCGAATTATCTTTCAGATGCCAATGCAGAATATATTTTGAAAGATAACAAAGAAGAGAAAGCTGTTTCTATGACTTTTGAAGAGGTTTTCGCAAAGTCAGATAAAGTTCAGTATTGGGTAAATGCCGGAAATCATACTTCTAAAAAAGAAATGCTGAACATGAATCCTTTCTATGGGAAATTAGGAGTATTCACAAAAGGAAAGATCTATAGTATTTCCGGAAGAGAAAAACAAAAGGCCAACGATTTCTTTGAAAGTGGTGTAGTACGTGCAGATTGGGTTCTTAAAGATTATATTAAGATTTTCCATCCTGAACTTCTGCCAAATTATCAGTTGGTATACATGAAAGAATTGCAATAACTCGGAGTATTTGTTTATTTTTGTAGTGCTTTTTTAGAAGGTATGTGGAAAAAAATAAAACAACTGCTGTTTATCATTCTGATTTTGAATGTAGTGTTCATTGTATGGGGGAGATTTTTCAATCCACCCATAACCATTACTCAGATTGGAGGACTTTTTGAGTATGGAAAACTGCAAAGAGATTACATTTCTTATGATGAAATGGGCAATAATGTAAAGAAAGCAGTTATTGCTTCTGAAGACCAGAAGTTCTTTACTCATAATGGTTTTGATTATGTTGCTATTGAAAAAGCAATGAAAAACAATGAAAAAGGAAAAAAAGTAAGGGGTGGAAGTACCATTTCTCAGCAGACCGCAAAGAATATTTTTCTTTGGCAGGGAAGGAGCTGGATAAGAAAGGGATTGGAAGCTGTATATACTTTTATCATAGAGAAAGTATGGGGGAAGGATATTATTTTAGAAAGGTATCTTAACTCCATCGAAATGGGGCGTGGCGTGTTTGGAATAGAGGCTGCATCTGAATACTATTTCGGAAAGTCTTCCAAAGATCTTACGAGCTCCGAAGCGGCCTGGATAGCTGCTGTTTTACCTAATCCTAAAGAATATGATCCTAAGAATCCGTCCTCTTATCTGACAAAGAAACACAACTGGATTTTGCGACAAATGAGAAATGTTAGTTTGAAATAGTATCTTTGTACTAATGAAATTTTTCAATTCCAGCACAAATTTTGAATCTGTTCTTAAAAAATATTTTTCTTTTAAGAACGAAACCCTTTCCTTAGAGCCATTTGCGGAGTTTTTAGAAAGTATAAAAAGGTCTGATTTTACGGATGTTCTAAATTTCTTTAGAAATAATCCTGATTTTACTGAAAACTTTAAGCATTATATTCATAATATTTTTGAAGGAAGACCCTTTAATTTGTCTCTTACAGAAGCCAATATTCTTTCTGAAAACGCTTTCTTTCCTGAGCTTAAAAAGAGGATTCTTAACAAAGTCCTGCCACCTGTAGAAAAGGAAAAAACAGTTTGGTATCTGATAGATAATATAAGCCTGCGACCAAAGAAAGACCTGGAATATCTTCATAATTTACCCGAAAATGAAGTCAATGAATTTCTTACGATTTTAGGGGTTTCAGATTTTATAACCAACAATAACGTCAAAAAGGAACTCGTTTTTTCTATGAACATTCTTTCATGGCGGGTAACAGGAATGGCTATGGAAGTGGAAGTTGTAAGAATGGCTCCTGAATATAGAAATTTCGACAATCCTTTTCTTGCCTTACAAAATGAACTGGAAGGACTTGCTGCAGAGCTTGAAACGAATCCGGATCTCCAGTTACATTCTAAAGACAGTCGCTATAAGCAGATTAAAATATACACGCAGCAGTGTCAGGAGTTTGTAAATATTGCTTTTAAAAACTCTTCTAAATATGGGATTTCAGGAAAGATCAATCAGTCTCTTTTGAAGATCCGTCAACAGACGGAAAGGATCTATGAAATAGTAAAACTACTGGTTATCAATAATGATGATGATGTTATTATTAAATCCAAACAGCTGGTTTTTAATATCCTCAGTTATAAATCCCATAAGAATAACATTTCAGAACTTATTAATGACAGTACAAGGTTGATCTCTCACCTTATCACTAATCATACAGCCGAAACAGGATCCCATTATATTACATCCACTAAGAAAGAATACATGAAAATGTTCTACAAAGCCAGTGGTGGTGGGATTATTGTAGGAGCGCTTTGTGTTTTGAAAATGCTTTACGGATATATTCCCGGAAGTGATTTTTCTCACGCATTTCTGTATTCTATGAATTATGCAATGGGTTTTGTCATGATTTACCTGATGAGCTTTACACTGGCAACTAAACAGCCCGCAATGACGGCTGCTACTATGACCAAGGTATTGTCGGAAGAAGGAAACAGTAAAAGGAATAATACGGAATTTGCCCATCTGGTATCCAAATTATTCAGAAGTCAGTTTATTGCTTTTGTGGGAAATGTAGCACTTTCATTTCCAATTGCTTTGGCAATAATTTATGGATTGGATGTATTTTTCTCTCAAAACCTTGCGGCAGAAAGATCGGATAAATTACTTAAAGATTTAGACCCTTTTCAGTCGAAAGCTATTTTACATGCTAGTATTGCTGGTTTTTACCTGTTTATTTCTGGAATTATCTCGGGGAATATCGGTAATAACTCGGTATTTTATCAGATCCCTGAAAGGATAGCAAAAAACATTTCCATTAGAAAGTTGTTAGGAGCAAAATTTGCTAAAAGTCTTTCTAAATATTATGCTAAAAACTGGCCCGGAATTGTTTCCAATTTTTGGTTTGGGGTTTTCCTTGGAGCTACAGCTCCGGTAGGATTGTTCTTTGGGCTGGATCTGGATATTCGACATATTACTTTTGCAGCAGGAAATTTTGCTATTGGATTATATGGGAAAGATTTTTCTGTAGATTCTTATACCTTTTGGATCTCTTTTTTCACCGTATTCTTAATTGGATTCTTTAACTTCTTGGTAAGTTTTGGTTTGTCCATGTTTTTGGCATTCCGATCAAGAAAATTGAACTTTGGACAGGTAAGTGAAATTTATAAAGAAATATTCAAATACTTTTTCAGTCATCCTTTCAAGTTTTTCTTTCCACTGAGCTCGGGATTAGATAAAAAAGCAGACGATCTGATGAGTAATACCATGTCTACAAAATCTGAAGATCATTAAATTTATCATCCCCGAATTTGTCCTGAAACTTTTTAAGATAGAAGCTTCTGCGCATTTTGAAATCATTTTTCAATAATGGAGAATCTATTTTTATAATGATGCACTTATCCTGAATGCCAACACTTCTGATTTCATTGAAAAGACTTTCGTCAAGATAGTCTTCAAGAAAATCTTTAATTTCAAATGCTATTAGTTTGTCCTCAAAGCCATGTATTCTGGCGAAGGATTTTACTAATTCTGATGACTGATATTCTCGTTTTTTCTTTCTCATTGTTATTAGGTGTGGGGTTCGAGGTTCGAAATGCAGGTTCAAGGTCCAAGGTATATGTTTCGAGGTTCTTGAGGAATGTTTATTGTGTTTAAAAATATGCTATGGTTTGCTTTCGTTCCGGTTTTCTTTTACCTATTTTTTATAGTTATTAATTTTTCCGCCTAATGTATTATATTCTGTCTTTAATGTTTCAAATTCTAACACGAATTCGGGATATAGTACTGTAATTTTTTCTAAATGATATATTGTTTCATCATTACTTGCATGGCTGAATACTAAAAAGCGGATGTAATCATTTTTGTAACAGG
Organism: Chryseobacterium sp. FW101-FHT12H09; assembly: GCF_058790395.1. Classification (NCBI taxonomy): domain Bacteria; kingdom Pseudomonadati; phylum Bacteroidota; class Flavobacteriia; order Flavobacteriales; family Weeksellaceae; genus Chryseobacterium; species Chryseobacterium sp. FW101-FHT12H09. Next base: position 592,215 of record NZ_JBYTCP010000003.1, on the reverse strand, counting down.
AAAAATTAATTCTACATCCCACACCGAGCACCGCATCATATCTCAAAAATTATACTTTCTTCATTGATCTTTTTTACCACACTTTCTGTGCGTTCCCTATGCGTATCCGTAATGAAAATTTGTCCAAAATTCTCCTGATTCACGAGTTCAATAAGTTGAGCAACACGGTGGTCATCCAGTTTGTCAAAAATATCATCTAAAAGAAGAATGGGAGTCTTTCCTGTTAATTCTTTTACAAGGCTCATTTGAGCAAGTTTCAATGAAATAAGAAAGGATTTTTGCTGACCTTGAGATCCTATTTTTTTAATTAAAACAGCATCCATTTCAAAAAGGAGGTCATCTTTATGAATCCCTTTTGAAGTGTAAGTTAACATTCGGTCTCTTTCCAGGCTTTCTTTTAATAAATTTTCAAAAGAGTTTTCCAGTAAATGAGATTCGTAGATCACGGAAACCATTTCTTTTCCCCCGGAAATAATATGGTAAAAGTTCTGTATGATGGGATTTAGCTGAGAAACGAATTCCTGTCTTTTTTCAAATATTTTAGTCCCGAATTTAGTGATCGGATCATCATAAATTTCTAAAGCGTCTTTATCAAAAACCCTGTTTTTAGCAAAATATTTTAATAAAGCATTTCTTTGCTGAACAATTTTTTGATATTGCATAAGATCAAAAAGGTATCCGGAATCGGTTTGACAGATCATAGAATCCAAAAATTTTCTCCGGCTTTCCCCGGAATCGGAAATCAGGTTGGAATCATAAGGAGAGATCATTACACTGGGTAAATATCCAATGTGATCAGACATCCTGTCATAGCTTTTATCATTCTTTTTAATGATCTTTTTAGCTTCCTTCGGTTGAGATATTTTCAGAGTATCTTCACTTTCATCATTTTGAATCTCAGCGTCGATCGTAAAAAAGTCTTCTTCCTTTTTGATGTTATTAAGATCTGTATTTCCTAAAAAACTTTTTCCTACAGACAGGTAATGCAATGCATCTAAAATATTGGTTTTTCCTACACCATTATTCCCTACAAAGCAGTTGATCTGAGGCGAAAATTCAAATTTTTTCTCAGCATGGTTTTTAAAATTGTACAGAGAAAGTTTCTTAATAATCATTTGTCAAAAATACTTCATTATTCCTAAAAATAAAAAAGGAAGTGCAGAGCAAGTTTCCACCCCAAAAGAAAAATAAGCGTCATCTCTCTTGTTTTCAGAAAAATAGATAAGAATATAGGTGGCAATACTTGTTAAAAAAAAAGAAAACGAATAAGGATAGCCCAGATAGAAACTGGAAATGATGGTACTTATAAATACCAGTAGATAGGCGATGTATTTTGTATTCTGAATACCAATTAATTTTGGAAAGGTTTGTACTGTATCACTTTTCATATCTCTGATATCAAAAGGAAGTACTAAAGCTGTGATAAAAAAGAAGCTGATTAGAAAAATGGATAGGCTGAACTCTGGTAAAGTAAGCCAACAGTTAATAAGGGCCCATACCAATCCTACATAAAAAACCTTTAACAAAGGAATTTTTCTAATATAAACCTCCAGAAAAAAGCTGTTATATAATAATCCTAAAACAACAATAATAAACCATTTAAGTAATCTTATTTCGTTATGATTATGAATGATCAGAAAGGCACAAATTACTCCTGCTATACCATTTAATATTAATATTTTAAAGAAATATTTAGTGTATTGATACTTCGTATAAAGATAACCACTGAAATAGGTGATGAAAATTAAAAAAAAGGAAGGGAAACGGAATGTGTTTTGCTCTCTCATGAAAAATACTGCGAAAAGAGTTCCCATTAAGGAGACATAAATTTGACTGTCTATGCCATATTTTTTCAGTACTTTTAAGAAATTCATTTATCAAAAATAACATTTATGAAAAGATTTTCCAAGGTTTTTATGCTTTTGCTTTTAATGCTGAATTGTTCAGCTGTTTTTGCACAGAAATACTACGATGATCAGTGGAAAAAAATTGCCGACAACAGCCAGAAAGGAGCTTATAAATCAAATCTTCCCATTGTTTTAGACATACAAAAACAAGCTATGAAAGAAAATAATACGCTGCAGTTGATCCGTTCCCTCAAAGCAGAGTTCAGTATTGTAAATCAGACAACAGACGATGATCAGAATAATTCTGCTTCAAAATTCTTTAGTAAACTACAGGAAACTCAAAAGCAACTGAAAGGCAATGAGAAAATGGTCTATGATGTACTTCTGAGTGGTTTCTTTTTAGATTATTATAGCCAGCATTCCTGGGAGATCAATGGCAGAACGAATGTGAATTCACAAGATGTTTCCCAAATAGAGACATGGAGCAAGCTTGACTTTAAAAATTATCTCAGTAAAAACTTCAAAGATCTCGACCAGCAGAAGCAGGAAATGAAGAAGATAACACTGGAGAAATATAAGGCTGCTTTTTCCAATACTAATGATATCCTCTATTTTCCGACTTTATGGGATTGGTATTCTTTAAGAAAAATCACTTTCTTATCTGATAATGGCCTTTTCACAAAAAATGAAATTAGTGAAAACAGAGTTCAGATTAATACTATTTATGATGAATTAATTGCGCAGAATACAGGAAATGCAAAGCTTTATTTTATGCATCAGAAACTTTCTGAAAACTGTAATTCAAATCAATGTAAAGATAAATTAACCCAACTTCAGAATCTTTTAAAATCAGGTCCGGAAGGAGATTATAAAGTTTTGATTATGGAGGATATTATGAATGAATATCTTGCGAAAAAACAATCAAAAGAAGCATTAGCTATTGCTGATCAGGCCAAAAGCCAATATCCCAAATCTTTATTTCTGGAAAATATAAAAAACAAAGAAAATCAGATTACCAATCCGAATCTTAATATTAAATATGAACAACAGACTCAGGCTAATCTTCCGATTCATTTAGTCGCGGAATATAAAAATGTTTCTGAGTTTTCATTGAATATCTATGAGGTAAAAGATAATTTCACTTCATTAATGAAATACATTAATAGCTCCTATGGAAATACATTTGGAGAATTGAAAAAAAATCTTGTAAGAAAAGAAACCTATCAGCTTTCTGATCCCAAGGATTATCAGCTTCATAAAACTTCTTTAGAAATCCAGCCACTTCCTTCCGGTGTTTATGTTGCAGAATATTCTGTTGCAGGCTCCGATTCTAAAGATCTTGATGTCAATCAGAATTTTTACTTCTTAGTTTCTAATAATAAAGTGATCTATCAAAATAAAACAGATAGAAACCAACTTTCAAACGAACTAAAACTGGTAAACAGTGAAAATGGCAAACCGGTTACTAATGAAAATCTTACTTTTTATGAGTTTGTAGCCAATAAAACTTTAAATAAAATAGAAGGAAAAACCAGTGATAAAGGTGTTTTTAAATTTCCTTCAACAACGGATAAAGACTATTACAGAACATTTTTAATTCAGCAGCCAAAGACGAAAGATTATCAGATCATGCAGGTGTATGGTAATGACGGCTACTCTGATGACTATAATCCTAATAAACAAAACCGTACTAAGGCTCAGATCTTTACTGACAGAGCGATTTACAGACCGGGACAAACGGTATATTTTAAGGTAATCAATACCAGAATTGATAAAGAAATAGAGGCAATAGCATCTGGATTAAAACAAAAAATAACATTGCAGGATACCAATGGCCAGGAAGTTTCCGTACAGAATTTCACGACCAATGAATTTGGATCTTATCATGGAAGTTTTATTTTACCAAAAGGAAAACTGAATGGTGCATTCTATCTGATTACTGATGGTGATACCCAGGGATATAAAGATATCCGAGTGGAGGAGTATAAGAGACCAAAATTCGAAGTTACTTTTGATCCTGTAAAAGAAGAATATAAATATGGTCAGACCATAGAGCTAAAAGGAAAAGCAGCGATGTTTTCAGGTGTTGCGCTAAGTAACACAACGGTAAGTTACGAAATCAAAAAACATAATATCCGTTGGAGATATTTTTGGTGGTATCCACAAGGTGATGATAATGAAAACTCTATTCTGGGCGAGGCAAAAACCAATGAAAAAGGAGAATTTGTTATTCGTTTAGATCTTAAAAAAGATGAAAAGCTGGAAGGTATACAGATCGATAACTACGAGATCAATGCTTCTGCAACGGATATTAATGGAGAGACACAGACAGCCAATACACAATTAAAAGTAGCTTCAGTTTCTCATTATATTAAAGCAGAAGAGATCAAGAATACTTTTGCTGATGAGAATGTAAAAGTAAAAGTAGAAACAAAAAATTACAACGAACAGAACCTTAAAAAATCATATCAGGTTAAATTATCCAAATTAGAAACACCTGACAGGATTTTCAGAAGTAATTTCGAAAAGGAAGTTCAGAACTTACCTAAATTCAGTAAAGATGAATTCATCAAAAAATTCCCACATGATCTATATGATAAGAATGATGAAGTAAAGAACTGGAAAGTTGGAAAAGTTATTTTCAATAAAATTCAGGAACCTTCTGCTGATAATACGCAATTAATATCCAATCTTGATTTAGGAAAACTGGAAACGGGAGATTATCAATTGGAACTGTATAATATGGAAGGAAAGGACACGATAAAATCTGTACAGAATTTCAGTGTTTGGGATAAAGGTTCTTTAAAACCCAATCAGAAAACATTCCTGAAGGTTCTGGAGCCTAAAGCTGAAGTAGCAAGAGGTGAAAAAGCTAAGATCTATGTGTATTCAGCAATTCCTGGTGCTTTGGTAAATGTTTTTGTACAGAATGGTTCCGGAAAAACTGTTTCAGAAGCCTATCAATTAAAAAACGGAATTTTAGAATATTCAGTAGATGTTCCTAAAGATAAAAATATATCTACCTTAAATATTCAGTTTCAGATCGTGGCATTTAATGATGTACAGACTGAATCTGTTAATTTAAAAATAAAAGATTCTGAACAGCCATTGAAAATTGAAACGGTAACCTTCAGAGATAAACTGGAGCCTAATTCTAAAGAAAAATGGACTGTGAAAGTTTCAGGAAATGAAAAAGAGAAGATCAATGCTGAGGTATTGGCGAATATGTATGATATGTCTCTGGATCAGTTTGCGGTGAATAGCTTTAACTGGGAGAATTTGTATAATTCTTATTCCATTATAACTTCATATGATATCAGAGAGAATCTTTTGCAAAAGTACTATCAGAAGAGGCTGAAATATTTCAATGGAAAGTATGTTGAAGCACCGGCTTTTGATTGGTTTGATAATTCACTTTATTATGGAGGAGGCCTTCAGGAGTTAGAAGGAAAAGCGAGTGGGGTAAGAATTCGTGGTAACGTATCTTATAAAGCAATGCCTGCGCCTGTAGCAGCAGCAAAACAGGAAGTAATGTCAGATGCTGCAATAGATATTGTAAACTCTGGAAGACAATTAACTGAACAAGAAAAAAAGGAGTATACAGACGTAGATGCAAGTAAGGGAAGTAAAGAATCTTTAGAAAAAGTTCCGGTTCGTCAAAACCTTAATGAAACAGCATTTTTCTATCCTGACCTGAAAACGGATGCAGAAGGAAATGTAAACTTTGAATTTACCTCTCCGGAAGCTTTAACAAAATGGAAGCTGATGTTCCTGGCGCATACAAAAGATGCCAGAGCTGCAACCTTAGAGAAAGAAGTGGTTACACAGAAAGAATTCTCAGTAACACCTAACTATCCGAGATTTTTAAGAGAAGGGGATGAGCTGAATCTGCAATCGAAGTTATCTAATTTAACAGCCAAGAAATTAAGCGGTTCAGCAATTTTACAAGTATTGGATGCTTTTACCAACGAAGATATATCTTCAAAATTCGGACTTACGTCCAGTACTCAGAATTTTGACTTAAATGAGAGTGGAAATTCAGTCGTAACCTGGAAGGTGAAAGTTCCTGATAATGTATCATCCATTATTTTAAAAGTGGTGGCAAAAGCAGGTGCTTATTCTGATGGAGAGCAGCAGGCGATTGCTATTTTACCAAATAGAATGCTGGTTACCGATGCAGTTCCTGTTTTTGTAAAAGAGGGCGAAACGAAGACTTTTGTCCTGGATAACCTTAAAGATGCTACATCAACGAGTATTTCCAATGTTTCAAATACGCTGGAATTGACGACGAATCCTATCTGGGAAATAATGTTTGCCCTTCCAAGTTTGAAGAATGATCAGAACAGTTCTGCTGATGTGGTCTTCAACAAATGGTTTGCCGATGTATTGGCTTCTGAGATCTTCAAAGCGAATCCAAAAATGAAAACAATCTTTGAAGAGTACCAAAGCAAAGGATTGTTAAATTCTAATCTTGAAAAAAATCAGGAATTAAAGCAATTGTTATTAGAAGAAACTCCTTGGGTATTGGAAAGTAAAAATGAGCAGGAGCAAATGCAGAAACTGGCATTGTTGTTTGATGCCAATACGATGAAAAATTCAATCAACCAGGATTGGGATGATTTCAAGAAACTGCAAAATCCAGATGGAGGTTTCTCATGGTATTCAGGTTATCCAAGTTCTTATGGCGTTTCATTGTATATCCTTAAAAACTTAGGAAAGATCAATGTTTGGTTAAAAGATAATGTAAAAGATTACCAAAGCTCAACACAAAATGAAATGGTTGCTCAATTGGTACAGTATGTAGATAATGAAATCAATAAATATGCTGATACGAAAGAAAATGTGTGGAATAACTGGACTATTGATTATTTGGATACCAGAAATTATTGGGAAAAACAATATCCTTTAAAAGGAAAAGGAGCAACATTAAAAACATTGGTAAAACAAAAAGCTAAAACAGCAAAAATTACAGACTTCACATTCTTTGGACTTCACCGTGCTGCCTTGCTGTTAAGCGATTACGGAATGAAAGATACTTCAGATAAGTTGATGACGTATTTGAAAGAAACTTCTACAGATACTAAAACACAGGGAGTATATTGGAAACAAAACCTTAATGATTGGGGTTGGTTCAGTTCAAAAGTAGTGAATCAAGCCGGAGCCTTAGAAGCCTTTAATAAATTGAAACCGAACGATCAGAAATTCATTGAAGACATGAAGATCTGGTTGGTGACTCAGAAAGAAGTCAATTCATGGGGTAGTTCCAGAGGAACTTCAGAGGTGATTTTTACCATTCTTAATTCTGGAAAATCATGGACTGGTGCGGAAAGTGATAAAGCAACAATCGTTTGGGGTGGAAAAGAACTTGCACCACAAACACAGGCAACGGGATATGTAAAATCAACGGTGAAAACAGATATTGTAGATAAGAACTTAGGTACAGTTACCATCACAAAACCTGGCCCTGGAATTGTTCAGGGAGGATTGTTCTGGCAGTATTACGAAGATTTAGATAAAATAAAATCATCAGAAAACTATATCTCCATTACCAAAGAGCTTTATAAAAAAGTAAAAACGGTAAATGGTGAAGAATTGCAGAAAATCTCTGCAGAAACTCCATTAAAAGTGGGAGATAAAGTAACAGTAAGAATGATTCTGAATACAGACCGTGCCATGGAATTTATTCATATTAAAGATATGCGTGCTGCAGGATTTGAACCTGTAGATGTATTGTCAGGATACCAATGGAAAAATAGTTTGGGTTATTATCAGGCTACCAAGGATGCTTCTACTAATTTCTATATTCAATATATGCCAAAAGGAAAATATGTATTTGAATATGATTTTGTAGCCAATGCCTCAGGGAAATTCTCCAATGGAATTACAACCATGCAGAATTATTATGCTCCACAGATGAATGCCCATACAAAAGGTAGCAATATTCAGATTTTGGAATGATTTTTGGCTAATAGGGAATAGTAAAATAAAAAAGAAAACAAATGAAATTTTCAAAAGTAGTAATTACTGGATTGGTAATGATGGTAGGAGTAAATACTTTCGCACAGAAGAAAGCAGAAAAATTTGAAAAATTAGAGATCGAAATGTTCCCTAAAGCAAAAGACGGATATAAGCAGGTTTATATTCAGCTTCCTGTTGCAAAAAATGAGCAGGATTTAAAGGTTGAATATTTTGTGGGGACTGAAAAGATGTTGGATTGTAATAACTATTTCTTAATGGGCAGTGTGAAATCTCAGGATCTGCAGGGATGGGGTTACAATTATTATGAAGTAGAATCCAATGGTGAGGCAGCAGGAACTTTAATGGGTTGTATGAATAAAAAAGCGACTAAGAAGTTTATTTATATCCAACCAGAAATTGTAAGATATAACAGTAAATTACCTTTGGTATTCTATGTGCCTAAAGATCTCGAAGTACGTTACAGAGTTTTACGCCCGGATGCTGCAATGAAGAAAGCGGTTCAGAAGTAATTCATTCTATATTATTATAAAAACTCCTCACATTGTAGAGGAGTTTTTTTGTTTGAATATGTTTAAAAATGTGATCAAACCGGACTAATCCTTTTGCGGCGAAAATTATTTTACAACTAAACCATATTTAAACGATTCTCTGTGAAATGCTGATAACCGACCATTTGTATTGAACATTCTTTAAATTCACTAAATCGGGATTGTTATTTGTAAAATCGAAGCTTTTTTGCATTATATTTGTTGTAAACATGAACCATGAAAAACAATTTATTGATTTTTACCCTTGGTTTTTTTATACTTCCAGCTTTTGGTTGGGCACAGTCTGCGCCGGACTTTAAAGAACTTTTAGACAGTGCAATGGTTCGGGATTCCGATCTTAAGATGCAGGTTACCCAAAACAAACTTACCGATCTTGATGAGCATAAATTGAAAGATATCTTTCTTCCGACTTTGGAATTAAGCGGACAGGTAGGTTACGTGAATGCAACGGCACGTCTAACATCTCCAGAAATTAATCTTCAGCCATTTATACAGATTCCGGAAGGAAGGTATAATAACAATCTGAATATTTCAGGTTTCTCAGGTATCGCAAAAGCTGATGCTAAAATGCTTGTTTATTCAGGAGGTAAAGTAAAATATCTTAAAAAGGCAATTGAAGAAAAGAAAGTATCAGAAAATATTCTTCTTGAGAAAACGAGAGATGAGGTGGTGGCAAGTATTTCTAAGGCATATGATCAGCTGGCTTTAATTCATCAGTCTAAAAATGTTTTGGATGAAAGTAAAAAGAGACTTGATATCAATCGGAAAACAGCAGATAAAGCATTAGGATATGGCTTAATTACCCCTTATGATCATAAGAAGATAGAGCTTGCTCAGGCAACATTAGATGCTAAGATCGTAGAGTATGAAGGGAAAAAAGAGTTGTTGCTGACCCAACTTTATATATTAACGGGAATCAATAAAGAGCGTCTTCGTTTGATCGATCCTGTTTTATCACCGGTTGATATGCTTACCCATGAAAAAGGAATTGAGCAGAGAGCAGAGATCCGTGCCCTGGAGCATGGAATTGTAGCTGCTGACTACAAGATCAAAGCAGAAAGAACATGGATGATTCCAAAGGTTCAGTTGATGGCATCAGCTTATTATATCGGCTTATATGGAAGCCGGATTAAAACTTCTGAAAATGTAATTCCCGCAATTCCTGCTATTGGTTATGAAGGCGCAAAATTGGACTGGAGACCTACCAATATCAATATATTGCCATTGTTTACCGCAGGGGTAGGGTTTAAATGGGAGATATTTGACGGTAGAGAAGGGAAGCATGCTGAGGAAACAGCCAAAATTGGAAAAGAAGTTTTACAAAATCAGAAAGAAGATGCTTTAAAGAAGCTGACCTTGAATTTAGCAAATAATCAAACCAATTATGATATTGCAACGGCACAGATCGCATTGAAAAGCAAAGAAAAAGAATTAGCAAAAAACGCTTTGGTACAGGCTGAAAAAGAATTCAGATATGGAATGAGCAAATCATCACAGCTGATAGAAGCTGAAAGTGATCTTGAAGTGGTAGAACTGGAATATCAGAATGCTATTTTTAACCAGCGAAGGGCAGGAATAGAATTGATGCGTTCTACCCAGGAATTGGATATTACCAAGCTTTATTAACCCTCTAAAATTAAAATGATGCAAAAAAATATCTCTATACTATTTAGTTTTCTGGTTTTATTGGGAAGTTGTACTCAAAAAAAAGAAAATCTTAATGATTCTGAAGGGAAGACCAAAAAGGATGTCGTCTCATTTGCTCCAAAGGTAACCGGAAGAATTCTAAAAATATATGTAACGGAAGGTCAGACGGTAAAAAAAGGTGATACCCTTGCTTTATTAGATGTTCCGGAAGTTTCAGCAAAAATTGCCCAGGCACAAGGTGCTGTAAATGCAGCTACAGCACAGGAGCAAATGGCTAAAAACGGAGCTACGGCTGATCAGTTGAGACAGTTGGAAGCAAAATATAAAGGATTAAAAGAGCAATATGATTTTGCTCAAAAATCCTTCAAAAGGGCTTCCAATATGTACAGGGACAGCTTAATGTCACCACAAGCGTATGATGAGGTCTATGCTAAAGTTCAGGGAGCAAAGGCACAATATGATGCTGTAGTCGCTGAATTGGATGATGTAAAAAGAGGAACGCGTTTCGAAAAAGTAGATATGGCAGCAGGACAGGCTTCACAGGCAAAAGGAGCTTTACAGGAAGCTAATGTAGCATATTCTGAACGGTATGTTATTGCCACAAATGATATGGAAATAGAAACCATCAGTCTGAATGCCGGAGAGCTAGCTACAGCAGGTTTTGCATTGTTTAACGGCTATATTCCGGAGAGTACTTATTTCAGGTTTACTATTCCTGAAAGTGAAATATCAAAATACAAAAAAGGACAGACTGTAGGAATGCAGGTCGTTTACAATAAAGAAAATGTAGAAGGAACAATTTTGTATATCAAACAGCTGACGAGGTATGCGGATATTACCACTGCCTATCCGGACTATCAACTGCAGGATGCGATTTATGAAATTAAAGTAAAGCCAAAGGATATGAATAAAGCTAAAAATATCCTGGTTAATGCTAATGTTATCCTGAAATAGAAACAAACTGATGAAAGAATTTTTCCGTCTTTTAAAGCGTGAGTTTAAAATGTTTATTAAAAACTCAACCCTGAGAACCGTATTCTTTCTGGCTCCACTATTCTATGCCACGTTGTTAGGGTTCGTGTATAAAAGCGGAAAGGTAGAACATACACCAGTGATTGTGATTGACAGGGATAATACCCCTTTATCCAATCAGCTGGTGGAAATGCTGCAGGATAATAAAGGCATCAGAGTACTTAAATATATTCAGGAACCGCTAAGTATAAAAGATGAGGTGATCAGATATGAAGCTGCAGCAGTAGTGATCATTCCATCAAAATTCGAAGCCGGAATGCTTCAGAAGAAGTATCCTGAAGTAAATGTCTATATCAATACGGGAAACGTGCTGACGGCTAATTTTGCTACAAAAGCACTTCAGCTTACCATCGGAACTTTCTCAGCAGGAGCTTCTATGAAAGCACTTCAAAAAGCGGGAATGCCTGCAACACGTGCTGCTACCCAATTTGAGCCTTTTAAAACAAATTATATTACGCTCTTTAATACAACCAGTAACTACCTTATTTTCATGTGGCCGGCTATGTTGGCTGTAGTTCTGCAACAGGTAATTCTATTGGCAATGGCTGTAAGTTTTGCTGCAGAATTTCAGGGTGGTTCTTTTGTTAAAGAATATTATGGAATGAGAAAATGGGCATTCCCAACCATGCTGATCAAAGTAATTCCTGTCTGGATCTTTTCCATTCTTATCGTGGGAATGTACTATTTCATGCACATGATCTTCAAAGTCCCCATGCCACAGGGAATTTTTAACTTCATTGTGCTTACAGCTGTTTTTGTTGGATCAGCATCTTTTCTGGGTGTTTTTATCAGTATTTTAATTCCGGATGCCCTGAAAGCAACTCAGATTTTAATGGTTATTGCTTCTCCTGCGTTTATTATCAGTGGGTTTACCTGGCCGTTGAATGCGATGCCTGCATTCGTACAATTCATTGCGAATATTATTCCTTTAACGCCTTTTTTACAGGCTTTCAAAATTTTATTGATACAAAAAGGTTCAGTAGAACTTACTTTTCCATATCTGAGACATTTAGGTATTCTTTTAGTTATTTATGCTTTTATCGGGTGGATTGCTCTTAAGATCAAACTATGGCTGATATTCAGATATGTAAAACCTGAGAATCCGAAGGAAGAAGATCCTTTCGATGAAATAGGATAATTTCGAACAAACAAAGCCCGCATCCCGAAGCTCCTGCCTCAAATCTCTCCCGTGTTTTTACGGTTTTTAAAAAAGGATATAAATTCATCAGAAAAAACTAATATCTTTGTTTTTAGAACAATTAAAGAGATAATGGAAAACGTATTTGAAGCACAAGTTGCTCAGAATTATATCAATAGAATAAATAATCTTATTGAAGATACCCACGGTATTTGGGGGAAAATGATGGTGGATCAGATGTTGGCTCACTGTTGCGTTTCTTATGAAATGGTGTATGAACCTGAAAAGCATAAAAAGCCGGGAACTATCGCAAAATTCATATTGAAAAATTTTGTAAAACCTAAAGTGGTTAGCGAAAAAGCCTATCCCAGAGATTCCCCTACAGCACCACAATTTATGGTTGTAGGAAGAAGAGATTTTGAAGAAGAAAAAAAGAGATTAATAGGATTTATTCAAAAGACACAACAATTGGGAGCAGAAGCTTTCGATGGAAAGGAGTCTTTCTCTTTTGGTAAACTAAAATCCCACGAGTGGAGTAATATGTTTGCAAAACACTTAAACCACCATTTATCTCAATTTGGAGTGTAACTCTAAACAGAAGAACTAATAAAACTATTTCCCAAACTAGTTTAAGTTCAACCTTATCATTGATATTGCCAAGGTAATATTTACATAAACCACAAACAAAATGAAAAAACTTTTATTACTCCTTATTCTCATTTCCAATTTTGTCTTTGCTCAGATGCCTAATATTTCTAATGTTTGGCTTAATAACAGCAAAGCCTATACAGGAACCATTGGAAATGATAAACAAGTTATGAAACTTAAGATCAATATTTCTGAACAGGATAAAAAAAATGATCAGGAATATTTTGTTTCCGGGTATTCTCTCGTGGATAAGACCTACACAAAATATGAAGGTAAACTGAAAATCACTAAATATAAAGATACCAAGAAGAAAGGAAGTGTGTACGGTGAATATGAATTAGCAGAAGAAAACAAAGGAAAGCATTCCGGTCTTTTTAAAGGTAAATTTATCTATACTTTTAAGTGGAATAAAACCAATGAGAAGATCGAAGGACAATATATTGAGTTTATAGGTGACTGGAAAAGTTATGATGGAACCTTAGACTTCAAAACCAGTTTGACAAATCAATAGTATGTATTGAGGCTTTCTTTGTTTAGCATTAAATTATTTTTTAAATAAATAGAATATGAAATTAGGCGTATTTTCAATTAGCTTAAGTGTAAAAGACCTTCAGAAGTCTAAAGATTTTTATGAAAAATTAGGTTTCAGCTCTATGGGTGGAAATATGGAACAGAATTACCTGATCATGAAAAACGGAAGTACTTTGATTGGGCTATTTCAGGCCATGTTTGATGGAAATATGCTTACTTTCAATCCCGGATGGGATGAGAATGCCCAGAATCTTGAGTCTTTTGATGATGTACGGGATATTCAGAAGCATTTGAAAGCAAACAATATTCAATTGGATAAAGATGCTGATGAAACAACTTCAGGTCCGGAACATATCTTTCTTAAAGACCCGGATGGTAATATGATTTTAATTGATCAGCATAGATAGAAAAGGATATGAAAATTTTAAAATGGATCATGCTTGTATTGGCTGCAATACTTATTTTGTGGTTGATTGCGGCAGCTTTAATTTCAGGTGATTTTAAATATGAAAAATCAATTACCATAAATGCACCGGTTGAAAAAGTATGGCAGAATACCAATACTCTGAAAGCAATGGATCAATGGAGTCCATGGAACAGACTGGATCAGGGAATGAAAAAAGACTGGACGGGAATAATGGGGAAACCTGGTGAAAAAATGTGTTGGAGCAGCAAAAACAAAAAAGCAGGTGAAGGTTGTCAGGAAATAAAAAAAATAGATGTTGCTAATAAAAGAATAGATACTTCAATTAAGTTTATGACGCCTTATGAAAGTGAAGCCGATACTTATGTTAAAGTAATTGCTGAGGGAAAGGGTAGCAAAGTAACCTGGGGATTCACTTCTCAGATTCCATTTCCTTTTACCATCATGAAATTATTTATGAATGTAGATGGTTCCATAGGAAAAGATTATGAGAAAGGGCTTTCGATGTTAAAAGAAATTTCAGAAAAACCTTAAACGTAAACAATTAAACTAACTAAACTTTAAAAAATATTTATGGCAACAGTAAACGTTTATTTAACATTCAATGGAAACTGTAGGGAAGCATTTGATTTTTACAAATCTGTTTTTGGTGGAGAATATCCTTATATCGGAACTTTTGGGGAAATGCCTCCAATGGAAGGAAAGGAAACTCCTGAGGAAGACAGAGATAAAATTATGCACGTTTCTCTTCCGATTTCTAAAGAAACAATATTAATGGGAAGTGATACAGGTAAAGACTGGGCTTCTCAATTGATCCCTGGAAATAATATTTCAATTTCTATTAATACGGAATCAAAAGAGGAAGCAACAAAATTGTTCAACGGACTTTCTGATGGTGGGCAGGTAACAATGGCGCTGGCAGATACTTTCTGGGGAGCCTATTTTGGAATGTTTACAGATAAATTCGGGATCAACTGGATGGTGAACTATGATGATCCTGCAAAGGCACAGGCTCATCCTTAATATTCATATTTTAGATACGAAATATAGTTAAAAATAACCGGCGGGATATCCCGCCGGTTTTCATTTTATTATACATTTGCATTCCGTTTTTTTTTAAATTTGAAAAAGAGGGTTCAGTTTTGAAAATTCAATTAATCTGGAATTCTTATTTTAAACAACACAATTAAACAAATGATGAAATTTACAATCGATGAAATCAAAGCCGAGTACCGGAAAGTAAAAAATGAGCTTAATAAGAAAGAAATTCTGACAGGGCAGATAACTTTCCATAGATTTTATTAACTTACAAAAAACACATACAAAATGATTTTAAAAATACTAACCATTGCATTGATTCTTATTGCAGTGTACATGGGTTTTAAACAAGGTTTAGCAATGGTTTCAGGAAAGCCGGAAATGTTGCAAATGCTTGGAAAATTAGGAATGAATAATACTGCAATTATGATTTTAGGGGCAATTACCCTAATGAGTGCAGTAATGATACTAATTCCACAGACCTTTGTTTGGGGGAATTTTTTGATGGCCGGAACAATATTATTAATCATGTGTCTAGAATTATTTCATGGAGATATCAAGGGCGCATTAATAGAACTTCCCTTCATTGCTTTGAATCTTGTTATTATTTACTTAAATTATCCATTTAAATTTTCATGAAAAAGATCCCTTATCTGCTGATCATATTTTCAATGTGTTCAGCGTGTGCTCAGAAAAATGATGATAAAAAATTAATTCAAACCCAACAAAACGTAAAAAGTAATATGGATACAACAAAACTAAATGAAACGGTAAAGAAAGCTTTTGAAGCATGGCAGAGTGGTGATGCAGAGGCTTTTACTTCTTTCTTCACTACAGATTCAAAATTATATGATGATGGAAACCCAAGAGATTTTAAGAAATTTGTGAAAGATGCCTGTGGTCATGAAAAATTTACATCCATCGATAAGATTGAAAATGATGGTAAAGCTATTTACGGACAGTTTCACACAGAAAGCTGGGGTGATTTTAAAACCTTTTTTAAGTTTAATTTAAATAATGAGGGGAAGTTTGACACCCTGGAAATTGGTCAGGCAAATTAATAAAGAATAAACGCAGAAGATCAGTATGGAGATTGTAAGGTCATTGGCTTTGGTTATTTTTATTTTAGCAACCACATTTTCGTTTGCTCAGAAAAATAACCTGGGAGCTTGGTATATGTATTTTGGAAACAATAAAATTAATAAGAAATGGAATTGGCATAATGAAATTCAGTATCGTAATTTCGATGCAGTTGGAGATCTGGAACAGCTGTTAGTCCGTACAGGGATTGGCTATGATCTTTCAGAAAACAATAATAATGTTTTACTGGGATATGGCTTTATTTTAAGTCAGCCTTATGTAAATGGAGAGAAGAAAGAAAATATTGAACACCGGATTTTCCAACAGTTTATCACGAAACAGCAGTTTGGAAGGATCTATCTTCAACATCGTTATCGTTTGGAAGAACGTTTTCTGGAAGATGATTTCAGAATGAGATTCCGGTATTTTCTGGGCCTTAATATTCCGATCAATAACAAAGAAATGCTGCCAAAGACCTTTTATGCTTCCGTTTATAATGAAGTTTTCCTACACTTCAACAGTCCGGTATTTGATCGGAATAGGGTATATGGAGCTTTAGGATATGTGATTAATAAAAATTTGAGAATTGAAGCCGGTTATATGAATCAGCTCCAGGAAAATAAAAACAGAGGCCAGATTCAGATTGGATTTTATAACAATATTCCATTTAACAAAAAATAAAACAATAAAAAACACTTATGCATTCAGGAAAAAGATTTGGAGCACTCGAATTTGCAATATGGACAAGAAGGAGTATTTATGTTCTGGCCATTTTAGCAGCTATTCCTACAACGTTATATTATTGCGGTTGGAAATTTGTTTCATTCCCATGGCAGCCCATTGCAATTATGGGAACTGCAGTGGCGTTTATAGTAGGTTTTAAAAATAATGCCAGTTATAGCAGGCTTTGGGAAGCAAGACAGATCTATGGTTCAATCATTAACAATAGCCGAAGTTTTGGATATATTTTAAGAGATTCTCTTTCAGAAAAAGATCCCGCTAAAGTAAAAGAAATGTTCTTACGTCATTATGCATGGTTAACGGCACTTCGCTTTCAGCTTAGAGAACCCAGAGCATGGGAGAATATGAATACGGTACAATTTGATGAGTATTCAAAAAAGTATGATATTCCTGAAAGACTTTCCAAACTTGATGATGAATTGAGAAATTATCTTTCTGATGATGAACTTCAGTATATCCTGAGCAAAAAAAACAGAGCGACACAATTAACAGCGATGCAAAGCAGAGAGTTAACGGAAGCCTATGCCAATGGAAAAATTAATGATTTCCAATGGACGCAGATCAATCAGCAATTGATAAAGTTTACAGATGATCAGGGAAAAGCGGAAAGAATTAAAAATTTCCCTTATCCACGGAATTTTTCTTCTATCACTACCTATCTTTTATTATTGTTCATTGTTTTTGTTCCTTTTGGATTGTTGAAAGAATTCGATAAACTGGGTGAGGGGACTTTATTGGAAGGTTTTACCATATGGTTTAATATTCCATTCTCATTATTGGTGACCTGGTGTTTTCATACCCTAGATAGTGTAGGAGAAGCTTCTGTAAACCCTTTTGAAGGAAGCCCGAATGATGTTCCCATTACACAGATCAGTCGGACAATAGAGATTGATATGAGAGATATGCTGGATGAGTCTGATCTTCCGTCAGCAATTACGCCTAAGAACAATATTGTCCTTTAGAATACACATATGATGCAAAAAATTTATTTAGATTCCAATATAATATTAACATTAATAAATCATAAATAAATGATTCACAATTACGTCATAATATCAATCGCAGTTTTGTTGTCTGTGATGATATTAGTAATGATCGGGCAAAAACTGAAAGTAGCCTATCCAATTTTCCTTGTAATAGCAGGGTTACTGATAAGCTTTATTCCAGGAATGCCTCACATTGAAATAGAACCGGATTTGGTTTTCCTTATTTTTCTGCCACCTATTTTATTTGAAGCAGCCTGGTTTACCTCCTGGCAGGATTTTCATAAATGGCGGAAGCAGATCTTCTCGATGGCTTTTGGACTGGTATTTCTCACCTCAATAGTGGTGGCATATCTTTCATCATCTATTATTCCTGGACTTACTGTAGCAATGGGATTTTTATTAGGGGGTGTGAATTCTCCACCTGATGCAGTTGCTGCAACGTCTGTATTACGGAATATGAAGATCCCTAAGAAGATCACGAGTATTCTGGAAGGAGAAAGTCTCATTAATGATGCATCGAGTTTAATTGTCTTTAAATTTGCTCTAGCGGCTGTGATCTCAGGACAATTTATTTTCAGAGATGCTGTTCAGGATTTCTTTATTATGGCTATTGGTGGGATTGCTATTGGAATTGCAGTAGGTTTTCTGTTTGGAGCCTTACTTCGTATTATACCTTCCAATTCTAATATTGATACCATTATTACGCTTATTGTTCCTTACATTATGTATGTGGGAGCAGAACATTTTCATTTTTCGGGAGTGTTATCAGTAGTTGCAGGTGGATTACTGATGTCATATAATTCACATTGTTATTTAAGCCATACCTCAAGAATTCAGTCGGGAAATGTGTGGAGTGTTTTGATCTTTTTGATGAATACGATCATTTTTATTTTAATAGGCCTTGAACTGCCTATTGTTATTGCTGCCATGAAAGAGTATACTATTTCGGAGGGTATTTTTTATAGTATAGTAATTGGTGGTGCCATTATTCTGACAAGAATTGCATATAGTTATGCCTTAATGTATTTCCCGAGACTTTGTTCAAAAGAACTCAGATTAAAAGTTCCAAAGCCAGACTGGCGGGAGCCTTTTATCATTAGTTTTGCGGCAATGAGAGGAGTGGTATCGTTGGCTGCGGCATTATCTATACCTGCATTTTTACCCAATGGAGATGCCTTTCCACATCGTAATATTATTTTATTCGTAACTTTTGTTATTATTTTAATTACTTTGGTGGGGCAGGGATTATTGTTGTCTCCTATTTTAAAATTATTAAAAATAAGTGATGCCGGAAGTGAAATACCTGAAGAAAAACAGGAAGTCATTTTAATGAGAAAGCTAAAAGAAACAGCTTTGCATAAATTAGATACTGATTTCTCAGAATTAGCAGAAAAAAATAGCCTGGTACGTCATCAAAAACATAAATTGGAAAATGAAATGATGATGATGGCAGATAAAGCCCAGTGTATGGCTTCTACCGGAGACTATGTTTCAGCAATGAACGAGAATAAAGATGTTTTGAGACAGGTGATCCAGGCACAGAGAAATGAGCTTCATCGTATGAAACGGGAGAAGATATTTGATGATCACGTGATGCGGACGATCGAAATGCAGCTTGATTTTGATGAAGCTAAAATTACAGGATTTACCCACGGATAAATTTTAAATAAAATAAAAAAAGTAGAAATGAGTACTCCAATTATTGTTCAATACAAAGTAGAAGCACCCGTTGATGAGGTTTGGGAAGCACTAACTGATAAAGAGAAAATGAAATCGTGGTATTTTGATATATCAGATTTTGAATTGGAAACCGGAAAGCAATTTAATTTCTATGAACCGGGAGAAGCTAAAAAGTACCATCATCAAGGTAATGTTTTAGATTTTACGGCCAATGAAAAATTAAAGCATACCTGGTCTTATCCTGAATTTTCCGATGCAGAGACCATTGTTACATGGGAACTTCAGCCTGACGGAAAAGACACAATAGTTAAGCTCACTCACGATGATATCGATCATTTCAAAGAATTGGGTGAAGGGTTTTCTCGGGAAAGTTTTACAGAAGGATGGAATGCCATTATCGGACAAAGTCTGAAATTGTATCTAGAAGATAAATAATAAAAAACGCAAAGACGCAAATGAGTGTCTTTGCGTTTTACTTATAAATTAAAAGTTATGATAAAATATAATTCTTTACGTCCTATACTCTGGACACAAAACCTGGATGAAACCATCGGTTTTTACATTCACACTTTAAGTTTTACGTTGGTAGGAAGAAATGATGAATGGGAATGGGCAACGATTCGTAAAGATGATGTAGAGCTTATGCTTTCAAAACCTAATGACCATGAGAAGTTTAATGGAATAGGTTTTACAGGTTCATTTTACTTTAATGTAGACCATGTAGATGATCTTTGGGAAGAATTAAAAGATAAAACGGAAGTTTGTTACGAAATTGAAACCTTCGATTGGGATATGCGTGAATTTGCCATTTATGACAACAATGGATATATATTACAATTCGGTCAAGCTGTTGATGAAATTAGTACAACGGAATAAAATTTGCTATTTTTGGTGAAATATTTGGAAATTCAATGAAAAAAAATATAATAGCTGGTTTTGCAGCGATTTTAATGTTGGTGTCTTGTAACAATGATAAGAAGATATTGAATAGTTTAACTGATTATAACAATTCAATGGAAAGCAAAGGATATCATTTTGGTGATAAACTTGAGATTCCTAAAGATGTTGCAGATAATGCTGAAAGTATTACCATTAGTTTTGGAGATAAAGAAACTTCGAATTTAGTGATTGATCCTAAATTTTTCACATTAGGAGATAATGCGGTAACCTTCAATATCAAAACTAAAGGAGGTGAAACTTTGAATCAGGATGCAACGATCAATGTTTTTGCTAAGAATCCTGAGAAAAAGATCTCTTATCAGATTGTTGCAGAATATCCACATAATCCTGCTAATTTCGTTCAGGGGTTTCAGGTAGAAGGCAACACAATTTATGAGAGCGATGGGCAGAACGGGTCTTCACAAATTCTAAAATATACATTGGGAACCACAACTCCTCTTGCATCAACAAAACAGGCACAGGAAGATTTTTCTGAAGGAAGTACTATTGTTGGTGATAAAGTATATCAATTGACCTGGCAGAGCAAAAAAGGATATATCTATGATAAAAGCTCTTTAAAGCTTCTGTCGGAATTTGCATATCCTAATGTATTAGGAGAAGGATGGGGACTGACGTATGATGGAAAAAACCTTATCGCCTCTGATGGAAGTAAATTATTGTATTTCCTTGATCCTAAAGATCCTTCAAAATTAGTAAGATATATTGCTGTGGCAGGGAGTGCTCAGGCTTATGATCAGTTGAATGAATTGGAATATTATAATGGATTTATTTATGCGAATGTTTGGCAAAAGCCAATTGTTTTAAAAATTAATCCTGCCAATGGAGAAGTTGTTGGTACATTTGATTTTACAGATATCGCCAAGCAGAATACCAAAGGAAGTGACGATGTACTGAATGGCATCGCTTTTAAAGGTGAAAATATGTTGGTGACAGGAAAGAACTGGTCGAAGATTTATGAAGTTGTAATTAAATAATCAAAAGTAATTTTGTTTACATAAAATTGAAATAGCGCTCTTTTGGGGCGCTATTTTGATGAGATAGATAGCTATATAAAAGAGTGAAATAAGCTAATGTATATTCTTAAAATTATAGGATGGGTCAATGAAATTAGTTGACCAAGTGATAAATTTTCCTATTTTTGAGAAAATATTAGAAATTCAGTGAAATTAAAGCTAGCTGTAACTTTTGCGTCAATCTTATTGTTAACATCTTGTAATAAAAACAAAAAGATCCTGGATACTTTAAGCGATTATAATAATTCGATGGAGCAAAGGGGCTATCATTTTGGTGATAAGCTGGAGATCCCTAAAGATGTTTCAGATAATGCAGAAAGTATTGCGATAAGTTTTGGAGATCATGAAACTTCAAATTTAACAATTGATCCTAAGTTTTTCACTTTAGGAGATAATAAGGTGAGTTTCATCATTAAAACAAAGGAAGGAGAAACATTAAATCAGGATGCTACGATCAATGTGTTTGCAAAGAATCCTGAGAAGCAAATTTCCTATGAAATCAAAGCAGAATACCCACACGATCCGAATAATTTTATTGAAGGGTTTACTCTGGAAGGGAGTACCGTTTATGAGAGTGCGGGACTTAAAAATACCTCGAAAATTCTAAAATATACATTAGGTGAAATGACACCTATTACTTTAACCAAACAACCCAATGATATTTTTTCTGAAGGTTGCGCCATTGCAGAAGATAAAATATTTCAGCTAACCTATCAAAACAGAAAAGGTTTCGTGTATGATAAAAACACCCTGAAACTTCTTTCTGAATTTCCACTGCCAAGTGTAATTGGTGAGGGTTGGGGATTAACATACGACGGAAAAGATCTTATTGCAACCGACGGCTCAAAAAACCTCTATTTTTTAGATGTAAATGATCCTTCAAAGGTTTTGAAAACGATTCCTGTAGCGGGTAATGCTGAGGTTTATGAGCAGCTTAATGAATTAGAATACCATAATGGATTCATTTATTCAAACATTTGGCATAAGCCTATCATTTTAAAAATTAATCCTTTAAATGGCGAAGTAGTAGGAAAATTTGATTTCACAAAAATTACCACAGAAAATACTCAAAATAACAGTGAGCACGTTTTGAATGGAATTGCCTTTAAAGGAGAAAATATGTTAGTGACTGGAAAAAACTGGAATAAGATTTATGAAATTGCTATTAGATAAATTAAATGACAGGCAATTTTAACTTAAATAGAATAAAGTATGTAAATTGGTAGAGCTTCTCTGAAGCACTATAATTAGTAAAAGAACTTTGAAATTATTACCATTCATATTTGCTTTCATTTTCTGCTCATTTTCTGCGCAGAAAGCCGTGGCATTAGATACTTTAAAATTAAAGGAAGCAAAAGACCTCTTTGCTGACGATTATGGAAACCTCTATATCTATAAAAATAAAGACTTTAGTTTAACAAAATATGATTCTTTAGGAAAACAGATCGGGAAAATGATGCTTACTGTACCCTTTAAAATTCAAGGGGTTCAAAATCCATTAACTGTACCTTTGTTTTCGGAAAATGCACAGGAACTGAAATTTGTAGATCAGAACCTTAATGAAATCCAAAAAGTAGATTTTAAACAAAAATTTACTTTCATAAAAATAGCTTACGCAGAAGATCTTCAGCAGATATGGTTGTTGGATGAAAGTTCAAAACGTCTTATTCAATATAATTTCAGAAACGATACAACAATCAATTCTTATCCTTTTGATGCCAGTTTTGATGATCTGGTAGATCTTTTGGTCTATGAAAATAAGGTTTATATTCTTACAAGAAAGCACTTCCGGGTTTACAGTTTGAAATTTGAAAAGCTGGTTGAAATTCCTCTAGAAAATGGAAAACGCTTTAGAAGAGAAAATGAATATATTTTAATGATGACCAAGACAACAATTCTTAAGTATGTTCCTGAAAAAGGTTTGGTGAAGATTTTTGAAGATCCTGATGCGCAGATTGTGGATAAAAACACGCTTTCTTATTTTGCAATCAAAGCGAACAACCTTTATCTTTACAACCTCGAAAAAATTAAAGAAGCTAAACAGCAGGCCGATCCTGAACCTGAATCCAAAAAGACTGAAGAAGCCATCCAGAAATTGCCGGAGAAACCTGCTGAATCTGAGGATAAATCATTAGAAAAAGTTCAGGATAAGTTTATTAAAGATCAAACTGTAGAAAAAGCTGCAGACGATACTTTGAAGAAGCTTATTGAAGATTCTAAGGAAATTCAGACAGTTGGTATTTAGTTGTTTTTTCATGGTATCAATAAAACATAAGGGAAAATAGAATATGCACATTGCAGTTACAGGAAACATTGGAGCAGGTAAAACTACATTAACGACCATGCTTTCTAAGCATTACGGATGGGATGCACAATTTGAAGATGTAGACCATAATCCATATTTGGAAGATTTTTATGCGGATATGAGCAAATGGAGTTTTGCTTTACAGATCTACTTTTTAGGAAGCAGATTCCGCCAGGTAAAGGAGATAAGAGAAAGTGGAAAGAATATTATTCAGGATCGTACCATTTATGAAGATGCACATATTTTTGCAGAAAACTTAAATGATATGAATTTGCTTTCTGATAGGGATTTTACCAATTATCAGGCTGTTTTTAATCTCATGAAATCTTTTGTTTCAGCTCCGGATCTATTAATCTATCTGAAGTCTGATGTACCCAATCTGGTTAAAAAGATCTACAAAAGAGGACGGGAATATGAAGCTTCGATCAGTATTGAATATCTTTCAAAATTAAATCAGAAGTATGAAAAATGGATTTCCAATTATACGGAAGGGAAACTGTTGGTTATTGAAGTTGATGATTTAGATTTCGTGGAAAAACCTGAAGACTTTGGTTTTATTCTGGAAAAAATTGAAGCGGAACTGAATGGATTGTTTTAATTAACAATTATTTATTATCCGTTAAGATTTTTGTAACTTGATTTCTTACTAAATTTGTTATAGTACAAGTTTAATTTTTTAATATAATTAAATATGTTAGTTAAGGTTTTACATAATGGAAGTTGTTCAAAGTCAAATGCTGTTTTAGAGTATTTGGATGAGAATGGAGTGCCGTTTGAGATCATCAATATGGTGGAAGACCCGCTAAGTATTTTAGAATTAAAAACGGTTTTGAAGAAATTGAATCAAAGTGTGTTCCATTTGATCAGAAAGACCGAAAAATTGTATCAGGAAAAATTTGCGAGTAAAAATTATTCGGAAGACGAATGGTTAGAAATTTTATCTCAAAATCCTTCTTTAATACAAAGGCCTATTTTAATAAAAGGTTCAGTAGCCATGCTAGGAAGACCGATTGAAAATGTGAAATTCTTTATAGAAAAATAATCAAAATACAATATACAATAAAAGTCAGCTTTATGCTGACTTTTTATTTTTACAATAGAATTACTCCTTCTATCCTTCCAACTTCTTTATAAATTTTTACGACCTGATCAGCATCCAATACAAAAGCATTGATATTGCAAGCTGTATATTTTCCATTTTTACTTTCTCTATTACCAAGTGTAAATTTGATGCCATCAAAAACTCTATATATTTCTGTAAGCTTTGCCTGATCTGTAGGAATTATAAATTTAAATAAATAATCTTCTGGAAAGTCATGATGACCCTCTAATTTTTCCTTTAAAGAATTATAAAATTCTTCAGGATTTGCGTGTTGATTTCCTTGAAGTATGTCCATCTATCAATTTTAATTATATATAAATTTAACGAAATTTTTTCTATTTTCCAAGAGGTCCCAATAGAGCTTTGGAGTTCTGTACTTCGTAATCTTCAATGATATTAAATAAACCGTTAACCAGTTGTTCAGAGGCTAATTTACTCAGTCCGCCCGCATTTACAGTGTTGTTATTTCCACCTAAGAGATTCCCTAAAAAATTACTTCCTGCCAAAGCGGTATTAATGGTCTTAACGATACCATATTGATTTAATTTTTCATCCACTTTTGGAGCAATAGCTGCTACCAGTTGTTGAGAAGTCTTTTCTTTTAAAATCAAAGTTGCCGTACCCTTTTCACCTTGAATAATTCTGGTTACATCTTGGGCATTCAAACTATTGACTGCATTTTGCAGGATGGGTTTTGAAATATTCACCGTATAAGAAGCTGCCTCAGCAACATATTCTCTTTCTTTTGCAACCAATGAAGGAGCTACTTTCTCCAGCATAGTATTGATATCTCTCAATTCTTTAGGTAACGCTTTATCAACCATATTATTTTGTAGGAAAGCATCTTTATTACCATAAACGTTCATTCCTTTATCGATTCCGTTCAATAATAACCTTTTGATGATAGATAAGCCCAAGTCAGTTGTTGCAAGACTATTGCAAGACTGTAAAGAGGTCGTAATGACAGTTGCAGTTCCTGCTATTAAAGCTATTGCTAAAATGTATTTTTTCATTGATTTTTATTAATGGTTGTAATTTTCAAATATTGAGCCAAAGGTAAACAGGAAAATCTGTTTAACAAAATATTAAATTTATGATAGCGATTTGGGGAGTTATTTTGATAAAACCCTGTATTTATCATTGTAAATTTAATTGAAAACCAATTTGATTTTTAAAAATAATTCGTTAAAAAATGAAGTTTTCACATATGCTGTATGGTGTATCACACTAATTATAGAATTTTTATGATATGTTAACAATGTTTCATATATTTTTCTAATTTTGGTTAATGTCTTTTTTTGAGAAATACAATATTTATTTAATTAAAGACAGGTTGAAGGTTTAAAAACCGGTCTCGAAATTTGATTGTACGAAATAAAATTGAACTATATGAAACAAAGTGATTTAAAGTATTCATCACTCATTGCTGTGTTATACTTCGGTATGAACGTCAATGCGCAGGTGACGCCTAAGGATACTGTTACTAAAGAACAGAAGATCGAAGAGGTGGTTATGATTGGATATGGATCCCAGAAGAAAGAAAATATTACGGGAAGTATAGGGCTTGTGACGGCAAAAGATCTTGCCGATAAACCGAATGCTAACCCTATAAGTTCTATTCAGGGGAAATTATCCGGAGTTCAGATTTTGAATTCTGGAGCGCCAGGAGGATCTCCTAGAGTAGATATCAGAGGGATTAGTTCTTTAACAGGTAAAACTGTTTTTATTGTTGATGGAATGATTACAGATGATATCTCATTTTTGAGTCCCCAGGATATTGAATCAATGAGTGTGTTAAAAGATCCATCAAGTTTAGCGATCTACGGAGCAAGAGCATCAAATGGTGCGGTTATTATTAAAACTAAAAGTGGTAGAGGTAAGAAACCTGTCTTTAATTTTAATTCTTATTTAGGAATTAAGACGGTAACCAATATTCCTAAAATGGTTAACGCTGATCAGTATATCGAATTGTACAATGAAAAATTGATCAATGAAAATGTGAAAGATCCGGTATTCTTAAACAGATCTAATTATCCTGCGGATACTGATTGGTTTAAAGAAATTTTCAGAACCAGTATTATTAATTCTAACGATATTTCTGCATCCGGAAATTTAGGAAAATTGAATTACTACTTGAGTACAGGTTACTTGCAGGATGAAGGTAATTTAAATGCTGGACAGGGAATCAATTCAGGAAGTGGTTTTAACAGATTTAACTC
This sequence comes from Chryseobacterium sp. FW101-FHT12H09, assembly GCF_058790395.1. Lineage (NCBI taxonomy): Bacteria > Pseudomonadati > Bacteroidota > Flavobacteriia > Flavobacteriales > Weeksellaceae > Chryseobacterium > Chryseobacterium sp. FW101-FHT12H09. The sequence continues at coordinate 565,297 of NZ_JBYTCP010000003.1, read as the reverse complement.
GAAAGTTAATCTTACTTATAAAGTTACGGATAACATTACTATTGGAAATAACTTTACTTTTTCAAAAATGCGTACTGATCAGGCTCAGAATACGTTGCTAGATGCTTATTCTTCGCCACCTGTCTATGCTCCAATTAATCCTAGTACAGGAGACTATCAGTATTTTACCCTGGCTAAAATTCCAAATTCAAGAGCAAAATTAGATTTATACAGATCTCAAACTAGAGAAGAAAGATTACTGAATAATATCTGGGGAGAATATAAATTTTTAAAAGACTTTACTTTTAGAATTAGTTATAGTTCTGATAATATTAATTCGAATAAGTACGAATATACTCCTACATTTAATTATGTTCCTACAGCGGATCAAAAGCCACCAAAACTAATAACAAGAGATTCTAGAACGAGAAATTATATCTGGGATAATACATTAAGTTGGAAAAGAAGTTTTGGAAAGCATAATGTAGAAGTACTCGCAGGTTTTTCCAGGACCAGAAGCTCTTATGCTCAGGCATATGCTGATGCACTTAATGTTAGATATAATGGAAATAACAATTCTTTGAATATTGCGGATGGAACTGATATTGTAATGACAACTTACGATAAAGGTGACCGTAATGTAATCCCATATCAAGATAGAATAGAGTCCTTTTTTGGAAGGTTAAACTATGATTATGGTGGTAAATATTTATTGAATGCTTCTATTCGTAGAGATGGAACCTCCAAATATTCCAGCAACGACAGATACCGTGTATTTCCAGCTGTTAGCGCAGGATGGGTTATTTCCAAAGAAAGCTTTATGAGTGAGCAGAATGTTTTTAATCTTTTAAAACTAAGAGCGAGCTGGGGTAAATTAGGAAATCCAGATGTGCAAAGAGCTTACACACTTAATACATCAATTATTAATGGAGGGGCATATTATGGAAATAATGGTTCACCAGCACAAACCATAGATCAAATTATAGATCCGAATATTGGTTGGGAAACCACAACGGGTAGAGATCTAGGATTAGAAATGGCACTATTTAATAATAAGTTGAAAATTGATGCTACCTATTTTGATAAAGATACCAAAGACGTTGTTTATGGTATTGTTCAGGGAACAGTTTCAGGAGCTGCTAACTGGAATAACTATATTACGAATGCTTATTCTTTTAATAACAGAGGTTTCGAGGCTTCTGTAAACTATGATACTAAGATCAATGATAATATAAAAATTGGTGTCTATGGTAACATTACCACCTTAAAGAATGAGATTACTTCTGTTTTCAATGGATCTTACTTACAAACAGGAGCTAGTTTATATGGAAATTCTATTATCAGACTACAAGAAGGACAGGCCGTTGGTTCTTATTATGGTTACCAGGTAGAGGGTATTTTCCAAAGTCAGGCAGAAGCAGATGCATGGGCTACGCAAAATGGAGCAAAAGCAGGTGGATTTAAGTTTGCTGACATCGATGGAAACGGAGTTATTGATGCAAGGGACAAAACTTTCCTCGGAAGCCCTATTCCTAAAGGAACTTATGGATTTGGTGTTAATATGAATGTTTATGATTTTGATTTTGCCATTGATTTCCAAGGTGTATTTGGAAATAAAATATACAATTTCAATAGAGAACAACGATATGGAAATGAAAGTTGGGATCTAGATTTTTATAATAACAGATGGCATGGTGCCGGAACATCCAATGATTATCCTATGGCCACCAATGATCAGTCTATTATATTACCCAATAGTTTTTACGTAGAAGATGGAAGCTATATCAGAATTAGAAATATTCAGGTGGGATATAATTTACCAAAAACATTTACAAATTCGATGTCTATTACTAAGCTAAGATTGTATGTAAGCGCTCAAAACCCTTGGACAAGTTTCAAATATCATGGTTTTTCACCGGAAATCTTAAATACCGATAGGGTACAAATGGGTATTGATAATAATATCTATCCAATTTCGGCAATCTATACCATTGGTATGAACCTAACATTTTAATAAGAAACATTATGAAAAAGATATTTTTATCAATCGCTTTATTTTCACTTGTTATAAGTTGTAAAGACGATTATCTAGACATAAAACAGGAAGGTGTAAATGATGCGTCATCATTTTTTAAGACTCAAGATGATGCTTTACAAGCAACCAGTGCTATTTACAGTTTTCTAAGAAGCTGGGAAAATTCTGCTTTTCCTTATCAGTTTGTTTTCGGAGTTCCGGCAGATGATGTATTAAAAGGTTCTAATCCTGGAGATTCATCTTTCATTAATGTATATGATAATTTTACCTATACAGTGAGTGATGAAGGTGTAAGAGGATATTGGATCGGACAATGGCAGGCAGTGAACAGAACAAATCAGGTAATCACGAATGTCCCTGCAATACAAATGGACACTACTTTAAAAAATAGATTGATTGCTGAAGCTAAAATGTTAAGAGCATATTTCTATTTTAATTTAGTTAGAATTTATGGGGGTGTACCAATATATGATAAAGTGGAGACTGTATATGAGAAACCAAGAAATTCGGTAGAAGAAGTTTATAATTTTATTATTTCTGATCTTACTGCGGCGGCAGAAGTTCTTCCTCAAACGTATCCTGCTTCAGATCTTGGAAGAGTAACTAAAGGAGCTGCATTAGGATTGCTTTCTAAGGTCTATCTTTATAAAAAAGACTGGCAAAAAGCATATGAAACTTCTAACCAGGTAATTGCTATGGGTTATGACCTGGACCCGGATTTTAACCATTTATTCAGGCCTGCAGGTGAATTTGGTAAAGAATCTGTTTTTGAAGTAAATTGTGGTTGTTCATCTCAGTACGGCGGAAGTCAATATGCAGAAGTTCAAGGGGTTAGAGATCAATTTGGATGGGGCTTTTTTACACCTTCCAATGCACTTGAAAATGCCTTTGAAGCAGGTGATATTAGAAAAGAACTGACGATACTTAGAAATGGTGAAACGACACCGGAAGGAGACTTAATTGCTATGGGAGATCCATTATCAGTTACAACCTACAATCAAAAAGTATATGTTCCTAAAGCTTTAAACAATAATGCTTGTGGGTACGGATCTATTCAGAATATCAGAATATTAAGATTTGCTGAAATACTATTGATCAACGCAGAAGCAGCGAATGAGTTGGGTAATACCGCTACTGCAACTACAAATCTTAATAAGGTAAGAACAAGAGCTTCTTTACCAGGAACTACTGCATCAGGTCAGGTTGCATTAAGAACGGCGATCTGGCATGAAAGAAGAGTAGAGCTGGCATTAGAAGGAGACCGATTTGTTGACTTAGTGAGAACAGGACAGGCTGCTACAGTTTTAGCACCTTATGGATTTAAAGCAGGGAAAAATGAAGTATTTCCTATCCCTTTAGATGCAATGGATCAAAGCCATGGAGCCTTTACTCAAAATCCAGGTTATTAATCTATTATTATATAAAATAGCCAAAGGTGACTTTGGCTATTTTTTTAATTAATCCTATGAAAATGTATATTTTATGAAATTAGGAATTATTTCTATTCTTGCAGTTGCATCATTTTTTTCCTGTAATGCTCAGGTTCAGAATAAAGAACTTGTTAAAAAAGAAGCAGTAAAAAGTAATATTACGGATGAGCAGCTGATGGATAAAGTTCAGAAAGATGCTTTAAAGTATTTTTGGGAGTATGCAGAACCACATTCTATGTTGGGAAGGGAGCGCTACCATGAAGACGATATCTACCCGGATCATGATAAACATGTAGTGACTACAGGTGGATCAGGATTTGGCTTAGCTACTATATTAGTCGGAGTGGAAAGGGGTTTTGTTCCACGAAAAGAAGCGGTAAAAAGACTCTCCAATATGATGGATTTTTTAGCAAAAGCTGATCGTTATAAAGGAGCTTGGGCGCATTGGATCAATGGAGAAACTGGAAAGACAGTTCCTTTCGGTAAAAAGGATAATGGTGGAGATTTAGTAGAAACAGCGTTTTTAACTTCAGGAATTTTAATGGTTCGTGAATACTTTAAAAACGGAAATGCCGAAGAAAAAGCACTGGCTAAGAAATGCGATGAGTTATGGAAAGGAATTCAATGGAACTGGTATACTAAAGGTGGTGAAAAAGTATTGTACTGGCACTGGTCACCGGAGTATCAATGGGAAATGAATTTTCCACTGGAAGGCTATAACGAGTGTATGATCACTTATATCTTAGCTGCTTCATCACCCACTTATTCTATTGATGCTGAAACCTATTATAAAGGATGGACAAGAAATGGAACTTTCCTTTCGGACAAAACGAAGTATGGGCTTCCAATGTACGTAAAGCACAATTATGCGGAAGAATATGGTGGACCTTTGTTCTGGGCACATTATTCATATATCGGATTAGATCCGAGAGGTTTGTCTGATAAATTGATTAAAAACTATTTTGATCTAAATAAAAACCAGGTTCTTATCGACTATAAATACTGTGTTGAAAATCCAAAACAATGGAAAGGATATGGTCCAGATTATTGGGGGCTTACAGCGAGCTATTCCAGAAATGAAGATGGAAGTACAGGGTATAATGCTCATTTTCCTCAGAATGATCATGGAATAATTTCTCCAACAGCCGCATTGAGTAGTTTTCCTTATTCACCGAAAGAATCAATGGATTTCTTGAAATTCATCTATACGCGAAAACCTGAATTTGTAGGATCAGCAGGGCCTTATGATGCAACATCGATCAATTATAACAATTGGTTTACACCAAGATATTTAGCAATAGATCAGGGAACAATTGCTCCAATGATAGAAAACTACAGAACTGGATTTTTATGGAAATTATTTATGAATGCTCCGGAAATTCAACAAGGACTTAAAAAATTAAGCTTCCAATCTACAAAATATGGGATTAAATAAATGTTATTTTCATCATGGAAATTTTTATTAAAAAAATGAATTAATACATTTGACTTTAATCAAAATAGGAAATATTATATGAAATTTAAACTACACCAACTGCTTTTTTTACTTTTACCCTTTTCACTGAATTTGAGTGCCCAGGAAATAAAGGCTGAGCTCAATAAAGAATTTAAAAGAGCTGAAAAGGTATCTTATATTTTAGACTATCCTCAAAAAGTAAAAGGCAATATTCCTTTGATCGTCTTTCTTCACGGATCCGGAGAAAGAGGAACAGATCTGGAAATGGTAAAAGCGCACAGTCCCTTTACGTATAAAAATCTGATAAAGGAACCTGTGGCTATTTTAGCGCCTCAATGTCCGGCAGACAGTTGGTGGGATACAGTAACTATTTACAACCTGATTAAAGAGATTCAAAGGAAATATAAAATTGATGCTTCCAGAATTTACCTTACAGGTCTTTCATTGGGAGGCTGGGGAACTCTGAAACTGGCTATGGAACATTCTGAAATGTTTGCTGCGGTAGTTCCTGTCTGTGCGCCAACAGACCAAATAATGACAGCAAATATCAATCAGTATAAAGATCTTAATATGAAAATTTTTCATGGTGGAATGGATGATATCGTTTTACCGGAAAATGCTTTTAGGTTTTATCAAAAACTACATCCGGTAAATCCAACTGCTGAATTGATTATTTTCCCTAATGACAATCATAACTCCTGGGATTCTACCTATTCAGATCCTAAGTTATATGAATGGATGTTATCCAAGAAGAGAAATTAAAAGCTTTAGTAAAAGAGTACTCTCATCTTAAAAGCGTAAAGATTGTTAGAAAAATACGTCTCTGCCTTTAACTGTAAAATAATAAAATTAGAACGATAATTTAAGAAGATAGATTGATGAAATCTAGAATTCACGAATACAATAAAAAATGAAGATAAAATGAGTAAAAAGTTAATTGTAATAGCGATTTTAGCACTTTCACCGGTGTTTTCGGCTCAGGAAATGGTAACAAAGCCTGTTCAATCCTATCAAACGGCTCAATATCAGACGAAGAAAAAAGCTTTTGTCGATCAGCTTTTGTCAAAAATGACTTTAGATGAAAAAATAGGACAGCTTAATTTACCAAGCTCAGGAGACTTTACCACGGGGCTGGCGCAAAGTTCTGATATAGGTAAAAAAGTAGAACAAGGTTTAGTCGGCGGACTATTCAATATAAAAGGAGCTGATAAAATTCGGGCAGTTCAGAAAGTGGCTGTAGAAAAAAGCCGTTTGAAAATTCCATTGATCTTCGGGATGGATGTTATCCACGGTTATGAAACTACTTTTCCCATTCCTTTAGGATTGGCTGCTTCATGGGATATGAATTTAGTTCAGCAATCTGCAAGAGTAGCAGCGAGAGAAGCATCTTCTGATGGGATCAACTGGACTTTTTCGCCAATGGTGGATATCTCCAGGGAACCAAGATGGGGAAGAGTTTCTGAAGGTTCAGGAGAAGATCCTTATTTAGGAAGTGAGATCGCAAAAAATATGGTCTATGGATATCAGGGCAAGGATCTTTCTGTTGGAAATACTATTTTAGCTTGTGTAAAACATTTTGCATTATACGGAGCAGGAGAATCAGGGAGAGATTATAACACGGTGGATATGAGCCATGTGAGAATGTTCAATGAATATTTTCCACCTTATAAAGCTGCTGTTGATGCCGGGGTAGCTTCGGTAATGGCTTCTTTCAATGAAGTTGATGGAGTTCCTGCAACCGGAAATAAATGGCTTCAGACCGATGTTTTAAGAAAAACCTGGAACTTCAAAGGTTTTGTAGTAACCGATTATACAGGAATCAATGAAATGGTAGATCACGGAATGGGAGATCTGCAGCAAGTTTCTGCTTTAGCATTAAAAGCTGGAGTGGATATGGATATGGTAGGTGAAGGTTTTTTAACGACTTTAAAAAAATCTTTATCAGAAGGAAAGATTACTCAGGCTGAGATAGATATGGCTGCCAAAAGAATTCTTGAAGCTAAATATGATCTGGGACTGTTTGATGATCCTTATCGTTATGGTGATGCAAAATTAGCAGCAAAAGAGGTTTATAATCTTGAAAACCGCACCATTGCCAGAAATGCAGCAGCTCAGTCGATGGTGTTGATGAAAAACGACAATCAGGTTCTTCCTTTGAAAAAATCAGGAACTGTAGCTGTAATAGGACCATTGGTAAATAACTCATTGAATATGGCAGGAACATGGAGTGTTGCTGCAAAACATGATCAGTCAGTTGCATTAATGAAAGGCCTTCAGGATAATTTTGGAAAAGAAGTGAAATTTATTTCTGCTAAAGGAGCAAATATCGATTATAATGCTAAATTAGAAGATATCTATGCAGCGCATGGAAAGAAAACCGATAGAGATGCGCGTTCAAAAGAAGTTCTTTTAAAGGAAGCGGTAGATGTTGCTAATAAAGCTGATGTTATTGTTTTAGCCATTGGAGAATCTGCTGAAATGAGTGGAGAATCTTCTTCAAGAACTGAAATTACGATCCCTCAATCTCAGGTTGACTTACTAAATGAATTAAAGAAAACTGGAAAGCCAATAGCAATGGTTCTTTTCACGGGACGTCCTTTGGCACTAACGAATGTGAAAGATACTCCCGACGCTATTTTGAATGTTTGGTTTTCAGGTTCAGAAGCAGGAAATGCAATTTCAGATGTTCTGTTCGGAAAAGTAAACCCTTCAGGGAAATTACCAATGACCTTCCCAAGAAGTCTCGGTCAGGTTCCAATTTATTATAACGCTAAAAATACAGGTCGCCCGTTAAGTCAGGATCTTGTAGATAAATGTGAATATCAAAGATTCCGTTCCAATTATATGGACGAGTGTAATACCCCTCTATATCCGTTTGGTTATGGTTTGAGTTATACAAAATTCAATTATTCTGATCTTAGTGTTTCTAATTCCAATCCAAAAGGAAACCAGACTGTTCAGGCTTCTGTCACGGTAACAAACGCTGGAAATTATGATGGAGCAGAAGTTGTACAGTTGTATATCAGGGATATGGTAGGAAGCATTACCAGACCGGTAAAAGAATTGAAAGGATTTCAGAAGGTTTTCCTGAAAAAAGGAGAGTCTAAGAAAGTTACTTTCGATATTACACCTGAAAATCTGAAATTCTACAATGGAGATCTGAAGTATGATTGGGAACCGGGAGAGTTTGATTTGATGATCGGAACCAATTCAGAGGATGTAAAACATTCAAAAATTAATTGGAGTAAATAATATTATTATAAGCCATTCATTTTGAATGGCTTTTTTTGTATCTTACAATTAAATTAACTAATACCATATTTTTGGCACACTTTTTAGCAAATGAAAAACATTAATAATTAAAATATGAAAAAAACAATTTTATTCAGCGCGATGTTCCTAGGTTCTTTAGTTTTTGCACAACAAAAAAAGCCCGTTTTGGGAGGTGACAGAGATGTGCATGGCTGTATCGGTTCTGCAGGTTATACCTATTCACAAATCAAGAATGATTGTGTAAGAGTTTTCGAACAGAAAATCAAATTAAATGAAGTAAGCTCAGATAAAAGTTACTCCACAATGACAGCTGTTATTTTTAGTAAAGATATGAAACGAGCTGAGATTTTCATTCCAAATGGAAATGCGAAAAGTATCATCCTTACAAAAGAAGGAAAAGGTAAAATCTGGAAAAGCGGAAACTATATTAAAGAAAGTTATGTTTTAGTTCCCTACAAGAAAAAAGGCTATCAAATTAAAAAAGATGATGTCGTAATCTACCAATAGATAAAGAAGCCATTCTTATGAATGGCTTCTTTTTTTATAAAAAGATGTAATGATTTGAATTTCTCACTTGTTTTCATAAACAGAGATCTAACTTAATAACCTCCAAATAAAATTTAAATGTTAAAATATCTGCTCTTTCTTTTCTTATGTATATCTGGATTATTTTATAGTCAGCAAACAAAAGAAACCCGTATAAAAGATAAAGAAAGTCTTTATGATATTCAGGATAGTGTGATGATAAAAACACGGGATGGAGCGGAAATTTCCGCAATGATAGTAAAGAAAAAAGAAGTTTCGCAGCCCCTTCCGGTTATTTTTCAATTTACAATATATGTCCGTGATAAGGGAGGAGATCTTCAAAGCTTAAAAGATGCTGCAGATAGGGGATACATTGGTGTCATTGCTTACACTCGTGGGAAAAGATTCAGTCCAAGTGAGATTTACCCCTATGAGTTTGATGCCAACGATACGTATGATGTAATCGATTGGATAAGTAAACAAAAATGGAGTAATGGAAGTATAGGAATGTATGGCGGAAGTTATAATGGCTTTAGCCAATGGGCTGCTTGTAAAACACAACATCCCGCATTAAAAACGATTGTTCCTTATGTTGCAAACAGACCAGGAATGGGGCTTCCCATGGAAAATAATATTTTTGTAAATCCGAATTATGAGTGGTCTTTTTATGTTGGAAATAATAAATATCTGGATAATGAAACGGGTGATGACAGGCAGCGTTTTAGAAAAATGATGTTTAAATGGTGGGAATCGGGTAAGGCTTACAACAAAATGGACAGTATTGATGGACAGGCAAACCGATTATTTCAACGGTGGATCTCACATCCCAACTTTGATACCTATTGGCAAAAAATGGCTCCCTATAAAGAAGATTTTAAGAAGATCAATATTCCTGTTCTCGCTTTTGACGGCTATTATAATGATTCACAAAATTCAAGTCTTTATTATCTGAAGGAATTGGATAAATATAATCCGAAAAACTCATCTTATTTAATAATTGGGCCTTACAGTCATTTTGGAACACAAGTTGGAGGAGAAAAAACAGTAAATGGGTATAACGTAGACGATGTCTCGCTTATTGATATAAAAAAGATTACCTACGAATGGTTTGATTTTATTTTGAAAAATGGAAAGAAACCTCAGGCGCTCAAAAATAAGATCAATTACGAAGTGATGGGAACAAACGAATGGCGGAGTTCACCTTCTTTTGAAAGTATGCATAATGAGGAGTTGCAATTTTACCTTTCCGGACACAAACGGAATGATTATTATTTTCTTGATCCGAAATCGTCCGATAAAAATACATACTTGTCTCAGACCGTAGACTATGCAGACCGTGAAAATAATACCAATGATGAATACTATCCGGATCCTATAGAAAAAGATGAAATTAATAAAAGTAATGGATTTGTCTTTATGAGTGATCCCCTAAAAAAGTCAATGATCATCAATGGTTCTTTTTTAGGAGCTTTAAATATTGCTATTAATAAAAAAGATGTGGATTTGGGAATAACGTTATATGAATTAACCCCTGAAGGTAAATATTTTCATCTGTCGTATTATATAGGTAGGGCCAGTTATGCAAAAGATATTACAAAAAGGAATTTAATTAAGCCCGAGGAAAAAACGTCAATACAATTTAGCAATACACATTTTATTAGCAAACAGATTCAAAAAGGCAGCAGAATTGTTGTGACCATCAACGTAAATAAAAATCCATTTTCTCAACTTAATTATGGAACTGGAAAAGAAGTAAGTACTGAAACGATAAAGGATGCTTCAATACCTTTGGTCATTAAATGGTATAATGATAGTTATGTGAAAATTCCGGTTTTAAATGAATAAGTAATTTAACAGATAATTCATTGGGTTTTTCAATTGATAGGAAAAGACTTTCCCTTATTTAATAATAACATATAAACCTTTGACTTTAATCAATGCTTAAAACCATGGTTACAATTTTTCTCTCTCAACGAAAATCCGTATTTTTGTACATCTAAAAAGTAATAAGAAAGAATGAATTCCTACAAAAATCCATTGGAAGAGCGCTACTCCAGCGAAGAAATGTTATTTAATTTCTCACATAATAATAAATTCCGTACTTGGAGACAACTTTGGATCGCTCTTGCTGAAATCGAAAAAGATCTTGGCCTTGAAATTTCTGATGAGCAAATCGCAGAGTTGAAAGCTAATGCTGAAAATATCGATTATGAAAAAGCAGCCGAGTATGAGAAAAAATTCCGTCATGATGTAATGGCTCACGTTCACACATATGGTGATGTGGCACCTTCAGCAAAAGGAATTATACATTTAGGAGCTACTTCAGCTTTTGTAGGTGATAATACAGACTTAATTCAAATCCGTGACGGGCTTTTGATCTTAAAGAAAAAGCTTGTTAACGTAATGAAAAATCTTGCTGATTTTTCAATTCAATATAAAGATCTTCCTACTTTAGGATTCACTCACTTCCAGCCGGCTCAGCTAACAACGGTAGGAAAAAGAGCAACACTTTGGTTACAGAGTTTGGTTCTTGATATAGAAGAACTTGATTTCTTCCTGGAAACATTGCGTTTCAGAGGAGTAAAAGGAACTACAGGAACTGCAGCAAGTTTCCTGGAGCTTTTCAACGGAGATTATTCTAAGGTAAAACATTTAGATAAAGAACTTTCAAAAAGATTCGGTTTCGATAAAGTTTTTGGAGTTTCAGGACAGACTTACGATAGAAAGATTGATGCAAAAGTGGTGGCGTTATTGTCAAACATTGCCCAGTCAGCACATAAATTCAGTAACGATTTACGTTTACTTCAAAACCTTAAGGAAGTTGAAGAGCCATTTGAAAAAAATCAAATCGGTTCATCTGCAATGGCTTACAAACGTAACCCAATGAGAAGTGAAAGAATCGGAGCATTGGCAAAATATGTGATGTCTTTAACGACAAGTTCTGCAATGGTAGCTTCTACACAATGGTTTGAAAGAACCTTGGATGACTCTGCAAACAAAAGATTAACGATTCCTCAGGCTTTCTTAGCCGTTGACGCCATCCTATTGATCTGGAACAACATCATGAATGGAATTGTAGTATATCCAAACAGAATCAACAAGCATATCGAAGAAGAACTACCTTTCATGGCAACTGAATATATCATCATGGAAGAAGTAAAAGCAGGTGGAGACCGTCAGGAGATCCACGAGGTAATTAGAGTTCATTCTATGGAAGCTTCTAAAAAAGTAAAAGAAGAAGGAAAAGAAAATGACCTTATTGAAAGAATCTTAAATGATGATTCTTTAAAACTTGATAAATCGAAATTAAAAGAAGTTTTAGATCCTAAAAATTTCATTGGCTTTGCACCGATTCAAACGGAAGAGTTCATTAATAATGAAGTTCAACCAATTCTCGATCAAAACAAAGACCTGATAGGACTGGAAGCTGATCTAAAAGTATAACACCATATGCAGTCTTTTCGGCTGCATTTTTTATTTCATCCAAAGAATGAGTAAAATGCCTTTTTTACTTTTATTATTACCTATAATTTCCTTTTCGCAAAAAAAGGATGTCTTAACGTATTTTAAATCGAAAGATTCTTTAGTTGGAGTAAAAGATCAGAACGGGAAAATTATAATTCCTGCGCAATTTAAGGTGTTTTCTATTCTTGAAGATGGTGAACAGGTAAAAGAGGAAACCATTTATTTTGATGGTCCTAAAGAAGGTGAAGCTAGAGAGAAGAATGCATGGGGATATGTCTATGATAAAAAAGGAAACTTTCTATACAGACCTTTCTTTTATGATAACGGAGCTGATTATTTCGCTGAAGGTGTAAGAAGGTTTGTAAAAAATGGGAAAGTTGGTTTTGCAGATAGAAATGGTAAAGCCATTATTGAAGCAAAGCATGATTTCGTTTCTCCTTTTAATTATGGATATGCTGCATTTTGTGACGGCTGTGACTGGGAGAAAACTGAAGATGAGCATAAAGCAATTGTTGGCGGAACATGGGGAGTGATGAACTTTAAAGGAGAAATTGTTCAATCCAGAACTAAATTATCTGAAAATGATGTGGAAGTGAATGGAGTATTTTATCCCTATCCTTTTGAATACAATGAAAAGGAGAGGAATATTCTTCAATTTTTCAAAAAACAAAATAAGATGCTCTCTAGTATCTATTATGTGAACCTTTATAATAAATTATCCAATGATGAGAAGAAGTTATTCTTTGAGATCACGGAGAGGCCAAAAGAAAATTTTCCGTTCTTTAAAGTTGAAAGTTATGATTACCGAAAAATGGAAACCGATTTCCGGTTTAAATTTATCATTTCAGAAGATGGTAAACAGTTTTATGCACTTGACTATGATGTGGAAAAACTCCCTTTTGATAAATGGTTAAAGAAAGAAATGAAAGAGGCAGAAGAATATCAAAAGGAACATCCGGATAATCCGAATAAATTTATAAATAACAATAACCCATGAAAGGACTTTCGGTTTTTTTATTGATTCTTCTGTCTGTGAAAAGTTTTTCACAAAACCAGAAAGAAGTGTATTCTATTATAGATGCCAATGCAAAAAAGTTAAAGGAAAAATCGGGAGCTTACTCAGTATCTTTTGGAATAGTGAAAGATGGTAAAGTTTATACAAAACATTTTGGAGAAATAGATAAAGGAAAAGGAAACAAAGCAGATGATAATACCTATTTTGAAATAGCTTCTGTTACTAAGCTTTTTACGGGACAGTTGCTGGCACAGGCAGTTTTGGAAAACAAAATTAATCTTGATGATGATATTCGTAAATATCTGAAAGCACCTTACCCGAATTTAGAATATAATGGAAGAGCTATTACAATTAAAGATCTTATTTCCTACAAAACAGCGTTGCCTCGTAATTTGCCTGATGATACTGAACTAAGGAAGAATATGACAGATGAAACTCCTTTTTTATATAATAAACTGGGCGAAAGCTATTCAAAAGATCAGTTTAAGCAGGATCTAGGAAAAGTAAAGCTGGACACTCTTCCTGGAAGTCGTTATAAGTATAGTAATTTGAGTCTCGAACTTACAGGATTGATATTAGAAAACATCTACGGAAAAAACTATGAGACATTGCTTAAAGAAAATATTTTTTCAAAATCAGGAATGGATCACACCAAGCTTGAACTAGGGAAAAATGAGGTTTTAGCGAATGGTTATCATAGCAGTGGTCGATTGATGCCGGAATCTAAAAGTCTTTTATGGGGCTCTGGCGGTTCCAAAACCAAATCTACAATGGGAGATATGGTGAAGTTTTTAAAGTATGAACTTGATTCAGGAAACAAAATTGCTCAGGAATCTCAAAGAAATATCAGTGACAGTAAAGAAAACTGGTTTGGATATTTTTGGGATGATTTTGGGGTAACAGATAAAGGGAAAAATGGGCGTAAACATGGTGGTTCTTTTGGATATCAGACTTGGTTTGCTATATACCCTGAACTTAATTTAGGAATCTGTATGATCGTAAATGTCAGTGGTATGGAGACTTTTCCAGAACTTCAGAATGCAGCTTATAGTTTAGTAGAAGATCTAACCATTCCATCAGGTAAAAAAGAAATTTATGGCTATGAAATAAAAGGAGATCATATAGTTTTTACTTATATCCATCCAAAAAATTTAGATATAAAACTGGTTAATACAGTTTCTGTAGTAGGATCTTTCAACGATTGGAAACCTGAAAGTAAAAATTATCAGCTACTGAAAAGAGAAAATAACCGTTTTGAACTAGAAATTCCCAAATTAAATTTTGAAAAAGGGAAACCTTATTCTTTTAAATTTGTAATCAATAATAACGGGTGGCTTGCAACCCCAAAAAACGCTTCCAATACAGACGGATCAAAATACAATAATCTGCTATTGAAGCTGTAAAATATAAAGAATCATGCATTTGGTTCTAAAAGATAAAAAGAAAGTAATAAATCTAATATTTAAAATCTGACATCTAATGTCTAATAACAAAAGAATTTTCGTAGAAAAAAGAGGAATTTTCGATGTTGAAAGTCCAAAAATTTTTGATGAAGTAAAAGCGGTTGTTCCGTCAGTCAAAAACGTAAAAGTATACAATGTATATGATATTTTTAATTTGAATGATGGTGAGTTCGAAAAAGTGGTTAACAGCACTTTCGTAGACCCTGTTACTGATATTTTACACACGGAGAATCCCGCAGAGATGATCTATTTTGCCATGGAGTTTTTACCTGGCCAGTATGATCAACGTGCTGATTCTGCACAACAGTGTATTGCTTTGCTGACTGAAAATGAAAAGTCTAAAGTGAGAAGTGGAAAATTGATCGAATTTGAAGGTATTTCAGAAGCTGATCTTTCAAAAATAAAAGATTTGCTTATCAATAAGGTAGAGTCTCAGGTAAAAGACTTAGCGGTTTTAGACATTCCTGCAGATGAAGTTCCAACGAAAGTTTTAATTCACGAAAATTTCATCAACTTCAATGACGCTGAGTTAGAGGATTTCTATAATCAACACGGATTTGCATTAGGATTGGATGATTTGAAATTTATTCAGGAATATTTTAAAACTGAAGAAAGGGATCCAACGGAAACTGAGCTTAAAGTTTTAGATACCTATTGGAGTGATCATTGTCGTCATACAACATTTGAAACAGAATTGTCAGACATTCAGTTTGAAGGACAATTTAAACATACATTGGAAACTATTTTCAATGACTATATTGAAAAAAGAAAATTCTTGGGTCGTGAATTAAAGCCGATCTCTTTAATGGATCTGGCAACAGTTTGTGGTAGATATTTCCATAAAACAGGTAATCTGGACAACTTAGTTGTTTCTGATGAGATCAATGCTTGTACTATTCAGATTGAAGCCGAATACGATGGTAAAAAAGAACCTTGGTATTTATTATTTAAAAACGAAACTCATAATCACCCGACAGAAATTGAACCTTTTGGTGGGGCTTCGACTTGTTTAGGTGGAGCGATCAGAGATCCGTTATCTGGAAGATCTTTTGTTTTTCAGGCAATGAGATTAACGGGTGCTGCTGATGTTTTAGAATCAGTGGATCAGACTCTACCTGGAAAATTACCTCAGAAAACGATTACAAAACAAGCTGCAAACGGATATTCATCTTATGGAAACCAGATTGGTTTAGCAACTACCATGGTCTCTGAAATTTATGATGAAGGGTATAAAGCAAAGAGAATGGAAGTTGGTTTCGTTACCGGAGCTGTTCCCGTAGATTGGGTAAGACGTGAAAAGCCGGCTGATGGGGATTCTGTGATCATCTTAGGAGGAGCAACAGGAAGAGATGGAGTAGGAGGAGCGAGTGGAAGTTCAAAAGTACAGGATGAAAACAGTATTCATACCATGTCCACTGAAGTTCAAAAAGGAAATGCTGTTGAAGAACGTAAAATTCAGAGATTGTTCAGAAATCCTGAAGTTACCAGATTGATTAAAAAATCAAATGACTTTGGTGCTGGAGGTGTTTCTGTAGCGATTGGAGAAATTGCAGACTCTTTAGAGGTAAACTTAGATGTATTACCATTAAAATATGAAGGACTTAACGGAACGGAGCTTGCTATTTCTGAATCTCAGGAAAGAATGGCGGTGGTTGTGGATCCAAGAGATAAAGAACAATTCATCAAATACTGTGAGGCTGAAAATATCGTAGCTGTAGAAGTAGCGAAAGTTACAGATTCAGGAAGAATGCAGATGTTCTGGAAAGGAGATAAGATCGTTGATCTTTCAAGAGCATTTTTAGATACCAATGGATGTGCTAAAAGTCAGGAGGTAAAAATTACTCATCTTGAAGAGGTAAAGCTTGATGACAAAGCTTTCTCAGAAGAAGCCTTTTTAAAGATCTTAAGTGATAAAAATGTAGCTTCTCAAAAAGGATTGTTAGAGATGTTTGATGGTTCCATTGGTGCAACAACAGTTGCTATGCCGGTTGGAGGTAAATATCAGCAGACCCTGATGGAAGGAAGTGCTCAGACACTGCCTATCCTGGGAGCAAAAAATATAGAAACTGTTTCTTTGGCAAGTTGGGGATTTGATGCTGAAATTTCAAAACAAAATTCATTACTTGGAGCATCGTATGCCGTAGTAGAAAGTGTAGCTAAGATCGTTGCCATGGGTGGTGATTATAAGAATATAAGATTAAGTTTCCAGGAATACTTTGAAAAATTAGGACAAAACCCTGAAAAATGGGGTAAACCTTTGGCATCTCTTTTAGGAGCTTATGATGCTCAAATTAATCTTGGATTAGCTGCAATCGGAGGTAAAGATTCTATGAGTGGAACATATCAGGATCTGAATGTTCCGCCAACACTGATCTCTTTTGCTTGTGCTGATGGACAAAAGAAAAATGTCATTTCTCCGGAATTTAAAGCAGCCGGAAATAAACTGTATTTCTATAACCATATTGCTCAGGAAAATGGCCTTCCGGATTATAACAGTTTAAAAGCAGTTTATGATTTCATTTTTGAAAATATTAAAGCTGGAAAAATTGTTTCCGTAAAGACTGTTAAAGATGGTGGGGTCGCTGTAGCAATAGCAAAAATGAGTTTTGGAAACAGACTTGGGGCTGAGATCAATGTTGAAGATAATACTTTATTAGCTAAAAATATAGGCAGCCTGATCATTGAAGCAAAAGAAGAATTAAGTTCAACGGGTCTTCAGTTGATTGGAGAAGTAAAAGATTCTGGTACTTTGAAAATAAATAATCTTGAATCTAAAATCTCGGAACTCGAATCTGCACATACCAAAACTTTCGAAAATCTTTTTCCAACGGTTGAAAAAGAAAAGATCACGGTTGAACTGGATGAGAAATTAAATTCAACAACTCCAAGAAATATTATCATTAAAAAACATGGAATTGCTCAACCTAGAGTTTTTGCTCCTTTGTTCCCGGGAACGAATTGTGAGTATGAAACACTAAATGCATTCCACAAAGAAGGTGCTGTTGTCAACAGTTTACCATTAATAAATATCAATCACCAATTGCTTGATGAAAGTATCGATGCATGGGTGGAAGAAATTAAACAATCTCAGATCTTAGCATTCTCAGGTGGATTCTCAGCAGGAGATGAACCGGATGGATCTGCTAAATTTATCGTGAATGTTCTGAAGAATGAAAAGATGAAAAATGCTGTTCACGATCTATTAGATAGGGACGGGATGATCGTTGGAATCTGTAATGGTTTCCAGGCATTGATCAAATCAGGACTGTTGCCTTACGGACAAATTAAAGATCTCGATGAAAATTCTCCAACACTCGCCCATAACGCAATAAGAAGACATATTTCTCAAATGGTTACTGTAAAAGTGATAAATGATGAAAGTCCGTGGTTGAAAGGAATGAAAGATCAGACTTTTACAATTCCGATTTCTCATGGTGAAGGCCGTTTTATGGCTTCTGAAGCAGAGATTGAAAAGCTATATAAGAATGGTCAGATTGCAACTCAATATATAGATTTTGAAGGGAATATTGCCCATGGAATGCCATTCAATCCAAATAATTCGCTATTCGGAATTGAAGGAATTACCAGTCCATGTGGAAAAATATTTGGTAGAATGGGACACCCTGAGCGTTTTGCAGAAGGGCTAATGAAAAATATTCCAACTGCGAATTACCATAATATCTTTAAAAATGGAGTCGAATACTTCAAATAAAACTCATAAGAAAATGATCGCCATTAATGGCGATCATTTTTCTAATCTATCAGAATTCTATGAAGAAGCTTCCAGGGTTTTAATGAAAAATGTAGATTGGAAAGTGGGCACACTGGATGGTTTTGATGATATCCTTTATGGAGGTTTCGGAATTTTTGAAAACAATGATGAGGTTGAATTAACTTGGATGAAATCTGAAAAGTCAAAAAATGATTTAGGATTAAAAGCTACCCGTGAATTTTATGAAAGAAAAATCAAACAAGGAAAACCTTTTAATGTTGAAATGATTCAACAACAATTACATGAATTGATTTCAGGAAAAGGGCAAACGTTGTTTGATATTCTACTAGAAATTATTGAATCACATAAAAATATTGAACTCATTTTAGATGAGGTAAAACAATAATGAAGAAAATGATATATGGACTGTTCTTCGGAGACAGTATCACTTACGGAGAATATGATGGTGTATTTGGAGGCTGGGTGGATATTCTGAAAAGGTATGCATTACAGAAATTTCATGAAGGAAGTAATGAAGTTATTATTTATAATTTAGGAATTGGTGGCGAAACAACGGAAGGATTGATAAAAAGGATTCCACATGAATTAAAAGCCAGGAATTCTTCAGAAGGAAATATTGTCTTTCTGGCTTACGGAGCCAATGATCTGGCCATAAAAGAAGGAAAACAAATGGTACGTCCTGAGCAGTTTAAAGTTAATATTGAAAAGGCTATCCAGCATGCAAAACAATTTACAAATGATATCTATCTGGTAAGTATCTTACCATTTTCTAAAAATGTAGATGGAGTTGTAGTAGCTTCAGGAAAGCTTAGAACCAATGCTGAGGTATTGATATACAATACAATCCTTCAGGATATTGCTATTGAAAACACGTTTATCTATATCGATTTTTATACCGCATTTTTGGAAGATAAAGAGATTTTGCTTTCTCAGGATGGAGTTCATCCCAACGAAAAAGGCTATGGAATAATGGCCGAAATTGCTATACCAATCATCGAAAAATATTTGTAATGCCCTACTTATTCTCTTATGGAACCTTACAGAAAGAACAGGTTCAGATCGAAACATTCGGAAGATTACTGAAAGGTGAAAAAGATATTCTGACAAATTATACGCTTAAAATGCTGGAAATTACTGATCCGGAAGTGTTAAGAAAAAGCAATGAGAAGTACCATCCGATTTTAAAATTTTCAGGGATCCCTGAAGATGAAGTGGAAGGAGTACTTTTCGAAGTGACAGAGGAAGAAATTCTTAAGGCTGATGAATATGAGGTGGATGATTATAAAAGAATAGAAACCACTTTCAAATCAGGAAAGAGGGGATTTATTTACGTGGGAAAATAGTTATTGTTAGAATATATTATAAAAAAGCCTGTTAAATTTAACAGGCTTTTTTTAGATTTATTGAACATTGATCCATAAATCGGTCCCAACTGTAAAAGCTTCAGCAAAAAATGAATAAGTAACACCATTTAGTGTTCCTGAATCACTTATGTGTGGCTGTGCTCCTGTACAGTTTTGATAATATCCAACAGATCCGCTTAAAAGTGGAATGTTACCAGGATTCTGTGGATCTCTCAGCTGAAACTTCATATAAGCCCATCGTTCATTATATGCCATAGCTGGCGTAATGGAAGCGGCAGGTATTATGTTTCCATTAAACCAATTATCTATTGGATAGGGGTGTGCTGCAGCTGTAGTTGATGATTCAAAAGTTTTGTAATCTGTTAAACCTCCGGGAGGTAAAATGATACTTGGACCCTGCGCTTGAAAACCACCACCACATGTAGTTGGATTGACTGTGAATAATGTATAATGTAATTCTAATGTATGATTTGCTTTGTCATTAAATATATGTATATTTTCAGTACCATCAATTGGATTGTTTTGAGCAAAGATGGCTAGGCCTGAACTCAATCCGAGAATAATAGATATCTTTTTCATGTTTATTAGTTTTTAGAATTTTGTTTGATTTTGCTTAATTTTTCATTGTAGATCTTTACAGCCCAGGTTAAAATTTTGTCCCGATCTCCTTTTGTTGTGTTGGCGATTTCTTTTTCGCTCGCACCAGTAGATTTTATTAACTCCAAGGCTGATGGAATAAGAATATTCTTGCGTCTGTCATTAAGTTCAAGTGATTTTTTATTTCTTATTTCTTCTGGAGTCTCACGGTTTTCGGGGTTCGAAAGACTCTTGATAGATTTTTCAAAATCTAAAATTTCTTTACTTTTTGTGATTTCAATTGGATTAGGTACCGAGGTTTCTGTAGCACAAGAAACCAATGATGCTATGATGATAGCATAAAACAGTTTGATTTTCATATTAATGATATAATTAGTTTGAAACAAATATATTAATTTATATCATTATCTAGTGATAAAAAGTCAGTGTGCTGAGTGTTGTGTTGTGTATTTCATAAGTATAAAATCAATAGATAACGATAAAGGAATAGAAGATATTCTTATGAAAACGATCAAATATTTGTCACTCTATTGTACTAGGTTCTTAATGACAGGTGCGTTTTATTAAGGTGCAAAAATCTGCCTGATCTGCATAATCTGCAAGAAATCAAAATGAAAACCTTAGCTGAAAATATATTTCCAGTAAACCAAAATCCCAACAATAACCGAAACAATACTCATCAGGATAACAGCTCCCGCAGAAATATCCTTAATAAAACCTATTCTCTTGTCAAATTCAGGTTGGATGATGTCACAGATTCTTTCGATGGCTGTATTGAAAATTTCAGCAGTTAAAACCCCGAAAGAAACAATAAGAATTAGAGTCGCATCAATGCCGGAAAGCTGAAAATAAAAGATAAGAATGAGGTTAACCAGAAGAGCAACACACTCGATTTGGAAATTTCTTTCTGTTTTTATCATCAAAAAAACACCTCGAAAAGCATTCTGGAAACTTTTATGAATAGGTGGTTTACGCATGATAAATAAGATTATGTACAAATATAATTAATTGCTTAAAGAAAATGCCTATCTTTAGTCCTTTATGATAGTTTTGCTATCAAAAAAATGTACCGGAAGTAGTTTTAAAAATCTTTTACTCGTTGTTAATAACTCTCAGAATTATATTTTTTAATCTATTTTCTATTTATTATATTTGTAAAAATTTATTTTTAAATCTATGAAATTTATTATTTCAAGTGGGGAACTGCAGAAGGCTTTGCAAACTGTAAGTGGCGTAATATCAAGCTCTCAATCGAGACCGATTTTAGAAAACTATCTTATCGAGTTAAACGAAACTCAAGTTACCATTACAGCATCTGATGGCGAAACAACTCTTGTAACTTCTTTGGAAGTGAAGTCTGATGATTCGGGTAAATTTGCTGTTCCTGCTAAAATTTTTCAAGATTTTATCAAAACGTATGGTGAACAACCTCTAACATTGTCTGTAAAAGATAATGCGGAAGGAACAGGCAGCCAACTGGAGATTTTGGATGAGAAAGATAATTTTGCGGTAGCATTGGATAATGCAGATGACTATCCTGAATTACCGGAATTTGATGCTTCTCAAAGTGTGACAATGTCTGCAGGAGTTTTATCTGAAGCACTTACCAATACGCTTTTTGCAACTAGTAACGATTCTCTTCGTCCTGTAATGACAGGAGTTCTTTTCCAGTTTGGAGAAAATGAAACAAATTTTGTTTCTACAGATTCTCACAGATTGGTTGTTTACAAAAGAATGGATCTGATGAATGCTGAACCAATGGAATTCATCATGCCTAAAAAACCTTTAAATATTTTCAAAAATATTTTAGCAAGTTCGAATGAAGATGTTACCATCGATTTCAATGAGAACATGGCTAAATTTACTTTTGGCAAACATATCTGGATCTGTAGATTGATCGATGGAAAATATCCTAACTATACAGCGGTAATTCCAAAAGAAAACCCGAATGTATTAACGATCAACAGAAACCTTTTATTAGGTGCGATCAAAAGAGCATCAATTATGTCCAATAAATCAACTAATCAGGTTAGATTTAAATTGTCTGCAAACATTCTTCACCTTCACGCAGAAGATACAGAATATGCAAACAAGGCTGATATGCAGATTCCTTGTGATTACAATGGTGAAGATATCAACATCGGATTTAGCTCGAAGTTCTTAACTGAAATGTTGACGATTCTTGGTTCTGATGATATCACCATGAAAATGTCTCAACCAAACAGACCCGGAATTATTGAACCTCTGGATGGTCTTGAAGAAAACGAAAATATCTTAATGTTATCAATGCCAGTAATTGGGTTGTAAAATTAAGTTAAATGAAATAACAGAGGTTTTGAATTTTCAAGACCTCTTTTTTTGTTTTTACATTGAGTTGAGAAGTTAAAAATTTCGTTATTTCTTAAAAAAACACGACCTTTGTAAACGCAAAATTTGAAGTAAAGTTTTTCAAAATAATACAGATGAAACCGCTTAATGGTTGAGTCTGACTGATAAAAAATAGATTTAAGCAGATGAAAATATCAAATAACTGGCTGAGAGATTACATAAAAACGGAATTGAAAACTGAAAGAATCGGTGAATTCCTTACTGATATAGGTCTTGAGGTTGAAGGTATAGATAAATTTGAAAGTGTAAAAGGCAGTTTAGAGGGAATTGTTGTAGGTAAAGTTTTAACCTGTGAAAAACATCCAAATGCTGATAAACTAAAGAAAACAACTGTAGATATAGGAAACGGAAAAGTACTTAACATTGTTTGTGGTGCTCCCAATGTTGAAGCAGGACAAACAGTTCCTGTAGCAGTTGTTGGAACAAAAATCTATGATAAAACCGGAAACTTTTTTGAAATCAAAGAAGCAAAGATCAGAGGTGAAGTTTCTCAGGGGATGATTTGTGCTGAGGACGAATTAGGTCTTAGTGAGGACCATGGTGGAATAATGGTTTTAGATGAAACTCAATATGAAGTTGGGAAGAATTTTGCAGATTATTTTGAATTGACAAATGATGAGGTTATCGAAATTGGTTTAACACCAAACAGAACTGATGCAATGTCACATTATGGTGTTGCTAGAGATCTATACGCTTTTCTTTCAACCAATCAGCAAAAAGCACAGTTTGAAAAAGTAGCTTCTGAAGCATTAAATAATGAGGGATCTCACAGTTTTACTTTAGAAGTAGAAGATACTGAATTATGCCCAAGGTATATCGGAGCAGTTATTGAAGACGTAAAAGTAGCAGAGTCTCCGGCTTGGTTAAAAAACAGATTGAAAGCAATTGGTTTAAGTCCTATCAACAACATTGTAGATATTACAAACTATATTCTTCACGGATTCGGACAGCCACTCCATGCTTTTGATGCAGATAAAATAGCAGATAAAAAAGTAAAGGTTGGAACGGTAAAAAAAGGAACGAAGTTTACTACTTTAGATGGTGTTGAAAGAACTTTAAATGGTTCTGAAGTCATGATCAAAGATGGAAAAGATAAACCAATGTGTATTGCCGGAGTTTTCGGGGGTGCCAATTCTGGAGTTTCTAACGAAACAAAAACTATTTTCCTGGAAAGTGCTTATTTCAATCCGGTAGCAGTGAGAAAAGGAGCTAAGCTTCATGGTTTGAATACAGATGCATCTTTCAGATTCGAAAGAGGTGTAGATCCCAATATCACAAGAACAGCGATCACCCATGCGATCAAAATGATCCAGGAAATTGCTGAAGGAAAACTGGTAGGTGAACTATTGGAAGAATATCCGAAGAAAATTGAAGACAGTTACGTGATTATAAGATTTTCTAAAATTGAACAGATTTTAGGAACTAAAATCCATAGAGAGAAAGTAAAAGAGATTTTAAAAGCTCTTGAAATAAAGGTTTTAAATGAAATTCAGAATGGACTGGAGATCTCTGTTCCTGCTTACAGAGCGGATGTAACAAGAGAAATAGATGTTATTGAAGAGATCTTAAGAATCTACGGATACAACAAAATTGATGCTCCACAAAAGATCTCATTTACACCTGTTAAATTAAGTGCAAATGATCAGGATGAGTTGGAAAACAATTGGGCAAGAACTTTACAAAGTGTAGGTTTCAATGAAGTAATGAACAACTCATTAACTTCTGTAAAGGATGAAACTGATGCTGTGAAGTTATTGAATCCTTTAAGTGGTGATTTAGCATTTATGAGAAAATCTTTATTGGAAGGACTTCTTCAAAATGCCATCTATAACATCAACAGAAAAAATCAGAATATAAAGTTCTTTGAATTTGGAAAAATTTACCACAAAAGAGCTCAGTATGAAGAAAGAAAGCAAATGGCTATTCTGGTTTCCGGAAGAGATGTAGCAGAAAACTGGTTACAGCCGAAATCGGCAACAGATTTTTATAATTTGAAAGCATACGTAAAGGTATTATTAGAGAAATTGGCAATCGATTATAAAGAAGTTGCTTTATCTGATGAAAGATTCTCTGATGCATTAGCTTATGAAGCAGATGGGAAAATTTTAGTAAGAATCGGGAAGGTTTCTACAAATCTATTGAAAGATTTTGATATTGATCAGGATTGCTTCTATGCTGAAATAGAATTGGAATTGGCTCAGCAACTACGTTCTACAAACGAATTAAAGTTCAAAGATATTCCTAAATTCAATAAAATAAGAAGAGACTTAGCTTTGTTGATTGATAAAAATATTACTTATCAGGAATTATATCAAACAGCAAAAAAGAATAAATCTCCATTTATCAAGGATATTAATTTATTCGATGTATATGAAGGGAAAAACCTTCCTGAAGGAAAAAAATCGTATGCTATGAGCTTCGAATTGCTGAATGAAGGAAAAACTTTGGAAGAAAAAGAAATCTCAGAAGTAATGGATTCTTTAATTAAATCTTTCCAAAAAGAATTTAATGCGGAATTGAGATCATAAAAGAATATTATAAAAATAATATAGTAAAAAGACGGGTTAGCCCGTCTTTTTTGTTGCTAATTGCCATAGCTTTATACTAAATAATTTCACTAATATAAAGTTCTGCAGTATAATAAAATTCTTTGAAAAGCGTTTAAATAATATAATTTCCGTAAATTTGGTTAAATCAAAAAAGAAAAAAATGAAAAATCTTTTTTTAAGTATAAGTGCAGCCGTGATTTTGGCGTCGTGCGGAACTATGTCAAGCGCATCTGCTTCAAAAGTAGGGAAATCTCAACCGTCATTAGTGAATACGAAATGGACATTAGCAGATAATGTAAAAGGAAAAATTCCTACATTGAATATCGAAGGAGAAAAGATAAATGGAAATGCAGGATGCAACAATTATTTTGGAACAGTGAAGTTGGATACTTCTACAGGTAATTTTGCTGCGGGCCAAATGGGTTCTACAAAAATGGCTTGTGATAATATGAATGTAGAGCAGAACTTTATGGATATGATGGGGAAAGCTAACAAATATGTAATTTCCGGAACTACATTAGAACTATACAAAGACAATCTTTTATTATTGAAATTTAATAAATCAGAATAAAAAATAAAAGGAACTCAATTGAGTTCCTTTTTTATGCTTTAATGTTTTTTCTTATTCTTCCTCTTCTTCATCGTACTTAGCCAATTCTTCGTCACACCATTTGAATGCTGCTTCTACCACTTTAGTAGCTTCATCTGCCATGGTCTCTTCATCGTCGCCTTCCAAATCATCTAGCCACTCAACTTCTTCTTCCTCAACGTTTAAGATAAATCTTGGGTATTCAGTATGAACCACGAATAAATCCTCAGGAAATTCCGAATTATCTGCTAATAAAAACTTTGGTAATTTCATTTTTTTAATATTTTAACTTTCTCAAAGATAATAAAATTATTGATACTTGTTCTTGTCGATTCTAATTTTTTGTAAAACTTTATATCGCGTTAATGTGGTTTTTTGTAAGGTGTCTTTTGGCTTAAAAGTTAGACTTACATTAGGATTTACCGTGCTTATTAACTCCGCAATTTGTATTTTTTCCAGATCTTCTTCAGTTTCAATATAGAATTTAATAGGGATATTCTTTAAATTTTCGGATTGTAAAAACTGTTCTATATTCTTTCTGTTTTCAAGATAGTTTCCTTTCGAAAGCCAGGTGAAAAAGACACCAGATAGTAAACTCAATGCTCCAATTACATATACTTTAATATCAAAAAGGTTAAATAATTTTTTGAAATATACCAACCAGATCGGAAAGCTGAATGGCGCTATTAATCTATAATCTAATGGATTTACAGAGTAAAAATATTGGATAAAATAAGAACATATAATACCTGAAATACCAATACCAATAAAGAAAAATTCCGTCTCTGAAAGTTTGCTTCTTACAAAGAGAAATACCATCAACAATATATTGAGAAGGCCAATTCCATAAATTGCATAATTTATCAATCCGCCACCCGGATCTGCCATATGAATAAACGGGTTGAAGGAGGTCGTAAGCCCTTGAAATAATTCTTTTAACAGTTGTGAAGTAGGATGTAATCCCATTTCCAGAAATTGATTGATATAGCTTTCATTAAAATAATCTAAAAATAGAAACTTATAGACAACGATGAAAATACATCCTATCATTGCTGAGACTATAAATATTTTAGCATATTTTTTTTTCCAAACCATTAATCCAAAAAGTCCGGTTCCACCAATAATGAATAATGAACTGTAACGGATATTATATAGTGCTATTAAAGATAAAGAAAGGTAGAATATGGCTTTCCATTTCTTTAATTTTCCAATGATAATTAAATGAGCGGTGTATAAGAATAGAAATACGAAAGGAAGGATCAATGCTTCACTCATCGTATATGCATATATCGAAACAAAGCTGAACAAAGCACTGATAACAATGGATTCCTTAGGATAAAAATTCTTTTTCCAAGAAAAAATAACGATGAATAGGAAGGCCAGAATTCCAACAAGTTTACTGCTCCAGAATTCATCAAAACCAAAATAAGTAAAAAACTTAATACTTAAAGGATATCCCAATGGAGTGGTTGTATTATCAATTGTTGGAAACACATGTGCAAATCTCATGTAACGGATCGAGTCCGGATTTACCCTGCCTTTTTCGTTGAGTAAAAAACGTAAAATGGTCATCACTATAGTAATGATGACCAATGATATCTGAATATTTTTTTCTTTAATTTTCATTAAGCTGCAGGTCGTTGATTAACGATTATAAGTATTTTTAGCCATATCGCGATATAACGTACAACTTATGTATTTAAAACTATTTCAAAAACATTTTTGAAACCTTCTCTGCTTTTTTGCTTTCAGAATAATCATAGAACCCTTCACCGGATTTTACACCTAGTTTTCCTGCCATCACCATATTTACCAATAATGGATTTGGAGCATATTTAGGATTTTTAAAACCGTCATACATTACATTAAGAATTGCAAGACATACATCAAGACCAATAAAGTCTGCTAATTGGAGAGGACCCATTGGATGAGCCATTCCCAACTTCATTACGGTATCAATTTCTTCAACACCGGCAACACCATTATAAAGAGTTTCAATAGACTCATTGATCATTGGCATTAGAATTCTGTTGGCAACGAAACCAGGATAATCATTAACTTCCACAGGAACTTTTCCTAATGTTTTACTCATATCATAGATGATATCAAAAGTCTCTTTAGAAGTAGAATAGCCTTTGATAATTTCTACCAATTTCATAATAGGAACCGGATTCATAAAATGCATACCAATCACTTTATCAGCCCTTTTTGTTGCAGCTGCTATTTTTGTAATAGAAATAGAAGAAGTATTAGTTGCCAGAATACAGTTTTCAGGAGCAAATTCATCCATTTGTCCAAAGATCTTTAATTTCAGATCCTGATTCTCAGTAGCCGCTTCTACAATTAAATCTGCTGATCCAACAGCATTTTTAAGTTCAGTAAAAGTGGTTATATTTCCTAGAGTTTCTGCTTTTTGTTCTTCTGTAAGGTTGCCCTTTGCAATTATTCTGTCGAGGTTGGTAGTAATGGTTTTTAATCCTCTATCTAAAGAATCTTGAGATACATCTACCAGGTTTACCTTAAATCCGCTTTGCGCAAAAGTATGTGCAATACCATTTCCCATGGTTCCAGCTCCGATAACTACAACGTTTTTGATCATTTTTCCTTAAATTAAATTATTTTTTATAGATAGTTAAATTTCTTGAATTTGCTAAATCAGCTTTTGTAAGAATTTGTGTTTCATCAAAATTCACATTTCCTTCACTGCTTTTATTTTTTTTCATGTTTTGTAATGAAACAGCTGTTTTCAGACCTGATATAAAATTGCTTTTTTTAGTTTTTGATAAGGCATCAATTCCTATATATAGATTAAACTCGCCTTCTCTTCCTAAGCCACTTTGTCTGTATATTTCAAAGGGTTTGGTCTTGTTTTTTTTCTGAAATTGAGATATGTAATTGATAACAGGTTGTTCGGAAGGAGTTCCGCAACAAATACTTGCGTAACCTACTTGTAAATAGTTTTGATTCTTTTGTGAAAAAAAGAATGTAAAACAAAAAATGCTTAGAAGTATGGCCGTTTTTTTCATTTTAATACATTGAGTTAAGTTTAAGCAAAGTTTTCTACCAATTACCTGTAGTCTTTTTCTTTGTCCTAAAATTAAGCTTTAAAATTTACTTATTAAAATCATCCCAAACGGCCTTGGAAATATCCGAAACAATTTTGCAGTTTACAACATCTGTTTCAGTTGAGTTGCTTACAAATACAGCAATTGCATAATGCTTCCCATTAGATAATGTGATAATTCCCATATCATTTTCAGCACCAGTCAGTCCATTCTTATTTTTCCCCGAAGAACCCGTTTTATGAGCAATAGGGGTGTTTTTTGGAAGCTGTTCAATTAATTTATTCGTTCCCGTTTTTGTTCCAAGCATTACCTGCATCAGATAATCAGTAGATTTTTTAGAGAGTAGTTTTCCCTGATAGAACTTTTTTAAAACTTCTGCAACTGAATTGGTTGTACTATAATTTTCATATTGTGCATCCCAGCTTTTGTGCATTTCTTCCTCATTGAATTTGATCTGGAAATTTTTAACTCCTTTGGAATTCATAAATTTCTGAACAGTAGCGGTTCCGCCAATTAAGCGCAAAAGGATATCACAGCCATTATTATCACTCTGAGCGACTGTAAAGTCGATAATTTCACTTAGTGGAAGTTCGATATTACCATTAGGATATTTCTCTCGTAATGGGGACCATGTATCATCAAGAAGGTCAGACTTTTTCACTAAGATTTTCTTGTCTAATGATAACTTTCCTTTATCTACAAAGTCCAAAACGGCACTTGCAATATGAAATTTGAAAACACTCTGCATCGGAAGTTTTTTCTCTCCGTTCTTATTGTAGTTGAAGGGATCTTCAATTCCCAGGACAGAAACTCCTACTGTAGCATTTTTGTTATTAACAATCGAATTTATAGTTTGCTCCAGAGCTGTTGTTTGTGCAAAGGAAAATGCCGAAATAAAAAGAAATAATAAACCTGCTTTTTTCATAGCAGTAAATTTAAAAAATAAATCCCTTTTAGAACTTAAAAAGGGATTTGTAATTTAATATAATTATTATTTCACTTCAAAATAGTTGAGATTTACACCATCATTTTCAAAAACGATCCTGATTTTGTTTTCACCTTTTTTCAGGTTGATACCTTTAGCTGAAATTGTTTTCCATTTATCTTTACCTTCTGTGGACGACAATGAAACACTTGCTAATTCGTTTCCAGATGCATCTGAGATTTTTATTTTAGATTCACTACCACTTGCATATCTGATGTCGAAAGTATAGCTTTTATCTGTTTTGCTATTGATGGTATATTGGATCCATTCTCCCTTTTCTGTCTTTCCTACATAGTATTGATTAGTGATTTTATCGTTACATGGATAAATATCAACCCCATCATTTCTCATTTGATGACCAGCATTCCATTCAGACCTTTTAGCAGGATCACTTACCCAGAGATTAACGAAATCATTGTCCATATACGCGGAACCCATCCTTCCTAAGTCATAATCTGTAGCAAAAACCCTTCCTGGTGCATTGTGATTTTTAAATGGTTTCGTAGAGTCATCCGTTGTCTGTCTGAACATAGCATCTACAACATCATTTTTAATTTCAGTATTATTGAATTTATAATTATCAGCAATCTTCATTAAAGCTTTTGTTGCCATTTCTTTTGATGGCTTTTCACCACCGTTTTTCCAATAATCCAGCAATTTCTGATATTCCGGAGTGATCTTTACATTGGCAATACCCGCTGTGTTGTCAATCTTTTTCATTGGCCAGAAAGCGTAGCCAATATTGTGTTTGTTCATCAACTGTATCAACTCTGTAAACCACACATTAGAGTTTTCCCCTGTTTCACCTAACCAGATCGGTATATTGTGTTTTTCTCTTAGCTCGAGAATACCTTTTATTGTGGCATCATCATTATTGTTCCAATATTTATGGAAGCTGAAAACCATATTGTTATCCCAAAGTGGTATCAATCCGTTGTAATTATTTCCCCAGCCATTTCCTTCAAGGATAATAATGTGCTTTTTGTCAACCTCCCGGATAGCGGTGGTAATATCCTTTTGTAATTTCCAGAGAGGAGCATTTGACATTTCATCCGTTCCATTTGGGTTTTCCCCCGTGAAGTTGATGTTTGGCTCGTTGATGAGATCATAACCTCCAATCCATGGCTCATCCTTATATCGTTCAGCAAGTTTTTTCCATAAGGCCATTGTTTTTTTCTGATTTTCTTCACTGTCCCAAAGTGAAGGTTTTGATTTGTCATTATCAGAAATATTCACATCGTTTCCTTGTCCTCCAGGTGCTGCATGAAGATCGAGGATAAGGTATATCTTATTATCTGCACACCATTTTAATAAATCATCTGTCATTTTAAAACCTTCTTCTAACCATGTATTCTGGCCTTTTACTGACTCTTTTTCAATAGGTAAAGTATACAGATTGTAATGCATTGGAAGTCTGATAGAATTGAATCCTGATTTAGCAAGAAAATCAATATCTTCTTTTGTAATTCCATTCTTCAGATAAGCTTTGTAGAATTCATTCATTCCATCCTCTCCAATAAGCTCAGAAATCTTCTGTTTGATTTTATATTGTGGACCTGCAAAATCTGCTGTTTTAAGCATATAGCCTTCCTGCAACATCCATCCTCCTAAACCTAAGCCTTTAAGCTGGATATTCTCACCTTTGTCATTAACGATTTTTTGACCATTTGTTTTTAATAATTGCGATGTCCCAAATTGAGACAATAAAAGTGCGGATAGTAGGATGGTTCTTTTCAT
The DNA here is from genome assembly GCF_058790395.1 of Chryseobacterium sp. FW101-FHT12H09. NCBI lineage: Bacteria > Pseudomonadati > Bacteroidota > Flavobacteriia > Flavobacteriales > Weeksellaceae > Chryseobacterium > Chryseobacterium sp. FW101-FHT12H09. The sequence goes on along the minus strand of NZ_JBYTCP010000003.1, from coordinate 533,649 downwards.
AGTTTGATTTTATAAGATTATGGGATTACTTTTAGAATTAAATGTTTAGTAATCACAAATATATTTAAAAATTATTGAATTAAAATTAAAATTCCTCTCTAAATAGGTGAACTATTTAAAGAGGAATAAATTTTATGCTGAATATTATTTGTAGATGATAATTATCATATTCAGAAATGAAGTATTAGGATCTTCTGAAAACTACAATCTATATAATCTAGCTGATCAGTTTCATAATTTCCAAAGCGATTTTCAAAGCTTCAGTTCCATCTTCCAATGATACTTCTACATTTTTATCTTGTGTAATAGAATCTGCAAACGAATTTAATTCATCAAGGATAGCATTATTGGGCTGGATGTTTGGATACTCAAATAAAATCTGATTTTTTTCTCCATCAGCATTTTCAATGATCATATCAAATGGAGTAGGTACTTCAGGAGCATCTTTCATGCGGATCACCTCTGCTTTTTTCTCAAGGAAGTCAACAGAGATATAAGCATCTTTCTGGAAGAAACGACTTTTTCTCATCGCCTTCATAGAGATTCTCGAAGTCGTAAGATTGGCAACACATCCATTTTCAAATTCTATTCGTGCATTTGCAATATCCGGAGTTTTACTTACCACACAAACGCCACTGGCATGAATGACCTTTACTTTAGATTTAACCATGCTCAATAAAATATCCAGATCATGGATCATTAGATCCAATACAACAGAAACATCCGTTCCACGAGGATTAAACTCTGCTAATCGGTGGATTTCAATAAACATTGGGTTTTTGATGTATTCTTTAGTTGCCATAAAAGCAGGATTGTATCTCTCAACATGTCCTACCTGAGCTTTAATCCCATTTTCACGACATTTATAAAGGATTTCTTCTGCTTGCTGAAGCGTTTGGGTAACAGGTTTTTCAATGAAAAAATGCAGTCGCTTTTCGATCGCTTTCAGAGCGTAATCATAATGATAAACCGTTGGTGTTACAATATCCAGCATATCAATCTGGTCCAATAGATCATCAAAATTTTCGAAATATTTGTAACCGAATTCGGCTTCTAATTTTTTTCCGTTTTCTACATCTTTGTCGTGGAAACCTACAAAATCATACCTATCTGATTGATTGAGAAGTTTTAAGTGTATTTTTCCCAAATGTCCGGCACCTACCAAACCTGCTTTCAACATAGCTTTTTTAATTTTTGTAAAGATATAAATTAGGTACGAGATTTTAGATATAAACACTTTTGACTTTAATCAGCAAAAATTCCTGCTGTTTCCTGAAATCTAAAATCTAATCCTTATTTTTGTGATAAACTAGTACCTGCAACCTAATAACTACTATCTAATGACGCAAGATTCGTTTGTACATAAAGGAAAAAGAAAAATCTTAGTTGAATACCTTCAGCAAAGAATTGGGATTACGGATAAGAATGTACTTTCGGCAATGAATGAAGTTCCGAGACATCTTTTTATAGAAAGTATTTTTGAAGATTTTGCCTATGAAGACCGTGCTTTTCCAATTCTCGCACATCAAACTATTTCTCATCCTTCAACAGTTGCTGAGCAATCAGAACTTTTACAGGTGACACCGGGAGAAAAAATACTTGAAATCGGAACAGGGTGTGGATATCAAACTGCTGTTTTATTGGCTATGAAAGGTTTGGTATACACTGTTGAAAGACAAAAGGATTTATTTGATTTTTCGAAGAAAAAATTTAGAGAGCTTCATCTTTTTCCAAAATTTCAAAGCTTTGGTGACGGTTTTGCCGGACTACCAACGTTTGCCCCTTTTGATAAGATCATTGTTACTTGTGGAGCATCCGTCTTACCAACAGAATTGTTGAAACAGTTAAAAGTAGGTGGGAAAATGGTTATTCCTTTGGGTCCAACCGATGAACAGGTTTTATATAGGTTCACAAAAATTTCTCCGACTGAAATTGAAAAAGAGGAATTCGGAGCATATAAATTTGTTCCAATGCTTAATAATACCAATACATAAATATGATACATCCTGATATTACAGATTATAATAATACACAGTCGAAGTCAGATCAGGAAATCTGTATACAGCTATCTCTTATTATTGATGCTGAATTACAGGATGCAGAAAATAAAATCTGGCATAGGCATCCTGTATGGTTTCTGGATGGAAATCCTATTGTGGGATATAGTAAATTAAAAGATTCTGTGCGTCTGCTATTTTGGAGTGGACAGTCCTTTGGTGAGGAAGGTCTAAAAATAGAAGGAACTTTTAAGGCAGCAGAGAAAAGATATACTTCCAAACAGGAAATCAGTGAAGATGATTTGAAAAGATGGCTTGAAAAATCTCGACAAATCCAATGGGATTATAAAAATATTGTTAAAAGAAAAGGAGAATTGATTCGGTTAAAATAAACTGTAATTTTGATTTAAAATTTCAATAATTCTATAATCCTTTTCTTAGAGGAGATCACCAAAATTGTTCATTAAAAATAATATTACGAAGGTGTTTTTCGGAATAGAAATTGAAGTATTCTTATGACGAAATCACTTAAATCTTATTATTATGGACACAAACAGGTTTAAATCATCACACGATTTTAGTAATATCCAGAAAAATATCTCCAATAATCCAGGATATAGTCTTGATGGATATGCTCAGCAGGCAAAGGATTATGTAAATGATATGAAAAGCAAAAACCAGGAAACTACAAAGAGTTTTATGAACCACACGCAAAAATCAGCTAAGGATGTTTGGAATGAGATTCAGGAAATGACTTCCGGGGACTGGGATAAGAATAAAGAACAATCAGAAGATAAGTAATAATTTTTAAATAATAAAGTTATGGCCTCACTTATATAAGGAGTGAGGTTTTTTATTTAAAAAATGTATAAATATTAAACTATGAAAGTATTCATTAATAAAAGAATTCCGGAAATTGGAATAAAAATGCTTGAAGATGCAGGATTAGAAATAACTATACCTGAAAATGATAACTTATCTCATGAAGAGTGGCTTAGCTATTGTAAAGATACAGATGCTATTTTAAATGTAGGAAATCATTCATTTGATAAAGATTTTTTTGAACAATGTCCAAATGTAAAAGCAATTGCTCTATATTCTGTAGGTTTTGATCATATAAATATAAAGGAAGCTAATCATAGAAATATACCTATTGGAAATACACCAGATGTATTAAGTAAGGCGACTTCCGATGTTGCTTTTTTATTGATGCAATCGGTAGCAAGAAGAGCCAGCTATAATTTTCAGAAAGTAAAAGAAGGAAATTGGGGTGATTTTGATCCTTTGCATGCTTTAGGTCAGGAATTGTACGGGAAAACTTTAGGTATTTTCGGATTGGGACGAATAGGTTTTGAAATGGCAAAGAAGTCTCTGAAAGCTTTCGATATGAATATCATTTATCATAATAGAAGTCATAATGAAGAAGCTGAGAAAGAATTGAATGCAAAATACGTTTCTTTTGATGAGCTGGTTGAACAAGCCGATGTTTTAAGCATTCATGCTAATTTTGTACCTGAGCAGAAAGATCTTTTTAATAACCTGGTTTTTGAGAGGATGAAACCTAACGCTATCTTCATTAATACAGCCAGAGGTGGTTTTCATAATCAAACAGATTTATATGAAGCATTAGTTTCAAGGAAAATCTGGGGGGCTGGTTTAGATGTTACCAATCCGGAACCAATTCTAAAAGATGACCCTATATTAGGATTATCTAATGTTTGTATACTTCCACACATTGGTTCAGCAACAATTGAGGCCAGAAACGGAATGGCAAAAGTTGCCGCGGAAAATATCATTGCATTTTCAAAAGGGGAGAAGATGATTCATTGTGTGAATCCTGAAGTTTACCATAATTAAATGAAACTTGGAATTATTTTTGTTCTATAACATATAACTTTAAATACTAATAGTATGATACCAGAAGACAACATCAACGAGCAAAATAGAAAGTTAAGAGAAATGGATTATAATCCTAATGAAGACTTTTTTAATAAAGAAAAACATATTCCGTTGGATGGGGATGGAAATCCAATAATCGATGAAAATGCGGAAGATTATGATATGGATCTTGATGTTCCCGGTGCAGATGAAGATGATGATATGGAGGAAATCGGCTCAGAAGATGAAGAGAATAATTATTGGAGTACCAGTGATAATGATGATGATCATGAAGAAGAAAATGATGATGTACTTACATAAAACCAACCTTACTCAATTGAGTAAGGTTTTTTATTTGCTCAATCCTGGGTTTTTAATTCTTAACTTAGAAGATGGAAAATTCTTGTCTTTTGAAATACCTGTCAAGTGAACGAGAAGCTGTGACATCCATATAAAAACATAACATGAATCAAATTCTTACACATATCAATGAAATCCCTATTCAGATAAATTTCGTTGATAATTTACCCTATAATCCAAAACTGAAAGTTCTCCTAAAAAATAAGCGCAAAACAGGGATGTTAAGTGAAGTGCTTTTCTGGATGCTGGTTCGTGCCAGATCATTTCATAAAATTGACTTTGATAAACAAAAAATCATTGGAAATTATATTGTAGATTTTTATGTGAATAATTTAGGCCTGGTTGTAGAAATTGAAGATTCAAAACAAGGTTATGATAGTATAAGACAAGAATTTTTAGAATCATTAGGATTAAAAGTTTTTAGAATTACGGACTTAGCCATCAAAAATAACCTTACTGTTGTAATGGGAGAATTAGAAAGTTTTATTATTCTGCATTTTGGATCTGTACCAGTCTCTGAAATCTAATTAATTTTGAGATCCATACCAGTAAAAGAGGGGAATTTTTTATGTTTTCTTTGCATTATATTTTCTAATTTGAATATCTTTAAAACTTTGAATTTTAAACGAAGAACTTTAATATAAATATGACTTTCCAAGAACAAATACAACAAGGTATTCCTAACCAGTTGCCGCAACCCAAACCATACGAAACTAATATTAATCATGCACCAAAACGTAAAGAAATTCTAGGTGAAGAAGAGAAAAAACTTGCCTTGAAGAATGCTTTACGTTATTTCGAACCGAAGTTTCATGCAGAGTTAATACCAGAATTTAAAGAAGAGCTTGAAAAATACGGTAGAATCTATATGTATCGTTTTCGCCCGGATTATGAAATGAAAGCTCGCTCAATATCAGAGTATCCTGGAAGATCTGAGCAGGCAAAATCTATTATGCTCATGATTCAAAATAATCTGGATTATGCCGTGGCGCAGCATCCTCATGAATTAATTACATATGGTGGAAATGGAGCTGTTTTCCAAAACTGGGCACAGTATCTTTTGACGATGAAATATTTGTCTGAGATGACAGATGAGCAGACTTTGACCATGTACTCAGGGCATCCAATGGGATTATTTCCTTCTCACAAAGATGCACCAAGGGTCGTGGTAACCAATGGAATGGTTATTCCTAATTATTCAAAACCTGACGATTGGGAAAAGTTCAATGCATTGGGGGTTTCTCAATATGGACAAATGACTGCCGGAAGCTATATGTATATCGGACCACAAGGTATTGTTCATGGAACAACGATTACGGTACTGAATGCTTTCAGAAAAATTAAAAAAGAAACTCAGGGTGGTTTATTCGTGACTTCTGGATTGGGAGGAATGAGTGGAGCGCAACCAAAAGCAGGGAATATTGCCGGTTGCATTACCGTATGTGCTGAGGTTAATCCTAAGATCACGAAAATCCGTCACGATCAAAAATGGGTGAACGAAATTCATGAAAATCTTGATGAATTGGTAGCCAGAGTAAGAAAAGCTCAGGAAGATAAGGAAACTGTTTCTTTAGCTTATTTAGGAAATATCGTTGAAGTCTGGGAGAAATTTGATCAGGAAAATTTAAGAATCGATATCGGTTCAGACCAGACTTCACTTCACAATCCTTGGGCCGGAGGTTATTACCCTGTCGGACAAAGTTTCGAAGAATCTAATACTATGATGGCTGAGAATCCTGAATTATTCAAAGAAAAAGTTCAGGAAACTTTAAGGAGACATACTGCAGCTATTAATAAACATACTGAAAAAGGAACTTATTTCTTCGATTATGGAAATGCCTTTTTATTAGAAGCTTCCAGAGCGGGGGCAGATGTAATGGCGGAAAATCCTACTTTGGGGAGGGAGTTTAAATTCCCAAGTTATGTCCAGGATATTATGGGGCCTATGTGTTTTGATTATGGTTTTGGACCATTCCGTTGGGTATGTACAAGTGGAAAGCCTGAAGATTTACATAAGACAGATACTATTGCCTGCCAGATTCTGGAAGAGATACAGCAAGGTTCTCCGGAAGAAATTCAGCAGCAGATGAAAGATAATATTCAATGGATCAAAGGAGCTCAGGAAAATAAACTGGTTGTTGGCTCTCAGGCTAGAATTCTTTACGCCGATGTAGAGGGAAGAATGAAAATTGCAGAAGCATTCAACAAAGCTATTAAAAGTGGTGAAATCGGACCTGTAGTATTGGGAAGAGATCATCATGATGTATCGGGAACAGATTCTCCTTACAGAGAAACCTCGAATATTTATGACGGATCAAGATTTACAGCTGATATGGCAATTCATAATGTAATTGGTGACAGTTTCCGTGGTGCAACCTGGGTTTCTATTCACAATGGTGGTGGAGTTGGTTGGGGAGAAGTGATCAATGGTGGTTTCGGAATGTTGTTGGATGGGAGTGATGAGGCTGACAGAAGATTGAAATCTATGCTCTTCTGGGATGTTAATAATGGTATTTCAAGAAGAAGCTGGGCAAGAAATGAAGGAGCAATCTTCGCTATAAAGAGAGCTATGGAAGTAGAGCCAAACTTAAAAGTAACGCTTCCTAATATGGTTGATGATAATTTATTATAATTTTGTAAAAAATATTCAATAAAAAGCTTTGCTTGTTGCAAAGTTTTTTTATTTTTATACAAAACAATAGAATAATGAAAATTTCGGCACCGAAACCTAGCTGTCAATGGCGGAGTGATGTAACTCGTAATCAGAAAGGCCAATTGAGCCTTGTCTATCATGGAGATTTTAGCTTTATAAACTTTTCACAAAAGACCGTTTAATTTTAAAATAAGCCTTTGAAAAGATATATTGCAAAATTCGAAAAGAGACAATTAACCCTGTTTTCAGAAAGTAATTCAGAAATAGGAAAAATTGTGGAGGTGAATAAAATTATCCCCTGGAAGAAATACATTATGTGTGACTCCAAACGATATGATATCAAAAATGTAGGTTTTCTATGGAATGACATAGAACTTTCAGACGGTAGAAAAGTGATCTACTACACAGATTTTGGTAAAGACAGGATTGTGAAAACAGGCGATAATACGAAGGTTTGTCACTTTAAATTTGGTAAAGGAATGCAACTGTTCGAACATAAAAAATTGCTGATAGATATCCAAACGCATAAAAAATGGTTTAAAAATCCTTTTTTTAGTATTGAAATGGATGATTCTGTAGATGATGCTTTAGCCTTATTATTCCTGCATTATTCCAGCAAAGAATTTAATGGAATAGGATGTGATGGAGATTAGATATGAATAAAAAGCTCCAGCGATTGAAAATCGCTGGAGCTTTTTTTAAACTATTCTAAGAATAGAAGCTTAATTTTTTATGGCTTTAATCGCTGCTTCATAATTAGGTTCATGTGAAATGTCTGCAACCTGCTCTTCATAAACAATTTTTCCCGAAGGGTCGATCACAACAACAGCTCTGCTCAAAAGACCTTTCATCATGGAATCTGTAATTTCTACACCATAGGTTTTCCCAAAGTCAGAACGGAAGTCTGAAAGCATCACTACATTTTTTATGCCTTCAGCACCACAAAATCTTTTCTGTGCGAAAGGTAAATCTTTAGAAATACAAAGAACCACTGTGTTTGGAAGATTGGCCGCATCTTCATTGAAATGACGGACAGAAGCTGAGCAGACACCTGTATCTACACTTGGAAAAATATTAAGAATTAAGAATTTTCCTTTGTAAGAATCTAGTGTTTGATCTTTCATAGCAACATCTGCAAGCGTAAATTTCGGAGCCGCTTTATCTACGGCCGGTAATTTCGAGTAAGTATGTACTGGTTTTCCTCCCATCATAATCGTATTTTCCGCTTTAGTATTTTGAGCGAAATGAGATACAGAGAAAAATAATAATGCGCTGAAAATTAATTTTGAAAACATTGAATTTTATTTTTAACAAAATTATTCTTTTTTTAGATTCAAATATTAATTTTAATTCAAACAGTCTTTAAATAGACCGAATCTATTAATCACCTATTTTTATAATCAATTGTAACGTCTACCTTTATTCTATCAAAAGTCGACACTTAATTATTAAAAAGATAAAAAATATGGATTCAGTACATAACTCATCCCTTCACGAGATTTTTAAAAGCGAAAACGAAATACCTGAAGAATTTAAAATTCAGGAAATTCACCAGCGGACCTATCTTCTTAATGGTGAATTGGTAGAATGGAAAGGGGAGGTCATGAATATCTACTCACCGGTATGTATACGTACAGAAAACGGGCTTGAAAGAAAGCTGTTGGGAAGTATTCCAAACATCAGTCCGGCAGATGCAATGGAAGTTCTTGAAGCCTCGGTAAAAGCGTATGATAACGGACTGGGTGAGTGGCCGACAATGTCGGTGGAAGGGCGTATAAAATGTATGCAAAAATTTGTGTACTTAATGATCCAGCAACGTGACCTGGTCATTAAACTGCTAATGTGGGAAATTGGAAAAACATTGGCGGATTCCACAAAAGAATTTGATCGTACGGTAGATTATATCAACCAGACCATTGATGCACTAAAAGATCTGGATCGTGAATCTTCACGTTTTCAACAGGCCGAAGGAACGATTGCTCAGATTCGCAGAGCTCCACTGGGAGTTGTTTTAAGCATGGGGCCATTTAATTATCCATTAAACGAGATATTTACGACGTTGATCCCGGCTTTAATTATGGGAAATACAATTTTATTTAAACTTCCTAAACATGGTGTTTTGGCTCATTATCCTTTACTAAACGCTTTTAAAGAAGCTTTTCCAAAAGGAACTGTAAATACACTTTATGGTAAAGGTTCGGAAATTATTACACCGATCATGGAAAGTGGAAAAGTAAATGTACTGGCCTTTATCGGATCCAGTAAGGTAGCTAATGGATTGAAAAAGCTGCATCCAAAAGTAAACAGGTTACGGGCTATTTTAAGTTTAGATGCAAAAAATGCAGCGATCATCACTAAGAATGCAGATCTTGATGTAGCAGTAAGCGAATGTATTTTAGGAGCACTTTCCTTTAATGGACAACGATGTACAGCACTAAAACTGTTATTTGTACAAAGAGAAGTAGCAGCTGAATTTACTGAGAAGCTGAACAAAGCAGTATCTGCCTTAAAACCAGGATTACCTTGGGAAAAAGACGTGAAAATAACACCTCTTCCAGAAGTTAATAAACCGCCTTATCTGAAAGAATGTATTGATGATGCAATTGCTCATGGTGCTAAAGTTTTAAATGAGAATGGTGGCTATAATGAAGCTTCTTTTGTTTTTCCAGCAGTTGTGTATCCTGTTACCAGTGAAATGAAACTGTATCATGAGGAGCAGTTTGGTCCTGTAATTCCAGTTGTTCCCTTTGACAGTATCGACGAGCCTATCGACTATCAAGTGAATGCATCTCATGGAATGCAGGTAAGTATTTTCAGTCAGGATCCACATGAAGTATCAAAACTCATCGATCCTTTTGTTAATCTTGTAAGCCGTGTCAATATCAATTGTCAGGCACAGCGTGGTCCGGATGTTTTCCCATTTACAGGAAGAAAGGATAGTGCTGAAGGAACGCTTTCCGTATTTGATGCCCTTCGTTCTTTTTCCATAAGATCTTTAGTAGCAGCCAAACTTACGGAATCCAATAAAGAATTGTTGAACACAATCGTAAGAGACCATGACTCCAATTTCTTAAGTACAGATTATATCTTCTAAAGATTAGTAATAAATTCAAAATAAAAACCGTACTAAATCTAAACTTAGTACGGTTTTTCTATAATTTACTCTCAAATTTCAGAACTTGAATTTCGCAATCGGAGCGCCAGTTCAAACTAAAACCCCACCACCATCTGCAACAATCGTATTTCCTGTTCCAAAACTTTGCTCCATCAGATAAATATAAGCAAGAGCAATGTCCTCAGGAATTGCGACTTTTTTCACCAATAAACTGTCTGCATATTGTTGATACATCTCCTCACGGGCTTCTTTCGGAATAGCTCCCCATAAGTCTGTTTTTACAATACCCGGAGATACAACATTAACCCTTATTGGAGCTAGTTCAACTGCCATAGCTCTGGTAAAACCTTCCATAGCTGAGGTAATGCTGGCTGCAATTCCCCAACCCTTTCCAGGGCGGTTACCCGCAATTCCGCTTGTTAAAACGATTGAACCTCCGGCATTTATTTTTGATGAGCCATATTTTACAGCTGCCAAAGCACACCAATACCGAATTGTAAAGAATTTTTGTGCTTCTGAAAGTGAGGTTTCTTCAATATTCGTTAATTGAAGATTCTCACCTGCAGTATATACAAGATGATCAAAGGAAGTTTGATTCGTGAAGAAATTCTGGATATTTTCTTCTTTACTCAAGTCAACGGATTGACCTGTTGCATTTTGAGGTAACTGGGCTAATGCTGAATCAATACGATGTTGATTAGAAGCGACAATAGTAATTATAGCTCCTTTTTCGGCCGCTGCTTTTGCTGTTGCAAGACCTATTCCTGCACTGCCACCCATTAGTATTACATGTTTTCCATCTAAAGAATTTGTTGTTGGTATCATTACTACTTATTTTTATGGGTACAAATTTCTTGTAACTGTAAACCATTCTATTTACCAAATGGTAAAAACGAAATTTATATTGAACTTTTTTAAATGCGTGGATGTATTTTTATTATTTTCATAAATACTTGTAACATTTTTACTAAAGTGTCACTAACTCTATAGAGCTAAAAACCATGAGTGCATTAGAACAAGAATTTTTAGAAAAAATTGAAAAACATAAGGGAATCATTTTCAAGATTTCTAAAATGTACATGGATAATAAGGATGACCGCGATGATCTTTTTCAGGAGATTACCTATCAGGTTTGGAGAGCATATCCAAGTTTCAAAGGACAAAGTGAGTTTTCTACATGGTTATACAGAATAGCTTTGAATACGGCGATCGTATTTTTAAAATCTGAAAAGAAAAGAAGTTTTATCGCTAATGAGGATTTTTCAAATTACAAGATCGTACAAGATGAGTATGATGATGAAAAAGAAGAGAAATTATCTGCAATGTATCAGGCTATTCATCAGTTAAACCCAATAGATAAAGCTTTTATATTCTATTATCTGGAAGACTTCCCCGGACGTGAAATTGCTGAGCAAATGGGAATCTCTGAAGGAAATGTGAGAGTAAAAATGAATCGCGCTAAAAATAAGTTGAAAGATATCTTAAACTCAAATAAATACTAATTTTTTAAATCAATAACAATGAATATAGATGAACTAAAAAATACGTGGAATGATGATGTTTTTGAGAAAACACCGGAAATCACAATTGAAAATAAAAATAAAATTAATCTTCCTCTGGAAAGGATGCGTAAAAATATGAGGCATGAGTTTCTCTCCACAATTGGAATTTTTGTTTTTGGTTTTGTGATAGTTTGGCTATGCGGAGCACCATTTAAATTTAAATTTTATCTTACTATACTATTGGCTTCCATGGCTCTGGTTACCTTTGTTTTTTTTAATAAATTCTTTAAGTTATATAAGGAAATGGGCGATCCTGTGATGAAGACTTATGATGGTTTAAAAGATTTACTTCATCAGTTCAATCTGAATAAACAATATTACCTCTCATTTTATCTGAGTTTCGTTCCTTTTCTTGTTTGTGAGATCATTATTGTATTAGAATTTATCCCTCGGCCTCAACCCTTAAGTGATCTTAAAATAGCGAGCATTCTGATAGGTTCTGTCGTATTTGGATTATTCTTTTTATATCTCCTTGGAAAATGGTGGTTTCAGAAATTCTATGGTAAATATATTATGAAAATAGAAGAGCTTTTATTAGAGTTTCAGAAGTGAAATTTTCGGCGGGCAGAATGCCCGCCGAAAATCTTATATAGTCAATTTACTAGACTGCTTTAAGAGACTTTTTGCCGAATCTGATGCTATCACTAAACCAGCTGCAAACATAATAATATCTTTTATAACCAGTCTGCCTGCTCCTGAGAGATAAGGGAAACCATGATCTGGACCACCCAAATCAGGAACCCAGACTTCTGGTGTTGTGATAAGAAAAGAAAGAGTAATAATAGACATTCCAGCAGTTAAAATTCCTGATAATAATCCGATCTTAGGAAAGAATACTCCCAATACAACTAAAATTCCAATACCAAGAATAAGACTTCCTAATACATAAGAAAAAGTATAAGTGCCATTTACTTCATGCCATTTTATATGATCAGGAATGACCTCTCCTTCTTTGCTTTTATGAAGCTTATAATTATCAGTGTCCGAAACTTTCTTATTAAGAAAGAAACTCATAAAAGGAGAGTTGGCAACAAATGGGATTATTCCTTCAGCTTCATAATGAAAAGCTTTTAATCCTCCAATCCACGCCATGACGATGAACACACTTATTCTTAAAATATGAATAAAGTTTTTCTGTGAGTGGGCTAAGAATTCAACCATACTATTTTTTTTGACAAAATTAGAACGAATGGATACTCAAGGGAATGGAAGATTATGGACTTTATTTGTACAAATCTGCAACAATCGAAATACCTGCTTCTTTGCGGAAATGAGTAGGTGAAACACCTGTATGTTTTTTAAAATATTTACTGAAATAAAATTCGTCGCTGAAATTAAGTTCTAACGCAATTTCTTTAAATGATTTACGGGTTAGGTGAATCTGCTTTTTAGATTCCAGAATAACTCTTTCCTGGATAATTTGTGAAGGTGTTTTATTAAAGCGTGATTTAATCTTTTTACTTAAGGTATTAGGTGTGATATTCAGTAGATCTGCATAGAATGATAAGGTTTTCTCAGCAATAAAATGCTTTTCCACCAAATTCTGAAAAGATTTTAACTCTTTGAAATCATCATTAACTAAATCCTTGTCGGAAAGCATCTTATTTTTCTCCTTACTGCAGATGGCAAGAATGAGCTGAAGATAGGATTGTAAAATGGATTCTGAGAAATCTTCATGAAGATCAATTTTTTTAATTTTTAAAAAGTATTCTGAAATCTCATCAAAAACCTCTTTGTTTAACCCAATATAAGGAAAGAGATAAATGTTATTAAATAATAAACCGTTGCACGCAACTTCTTTTTTATGAAATTCTATACAATAAAAATCACTATGAAAACTAAGGGTTTCAACACCAATAGAATGATCACTTAAGATCTGAATATTTTGAAAAGGTGAAGAGAAAAGAACAATCTTCCCATTAAAATCATATTCTGTGAAATCTATCACAATCTTTCCAATGCCCTCAAATAAGAAGATATGATAACAAGAATCGCTAAAAATATTTTTATAATATTCTGAATCTGATTTTTGGACTGAAAAAAATGTACTTTTCATTGTCAACTTACTTTACGCGGTTTTCCCTTTCTTTTACTATCTCATCCTTTATCCAGTTTAACTGAACATCATTTTTATTAATAATATCCTGTAAGGTTTCACTAATTGGTATATCTGGTATTACTCCTCTTAGAGAGTTGGTAAGTGTGATATTTGGGTTCACCAACAATAAACCGATAGGTAGGGTCAGTTTAGAATTTGGAAGTATTTGATAAGAGTAAAATCCTGCAACAGTTCCGTCATTTGCACCACCGGTTTCTTCACCAACAAGTGTGGCCTTTTTATCAAACTTTAATTTAGAACTGATAATAGAAGAAGCCGAATAACTTCCACCATTAATCAATACATAGATTTTCCCATTAAAGGCATTTTTATTCGGTTGGGTAACTTTATCAGCTTTTATTTTATAATAAAATTTACCATCTTTTCCTTTATATGTATGAAGGGTTTTAAGAAAAAAATAGGTTGGGTAGGTTATTCCTTTCAATGCATACTCCAGAGGTGTGCTCTTTTTGAAATAATTGGTTTTTAGTGGGGTAAAGCCAGAATTTAATCTTGAAGGTTTTATCAGCGTAAAAGGTTCAGAAACCAAATAGGAGTAAAGATTGTTGATCTCCTGTAAGGAACCGCCATAATTATTTCTGATATCCAGTATAAGATAAGATGACTTTGCTTCTTTAATTCTTTCAAAAGTTTCTTTATAGAATTTATCGGAATTATTATCTGAAAATTTCTTTATGCTTATATAAGCAATAGAATTATCATGATCTAAAAATTGAAAATTTCTGTTTGTGGAACAATGGAGGCCTCCTTTATTATCGGTAGTCTGACTTCTGGATTTTTCTCGCTCCACCTCATTTTGCTTTTCTCTTTCCAGAATATAGGTTTGTTTCTTATTACTATATAAAGTTTCAAGTTTTACCTGATCCAAAAAGCCATTTTCCATACTGAAAAAGTAAAAAAAAGTATCTTTTAGATAATAGGGTGTAAAAGTAGTATTTTGCCCATCGCTGCTAATCAGTTTTTTATATCTGTTGATATAGGATGTTATGGGAACATCATTAATACTTAATATTTCAGTGCCAGGTTTAATGTGATGAATAGAATCCTTATTTTCCACTATATACATGTGGTCTCCCTTGATATAGTATTTAAAATAATTAAATAATTTCTTCCCATGGAAATCCTTTTTTAATTTATCAAAAGGAATCGTTAGTGAAAGATGTCCTTCTCTTATTGTTGTAATTACAGGTTGTAGTTTAAAATAAAACTGAACAGGTGTTAGAGGGGTGTCAATGGTTTGTTTAAGGCTGTCAATTCTTCGGTCAAGATCTTTTCTTGTGGTATACCGATAAAGTTGAGGATGCATTTCCTTTAATTTGCCATAAGCATAATCAATATCTTTTTTTAGCTGATCAGGAGGAATGACAAGTCGTTCCTGTTGCTCACTATTTGTGACAGAAGAGCAGGACCACAGGAAAATGAGTCCGAGTAGAATTAATGAAATTTTCAAAGCCTTTGTGTTTAAAACCAACAAATTTAAGTGTTTATAATTATTCAAATATTAAAATAATGATAATTTTTTAAGTATGACCTATAATGTTACGTTAAATAAATAGGTTATTTGCTTGTTAGCTATATCATTTAATCACAAAAGTTAATACATTTGATGCTTATTTTTTTATCAAATGATGTATTTAATTATTGCGATAGCCATTTTATTAGTGATGGCATATTTTTTAATAATCAATCAGGACGTTTTTGGCGCTGAACCTAAAGGGAAAAGACTGGAAAGAATGAGGAAATCTGAGCATTACAGAGATGAGCAGTTTCAGAACCTTAGCCATACACCATCAATTGCAGAAGGGTATAGCATGCCTGGTGTTCTTTATGATTTTTTTCTGGCAAAAAAAGACCCACTTTTAAAACCTTTAAAGAATATACCTGCTATACATACCGATTTAAAAACAATTCCAAAAGATCAGAATGTTTTTGTTTGGTTGGGACATTCATCATATTTTATCCAAACAGATGGTGTTTCATTTTTAATTGATCCGGTTTTAAGCACATACGGATCGCCATTTAAGTTTTTTAATAAAGCTTTTGCCGGGTCTGATATCTTTAAACCCGAAGATGTTCCCAATCTTGATTACCTTGTTATTACTCATGATCATTTTGATCATTTGGATTATCCTACGGTTAAAAAGATAAGAGATAGAGTTGCAAAGGTTATCTTGCCATTAGGTGTTGGAGCACATTTTGAAAAGTGGGGCTACAAAGAAGAACAGCTGATTGAAGAAGAATGGGGTGGTATTTCTAATCTAAAAAATAATATTAAAATAACTTTTACACCGGCAAGACATTTTTCAGGAAGAAAAATAAAAAGAAATGGAACCTTGTGGACTTCTTATGTATTGGAAACACCAACAAAAAAGATGTTCTTAGGGGGTGATAGTGGTTATGATACCCACTTTAAGATGATCGGTGAAAAATATGGTCCTTTTGATTATGCTATTATGGAGAACGGACAATACAATGCAGCCTGGAGATATATCCATACGCTTCCTGAAGATACGATACAGGCGAGTATAGATATTAATGCTAAATATATTATTCCTGTTCATTCTTCAAAATTTGCTTTGGCGCTTCATCCATGGAATGAACCGCTAAAAAAAATAGCAAACTCCGGTAAAGAGAAAAATTTACATATCCTTACTCCTATGATTGGAGAGAGAGTAGACTTAAATCGATCCGATAACCAATTCAAAGCATGGTGGGAAGATTAACTTCAGGCGTGCCAGATATCTTTATACCTTTTCGGATGATTTTCAAATTGCTGTCTTACAAAATCACATTCAGGATCTATTAACAAGTCTTTTTCCTCAGCATATCGTACGAGTTCATCTAGAAGCATTTTGGCATATCCCTGCCCCTCAAGATCTTCGTTAAGTTTGGTGTAGTATACAATTAATTGTCTGCCATCAATCGCTATGGACATATAGCCAGCCTTCTTCTCATCAATTAATATCTGCAATTCATCTTGATATGGAGATATTTCAAATTTTACATTTTCCATAAGTATTGAGATTAGGTTGAATTAAAAATGATTTTGAGAACTTAAGATCAGATCTCTTCTTTAAAATTACAAATTAAAATAATACAACAGGCTAATTTTTAATAAGCTAAGTCTAATTTATATTCTTTTAAATTAAGCTAAATAGGTTTTAGAGCAGTGAGTTTGAAGGTAGTAATTATCTAACTATAATGTCATAACCTCGAACTCTGCACGTCACAACTTCAAATCCTACCCAAATTTATTTCCTACGTTTTCAATTGCTTACATGCCTTTAACAAAGATAAATAAAGGATTTCCCCGCTTTGGCATTTTAATTGAAATGACATGAACACCATAATGAATCACATTTCACTATATATTCAAATTTTTCTTGATGGCTGTTCGTAAGATCAGTCATTTTTTATTCCCCAGACTGTATAAAATAAAATATTTTGATTTTGTTTGAATTTTATAACTTTGCTTTATGGAATCATCAGAATCATTACAAGAATTTTACCATCGTACGCAGGTAAGAGTTTTCCCTTCCTGTCTTTCGAATACGGGTTTAGGACATTTTAATGTTTTCTCCCGCGATAACTGTGCATTGGTTACCCCATACAGCAGAAGAGATTTTTATAAAGTTTCGCTGATTATTGGAAAGGGTAAACTTCATTATGCAGATAAGTGGATCCGTGTAGATAAACCAGCATTGCTGTTTTCTAACCCTGTTATTCCATATTCATGGGAAGCGGATGACGATAATCAGAAAGGATGGTTCTGTCTGTTCACAGATCAGTTCATGCAAAATGGAACCCGTTTGGGAAATCTTCAGGACTCACCGCTTTTCAAAATAGGAGGAACACCGGTTTTCTTTGTTAATGAAGAGCAGCAAAAAAAAGTTTCTGATATATTTGATAAAATGATGACTGAAATTGAGTCCGATTATATCCATAAATATGATATGCTCCGTAATTACCTTCATCTTTTAATTCATGAAACCATGAAGATGAATCCTGCTGAGAATTTTGAGCACCATCAGAATGCTTCACAAAGAGTAGCCTCGTTGTTCATGGAATTGTTGGAGCGGCAGTTTCCTATCGACAGCCCTGAATCCTATTTAAAACTGAAATCACCGAATGATTACGCCGAAAGCCTTTCAGTTCATGTAAATTCTCTAAACCGTTCTGTGAAAGAGATGACCGGAAAGACGACAACCCAGCAGATCACAGCAAGAATTATTCAGGAAGCCAATGCTCTTTTAAAACATACAGATTGGAATATTTCTGAAATTGCTTATGGACTTGGCTTTGAAGAACCTGCTTATTTTACCAATTATTTTAAAAAACAAACCGGAAGTACACCCAATGCCTTAAGAACTGACCTTGTTTGAATTTTATAATTCTTAGTTTGAATTCTATATGAAAAATTAATCTACGTTGTTATAATTTTGTTCCTGTAATTTAAAATCACAAGCAATCATGAAATTTAGAAAATTAGGAAACACAGACGAACAACTATCAGCAATTGGTTTAGGATGTATGGGAATGAGCTTTGCATATGGCCCGGCAGATGAACAGGAAAGTATCAATACATTGCATAAAGCCCTGGATCTGGGGGTGAACTTTTGGGATACTGCAGATATGTATGCCAATGGAGAAAATGAAAAGCTAATTTCCAAAGTTTTAGTTCCGAACCGGGATAAAATCTTTATCGCTACAAAATTCGGATTTAGATTTAAAGATGGTAAGGCGAGTCATAGTGGAGCTCCAGGAACCTATTTTGATGGTTCTCCAGAATGGATCAGACAAGCAGTAGATTTAAGTCTGCAACGTTTGAAAATTGATACTATAGATCTGTATTATGCGCATAGAGTTGATCCAAATATTCCAGTTGAAGAAACCGTAGGAGCAATGGCTGATCTTGTAAAAGCGGGAAAAGTAAAATATATTGGTTTATCAGAAGCTTCTGCAGAATCCATTAAAAAAGCAAATAATATTCATCCCATTACAGCTTTGCAGTCAGAATATTCTATTCTTACCAAAGATGTTGAAAAAGAGATTTTACCCACGATCAGAGAGCTTGGAATTTCTTTAGTTCCCTATTCTCCCTTAGCAAGAGGACTTTTTGCAAACATTAATGAAGTTGAGAATTTTGGTGACGACGATTTCAGAAAATCATTACCTCGCTATCAGGAAGAAAGTCTTGAAAATAACAGAAAGCTGGTTAAGGAATTTAATGATCTGGCTGCTTCAAAAGGAATAAAAGGAACTCAGCTTGCTTTGGCTTGGGTCCTTAATCAAGGCGATGATATTATTCCTATTCCAGGAACTAAACGAATTAAATATCTCGAAGAAAATATCGCAGCAATTAATGTTGAACTTTCTACATCCGACTTGGATACTATCGATATGATCTTAAAGAAATATCCTAATGTAGGAGAAAGATATAGTGAAGGCTCAATGAAGTTGGTTAACAACTAAAACATAGGTAAATATGGATTCCTGATTATTTGGGAATCCATGTTTTTTTATTACCAAATCACAAATTTAATTATGAATAGAAGAGAACTTTTAAAAAATGGAATTTTAGCCGGGGCTTTCAGTGTCATTCCTTTTTCAAGCTCTTTAGCAGGTGAAAGGAAAACGGTATTCACAGAGGATGACCTTTCGGGTGTTAAAAAAATAAAGTTGGGTGATTTCGATCTGTACATTCTTTCGGACGGATTTATTCACGAAGAGAATCTTAATTCTTTTGCTCCCCGCGGAAATGTATCAGAAATGAAAATGATTCTTAAAGATAATTTTCGTTCTGATAATTCTATCGATATGGCAATGAATGTCTTACTGGTTAAAACAAAGAATAAGCTGATCCTAATGGATACCGGAATGGGGATTTTTGCTGATGCCAGAACCGGATTTTTATTGAAAAGTCTTAAAAAAGCGGGCTTTTCAGCTTCAGATATTACAGATATATTTCTTTCTCATGCTCATCCCGATCATATCGGTGGAGTAGTAGATAAACAAAACAAATTGGTTTTCCCAAATGCTCAAATGTTTATTTCAAAAATTGAACACGATTTTTGGATGCAGGCGACACTCAAAGATTTTAATAACAGTGCATTAAAGAATCAGCCTGATTTTCTTAATCAGGTTATTCCCGGTATTCAGAATATTCTGAGAACAATAAAGCCAAAATTGAAATTTTATGAACTTGACAAAACATTATATGAGAATTTTAACTTTCAACTAGCTCCAGGACATACGCCAGGACTTACTTTGGTGACTATAACCTCAGGAAATGAGAAGCTATTGTATATAGCAGATCTTATGCACTCTGATGTTATTCTGTTTCCACATCCTGACTGGGGATATTTTGGAGATACTGATCTGGATATTGCTATAGCATCACGTAAAAAAGTCCTTGAATACTTAGCTGAAACCAGATCCAGAGCTTTTGCCTATCATTTACCTTGGCCAGGTCTAGGTTTTACTAAAAAGAAGGATCATGTATTTGAATGGATCCCGGAATCATTTATAAGCTAAGACAAAAGAAACGATTTAAACCACAAAAGTCACAAAAGTTTTTAAACACTTAAGTTTTTTAAGGTTAATTCATGCTGTATAAAAAAAGGGCACATCAGTTCTTTAAAAAAAATCGAAGATTTTTCCGTTACGACCTAGAAAGTTGAGGCGTCAAAAAAAATAAATTTTGTGAACGTTAAGAAAATTCTATTGTTTGAGTACGGGACATAAATTTGATAATAAATACACTTTATATCCGTACGAGTTTAGAATTTTCAGAGAACAAAGTTTATTTTAGTCGAAAATTCCAGTCTTGAACTTTTGTTTCTTTTGTTTCAAGACAAAAGAAAAGATAAAATTTCCTACAATATAGTTTCAACAATAAATCCTCTCAATACTGAGAGGATTTATTTTAATAAGAATCTTTCATATTTAATTAAATTTAACCTCATTAAGAACCAGTTCAGAACTGTAAATTTTTCTAAACATAAAATACGTTATAGACAGAAGGGTAAACGCTATAATAGCATCGATGGTAGATGGAAATCCAATAACTGCAATTTTAGAAAAGAAAGCGAAGGTAATATCGAAAAACATTCCGGCGAATACCCATTCTTTTAATCTTAATAGCTTATTGGGAACTAAAAGTACGATAACTCCTAAAACTTTGAAGACTCCCAGTATATAAATAAAATGCGGGGGATAGCCAAGTTGTAAAGTAATATCCCATACAAACGGACTTTTAATGAGTTCAAATATACCACTTGTTCCAAACCATAATGACATAAAAATTGCTCCTGACCAATAGATGATTTTTGTTGTTTTTGTTTTCATTTTTTTATTGTTTTAAATTATTATTGTTTATTGTCTAGTCCTTTCCTGAAGATTTATTGAAATATAGCTTTTGAAGCTCCCGAAATCTGTCCTGTTCTTGCATTTTGAATAAATCCTATGATCTCCCAATTGTTGATATTAAAATCCTTAGGTAACGGGAAGCTGGAACTGCCTTCAGAACTGCTTTTTAAAGAAATTTGATTTTGTTGATGAACGATCTGCCAGTGTTCTAAATGTCGGCCTTCATTTTCTCCTCTTGCTACGTTAGTAGAAGATTTCTTCTCTACCAATGTGATCAGTAGTTTGTTTTGAGTATTGCTTTCTGAGACTTTATAGGCAACACTGATTGCTTTAGAATCAGATTGAGCTTTCAGATCTATTATACTGCCACCAGTACTACTTAAGGCTTTAACAATAGAGTTTTCAACGGCTGCTCTATCTGATCCTACAAACTGCTGTCTGCCATTGATAACAAGTTGTGGAGTATAAACCTGAGAACCTAGTAGCCTGCTGTATTGTTGCTGACGTTCAGAGTTTTCTGGAGTACTGAACCGATCCTTCCAACCAAGACGGTTCCAATAATCAACATGATAGGCCAAGATGTACACAGGCTGATCTTTGCTGCTTTCCTTAATCTGTCCCATTAAAGCATCTGCAGGAGGGCAGCTTGAGCATCCTTCAGAAGTAAATAATTCTAAGACTGCAAAACCACCATTATTTCCAATCGGAATGTTTTTAAAGTTTTCGTTAGTCTTATCTTTTTGCACAAATGCAGAAATTGTAAATAGTAAAGCGACAAATACACCTACTATCAATAGTTTTTTAGATATCATTTCTTTTAATTTTATTCAAAAGTAGATACCTGAGTGATGTTAAAAAATGAAAAAAGGGCTCAACCAGACAAATAGAAAGGTGAACCCTGAAAAAAATAAGTTTAAGATTTGAGCAATTACCGGTCTTCTAGCCAGGAGAAAAAGCTATGTGTTTTTTCTTTATTGATAAGAAGCTTTTCAGGAGTGTCAATGACTAATTTAACATAGATCTTACGCTGGAAATAATGTTCCATTTCTTTAATGGCTGTGAAATTAACGATATACTGTCTGTTTACTCTAAAAAACTGTTTAGGAGAAACAAGTTCTGCCACCTGACCCAATGATTGGGTGAGTGAAAACTGCTGTTTATCAAAAGTAACCAGATGGGTCATTTCATTATGAATATAGAAATAGGCAATATTTTCTGTGAGTATCGTAGTGTATTTTTGATTTTTAAAAACAAGGAAACTACTTTTAGTAGAAGCTTGTGGCTGAGTTATTTTTTGTAAAATAGCTTCCAGTTCAGGAATTTCTGTCTTTTGGAAAAATTTTTTCAACTCGTCAACTTTTCTTAAAGCTTCAGCAATGTCATCCCGTGAAAATGGCTTTAAAACATAATCAACCCCTTTGCTTTTAAAAGCATCCAGCATATATTGATCAAATGCGGTACAAAAGACCACCGGGCAGGTGATGTCAACCTGTTTGAAAATTTCAAAAGAAAGCCCGTCCGACAGATGGATATCCATAAAGATAAGATCGGGTTTGTTACCTTGGGATAAAGCTTCTACACTGGATTCTATACTGTCATAAACTCCGGTAATTGTAGATTCAGGTTTTAATTCTTTGATTAAATTCTGCAGTGATTTTGCCGCTCTGAATTCGTCTTCAATGATGATGATATTCATGGATAAAAGGTAGTTTTATTTGAAAAATTTGATTGTTGTCTGTAATGTCAATTTCCTGATCTAATAAGTGTTTGTAACGCATATTAACATTGTTTAAGCCAACACCTAAAGAATCTTCAGGAATCATTTTACGCTGAATAGGGTTTTCAATAATAATCTTATCGTTTGCGTCATATATCTTAATATGTAAAGGTTTACTTTGTGAAACAATATTATGCTTGATACAGTTTTCTACTAATAGCTGCAAAGTGAAAGGCGGAATAAGTGTCTTTAAAGTGTCTTTATCCAATGTATCGGTAAAAGTAAAACCATCACCAAATCGGGCTTTTTGAAGAAAGAGATAAGAGTTTAATATTTTCATTTCTTCCTCTACTGTGATTAGATCAAGCTTTCTGCTTTCCAGAGTAAAACGATAGAAATCGGAAAGTTTAATTATAAAATCCACGGTTTCTTCATCATGAGTTTCCACCATAGACTTCAGTGTATTTAAACTATTGAAAAGAAAGTGAGGGTTCACCTGTTGTTTAAGTAATTCATATTGAGCACCCAGGTTATCACTTTTTACTTTTTCTAATTCCAAATGAACTTGCTGGCCGGTATAATTATGCTGAACAAGATTTAAAAACATATAAAAAACAAGGTTGATCAGAATTCCTCTTACCTCTACCATAAGCATGACAGGCCCAAAGTTGATGTGGGATAAAATTAATTGTTGTACCCATGCCAATGCAAACATGACCACCATACCCAATGCCAGTACCACTAATAGCCTGGAGTAAGAAATTCCCTGGCGTCTTTTTTTGTTGCGGTTGAGCAGGAAGATGTTGAGGTACCACATGACTACCGCAAAAGCTGAGGTAATGGCTGCGTTCACTACAGCTTCCATGAGATTGAAGTCGTGAGAAGCAAGCTGGGGAACTGACGATAGGACCCCTAAAAAAATGGAGCTTATCCAGATGACAGCCTGCGATATTTTTATTTTTTCCTGATGCATTAAGAAGGTAGGTTTTAAAAATGTTAAATTAATATTTTTTAATCATAATACTTTAATAAATATAATCTGGGACTGATATTTCAATCCCAGATTACCTGATAATTTTTATTTTCAATTAGGGCATAACGACGGGTTGATAACCCAGCATATATTGTATTCTTTGTTCTTTGTCAATGGATTGGGTATTTCCTTTAGTAGAACTGTTATCCTTATGATATGATGTCTCTCCCTTGGCATTCGTTTCAACAGTTTCTATACTCAGCAATTCACCTGTGATGGTTCCGCCGGTGTACTGTGGATTTTTATGATACTTCCAGGTGACAAGTTTCATTTTAGTTCCTGCTTCCGGTTGAGTTTTCTTCTTTGATAGCGATAGCAGTGCCTGGTTGTTTCCATACAAAGCAGACATGGTTTCTTTCTTTTTGTTTAATGAAGAACCGATAAATTTAAGATGACCTGCATCAAACACCAGACGTACATGATCTTTATTGGGATCTTCATTTTTACATGCCGTTAAAAGGAAGAAAATTGCTAAAAAAGCGATGTTTATATTTTTCATTTTTTCTGTAATTTTTCGATTAGATTTTTTGTGTTTACTTTCATGGGAACATCGAATAGGTATCCTGTAGGTTCTGCCAATTGGCGATGACAGGCAATACATGACTCCTTTGCAAATGATGCTGTTTTTCCTGTCGGATGAAGATCTTTTCCGGAAAATTTAGCAAATCCCCAGCCTTCCGTATCGGTATATTTTTTTGCATCTTTTACCATAAACTGAGCGTTAATAAATTCACCAGGTCTTATTTCTCCGTCAGCGGATTCGGTTTGTTTAAATACTGCTTTTACCACAATACTGCCATCTGGCCATGGATGAAAGTTATCAGTTTCTACAGCTTTAACAGCAATATTGTTTCCATAGATCACACGAATGGAATTGTCGAACAACGTACTCATGCTGATGACTTTCCATTTTTTAAATTCAGGTGTATAACGAACTCCGTTGGGTGACACAGGAAAACCCGGATAACCTGCGGAAGCCTGTTTTATATCCTGATGTGGATCATTAATTTTTTTATTTATTGGAGTGGGATTTTTTCCGGAAAGAGATAAAGTATATTTTCTGATCACTTCAATATCTTTACTGGAAATCTTTGCTGATGAGTGTAGCAAAGTATATTCATGAAGAGGCATCTTTCCAGCCTGCATCATGTTTAGGATGGAATACATTCTTCCTTTGTGTTCTCCTGGAGAAAGCTGCGACCATTCTGAAAAATTCATTACTTCTCTTGCCCTTTCCACATCTTTTTTTACGGCCCATGATAGAGGAGCAATTTTATCATACCAACTGAGTTTTTGCTCATTAGAATGACAATTGAAGCAAGATCTTTCTAAGATAGAGATCACTTCACGAGGCGCTTCAATGGTACCGGTTACAGGTTTACCTTCGAGTGGTGGATTGAAAAGCTGCAGTCCTGCAAAGGTTCCCAGGATCGCTATGAATAGTATAGCTATAGGTTTTATTGTTCTCTTTTTCTTTACTGAATCCATAATCGTTTTATTTTATGGTTCAAAAGTAGATACTGGTTCAGAATGATGAAATGTAAAGAATGGTGAACCGGACAATTTAAAGGGTGAAACTAGAATTTTTATCCCTCAGTTATAACTATAAAATACCGGAAGTACTTCCGGTATTTTATAGTTGAAAGAATTTTATTATAAAACCATTCCGCCATCAACGATGATTTCAGTACCTGTAATAAAACTTGATATGCTGTCATCAGATAAGTAGCTTACAAGTTTGGCAACATCTTCAGCAGTTCCCATTTTTTTTAATGGAATTTCATTGATCAGGCGCTCCTGAATATTTTGTAAGGTAACATCATCAAGTCCTGCTTTATTCATTATTTCTGTTTTTGTAGGCCCGGGACTTACCATATTTACTCTGATCTTTCTTGGTGCTAATTCTGCAGCTGCTGTTTTTGCAATGGAGTTTAGTGCCGCTTTACTGGCTTGATAGATCGAACTGTTTGGATTATGTGTAGCCGCTACAATTGATGATAAAAACACGACAGACGCTCCATCATTTAATGTAGGAATAAACTGACTCAGCGTAAAGTAAGCACCTCTGAAGTTAATATCCATTACACTGTCAAAATTTTCAACATTCATGTTTTCAATAGAGGTTAATGTTCCTGTAATTCCAGCGTTGATAAATAGAATATCCACTTTTCCATATTGATCCTCAACTTCTTTTTTCAATAAAGAGATATCTTCTAATTTTCCCTGATCAGAAACAAATCCGACTGCTCCTAACTCTGCTGCTGCTTTGTCTATGGCTTCCTTTCTTCTTCCGGTAATAATTACTTTTGCTCCTTCCGCAATTAATTCTTTTGCTGTTGCATATCCGATTCCACTATTTCCACCGGTTACGATAGCCAGTTTGTTGTTAAATTTATTCATTTCTTAAAATTTTTGACAAAGTTATAGTGAAAATGGTATACTTTTGTAATCAGTATCACAGAGTATATCAACTTAATTTTTACAAAATGGAAAGAGATCAGACAGAAGAATTAAGAGCACTGCAGGATACCCTATATTTTATAGGGGGTAAATGGCGGATTCCGGTAATCAATGCGATTTGTAATGGTAACCGACGCTTCCGTGAAATTGAGCGCAGTATTCCCGGTATCACGACAAGAATGCTTTCAAAGGAACTGAAAGATATGGAACTCAATAAACTGGTGACGAGAAATGTGTATCCGGATACTCCGGTTCTAATTGAATATATACCTACAGATTATTGCAGAACCTTTGGGAAAATTATAATGGAAATGATCAATTGGGGTAGAGAGCATCGGAAGGTGATTGTAGAAGACAAGATCTGATGTTTTAGAATTTCAATTCAATTTATATCAAAAAACCTCTCCAGAAGGAGAGGTTTTTATTATTTATTAAATATTTCTACGATAACATTTTCAGGAGGATCAGAATAACCTGAACCTATATTTAAAGCATTTATTGAGCTTAAGGAAACTACTTTATTCCCATAATTAAATACTTTAAACGGATATCTTTCAGTACTTATTGAGTTTACCTTTGCATAACCTGTTAAGTTATAAAATTCAATACTTTTTTTATCAGTTCCTGCAATGATATTATTAGCATCAAAATCATAACTTGAAAGTCCTGAATTACCACGTGGTAACTGCCCTATATAAACTAAATTAGAATTATAAATAACTCCTTCCATAGCTGTTAAGAAGCCATTTCCGGTTGGCAAAGATTCAAATATTCTAGGGTTTAAAGGGTAATCACCATGATAAGTGTCCTCAAATCTATTAACAAATGATCCATCGGCATTATAATTAAAACGTATAAGGTTGGTAGGGCTTACGTTTGTAGTGATAAAAAAGAAACTCGAACTTGTGTTAGCTACTTTTTTTATTCTACCAAACTGATAACTTCCATTCTCAGATATTAATTGTTTAGAAGCTCTGTCAAAACATTTTAAAGAAACATTCGAAATAGCTCCTGTAGTTCCATATAATTTATTATCTGTTAAAACAACACTTTTTACTTCGCTTCCGAAATTTATTTGATCTTTTAAAGATAAATCATTAGGATTATAAATATAAACCCAACCATCATTTCTAGGAACATATAATTCCTTTTGACCATTATATGTACCTAAGAACGAGTAGCCCAATGTAGCGCCGGTAGATATTTCTTTTGTAACGGTACCTGTTGTTACATCATACCTCATTATATTACCGGTAGAGCTAAATATAAACATACTTCCATTATCAGCATCGAATAATGCATCTATTGGTTTGATATTAAGTAGCGGTTTAATACTGGGTCTCTTATAAGAAACAATATTACTTTTTATCGGCTCACCGTTAGTAGTATACCCAATTACTTGGTAATCTACATATGAAGAATAAGGAACATTAGCATCTACTTTTATAAATGTACTTCCGCTTTCCTGGTTCAGATATTCTGGAGTTGCATTTTCAGAGTTACTTCTCAAAAATTGAAAATTCTGATATACATTTTTACCTGTTGTTGTCCATTCTAATCTGATTGTAGTATCGTTAACGACTATTACATCTTTTAGAATTATTTTTTCTTCAATAGGTTGGGGAGGGGCAACTACTTCATCTGAATCGCCAGAACATGAAACTGTAAATAATAATGCAAAAATTAGAAACCAAAGATTTTTTATAGATTTAAATTCCATCAATAATTTCATTTAAAATAGTACTTGGTCTCATCGCTGCATATGTTTTGTATGTATCGGTTTTATAGTAACCATCAATATTCTGAGGCTTACCTTGAGCGGATATTAATTCCTGATTAATGACAGCCTCGTTCTCTAGCATAGCAGCAGCTATTGATTTGAATTTTTGAGCAATCTCAGCATCAACTGTTTGATTACCTAAAGCTTCAGCCCAGTACATTGCTAAATAGAAGTGAGAACCTCTGTTATCGATCTGGCCAACTTTTCTTGCTGGAGATTTGTCAGTAGCTAAGAATTTAGCGTTCGCCTCATCTAAAGCATCTGCTAACACCTGAGATTTTGTATTTCCTTGAGTTTGAGCTAAATGCTCTAAAGAAGCCTGAAGCGCTAAGAATTCACCTAAAGAATCCCATCTTAGGTATCCTTCTTCAAGGAATTGTTCAATGTGTTTAGGAGCAGAACCTCCGGCACCAGTTTCAAATAAACCACCACCATTCATTAACGGAACAATAGAAAGCATTTTTGCAGAAGTTCCTAACTCAAGAATTGGGAAAAGATCTGTTAAATAATCTCTCAATACATTTCCTGAAACTGAGATGGTATCTTTACCTTCTCTTGCTCTTTTAAGTGTTTCAGTCATTGCATCTTTAACATCAAGAATTCTAATGTCCAGTCCTGCAGTATCGTGATCCTGTAAGTATTTTTCTACTTTTTTGATGATCTCTCTATCGTGAGCTCTTCC
Organism: Chryseobacterium sp. FW101-FHT12H09; assembly: GCF_058790395.1. Taxonomy (NCBI): domain Bacteria; kingdom Pseudomonadati; phylum Bacteroidota; class Flavobacteriia; order Flavobacteriales; family Weeksellaceae; genus Chryseobacterium; species Chryseobacterium sp. FW101-FHT12H09. The sequence continues at coordinate 504,925 of NZ_JBYTCP010000003.1, read as the reverse complement.
TTTATCTAGCCAGAAGATCGCAGGAGTATCAGAAAGTCTTGATCTGTTTACAGCCAGCTTTACCCAGTCCTGAATAGGTGCATCTTTAGTCTGACACATTCTGAAGATATCACTTTTTTCTACTTTTTGAGAAAGAAGTATATTTCCAGTTTCATCCTGAACTTCAATTGTTCCGTCAGTATCAGCCTGGAAAGTTTTGTCATGAGAACCATATTCTTCAGCTTTTTGAGCCATTAACCCTACGTTTGGAACTGAACCCATTGTAGTAGGATCTAATTTACCGTGAGCTCTCATATCATCGATCACAGCCTGATAGAAACCTGCATAAGAACGGTCTGGAATGATTGCTATTGTATCCTCTTCTTTACCTTCTTTATTCCACATTTTACCGCCTCCTCTTACTAAAGCAGCCATAGATGCATCAACGATAATGTCTGAAGGAACATGGAAATTGGTAATTCCTTTATCAGAATTTACCATAGCTACTCTTGGTCCGTTAGCTAAAGCAGTTTCAATAGCCGCTTTAATTTCACCTTCCTGAGCGTTTCCTTTTATTTTTTCAAAAAGATCTGCAAGACCATTATTTGGATTGACATCTAAAGATTTAAAAGTATCAGCGTATTTTGTAAATACATCTTTAAAGAACGTTTCTACGATAGCACCAAAAATAATAGGGTCGGAGATTTTCATCATCGTAGCCTTTAAGTGAGCAGAAAGTAATACATTTTTATTTTTAGCCTCTTCAATTGCTTCTTTTACAAAAGCTTTCAAAGCATTTAAGTTCATTACGGAAGAATCAATAATTTCTCCAGCCTGAAGACCTGCGAAATCTTTCAATAATTTTTCAGAACCATCATTTCCCTTGAATACAATTTTATATTTTGTAGCATTTTCAAGAGTTGTAGAGTTTTCAGTGCCATAGAAGTCTCCATTGGCCATGGTAGCAACGTCAGTTTTACTGTCTGAAGCCCAATCACCCATTCTGTGTGGGTTAGCTTTTGCATAGTTTTTAACAGCTTTTGGAGCACGTCTGTCTGAATTTCCTTCTCTCAATACAGGGTTTACAGCACTTCCTAATACTTTTGCATATTTAGCTTTGATTGCTTTCTCTTCCTCATTCTTGGGTTCAGCAGGATAATTTGGAACAGCAAATCCTTTAGATTGTAGTTCCGCAATAGCTTCATCTAATTGAGGTGCAGAAGCTGAAATATTTGGTAATTTAATAATATTGGCATCTGGTGTTGTAGCCAGTTGGCCTAGTTCAGCCAAGGCATCACCAATTCTTTGGTCTTCTCTTAAGAATTCCGGGAAGTTAGCTAGAATTCTTCCTGCTAAAGAAATATCCGGAACTGCAATTTCAATATTTGCTGATTTTGTAAATGCCTTTACAATAGGTAAAAACGAGTGTGTAGCAAGCATTGGAGCTTCATCCGTTAATGTGTAATAGATTTTTGATTTTTCTGACATTATACTGTTATTTATTATTTGATTTTTTAACTCCCACAAATTTAGTTAAAATTTAAATTTTTTAGATTAAACCTAAATAAGTTTTTGCACTTTAAGAATTATTTAACCTTTATTTCAACGAGAAAAATGCCTTATTTAAGTAAATTTGAAAAACCTTAAAAAATAAATTATGTCAAATATCACATTAAAAGGAAACGAAGTACATACATTAGGTAATTTACCATCCGTAGGAAGCAGCATCAGAGATTTTGCATTGGTAGATTCTGGATTAGCTGTAAAAACGCTTTCTGACTTTGAAGGAAAGAAAAAAGTATTCAATATTTTTCCTAGTATCGATACCGGAACTTGTGCAGCTTCAGCAAGAAAATTTAATGAAGAAGCTTCCAGTTTAGATAATACTGTTGTGATCAATGTTTCTAAAGATCTGCCATTTGCATTAGGAAGATTTTGTGCTGCTGAAGGCTTGAATAACGTAGAAACACTTTCTGATTTCAGAAGTAGCTTTGGAGATGATTATGAAGTTACCATTACAGATTCTCCTTTGAAAGGCCTTTTAAGCCGTGCGGTAATCGTTACGGACGAAAATAATAAAGTAGTTTATACAGAACAGGTTTCCGAAATTGTAAACGAACCAAATTATAGTGCTGCTTTAGAAGCATTAAAATAAAATTGAAGTAAAACTCTTTTAAAAAGAAAGCCTTGTAAGATTTTATTTTTGCAGGGCTTTTTTGATGGTAATAATTTCATAATTTTAAATAAAAATGGTAAAAAGAATTGTTACAAACATCAAAACTGAAGATTTGTCCCGTGCAGATTATTTTTATCATCATATTTTAGGTCTTGAAATATTGATGGATCATGGGTGGATCAAAACATTTGGAAATGATGTAGAATCGAAAGTTCAGATAAGTTTTGCAGCACAAGGCGGGAATAATACTCCTGTTCCGGATCTGTCAATTGAAGTTGATGAGGTTGATGAAGTGTATAACATGATGAAGGATTCAGGGTTTGAAGTAACTTATGATATTACTGATGAAGACTGGGGAGTCCGTAGATTTTTTGTCAAAGATCCGTTTGATAAATTAATTAATATTCTTTCACATCAATAATTAAATATACAATGAAAGCAGAACACATTATTCCCATTCTAAGAATTTTTGATTATCAGAAAACAATAGAGTTTTACGTTGATTGGTTAGGTTTTGAAATTACTTTAGAACATCGTTTCGAAGAAAATACACCTGTTTATATGGAAGTGAAAAAAGACAATATCATTCTTCATTTAAGTGAGCATCATGGAGATTCAACACCCGGAAGCAGTGTTTTTATCTGGGGAGAAGGGGTAGCAGAATACCATAAAGAGCTGATTGATAAAAAATATAAATACAACAGGCCCGGACTGGAAAAAACATTTTACGACGCTGTGTCTTTTACAGTTAATGATCCTTTTGGAAACAAAATTGTTTTTAATGAAAAATTTGATGAAGCGAAACATAAGGGGTTGGAGTTTTATTCATTCGAGTGATTTTGTCATTCAGAACGCAATGTAAATGAAGTGAAGAACCTCAGCAATTTTAAATTCAATAAAAAAGGGCTTTTCAGCGGAAATTTATATCATATATTAATATCATTTGTGATTAAAAAGCACCTGGATTAATGATTCAAATCATCAAAATCTTATTTAATATCCACTAACTTTACATTTTAAACTACATGAAACGTTCAGGAACAGCAGATTTACCTTTACACTATGGCAAAGTACCGCCGTGGTTGTATGAACGTATGTCTATACTTGGACTTTCTATAGTTGAAGCAATCTTAATGGATTATGGTAAGGATGAGGTGCTTCGTAGACTGGCAGACCCATTTTGGTTCCAGAGTTTTGGTGCTGTAATGGGAATGGATTGGCATTCATCGGGAATAACTACTTCTGTAATGGGTGCTTTAAAACGTTCCGTAAATCCGAATTCTCAATCACTGGGTATCTATATCTGTGGCGGAAAAGGAAAGCTTTCAAGAAATACACCTCAGGAATTAATTCAGATTGCTGATAAAACAGGACTTAATGGAACTGAGCTTGTAAAGGCTAGTAAACTATCTGCAAAAGTTGATAATACAGCGATTCAGGATGGTTATCAATTATATCTACATAACTTTATTCTGGCCGATAATGGAAGCTGGAGTGTGGTTCAACAGGGAATGCATGAATCCGATGGAACGGCGAGACGTTATCATTGGCACTCGGAAAATATAAAATCTTTTGTCGAAGAGCCACATACTGGTATCAATGGAGTTTATAGAGGCAAGATCCTCAATCTTACTGATGCTAATGCTTCACAAAGCAGAAAAGGAATTCTGGATATTTCTCACACAGATTCTGCTGAGATCATGAGTGATTTTTCCAGATTGATTCTTCCTGGTCATCATGATGTTCGGGCTTCTGATGTTGATTTAAAACGTTTAGGTGCACTTTTGTATGTAACCCGCGAACAGCAACCACAAAATTTCGAAGATCTACTGATGTTGGAGGGCGTTGGTCCCAGAACAATGCAGTCTTTAGCTCTGGTAAGTGAAGTGATTCATGGGGCACCATCAAGATTTTCCGATCCTGCGAGATTTTCTTTTGCTCATGGTGGGAAGGACGGACATCCGTTTCCTGTTCCTACGAAAGTGTATGATGAAAGCATAGATATTCTTAGAAAGGGAATTGAAAAGTCAAAATTGGGAAATTCCGATAAACTGAAGACATTAAATAAGCTACATCAGATTGTAGCTGCAACAGAAAAGGATTTCACTCCGGATTTCGATATCCAGCAGGTCATAGAAGAAGAAAGGCAGAACTCCTGGAGGTTTGGCGGGAAAACCGTTTTTGGAGATGTTGAAAAACCAACAAAACCAAATTCTATTCAACTTTCATTGTTTTAAAGTAATAATAATTGTTTTGGCTGAAGCCATTTGTAATCTAAGTGAAGCTGATTATGTATCGGAAATATTGATGAAAAATTTCTGAATATACCTTTCTCAGAAGGTCCACTCAACGGATAAACTGAGGTTAGTAAAGCATTCCTAATTTTACATTTATAAAACTTTTTTATATCAATTCCAATAAAAATTCTAATTTTAAAACTCTAAAAAATATTCATCTCATGGCAAATAAAGCTTTAGAAATTTCATATGATTTTCCTTTCTTCATGCATGATGAGCTGGATGAGATCTTCAAAGCTCATGAAAAGATAAGTTTTCAAAAAGGGGATTTTATTCTTGAAGAAGGAAAAACAGCTAATGAATATTATGTTTTGGATAAAGGTTTAGCAAGATCATTCGTGAATGATTTTAATGGTAATGAAGTAACGACTCACTTTTTTGCAGAGAATGAAATCATTATAGAAGTTCTCTCTCTTTTTCAAAGGATTCCATCACAGGAAAATATCATGTGTATCACAGACTGCGAATGTTGGAAGCTAGATTATGATACCTTTCAGGATCTGTTTCATAAAATTCCTAATCTTAGAGAATGGGGAAGATCATGGATGTCCCAGCAATTATTTGCCTACAAACAGCGTTCCGTAGAGATGTTTACTCTTTCAGCAACAAAACGCTATCTTAATTTGCTTGAACAAAAATGTCAGGTTATTCAATTCGCTCCTTTAAAACAAATCGCTTCCTACCTGGGTGTTACAGATACTTCTCTGAGCAGAATTCGTAAAGAAATAGTTTCACATCCAAAGAAAAATTAAATCTTGTCATAGGGCAAGATGATTCTGATATTGACTTGGTAATTTTGGTTTAAAGTTTAACACTAAAATTACAACAATGAAAGTCAATCAAATTTATGTAAACCTACCCGTAAAAAACGTTGAAAGTACAAGAGCGTTTTGGACCAAGCTTGGTTTCTCGATCAATGAACAGTTTTCTGATGAAAATGCAGTATGTGTGGTTTTGAACGAACAAAACATATTCGCCATGTTTCTAAAAGAAGAATTTTTCAAAACATTTACCAATAGACCTATTGCGCAGGGTGAGACGACACAGGTGCTTCTAGCCATCGGCGTTAGCAGTCGCGAAGAAGTTGACAATATGGTAAAAACAGCTTTAGAGAATGGTGGTTCAAAATATAGTGAACCTCAGGATCACGGATGGATGTATCAAAACGCTTTTGCTGATCTTAATGGACATCAGTGGGAAGTTATGTTCGCGGATATGTCTCAACTTCCAACAGAATAGCTTAATTCTAAAACCTATTCATTATGGAATCGAAATCAAACGATATAGAAATCATAAAATACCTTGTCTTTAGCAATTACAAAGTGATTTCAATGAATATCGAAGGTATCTCCAATGAAGAAGCAATGGTTTTTCCTAATGGTGAAGCAAATTGCATGAATTGGATCTTAGGACATTTAATTTATATAAGAAATGCTTTTTTAAATGTTTTAGGTGAAGAATCAGTTTGGGATAATGAAAAATATTCATGTTATAACAGAGGGGAAACGCCTTTAAACAGGAAGGATGAGTTTATAAGTTTTGAAGAGTTAAAATCATATTTAAAAGAAACTCAGAATAAACTTGAATCAAATCTTAATAATCTCGAAAGTATTGATCCAGCAATAATTAATGATGTTTCGGGACTTTCTCTGCACGAAATTTACCACAGCGGACAATTTGGTTACCTCAGAAGAATTCTCGGAAAATCGGGAGCTATAAAGTAGAATCACAAAGAATTAAAACTTTAATACTAAAAACCATTTATAATGGACACACCAAAATCAAAAAAATTAGATATCGTTATTCCGGCGTACAGGATGCATTCCCAAAGCTTTTTAAATGTTTTGGATGGTATTTCGGAAGAAGATGGAATGAAAAGAATTGACGGTAAAACCAACCATATTGTTTGGATGGCAGGAAATTTTCTCAATATGCGTTATGGCTTAGGCTGGGTTTTAGGACTTCAGGAAGAGGATCCATACACAGAACTTTTCTTTCAGGGAAAGGCTTTAGATGAGAGTTTTAATTATCCAAGTCTGGAAGAATTGAAGAAGAACTTTCATGCAATTTCACCAAAAGTATATCAAAAATTACTCGAAGCAACGGATGAGCAGCTTGAGGAAATATTTGAAATCGGAATGAATGTACCTTATGTTCCAGAGACAAAACTCAATTTTACGGGAATGTCTATCAGTCGTGAAGACTATTTATGTGGACAAATAGGTTTGATGCGAAAAATTCTGGGATATCCTGGAATGAAGTATGATACTGATGATAATTTAAAATACTAAATAATGAATCCTACTGAAAAGGGCTTTAAAACAGTCAATGGAATTCAAATGTACTATGAGATCTACGGTTCAGGAAAGCCTTTGGTTCTCGTTCATGGTGGTGGATCTTCAATTTTATTTGACTTTAAAGAAGTCATCTCAAGATTGGAATCTCAATTTCAACTCATCGGAATAGATTTACAAAACCATGGAAAGACCGAACATAGAGATATTCCCGAAACTTTCGAACAGGATGCTCATGATGTGGCAGCCCTTTTAAAGGAATTGAAAATTGAAAAAGCCTCATTCTGGGGATTCAGTAATGGTGGAAATACGGTCATGCAAATTGGTCATCTTTATCCGGAAATAATAGAAAAACTGATTGTTGCTTCTTCATTTTTCAAAAGAAATGGAATGATAGACGGCTTTTTTGAGTCTATGTCTGAAGCGACTTTAGAATCAATGCCCGAACCTTTGAAGATTAATTTTCTTGAATTAAACCCTGACTTTTCAAAACTTGAAAATCTATTTGATAAAGACAGCAAAAGAATGCAGAATTTTGAAGATTGGGACGAAAAGATATTAACCTCCATAGACTCACCTACACTTTTCATTTCTGGAGATAAGGATGTTATGAAGCCAGAACATGTTGTTGAAATGTGGCGCCTGATTCCCGATTCTCAATTATTGATCCTTCCGGCAACTCATGGTTCTTATATGATGGCAGATTTTGAAGGAAATACAGATGAAAATCTGATTAGCTTAACTACTAATGAAGTAGTGAAATTCTTAAATCATTAATTCTCAATCGACTTTAAGAATAAAAACACGGCATAGATAAATGATAAATAATCAAATAGTGTTATTTGTGAATCATTCTTACTATCTGTTTTTAAAAATTATAAAATAAACAATAACTTTTAAAATTAATATCATGGCAAAATTAAATTCGTACCTCAATTTTGATGGTACAGCTGAAGAAGCATTCAACTTTTACAAATCTGTTTTCGGAGGTGAATTTCGCGGTGAAGTTCATAAAATGGGGAATGCCCCAGGAACTGAAAACCTATCTGACGAAGAAAAAAACAGGGTTATGCACATTGCTCTACCTATTGGCGATGACTTACTGATGGCTTCTGATATCGTTCCCGGATTCGGACAAACTTTAACGGTTGGGAACAATAATTATGTTTCTATATTTCCGGAATCAAGGGAAGAAGCAGACCGTCTTTTTAAAGGTCTTTCTGATGGCGGCAATATTGAAATGCCTATTGAAGACCAGTTTTGGGGAGATTATTTCGGTAGTTTTCAGGACAAATATGGTGTTCATTGGATGGTGAACTATAATGAAGAATCTGCAAAATAATCTTATATTTAACTAAATTATTAGAGGGCAACTTTTTAATGGTTGCCCTTATTTAACTAAATCATTAAAAATAGAATTATGGATCCTATTAAAATAGATATTACAATTTTAGCTCCTGTTGAAAAGGTTTGGGATTATTTTAATAAGCCTGATCATATTATAAAATGGAATTTTGCTCACGAAAGCTGGCAATGTCCAAGCTCTGAAAACGACCTTAGAGTAGGTGGCAAATTCAAAAGCAGAATGGAAGCTAAAGACGGAAGTTTCGGATTTGATTTTGCGGGTGTTTATGATGAGGTTATTCCTAATCAAAGGATAAAATATCACCTTGAAGATGGGAGAAATGTAGATGTAATCTTTGAAAAAATAGATCCTGATACGACAAAAGTTACTGAAGTTTTTGATCCTGAAAAACAAAACTCCGTGGAAATGCAGAGAGATGGATGGTATGCTATTTTGGATAATTTCCACAAATACGTTGAAAAACATTAAAATATTTTTACAATCATGATCAATCTATTAATAATGGCAAAATGTTTAAGTTCCATTTGTGCTGTTAATCATGTTGTTCAGGGAACTTTTTTGCAGGGCGTAGTTGCTATGCCTGCAAGACGTGCTTTAGAAAAAGAGAAGATTGATTCTTTAGAAAAATTATCAGATTATTCTGAAGATGAAATCATGCAGCTTCATGGTTTTGGAAAAAATACAATGGAGAAGCTTAAAGTCTATATGCAAGAGCATCAAATTTCTTTTAAAAATTAACCAATACCCATTGGTGTCATTCTTTTTACGACACCTAAGATTTATGAACTTAAATTCAATACATCGAATAGCTTGTATTGACAACATAAATTACATCAACTCACCACAAAAAATAAAAATTATGAATAATGATATTTTTCCATGCCTTTGGTGCGACGGAAATGCAAAACAATCAGCAGAATTTTACTGCAAAGTATTTAATGGAAGAATTACTGCAGATACTCCTGTAGTAATGAATATTGACCTTTTTGGTCAAAAATTAATGCTCCTGGATGGTGGTCCTCATTTTGAAAAAAATCCATCAGTATCTTTTATGGTTATATGTGAAACTGAAGATGAAGTTCAAAGATATTGGGATCAGCTATTGGTAGGAGGTAAGGAATTGATGGCACTTGACTCTTATCCCTGGAGTAAAAAATTCGGATGGCTTGATGATCAGTATGGAGTTAGTTGGCAATTATTTTTCGGAGAGAAAACAAGTGACCAAAAAATTGTTCCGACATTAATGTTCATGCATCAGAATAATGGTAAGGCGATGGAAGCAATGGAGTTTTATACCCAAACTTTCCCTAACTCAAAAATTGGAAATATTCTGAAATATAAAGATGGTGGTGAACCTAATGAAAATCCTGAAAATATTCAGCATGCCAACTTTATGATTGATGGTTATGATATTTACTGTATGGATTCTTCATATGATCATAAATTCGATTTTAATGAAGGGGTATCAATGGTGATCATGACTGATGACCAGAAACAGACAGACTTTCTTTGGAATACGCTGATATCGGGTGGGGGTAGAGAAAGTATGTGTGGCTGGCTGAAAGATAAATACGGATTTAGCTGGCAGATCGTTCCAAAGAGACTTATTCAGCTTATGAACGATTCGAACCAGGAAAAGGCTCAAAAAGTAGTACAGGTGATGATGAAAATGCAGAAAATTATTATCCAAGAGTTGGAAGAAGCTTATAATTCTTAAATCTATTTCGGCTTATCATTTGATGGTATTTTAGAAAAAGATTTGCTTATGAACACACAGAACAAGTCAAGATCCAAATCTAAAGTGCCTAAAGAAGGATTATTTCCCGAGATTATCCGTAAAAATTATATAGGAAGTAAAAAACTTCTTAATAAGAAAGCCGTTATCTCAGGAGGTGACAGTGGAATAGGGCAGGCCGTTGCAGTTCATTATGCCAGAGAGGGAGCTGATATTGCTATTATTTATAAAGAAAGTGATAAAGATGCTAAAGAAACGTTGACGCTCGTAGAAAAAGAAGGTCAGAAATGCCTCTTATTTAAGGGAGATGTTTCCAAAAAAGCATTTAGAAACAAATGTATTGAGAAAATTAAGAAGGAATGGAAGAGCCTGGATATTCTGGTCAACAATGCAGGAGTGCAATTTCCTAAAAATGATATTGAAAAGATCTCAGATGATCAGATAACGGAGACTTTTAACATAAATATCATTTCAATGATTTCTTTAACACGGGATTTTTTGCCGTTAATGGATAAAGGATCAAGAATTATTTGTACAACTTCTGTTACGGCCTATCGGGGAAGTAACCATCTTATCGATTATTCGGCAACAAAAGGAGCGATTGCTACCTTTGTCCGTTCCTTAGCTACTAATCTTGCTGATAAGAAAATATTAGTGAATGGAGTTGCACCGGGGCCTATCTGGACACCACTGGTGAAAGAAACATTTGATGATCTTTCAACATTTGGAAAGGATAATCCTTTAAAGAGAGCGGGACAGCCTTCTGAAGTCGCTCCGGCTTATGTTTTTCTGGCTTCTGAGGATTCCAGTTTTATTACAGGTGAGATCATTCACATTAATGGGGGTGATTTTGTCGGCGGTTAGAAGGTTACCCATGAATAATAGATTTATAAACACTAATTAAAAATAATATATGGAAAGATTAACTTATGAAATACGAATCAATGCTACCCCTGAAAAGATATGGACGGTACTTTGGAGTGAAATGACCTATAGGCAATGGACAGCTGCCTTCACAGAAGGTTCTTTTTATCAGGGAAATCTTGAAGAAGGAAGTATTGTGAAGTTTTTAGATCCCAATAATAATGGAATGTACAGCCGTGTTGAAAAAAATATACCCAATAAAGAAATAAAATTTTTACATCTGGGAGAAATTTATGAGGGTGTAGAAGCCCCTCAGGATTGGGGGGAAGCAACGGAATCTTATGTTTTAGAGGAAACTGAAAATGGTACAATTTTAAAAAGTGAAATCCAGACCCCTGCTGAGTTTAAAGATTTTTTTGAAGAGAAATTTCCTAATGCCTTGGAAATCGTGAAAAACCTTTCGCAAAATCAGCTTTAATTTTACGGACTAAAGACTTAGTTACTTAACTTAATAATCACAAAATTAGAAATATGGAAACATTATCTTATGAAACAGTAATCGATGCGCCTCAACAGAAAGTATGGGACATCCTTTGGGGACCTGAAACATATAATGAATGGACAAAGTTCTTTAATTCATCGGGTTCATACATGAAATCGGATTGGAGGGTAGGAGGAAAAACCTATTTTGTAGATTCAAATAATGAAGGAATGGTTTCTACCATTGACAGTTTGGATGAGCCTAATCAAATTGTGTTTAAACACCTTGGAATGATTAAGGATGGTGTAGAAGACACCGAAAGTATGGAGATTAAGCAATGGAGTGGTGCGTTTGAAAAATACTTTCTTATTGATTTTGATGGAAAGACAAAACTTCATGCAGAGGTACAAACCGAAAAAGACTGGGAAGAGCATATGAATACAGGCTTTACTAAAGGTCTTGAAATTGTAAAAACTCTTGCTGAAGGAAATTAGCTGTGAGCTAAATAATATTATTGAGCAGATTTTATAGTTGACGCACAATTTTGTTATAATTTTAGCATTGAACTAATTGCAATCATTTGCGAAATTTGTATCATCTTCGAGAGATAAAAATAACACATGAAATTATTAACAATCCTTTTTGCCACATTCATTCTGGCTTTGCTAGGTACAAAACTGTTTCAGGGAAGCTGGAATTTTTTATTTTCTGGAAATTTGGGAATGGCAGTATTTATTCTGTTTACAGGTTTTGCCCATTTTAAATTTCAAAAAGGAATGGCCATGATGATCCCCGATTTTATTCCTGCCAAAATGTTTTGGGTATACATTACGGGAATTATTGAAATTGCGGCTGGAATTGGATTGATGATTCCATCAATACGTGAGACCACAGCTGTTTTGTTGATTGTTTTTTTTGTTATGGTTTTTATTGCCAACATCAATTCATCAAAGAAGAAAGTCAATATTTTTAAGGGAGATTATACAGGCCCAGGAATGGCTTATTTATATAAAGAAAGGCTCCCAATGCAGGTTATACTTATTTTATGGACCTGGTATTTTGGAATTTATTTACATTAAAAGAATATTTTTTCATATAAAAAGCACGGAATTTACTTTTCGTGCTTTTTTTTCACATTGAAGAGAGAAAAATGTAACATTTAAGGGTGATTAAACGTCTAATATAGAAAGCATTTTTTTTGCTACGTTTTAATTCACTCCAAATCACAAGTCATGAACATAAAAACTAAAATTATAGTAACCGCTCAGGTTGCTCTCTCAACGATTATGATGAATGCACAAAACACGACCACTAAGTTACCCGGTGATGCTACCCTACCATCTACCAAAGCCAGTCTTGAGAAACTTATTTCTTATGACACAGGAAATTTTAAATACAAAGTTGAAGACTATTTTGCCAGGCCAAAAGCTTCACAATTTAAAATCTCACCAGACGGAAATTTTCTTTCTTATAAAGAAAAAGATAAAGACAGTAAGAATCATGTCTATGTAAAAGATTTAAAAACCGGAAAAGTTACCCAAGCGATAGAAGAGAAGGAAGATCTTGTAAAAAGCTATGGATGGTTGAATAAAAAGCGTTTGTTTTTCACTCAGGATAAAGGGGGAAATGAGAATCTTCATTTGTATGCGGCGGATGTTGATGGAAGTAATCTCAAGGACCTTACTCCATTTGATGGAGTAACACTGGGTTCCGTAAAATTGATAAAGGATACCGATTTTGTCGTTGTCACAATGAATAAAAATAACAAACAGATCTTCGAACCGTACAAAATAAACTTCGTTACAGGTGAAATGATTCAGCTGTATGAAAATAAAGATGTTAATAGTCCTATTGATGATTATATCTTTGATAAAGATGGGGATTTAAGAGGATATATTGTTCTTGAAAATGGATTGACTACAAAGACTTATTATAAAGATCTGCAGACAGGGAAATTCAATCTCATTAAATCAACGGACTGGTCTGATACATTTAGTATTATAGATTTCAATGATCATTCTAAGAATAAAGATGAGGCTTATGTTGTGACAAATCTGGACAGTGATAAAGCAAAAATTGTTTTATATGACTTAAAGAAAAATGAAGCGATTAAAGATGTATATTCTAATCCTGTTTATGATGTAAGTTCAATACGTACTGCCGGTAAAAACAGAAATTATGAACTGGATTATATCAGTTATAACGGAGTGAAAAGTGAAACTGTTCCGGTAAGTAAATTCTACACAGAAATTGATGCTCAACTAAAATCTCAGTTTGGAGATAAAGAATTTGGTGTTGTTTCATCAGATGATAATAATGATAAACTTTTGGTCGTAGTTGGAAGTGATAAGCTATATGGAACCTATTACGAGTATGATTCCAAAACCAAGCAGACAAAGCTTCTTTATAATCTGATGCCTCAATTGAAGGAAGAGGATATGGCAGAAATGAGGCCCATTGAATTCAAAAGCAGAGATGGGTTGACTATCTATGGATATATCACATTGCCAAAAGCTGCTTTGGAAGGGAAAAAAGTTCCTTTAGTAGTAAATCCTCATGGAGGGCCACAAGGTATTAGAGATGATTGGGGCTTTAATCCTGAAACACAATTGTTTGCCAGTAGAGGATATGCGACCTTACAGGTGAATTTTAGAATTTCAGGGGGGTATGGAAAGGAGTTCCAGAAAGCAGGTTATAAGCAAATCGGGAGAAAAGCAATGGATGATGTGGAAGATGGAGTAAAATATGCAATCCAGCAAGGATGGGTGGATAAGGATAAAATTGCCATCTATGGAGGAAGCCACGGTGGCTATGCTACATTAATGGGGCTGATTAAAACTCCAGATTTATATACCTGTGGTGTAGATTATGTTGGAGTTTCCAATATCTTTACATTCTTTGATTCATTCCCTGAATACTGGAAGCCATATAAAGAAATGACGAAACAGATATGGTATGATCTGGATAATCCTGAAGAGGCAAAAATTGCCAAAGAGGTTTCTCCGGTATTTCAGATCGATAAGATCAAAAAACCTCTTTTTGTTGTACAAGGAGCTAATGATCCACGAGTGAACATCAATGAATCCGATCAGATTGTAAAAGCAATGCGTGCCAAAGGTTTTGAAACACCCTATATGGTAAAATACGACGAAGGTCATGGCTTTGGAAAGGAGCCGAACAGACTTGAACTCTACAAATATATGTTAGGATTTTTTGCTGAGAATTTTAATAAAAGTAAATAAGACTGATACAATTTTTATAAAAGAACGGAAAGCATTTTGCTTTCCGTTCTTTCTGTTTGTTACTGAAAGCTGAATTTTTCATTCCGAGCACAGGCTGAAGGTCTGCGAACGTAGTTCACAAGTGTACTTTAGAATCTCGTCTTACAGCAGATCTGTTAATAAAAGATTGCTTCGCTTTACTCGTAATGATGGATCAATAGCCCCGATAGTAGCGGTTACCCCACAGCAAGAGTCAGGCAAAGGATGGAGCGAGGAGTATGAGCGGATAGCGGGATTAAGCTCCTTATAAATATTATTTTTTTCAGACTGTCAAAATACGATTAACAAAAGAAAAGTGAATATTTGATAAAAAATATTTTAAATTTATTAAAGTAAAACAAAATGTACAATCGTCATGTTAGTATGGAGGTTGTCGAAAAAATAACAATGCCACAGAAAGAGAAAGAAAACATCATCTCGCAAACCGTTTCAAGCTACGGAGGAAAACTGATGTCTTTCATTCGTCCGAAAGTGAAAAACACGGAAGATGCGGAAGATATTCTGCAGGAGGTCTGGTATCAGTTTAGTAACATTACCAATCTTTCTGAGATTGTAAATGTTGGGGGTTGGTTGTACAGGGTTACTGCCAATAAAATTACCGACCGTTATCGCAAAAAGAAAACAGAAAATCTTGAAGATTTTGTATATGAAGATGAGGATGGTGATTTTTCTATCAAAGATATTTTATTGATGGATGACAGTGCGGGACCTGAAGTTAAAATGTTTCAGGATGAAATCTGGAAGAAGTTATTTGAAGCTTTAGAAGAACTTCCTGAAAAGCAAAAACTGGTTTACATGGAAAATGAGCTGAACGATAAGACCCTTCAGGAAATAGCTGATGAACAAGGTGAAAATATAAAGACCATTATCAGCAGAAAAAATTATGCGGTGAAACATCTGAGAAACAGATTGAGAGCATTATACGAAGATTTAAACAGTTAGAAATAGAAAGAAGATATTATGAATCATAAACACAAAAAAGGTTGGATTTTTTTAATTCTATGTCCACCATTGATTTTATTAGCCGTTACATGGATTGTCATGTCGCTATGGAATTGCCTTCTTCCTGAAATTTTAGGCGTAAAATCAATTACCTATTGGCAGGCAATGGGAGTATTGATCTTAAGCAAAATTCTTTTCGGAGGTTTCCACTTTGGAAAAGGAATGAGAGATTTTAAGGAAAGAAAGATGAGGGAAAGAATGCAACACTTATCTCCCGAAGAAAGAGAAAAGTTCAAAGAGGTGTGGAGAAGTAAATGCGAAAGCGGATTCTTCAACAGACACAACAGAAATAACGAATAATTTGAAGTTTTTAAAGAAGTAGTAAAGTAAAATTAGAATTCATTCGTCTATATAAAAAACAAGAAGTAGTAAAATTTAAAATTTTGAAAAAATGAAAAATTCAGTATTAAAAGGTGCACTAGGAGCACTAGCCGTTGTAGGCGTAGCATTAGCTGTTAAAAAAATGGCAGAAAGAAAAAGATTTATCAGAGGTATTTTTGATGAATATGGAATTAAAGAAAGATCACCTTTTGGTCTTGCAGATAAAATCAGAGAAATGAATGAAGAACAATATGAAGAATTGAAAGGTAAATTCAAAAAAGAATTCAAATCAAGATGTCATAGAAGAAGTGAGGCTGCAGAAGCTTAATCACTATAACTAAATTGAAATTGTTTAATTACGGCGCGGGAAGCATAGCTTCCCGCGCCGTAATTTTTTATGTAGATGATCTGAGAATATTTGAAGCTGGTAGACTGAAATGCTTCTCTCTCTTGCAAATTAAAATCATAAAAGAAGATCCTATAGATCGTATTTTATTCTCAATCAGCCGTCAAAGAAGCGAAATCTGCGAGACCTAAAAAAGAATTATGAGGGGTTTCGGTTATATATGAGAGATGATCACTCAATTTGCAATGACAAAAATCGTATATTCTTTAAGTGCATTTAGAGAAATAAATTCTTATTTTTGTATCATTCTACATGAAAGATTACTATTATTTTCTCGGTATTTCTCAGGATGCTTCAGAAGAAGACATCAAAAAAGCCTATAGAAAATTGTCTTTAAAGTATCACCCTGATAAAAATGAGAACGACGATTTTTTTGCAGATCGTTTTCGTGAAATTCAGGAAGCTTATGAAACATTAAGTGATTCAGCCAGGAGAGGAACTTATGATCAGAATTTAGAAAATCATCAAAAAAGTTTCAGATATAATATTCCACCGGCTATCAAAACTTTTACATCGAATAAGATTCATGCGAAAAAAGGGGAAGAGATCATTATAAACTGGCAGACAGCCAATGCTGATGTTGTAAAAGTGCTTCCTTTTGGATTAGAGAAAGCTTATGGTGAGAGGGTTTTTAAAATCACAGAATTTAAAGACGGTAAATTTCAGCTTTTGCTTCATGCAACGAATTCATTATTACATAAAACGGTTGTTCAGGGAATAACAATTACAGAAGTATTTGAAAATAATACGGAGAAGTTCAGAAGTGGAGCGGAAGACTTATTTAAAGCCCAACCACGAACAGTAACAAATCCAAAAGGGCAGCCAAAAATCATACAAATTTTAGCGGCAATAATACTTTTGGCAGTTGCTCTTTATTTCTTAATAAAAAGTTTCAACTAGATTAAGCCATTTTTTTCCTTCCCGGACATTTTTTACATCTTTTTCCTTTCTTAAATTTCTTGCAGCAAGATTTTTTTTCGCAATACATATCTTCATTATTGAAGGCATAAACAGGAGTTAGAGGCGGTACTTTAAAAGGGGTAATCATATTCATGCTGCAAATATATTAATTTAGAATAAATATAATTAATAAAATTTCATAAAAATATCACCCCTGAAAATCAGCATGTTGTTCTTATTGTTTAACCATGGGATTTATACCTTTTTCATAAAGTGTGTTGAAGCTTTAAAATAAATATGACAAATTAAAATTTTCAACTATTATCATTTTCTGAATTGATTTTATTAAACACTCGTTTATTAATCAATAGTAATTATCAATATCCATCACTTATTTTTGACTGTTGTGAAATCCCCTAAAAAAATGTAATTTTACCCATCTTTTTTACAAACAAAATCTAATAAAAAAAATGAATACAGAACAGTTTGTGAGCCGTCACATTTCTATTAATGAAGCCGATAAACAGGCGATGTTAGAAAGAGTCGGCGTTTCAAGTATCGAAGAGTTAATTTCTCAAACCATTCCTTCTTCTATCCGTTTAGAAAAAGACCTTGATATCTCAGAACCGCTTTCAGAATATAAGATGCTCATTCATTCAAAAGAATTGGCTTCTAAAAATACTGATTATACAAGCTATATTGGTTTTGGATACCATAATACGCTTTTACCATCGGCGATTCAGAGAAATATTTTTGAAAATCCAAGTTGGTACACTGCTTATACACCTTACCAGGCAGAGATTGCTCAAGGGAGATTGGAAGCATTATTGAACTATCAGACTGTAGTATGTGATCTTACAGGATTTGCATTAGCCAACGCTTCGTTATTGGATGAATCTACGGCAGCAGCAGAAGCAATGCATATGTTCTTCAATAACAGAACGAAAGATCAGAAAAAAGTAAATGCAAATAAATTTTTCGTATCTGATCTTGTTTTACCTCAGACTGTTTCGGTACTAAAGACAAAGGCGGAAGGTTTAGAAATAGAAATCGTAGAAGGAGATCATAAAACCCATCAGTTTGATGAATCTTACTATGGAGTTTTATTACAATACCCTGGAAAGAATGGAATTGTTCTTGACTATACTGAAGATATCGTAGAATATAAAAAATTCGATCTTCAGGTTGCTTTAGCTTGTGATCCTATGGCTTTAGTAAAATTAAAATCTCCTGCTTCAATGGGAGCAGATTGTGCGGTTGGAACTTCACAGAGATTTGGTATTCCGTTGGGTTATGGAGGACCTCATGCAGCTTTCTTCTCTTGCAAAGAGGATTATAAGAGAGATATTCCAGGAAGAATCATTGGAGTTTCTCAGGATATGTACGGAAGACGTGCATTAAGAATGGCTTTACAAACAAGAGAGCAGCATATTAAGAGAGAAAGAGCAACTTCAAATATTTGTACAGCTCAGGTACTTTTAGCAGTAATGGCTGGAATGTATGCCGTTTATCATGGTCCAAAAGGATTGAATTATATTGCCGATCAGATTCACTTTAAAGCAAATGCTTTGAAAGGTGGTCTTAAAGCTTTAGGATATCAGACTGTTGAAGAACCGATCTTTGATACTGTAAAGATTGCGATGAGCGAAGATGAAAAAGGAAGATTATCAAGAATGATGCTTGATCATAAACTTAATCTGAACTATTTTACAGAAGGGGTTGTAAGTATCGCGATCAATGAAAGTACAACATTAGAAAAGTTGAATATACTAATGGCTTCTTTCGCTCAGTTTAAAGATAAGCAGACTTTTAAATTAGAAATAAAAGAAGGCTACAGTATTCCTGAAGAGAATTTAAGAAAAGATGAAATTCTTACGGAAGAAGTATTCAATAAATACCATACGGAAACAGAATTGATGCGTTACATCAAACGTCTGGAAAGAAAAGATTTATCATTAACACATTCAATGATCTCTTTGGGTTCTTGTACAATGAAACTGAATGCTGCCACTCAAATGTTGCCACTTTCTTGGGATAATTGGGGAAGTGTTCACCCATTTGTACCGGTTGACCAAGCTGGGGGATATCAGGAAATGATCCGTGAGCTGGAAAAAGATTTAGCTGAGATTACTGGTTTTGCCGGAACTTCTCTTCAGCCAAACTCTGGTGCTCAAGGGGAATATGCAGGTTTAATGGTAATCAGAGAATATCATATTTCAAGAGGTGAAGGTCATAGAAATGTAGTGCTGATTCCTCAATCTGCACATGGAACAAATCCTGCTTCTGCAGCAATGGCTGGAATGAAGATCGTTGTTGTTAAAAACCTTGAAAGCGGGGAGATTGATTTCGAAGATCTAAAGGCTAAAACTGAAGCTAATTCAGCGAATTTATCCGCAGTGATGATTACCTATCCTTCTACTTACGGATTCTTTGATGCTAATATTAAAGAAATTACCAAACTGATCCACGAACATGGTGGACAGGTATATATGGATGGTGCCAACATGAATGCTCAGGTAGGATATACAAGTCCTGGAAACATTGGAGCTGACGTTTGTCACTTAAATCTTCATAAAACTTTTGCAATTCCTCACGGAGGTGGAGGACCTGGAGTTGGACCAATATGTGTTGCTAAACATTTAGTGCCTTTCTTGCCTACTAATGCTAACATTAAAATAGGATCTAAAGAAGCTATTGATGGAATTTCTGCAGCTCCTTACGGTTCAGGACTGATCTTGAATATTTCTTATGCATACATTAAAATGCTTGGAACTTCAGGATTGAAAAAAGCGACAGAACATGCGATCTTAAATGCTAACTATTTAAAAGAAATTTTAGCGGAACACTTCCCGATTTTATATTCAAACGAAAACGGAAAAGTAGCTCACGAATGTATCGTAGATTTCCGTCAGTTCAAATCATTAGGAATTGAAGTGGCTGATGTGGCGAAGAGATTAATGGACTACGGTTTCCATGCCCCTACTGTTTCTTTCCCTGTTGCAGGAACATTGATGATTGAGCCTACAGAGTCTGAAAGCAAATCAGAGATCGATCGTTTTGCGGAAGCGTTAATTGCGATCAAAAAAGAAATTGATGAGATTGCTAACGGCGAAGTAGATCAGGCAAATAATGTACTGAAAAATGCTCCACACACAGAGCAGTTGGTCATCTCAGATTCCTGGGATAAGCCATACAGCAGAGAAAAAGCAGCTTATCCATTGGATTGGGTAAGAGATCACAAATTCTTTGCTTCTGTTTCCAGAGTAGACGAAGCTTACGGAGATAGAAACTTAGTATGTACATGTGAGCCTATTGAAGCTTATATGTAATAGATTATTTCTAGATAAACATAAATAACCCACTCAAAATCTGAGTGGGTTATTATTTTTAATAATCTTACGTTTTATTCTACGGTCTTCTTTTCGACATGTATTTTGACGTATATGCTATGAGAAGTATTACTGCCACTACAACAAACGTAATGATAGATGTAGTTTTAATTGCAGATTGACTTTCATTAACTTGTAAATTACTATTGCTTTTTTCGCAAGAATACAAGAATAGTGTTGCCATAAATAGGCAAATAGGGAGTAGTTTTTTTATCATATTTACATATGTTTGGTTATTAGTGAATTATCAGCAATAAATATGCCGAATACGAGTGAATTATTTTAGAGTTATATGCCTCGAATAGCACATCGTTTTAAACTATAGCTGTACAGCTATTTTTTGAAATTAAAAAATTAATACCTCTCAAATTTTTGAGAGGTATTAATTTTTATTTTGTCATCTTGGTCACTTAAAAAAGCTGTGTAAACCATTGAAGGTTATCTTATATTTTTGCGGATTGAGTTTCAGTTTCCAGCTTTTTAATTAAATTCCCTTTAACAACGGTAAACGTATGATCTTTAGCCTCAGCAAAAGAAATATTGTATTGTCGATCAATATGCTTTAAATCCTCTGGAAATTTAGATAATAGATTGTCATAAAAATGATCCAGGAATTCTTTTGAAGGCATTTTATAATTAATTTTTAATTGAAAACGTCTTAATAGAGCAGTGTCAATAATTTCCGGATGATTGGTGGCGCAAAGCAATAGAGCATTCTCGGGATAATAATCGATCAGCTGGATCAAAGTATTAACGAGCCTCCTCATTTCGCCAACATCTTTATCATCACTACCTCTTGCCTTACCTATCTGATCCAATTCATCCAGAAAGAGAACGGATCTTTCCCGGCTTGCTTTATCAAAGATCATTTTGATATTCTGAGAAGTTTCTCCGATACGGGATGAAACAATATTGCTGAGGTTTAAGATAATGATGCTTTTACCGAGAGCATTGGCAATAGCTTTTGCAGTCATTGTTTTTCCACATCCTGAACTTCCCTGCAGAAAAACTTTATTGTTAACAGGAAGCCCATATTCCTGAAGCTCCTTGAGATATGTATGTTCTTTGATCAGTTGTACAAGTTGTTCTTTATTGGTTTCTTCCAGAAATACATCATTAAGGGTAACTTCTTCTTTGTCTTGGATGATAAGATTGTACAGGTTCATGCTTTTTAAATGATTTTAAGATGTTTCTTATAGAACATGTTAGAATATACAAAGATAAAAATTTAGAGTATTTTGAGGTGCTTGCTATAGGTTTAGGTTTAAAATCTCTTCAAATTTTTCCAGATATGTACTTTTTGAAAAATCTATAAAGAAACTTTCTTGCCACTTCTTTGTTTTTTCAGCCTGTTTATTTTGTGGAATATCCCAGTCAGGATAAACTCTGAATCCTCGTTTTCCTTCTTTTGAAGGCGTGGTTAAAATAGATTGTTGAGAAAGTACAGTGTTCGGGAAAAAGAAAAAACCGGACTTGTTGTCAAGTTCAGCGTAAATGATATAAAAATCGGATTGGTCAGAAATGGTAAAAGGTTCTGTTTGTTGTGTGTCTGGATTTCTTTTCCATAACGTAACAAATTGTCCGATTTTCTTCGGAGTTATTTTAGCTTTTCTGAATTTGATATGGTATTGATTCAGCCGGAAGTTATACCCCAAGTATTCTTCGCATTCTAAATCGGGATGTAAATTGGAAATTGTCTGATTCAGCTTTGTAAAAACTGATTTTTGAATATGAGTAAGTTGGTGGATCATTTAATTTATGTTTTGGGCCCTTTTACTCCAGTGGAGTAAAAGAGCGGCGATCTGATTTTTCAGATTGCAAACATAAACAATACAAACTAATATAAATAGTCGAAGCTGAATGCAGCTAAGCGTTTTTAATTAATTTCTTTCTCTTCTAACTGTTGTAAAATAAGAAGCGAATACTACTATACATGTTGCGATAAAAGCGTAAGTTACCATTTTTGTTTTTTTTAAATTTTAATTATACTTTCTTTACTAATTTTCTAATTGCAATATTACAACTCTCAAACGACATGCCAAATAGAATAAGTGTGATGTTTATCAGGTATTTAGGTGCTTTATGTGTGTGCTTTTCGTGATTAATTGTTTACATTAATTTAATGTATTATTGAAAAAATATGTGTATTATTATTATCTTATTCGTAAAAATTATTAATTTGATAAAAGATTTCCGTTCTGTATTTACAGATTGATAAATGGAATGCTATGCATATTATTATAAAATGCATTATCATATAAAACACTTAAAAGTGAAAAATGGGAGATTAAATATTAAGAAAAATTTATTTTTAAAGCGCTTATAAATAATTCATTACGGATATTTAATAATAGACAGAATTTGAGCAAAAAAATAACAGTCACTTTTACTACTTTTGTAAATAAAGATTTTTTCTATGGGCCGCAGTTATATCTATCTTATTTTGGCAATTGTTTTTGAAATCATTGCTACAACATTTCTGAAGAAATCTGAAGAGTTTTCAAAGCTTATACCATCTCTTGTAACCATTGCCGGATATTCTGCTGCTTTTTATTTCCTAAGCCTTACACTTCGTCATATTCCTATTGGAGTTACTTATGCGATATGGTCAGGTGTCGGCATTATATGTATAACAATTATAGGAGTAGTAGCTTTTAAACAGGTTCCAGATCTACCTGCGATCATAGGTATTGCATTAATTGTGATTGGCGTGATCATTATCAACCTTTTTTCAAAAATGGGAACCCATTAATGAGAGACCCTGAAATATCTTAACGTTAAAAATAAGTGAGTTATGAAAATCATAGATTTTCATCCTTTGCGAACTTTTGTCAGATTTTTTTTAAATTGAGAAGAAAAGCTTTTGCAACTTTTTGGGTTTAAATTTTTATATGGTAGCGTATATCTATCTATTTAATCTGTTCAATAAGTTCCAATCTTTTAACGATACTTTCTTTTGGTAATAAAGTTCCGGGAGACAGAACAGCATTAGCACCAATCCTGGAATCATCACCAACTAAAGATCCAAATTTCTCTGTATTTGTTTTTATAATTTCATTATTCAATAGAACAGATATCTCTTTATCTTTTCTCTCATTGTAATGATTAGCACAAATAGATCCTGCTTCAAAATTGATTCTGTTTCCGATAATGCTATTTCCTATATAATTAAAATGAGCCACAGCAGTCTCATTAAAAATTATACTTTGCTTGATCTCACTTCCGGGACCAATTTTAACATCTTTTCCTATATAAATAGGGCCTCGTAAATAAGCGTTGGCACCAATAAAAGAATTTTCGCCAATAATGATTCTACCTTTGAAAATAACATTCTGCTCTACGGTTGCCGTTTTATGAACGGCAACATCACCGGAAATTTCATACTCATCATTTAAATTATCAAACTTCTCTTTCAGAAGATCATCAAGGTTACTGATGATTTCCCAGGGAAGAGTGTAAATATTAGAATTGAAATCAAAAAAATTATCAATGAAATCGTTGATATTAATCATGAGCAGAGATGTTGTTTAAAAGTGAATACCCGAAAACAAATTTAAACATTAATCTGATCTTAATTTGATATATTCTAAGATGAATATTTTATGATTATAAGGATACTTTATATAAAGAACTCTATAGTGTTATTCGATTTTGTGTAATAATATCCTGGGATATTTGTTTCTGTTTCCAATGTTCAGCCCTTTTTTCGTATAAAAAGAACTTCCCTAATTTATATTTGAATTGTAGATACCCACGAAATTCAACCCCTTTAAATAAACTGTATGGTATATTTGAGTTCTCTTCTAAACTTTGATTGATTGCATTACTAAATACTGATGGGCCCGTAGTAGCATGGATATTATTAGGATACCGATGCGTCTTTATATTGTCAAGCATCAGATCTAATGTCTTTTTCAAAAAAGGATGATTTTTATTGAAAATAAGTGCCCATTGCACATATAATCCTTCATGCCTTTCCTTGCTGATTACAGCTTCATCATCATCATTTATCAGATTTTTGAACGGTCTTGTAACCGCACTGTCTACATCTAAATAGATTCCGCCTTTCTTATATAAGATAGCATATCTGAAAAAATCGGCCTTTGCAGCACCAATAGTTAGCTTGTTGTAATTTTCGATGTACTCAGGTGGAAATTCATTTGTTATGAAATTTTCGATATCAGCATCATCGTAAAAGTGGTATTGATATTCTGGGTTTTTTCTTTTCATCCTCCAGATATACCATTGGGTTAGCCAGGGAAGTTTTTTAGACTTAAAAGTCTGGAATATTTGTTTTGGAATGGACATATTTTAATTAATTAACAGGTTTAGATAATACACAATAGTAGAACCAGCCACTATAATTTTAGTGGCGAATTAATGTGAAAACTAAATGCTGTGTTGGAGGTTTGATAGTGATTTAACCTTGAGGTTAAATATGAAACCGGAAAATTTTAATTATTTCGCCTTCGGTCTTGCAAAGGGATTATAAGAAATACCCAGATTGAAATATAAAGAAGGCTTTGCCGTGGTTTCTAACGTATAATCTTTGAAAGATTCTTCTTTATCAAATAGCCTAGCCCTTGGCATTACTCTAACTCCGGTTTTTAGCGTGGCGATAAGGTTTGAACCGAGATTATGTTCATAAATTGCTCCAGAGTTAATTTCAAGTTGCCTGAATTCGTATCTTTTATCTGATCGATAAATATAAAGAGATGTATTATCCATTTCAGTTCCAAAAGAAATTCTACCATTTGAAAACATATCTTTCCTTATCAATATCTTTTTAGGAAGAACAACATCTGCGACCCAACCGTTGTTAAACCTATGTTCATAAGTGAAAATAGGAAGTGCCGGAACCTGTGTGCTTGGATCCAGAAATAAAGCAACTCCCAATGTCATTTTAGTTTTGGCATTAGCTTTTAATATTAAAGAACCCGTCAGCATTCCACGAACTCTTTCAAAGTGTTGTTCACTTCCATCCACTGAGGCTGTTGCAGAATAGATGGCCATTTTATTGAATAATTTAGAAATATGGGTAATACTCAAAGCTTCAGAATGATAATGGAAATCTCCTTTATTGTTTTCTTCAGGTAAAAAGAAGGCGTTGTTCTCAGCATTAATAGAGGTATAACGATAATTTAATGCTGCATTCAAAATCCATTTTTCATGTTTAAAAAAATAAATATTTGCATTGGCTTTCAGTTGTTGAAAGTTTTTGATTTTATTATCCGGTTGATTGGCTCCATATAAGGAAGAAGAATATTTATAAGGAGTGAGTTGAGTATACTCAAGATTGAAATCCCTCGTTTGCGGAAATTTATCAGTTACAAAAGCAATGACTTTTTGCGGTATGCTATCTTTTTTTTGGGCAGAAATAATACTCTTAAAAGGGAGGATAGCGAATGGCAAGAGGACTTTTCGGAAGTTTCTCATAAATTATTTTAATTTGTTAATTATTGATTGGAAGAAATTGAACAGAAATATTCTGTCATAAAATGTTTCAAGACTATTTTCTATGATAAAGTCAATATGTCGATTAGAATGATTATGTATATCTTCTTCTACGAATACAAACCACATTTCCTGTAATTGATGTAGTCTCTTAAATGCTTCACAATCAGATATGTCAATTAGACTGGAATGCTTATGGTCGTAAAATAAAATTCCCTTCCTAATGCCATTCTCTTCAATAATATTGATAGGATTGTGAACAGCTTTGTGGATTTTTATTCCAGGATCATAACATTCAATAAAATGATGAAGGTCAATTAGCTGAATTACTTTTTCTTCTTGTTGAGAATCGGTCATAAAAAAACATTCCAATGTTATTTGTTCTGTTAGTTCTTGGAAAACGGTAATATCCATAAATGGTAAATTAAACAGGGCAAAGAAAAATAGAATAGGGAGGGATTAGAATTTTTTTATACCAAATCCTTTAGATATTATACCAAATCCTGATTGGTAAATTGGTATAATAAACTTCGGATTTGGTATAATTTTCGGCTTTTTGTTTTTAATAATACTAATTTTGTTGCTCGTTGTAATGATATGAAATACAGTTCACGGGAGTTGAAAAATATTTTAGTTATCGATTTTCTTGTAGAAGACCGATATCGGTTTTTAAGGCATTTAGTGTTTTTGATAATCTTTTTTGCATTGTTATATAGTGCAAGTTTCTGGCGTTGGTTTGCTGAAGATTATCAATATTATATTTTATGTTATGTATACGTTTGCTTAGTAAGTATGGTGTATATTAATATTTATATTCTGGTGCCATTATTTTTCTTTAAAACGTATTATATTTCGTATTTAATTCTGTTGATATTACTCGGAGTTATTGGGCTGAATCTTATTGCATATAGTTTTAATCATTTCTTTTTGGATTACAGGCTTACTGAAATACCTAAAAATAGTAACAAAGGTGGCCTTTATGAAGGAGTGATGACATGTGTTCCTATTATATTGGCTACAACTACAGTGAAATTACTCCAGAAATGGACACGGGATAATAAAAGAATTATAGAGTTGAGTAATCTTACATTGAAAATGGAATTAAATGAGCTCCGGAACCAGATGAACCCTCATTTTTTGTTCAATATGCTGAATAATGTAAAAGCATTAATAAGAACTGATCCTGAAAAGGCATCTACGATGATCGTGAAGTTATCAGAGTTCTTAAGATATCAGCTGTATGAGAATGGTGAGGAAAAAACATTGCTGGTTTCTGAGATTGAGTTTTTATCAAACTTTCTCAATCTGGAAAATATAAGAAGGGAAAATTTTTCGTTCGATATCCATAGTGATACAGACAAAAGACTCTTGAATAGCACATTTATTCCACCTAATCTGTTTACCTCTTTTGTGGAAAACGCCGTAAAGCATAGTGTAGATATTAGCGGTGAGAAGTCGTGGGTTAGAATAGTTGTGGAAATAGAAAATCAAAAGCTTCATTTTATATGCCGCAATTCTCAAAATCCGGATTTTCCTATTTCTAATGTTAGTAATAGTGGATTAGGGCTTGCCAATATTAAAAGAAGATTGGAGCTTTTGTATGGTGATACACATTATTTGAATATAACCTCCGAAGAAAAAGAATTTACCATTGATTTAACCATTCCCTTATGAATTGTATTATCATAGATGACGAGCCTTTGGCAAGAGCAGAAATGCATTCTTTAATTAATGAAGTTTCTAAAATTGAGATTCTTGGTGAATTTTCTAATGCACATTCCGCTTTGGATTTTCTTAAGAATAACTTAGTTGATTTGATATTTCTGGATATAGAAATGCCTTTGATGACTGGATTGGAATTTGTAGAAATGCTTCCAAAGCGTACTTTAATCATCTTTACAACCGCTTATTCACAATATGCTTTGAAAAGTTATGAACTGGAAGCGGTGGATTATTTATTGAAACCTATTGATAAGCAAAGGTTAAAAAAAGCAATAGATAAAGCCATTCTGTATACTGAACTTTTATCTGCAGACACCATAAAAAGTACCGTGGAGTCTAATACATCCGATTTTTTATTTATTAAAGCGGAACGAAGATTTTATAAAATCAATTTTGTAGATATTAAGTATATTGAAGGTTTAAAGGACTATGTTGTTATTCATACTCAAAATCAGAAACTGATTACAGCAATGAACCTGAAAACGATTCATCAGAAAATTACCTCGGATTCTTTTATAAGGGTTAGTAAATCATATGTAATTAACATTGATTATATTGACTCTTTTGATAATCACAATATTTATATCAATGATTCAGAAATTCCCATAGGAGAGGTATATAAATTAGATTTTTTCACAAAATATACAGGTGGTTTTTTAAATTCTGACGTTTAGATTTAGAAACAATTTCAGGCTTTAGCTGTATTTTTGTCCAATAAACCTTATAACTTGTTATTAGTTTTTTTGTTATTGTTTTAATGATATATATTATAGAAACTAATAAAATTTTTGATCCTTTTCACAATAAAAACTCCGCCTTTTCCCAATGCCGGTTTGCTTTTTAATGAGTTTCTGACCACATTTGGGGCAAGTACTTTTGGTATGAACAAGCCAGTGTTTTTTCAAAACAAATTCTCTCTTCCATTTTAAAAAGTCGAAGCTATAATTTCTGGCCTCTTTAATAAGTTCCTTTAATTTTTTAGGGGGAAGATTTCCAATCTTACTCTCAGGCTGTACTCCGATTCTGAATAGGACTTCATTTTTGATGATGTTTCCCACACCGGAAAAAATATCCTGATTCATTAAAGCATCACAAACCATCATTTCTGGTTTTGCTTTTAGTTTCTTTTCAGCTTTCTTAGGATTCCAATCCTCACTCATGATATCAGCTTCCCAATCGATGGTTGTTAAGAACTCAGCTTCGACGAGCTTTACAGAACATGTATAAAAATACATACATCCGGATTTGAACTTTAATGATAATCGTAGGCTCTTGTCAGGCTTTGTCTGTTCATTAATGCTATAAGAACCAAACATCAGTAAATGAATTCGGACACTCACAGCATCAAAAACGAGGTAGGTTTGTTTTCCAAAAGTTCTGATCTCAAGAAGGGTTTTCCCTACTAATGCTTCCTTTTCAAATTTAGCATTTCCTGAAGCTTCAGTCACTTTCCTACCTACAAATTCCTGCAGACTTTCTTTCATTAATAATATAGACGGTCCTTCTGGCATAGCTTTAATTTTCTATAAAAATTCAAATAGTATTCCGTAAAAGTAAAATTTGAAGTAATTTTGAAAAATGATGAATTTAAATCAGATTTTTACCAATCAGCGTACCGGAAATAACCCACATACTATAGCATCCAGAACAGATTTTCAGAGAGATTTTGACAGGATTATCTTCTCGGCTGCTTTTAGAAGATTGCAAAATAAAACACAGGTCTTTCCACTTCCTGGAAGTGTTTTTGTACATAACCGTCTTACACATTCTTTAGAAGTTTCATCAGTTGGAAGAAGTTTGGGAAGTATTATTGGAGAGTTTATTTCTGAAAATTATGTGAATGAACTTACAGAAGATTCTAAAAATTTTTATCTGCATAATTTGGGCAATGTGATAGCGGCAGCATGTTTATGTCATGATGTAGGTAATCCCGCATTCGGACACTCAGGAGAAGATGCTATTGCAAGCTATTTTGAAAGAAATGAAAAGGATTTGAAACCTAAGTTTTTAGAGAAAGAATGGGCAGATTTGGTTAATTTTGAAGGGAATGCCAATGCGATAAGGGTTTTAGCTCATCAACAGCAAGGAAAGGATGAAGGCGGAATTCAGCTTACTTTAACGACACTGGCAAGTATTGCAAAATATCCTTGTGAAGCAATCGCCAGACAAAAAGGAATTATACACCGAAAAAAATTCGGGTTCTTTCAAAATGAAAAAGAAACATTCTTAGAGATCGCTGAAAAAACAAATCTGATATGTGAAAGTAATGAACCTCATATCTTTAAAAGGCATCCATTTGTGTGGCTTGTGGAAGCTGCGGATGACATCTGTTACAATATCATTGATATGGAAGATGCCCACCGATTGGGAATTGTTTCTACAGCAGATTGTGAGAATTTATTTTTAGAATTGATAAAATCTGAAAACCAAGATACAAAAAGAGTAGAGCAGAAGTTAACGTCTATTTCTAATGATAATGAAAGGATTTCCTATTTAAGGGCTAAAGTGATTAATGCACTGATCAACAAATCAATTGAAACCTATAAAGAGAATTTTGAAACAATTCTTCATGGTAATTTAGATAGGGCGTTACTTGATATTTATAAATCGAATAATAAAACACTACAGGATATTGAAAGTTTCTCTATTGAGAAGATCTACAATCATAAAGCTGTCGTTGAAATTGAAAATGCAGGATATAATGTAATGTATGAGTTGCTAGATCATTTTATTCCTTCTGTTTTAAAATCGAAAGACGAAAGAAAATCCTACGATAAAATGGCGTTAAAACTTTTACCTAATCAATTTCTATATGAGGGTGGAACAGATTATCAGAAAGTATTGGGGGTTATTGATTTTGTGTCGGGAATGACGGATAATTATGCTACTGATCTCTACAGAAAAATAAAGGGTATCGATATAGGGATGACCATGTAATTTTAATAGAATTAAAAATAACAAATGCGTAACTTATACGACTAATCGATTAAAAATTATACTATGGCATATTTAGGCATTATTATTTTCATTGGACTTGTTACCTTATTTGCGTCCTTTTTTACTGTAAAACAGGAAACAGCAGCTATTGTAGAGCGTTTGGGAAAATTTCATTCTGTTCGTCATGCAGGTTTGCAATTGAAAATACCTTATTTAGATAAGATCTCTAAAAGAATGAATCTTAGAATTCAGCAATTAGATGTTATGATCGATACAAAAACACTGGATAATGTTTTCGTGAAAATGAAGATTTCAGTTCAGTTCCAGGTGATCAGATCACAGGTAGCGGATGCTTTTTATCGTTTAGAAAGTCCACATGATCAAATTACTTCTTACGTTTTTGATGTGGTAAGAGCAGAAGTTCCAAAACTGAAGCTGGATGATGTTTTCCTGAAAAAAGATGATATTGCTGTTGCCGTGAAGGCGGAGCTTCAGGAAGCAATGCAGAGTTATGGCTATGATATTATTAAAGCTTTGGTAACAGATATCGATCCTGATGAACAGGTAAAACATGCGATGAACAGAATCAATGCTGCAGAAAGGGAAAAAACTGCTGCTGAATATGAATCAGAAGCACAAAGAATAAGAATCGTAGCCGTTGCAAAAGCAGAGGCAGAATCTAAAAAATTACAAGGACAGGGAATTGCAGATCAAAGAAGGGAAATTGCTAAAGGTCTTGAGGAATCTGTAAGAATGCTGAATAATGTAGATATCAATTCTCATGAAGCATCAGCACTGATTGTTGTTACGCAGCATTATGATACTTTACATTCAATAGGTGCGACAAATAGGAGCAGTTTGGTTTTGCTTCCTAATTCACCTACAGCAGCAAGTGGAATGCTTAACGATCTGGTGGTTGCCATGACTACAGCAAATGCAGTAGGTGAAACAACCAAAGGAAAGTATACACCACCTCCAAAAGATCATGAACACTAACATATCAAATGTATAATAAAAGTAAAGCCTCCCAATATTAGGAGGCTTTTACTATTTTTTTGTTTTAGAAACCTGATTTATCAAAGTATATTTGATAGAAGATCCATCGGCAGGCGGATTTGCTATTTTTTCAGTTTTTACTTTTAATACATATTCATATCCTGGTTCGTAGGTAAATCCTTCAATGTTACTGTAGAAATTAGTCCAGTTTTCTGAAGCCTTTTCTTTAACCTGAAGACACTTCATTGGTGCTACTCCTGTGCAGTCAGCGGTTTGAGGTCCTACAATAAAAGTCTTTTCACTTCCGTCAGAAACTTTTGCAGAAGTTGTACATTGTGTTAATACAGCAATAGCCAATACTGGAAAAGCGCCTTTTAAAACGGTCATCATATTTTTCATAAATCTAATTTTAAAAAAAACGCGACAATTACTGTGCCGAATGCAAATTAAGAATCGTCGCTGTTCTACTCTTGTTTTTTAATTTTTAATTATTTAATTTCATCCCCCTTAATTATTTCAATCAAAACACATTAAATAGCAAATAATAATATGGATAATCAAATTCAAATTGAAAATTACAAAATTCAAAAGCCTGAATCGTGGGCGGGAAGCGTAGATGATCAGCAGCTTATTGAAAAAATAAAAGAATCGGATTTCTCCAATATGCAAATTAATGAAGGAAGGGATTACTGCTATTTTCTTGATAAGATCTACTATACAAGCAATGCAGAAAGCAATGAATATGTATGTATGGCTTATACGCTGAATGAACCATCCAACCTTGAAAGGGCATCCGTAATGGATATCGTGGTTGAAGAAAATGAAGTTTACAATCTTCATAGGATCAGTGTATTGAGAGAAGGCGTTTTAATTGATAAAATTCCTGATATGAAGATCAAAGTTTTAGATAGTGAAAATCAAAGTAGTGGTGGGATTTTAAGCAGTAACAAAAAGATTAATATCACTATAAAGGATTTGAGATTATACGATATTCTAATACTCGAAGACTCAAGGGTGAAAGCTTTTACTGAACGTGATTTTTTAAGAAAAGAATTTTCTAAATATGTATGGGTGAGCCCGGATAATTATTGGGCATATGGAAGTTATCAATTCACATTCGTTAATGACAGGGAAGAACCTGTAGCCTATAAAAAAGTATTCTTTAGAGATGAACAAGGGAATGTTTTAGAACCGGAAGTCTATCACCTAAAGAAAGGAGAAAGGTTTGCAATTCAGGAAGAAAATTATATCAATCCAGTAGATGCAAGTCGTGAGATTTTTCCCTTCATTGATTTCGCAACAGAAAGTAACTGGAAAGATCTTTCCAACTATATTGCTCCTATCTATGCAGAGATTTATAATAAATCATCTATAAAAGATTTTGCTCCGAAATTAATTGAAAAATTGGATGCTATCGCCGATCAGGATGAGAAACTCCAGTTTGCGATTGAGTATGTTCAGAATAATATCTATTATATTTTCAATGCAGATGAAATGAACGGGCATAAACCTCAGGAACCTTCTGTGACCTATGAAAATAAACAAGGTGACTGTAAGGCCAAATGTGTTTTATTGAAGGTTATTTTAGATTATATAGGAATTGATTCTTCTGTAGTTCTGGTAAATTATCACACGGATTATTATATTAAATATTATCTGCCTTCTTTGCTTTCATTTAATCATGTTGTAGTAAGGATCAACTATAAAGGGGAAGAATACTTTATCGATGCTACCATTCGTGATGAATTTGGATTAATAGAAAACAGGGGATTTTTATACTTTATGCATTATCTGGAAGTAAAACCTGATCAGGAGCTACAGCAAAGGAAAGCGTACCGCTATCCTTATTATTGTATCGATGAAAAAGTTGAATTTAATGCTCAGAATACTTCTGGAGAATTAAAATTAACCACCACTTACAAAGGAAATCGCGCTAATGCTATGAGAAGGTATTTTAAAAATACAAATAAAAGAGAGGTAGTAGACAGCTGGAATAATTTTCTGTTCTATAGTTTAAATTATTCTAATGACAGAAATGGAACGGATGTAAGAAACATCTTTAAAGATGCTTCAATAGATATTGTAAGCGATGATAAAAAGCTGAATGAATTTAAAATTGAATATCATGCAACCGTTGACAAACCTTATTATGTAGATCCACAGAACAATCGATTCTTAATGTATTTTGATCGTAATGTGATCAAAGCCAGTGCAAGGGATTTCTTACATAAAGACTTACCTTTCTGGCATAATTTCGATACAGAGAAATATGAGATCAATTTGTATACGGATCAGAAGATAGATACAGAAGAAAAATATACGGTTCAGGAAAGTACAATTAAAAATCCATATTTTGATTATACAAGCCGTAAAAAGATAACAAAAAATGGGGCTACAGTTTTTATTGATTATAAACCTTTAGTGAATCT
The DNA here is from genome assembly GCF_058790395.1 of Chryseobacterium sp. FW101-FHT12H09. NCBI lineage: Bacteria > Pseudomonadati > Bacteroidota > Flavobacteriia > Flavobacteriales > Weeksellaceae > Chryseobacterium > Chryseobacterium sp. FW101-FHT12H09. The sequence continues at coordinate 470,896 of NZ_JBYTCP010000003.1, read as the reverse complement.
GGAGATTCCTCAGGAAGAATTTGAAGCTTTTAGAACAGCACATCATACGGTTGCAGACAGTAACTTCGGATTAGGAATTGATATCATTGAACCGGGATTAATGAACAGATTGAAATTCAGCTTTAAAAAGCGATTTAAATAAGTTGAAAATTTTAATTATAATTAGTTCAGGTTTTGCAAAGCAAAACCTGAACTAATTTTTTATGGTGTAAAATATGGTTTTTGAATAAGTAGGAAGTATAAAAAATCCCCAGTTTTCATGGGGATTTTTAAATTTTGATCTATTTATTATTTCTTAATGAATTTAATGCTTTCAGAGATTTTATCATTATTTATTGTGATGGTATAGGTTCCTTTGGTTAAATCAGATACACGAATCTGGCTATTATTAACGTCCCCTTTTTTAACAATCTGTCCTATCGCATTATGAATTTCAAATTGGGTTTTTCCAGAGATGTTAACGATGTTGAGGATATCATTTACAGGATTAGGGTATATACCAAACTTATTGTTTTTAGTAGTTTCGTGGGTTCCCAGATTGTTCTGAGTCGTAAATGCTTTAGTTCCGTAGAATCCAAAATCGTCAGTTGCATGATATATAACCTGGCCAGTACTTGTAGATAGATTTACATACCCTCCGTCACTTAATCCATCGCCAAAATCATCAGAGATTGTGAATACATAACAATCCAATGGCAGTGTCCATGTTTGAGTGATTAAAGAGGGGCTTGGTTGTCCAGCTGGAGTGTTAGAGTAAGCTCCGGATTTGATAACTTGCCCAGCGCTATTTTTTAAATTCCATCTCGTTTCTCTGCCATATCTGTCTCTTAGTAATTTGAACGTTACAGTAGTTGTTGCAAAATATTCAGGCGCTACAGGTTTTACATAATTACCTGTTGAAACATTATTCGTACTTCTTTGATCAGCACTTCCATTAGCTGATACTATAGAAACAGAAACAGGTGAAGATGCAATAGTGTTATCTACAGGAATAAGGATCACACTTGATTTGTCTTGAGCTAGATTACCAGTCCAGTTATAATTTTGAGCCGTTCCTCCATTAAGTGAGTAGGAAACAACTGCAGAGGTCAAATTACTTGTTCCTCTGTTATATATAACAAGGCGTAATACACCAGCTCCACAATTAGTAACACCTATTGAGCAACCTCCGTCATATTTTATTTCGGCATCGTTTGCAAACAATGGAATTGCCTGATCAGTGTTAGATGTCTTCAATTCCTTTCTTCTTGGAGAATTGTCCATCACTGCCCTGATTCTTGTCTTCTGATCATTAGTATAAATATTCATACAAGTATCATTGGTGTAATCCATATAATTTTGAACCATTTCAAATACTGCTGGATTATCACAGCTTGGAATACTGGCATTACAACTGTAATTGGCACCGTGTGCAGTAGGGGTATCTGCACAGTAATCGTTTCCACATGTTGCATCTCCCCAGATGTGTCTCAATCCTACAAAATGTCCAACTTCATGGGTCATTGTTCTTCCTCTGTCATAACCAGGTTGCATAATAAATGTTCCGTCGTTATAATCTATACTTCCAAAAGTATTATAACCGGCAACCACACCATCTGTATTAGCTAATCCTCCATTTGCATCTAATCCTGCAAGACCAGAGTTGGAAGGAAATTGTGCATATCCTAAAAGTCCATTTCTTGCGAAATCAATGCTCCACATATTCATATATTTAGTAGGATCCCAAATAGTTTGAGGCTTTACAATGCTATCAATATGATCTTTGCTCCAGTAATCCTGACAAAGATTTTTTCTGTCAATGCCATTGGTAGGGTTTCCGTTAGGATCTACTTTAGCAAGTACGAATTGTATTTCAGTATCAGCTCCTACTAGGCTGGAGTTGAAACCTGGAGTATTGGCTAATTTTCTAAAATCATTAGTCATAACGGTAATCTGAGACATTACCTGGGCATCTGGAATATTGGGAGCTACTCCAATATTTTGTCCACTATGAATTACGTGTACTACTACAGGTATGGTAATAACATTTCCGTTTTGGGATTTATTCAGCTTAGCCTTTTCTATTAAAGGAGCTAACCAGGATTCAAATTGTTCCGTTGTTAATCTTCCCGGAAATTTCGCTTTTAAAGCATCTTCATATTCATTGGTTGCACATCTTTCAATACCTCGGGGATCTGTATTTCCTTCTGTTGATTGTTTTTGAAACTTTATCTCTTTTTTATTTTGAGCGTTCACCATTCCGGTAACAATAAAAATGGAAAGAGTTAAAGAAATTTTCGAAATAATAGATTTTGTCATTATTATAATAATTTTGTATTTTAGCAAATATATAATAATTTATTAAAAAACAGACTTAATAATCATAAAATATCATAATAAAATAAAAAATACACAATGAAAAAGCTATTTTTGACAATTAATATTATTTTTATAATTTTTAATACAGGTTGTTTTCATCAGAGTAAAAATGAAAACAACGAAAATAAATCAACTACTTCGATGAAAGTACAGAATATTGAAAATATTCAATTAATAGAACAAACAAGAGGTATTAATGAAAGTACTGTATTTACCCCTACCTTTATAGTATCAAGTTTAAATGGAGAAGCTGTAAAATCTTCTATTCCCCCTTCTTATTGGAAGAGTATATCCACACAAGCGGAAATAATTGATTTATCGAAAATATCACAACTTCAATCACCCACTACAGGAAGGTATTCCGATCAGGCTTTGTCTGCAACAATCGTGATTGTGTCCAATGGATCTACATTCACTTCCGCTAGTTTCGATGAAGGGAAGCCACCTAAAGAACTAGAGGCATTATATACAGAGATTAAAAAAAGCTCTGGAAAGTCAAAGAACAAGCCTTAATTATGATAAAATAGTGTGAAAAAAGAAGAATTGTTAATATGATATATGATTTACTTTGTTACAAATTTCTGCTTTCCTGTTAGCAATTCAAAAAACAATCTGAAATCTGAAATTAATGACCATAAAGGATATTTAAAAGTAGCTGGTTTATTTTTTTCAATTACCGCATGACTGAACCAGGCGAATCCATATCCAAAAATAGGAATATACCATAAGAACCTTTCTTTACCGGAGCTGATCACATAAGCAATGACTCCGAATATAAGGAGTGTTCCCAGAAAGTGAAAAATTCTTGTTCCCAGTTTACTGTGTTCAGTAAGGTAGAACTGATAAAATTCTCTGTACGTTTTTATTCTGTCGGACATGGTATATTGGTTTTAAGTTCTTATAAATAAAAGCAATAAGTTGGCCAATTTTTAATAAAAAAAAGGCAAAACTGCGAAGCCGCAAATTTGCCTTTTTTTATCTTATTATTCAGCGATTTGATTTTTCAAGTCTTTCGCTTTATACTATTTAATTTTTTAAACTATGCTCTTTCCCCAGTTTACTGTTTCTATATCCGTAGCAGAAATAAATTACCAGACCTATAGCGAACCATATTCCAAACCAGAACCAGTTTTCATGGCTCATTCCCGTAAGAAGATATAAACAAGAGCTTAAACCAATTAATGGAATTAGAGAAAAGTTTTTAATAAAGGTAAAGACACACAGAGCTAAATTAATCAGGAAGAAAACGAAAATAGAAGCTCTAAATTCACCTTCTTTAGGATCATTCCAATCCATTAGGTTATGGAAAAATTCAGGCTGCCAGATATAGAAACCGATTAATCCACCAATAAAAATAACAGGGAAGATGATTTTACCATTAATATAAGGAAGGTGAAATGTACCTTTAACTTTTTCTTTTGCAGGAAGCATTAAAACTCCGGCACAAACAAGCACGAAAGCGAAGATGGTTCCAATACTTGTAAAATCAAGAATGAACGTTTTATCAGTAAATAAAATAGGAACTCCCACTGCAATACCAGTAACAATAGTTGCGAATGAAGGGGTTTTATATTTTGGGTGTACCGTTTTGAATTTTTCAGGCATCAATCCGTCACGACTCATCGCATACCAGATTCTTGGCTGCCCCATTTGGAACACCAATAATACTGTGGTGATTGCAACAATGGCAACGAAAGAAACAACGAGTTCCATCCAGGCAACATTAGCATTAGATTTCTCAAATATGAATGAAAGCGGATCTCCAATACCATCAAATTTTCTGTAATCCACCATTCCCGTTAGAACTAAGGTCAAGGCAATATAGATCACTGTACAAAGTACAAGAGAGATGATCATCCCTTTAGGTAATGTTCTTTGTGGATCTTTAGTTTCTTCTGAAAGTACACTTAAAGCATCGAACCCAATATAAGCGAAGAAAACTCCGGAAACGGCACTCATTACACCGGCAAAACCATTAGGCATGAAAGAAGCTACATGTGTCTCGGGATTTACCGGAGTCCAGTTTTCAGTATTAATATAAGAGAATCCTACTAAAATTACGAGAACAATAACCGCTAGTTTTAAGATAACCAGTGAGTTGTTGAAATTTTTACTTTCTTTTACCCCGACATAACAAAGCCATGTGATCAATCCGTTGATTACCAATGCTGGAATATCAACAATAAATTTTAAACTTCCGATTAAAGGGGCAGATTTCCATGCATTAAGCAATTCCTTATTTTCAGAGCCACTCATAAAAGCCTTTTTGGCTTCTGTGTAACTGCAAGTCAGATAATCTGGGATATGCATTCCCAACCTTTCTAAAAAGCTGGTAAAATAATCTGACCACGAAAAGGCAACATAGATATTTCCAAAAGAATACTCCATGATCAATGCCCAACCGATAATCCATGCGATTAATTCTCCAAAACTTGCATAAGCATAGGTATAAGCAGAACCTGCTGTAGGAATTCTACTTGCAAACTCTGCATAGCAAAGTGCTGTAAAGCCGCAGGCAAAGCCACAAATCAAATATAATAGAATAACTCCGGGACCACCTCTAAAAACTGCTTCACCTAAACTGCTGAAACTTCCTGCTCCTATAATGGCTGCAATACCAAAAAAAACGATATCCCAAACACCTAAAACCCTTAAAAGGCTAGTCGATGTGTCTGTTGCTGAATAGTTTTTCCTTCTGAAAAGTTGATTCATTCAATGTCTATATTTGAGTTTGAAAAAAAGCAAATGTAATGATTTTTTGGTTGGTTGTCAGCGAAGACCACAATATTTAGGTAAAATGGTGTGGTTTAAATAAATAAAAACCTTTATTCTTTGTAGATAGGTATTTCCACATAGCTGTCATTATACCATTTTATTTCCAATGGTTCATTTGCGTCCTTTATCGTTTCATCACTTACATCTTTTCCTGTTCCGTAATTGATCTGCCATGCAGAATTCTTATTAACGCCAACCAATAATACCAGTTTGCTTCCTTTTTCTATTTTCTTACTGATAAATATTGAATTTTTAATAGGGATTTGTTCAACTTTACCTGGTTCAAGAAGTTGACGAACCGCATTGTTTTTTGCATAACTGGCTCTTACGATATGTGTTGATAGTAAAAAAGATTTACCATCCGGTTGTATTTGGTATAAATAAGTATCAGTGTCAAAATCTTTCTTGTTAATAGAGACATTAAAAAATCCGGATAGATTTCCACTTATAATAAGATCTTTGTCTAAGACTTCACTTTCAAAATAAACTGAATTGGTCGCTTTTACACTGTCTTTTTTACTTACCAGACGATAAGAATCTTTTTGATCCCTATTTTTAAAATCAACGGTTTGTTTAGTGAAACTTTTATTTGGAGGCTGAGTAAAAACGGATGGAATATCTTTATGATCCTGAAGATAAAACTTGATGGTTGAGGTGTGCATTTTTTCTAAGGTAGGAACGTGTTTCCATGTGTTGGTATTCATCACCTGGAAATTGATTTTATCTTTTAAAAGATCCGGTTTCTTACCATTTTTAAGAATGTAATCAAACCATGAAAAAGCAAGGTCATCAATACTTATTCTCGCAACCGGATCGATACGATTTCCACTGACATAGGTATATCCAAAACTTTGTGCACCTCCATGGTCATAAGGGCCTATTACAAGATAATGATTAGCATTCTTATTGTATTGATGGTGAGCTTTAAAATATGATAATGCTCCTATCTGATCATCATCATAATAACCAGTTGTCGTTAATATAGGAATATCTATGTTAGCAAAATCTTCTTTATAAGGAACCATTTTCTGCCAGTATTCATCATAACCCGGATGATCCAGCCATCTTTGAAAAATCTTGTTGGGCTGACCACTTATAGTGTCTAAAGCTCTGAATGATTTTCCGCTTTTGTACCATGCTGTGTTGATAGAATCCCATTTTGGGAAATTATTAAAGTCAGCTTCATCTGTAAATTTATTGTTAGTAACATACTTGATCCACTGTAGCATATAGCTCATGAATATATTATTTTGAGCTGGGTAATCTATTCCTATTCCTACAGCTACCTGAGGAACAATCGTTTTTAATGCTGGGTGTAATTTTTTTACAGCTGCCCACTGACTAAAACCAAGGTAACTTCCACCAATCATTCCAACCTTACCATCACTCCAGGGTTGTTTACTTACCCAATCTATAACTTCATAAAGATCTTGTGATTCATTTTCAAAAGGATTATTTTCATCATTACTGTTTCTTTTACCACGGGTATTGATAACTGCACCTACATAATTATAAATGGCAGCTCTTTTTCCAAAAAGTACATCAACTGGTCCTGCGTAGATGTTATTGCTAAGAATAACAGGGAGTGGAGCTTTGTTTTCTTTTTTTCTGACAATGGTAATCGTTAAGGTATTTCCACTTTTTAATTTAATATCCTTAGTTTCAATAATGAATTTTTCCTGATCTTTTGCAGCCAGCAATTGCATTATCTGAGGCTTAATGCTGGCATATATTTTATAACTTAAATAACTTTTACATAACGCCAAAGCTGACGGGTAATCTATACTGTCTTTATCTTTTTGTTTATCAATCGCCTTTTTAAAAAGCTTTCGGAAATTGTTGACATCTCCGTCAAAATAGGTGCCTAATCTAACGAGCAATTTATCGGAGAGGCTTTTGTATTTCTTATCAAATGCTTTTTGAAGTGCATTGTGGAAGGTTATATTGTCCCTCTTTTCAATTAATTTAGCTAAACTATAGACTTCGTGAGCGATGAATTTATTTCCAACCATATCATGATCAGCGAATTCATTACGATAATCTGATAAAGTAGCTATAGATTTTTTATAATCTTTTGAAAGCATCTCCAAACGGAAGAGGTTATCCAAAAAGTTAACTTTACTTTGTTGTTTAAGTTTAAGCAAAGGCTTTTGGGTCATAAGTTCCGATGCAAGAACAGGGAGTTGTTTTTCGAGTATTGAAGAGTCTGTCACGGCAGTTTTTGGAAAGTAAAACTTTTGGGCGTGCAGCAGATTTACAAATATTAATGCTAAAAGTATTTTAAATTTCATGTAATGGTATGTTTTTAGATGCTGTAAAATGGATGTCAGATTAAAAAATTTAATTTGATATTTTTATATTGAAATAATTAATCTTTTATGACACTAAATTAATCAATTTTTGTCATGAAATAGTGAAATGTATTCAATTGATATTTTTGATTATTAAACCTTTTAAAACTTGCTTAAACAATAAGTTTTTAATATTTTCGTTAACTTATATAGACTAATTTTTTTATTCAAATAAAGAATGAAATCAAAAAAAATACTTTTAGCGGCTGCTGTGATCTATTTCGGAATTTCCGATGCTCAACAGTCCCAATACTTTACCCAGAAAGAAAATTATAGATTCAATCTAGCCGAAAATCTTTACCAGACCAAAATATACAACGCTTCTCAATACGAATATGCCAGACAGTATTTTTATAATCAAAATCTGTCCAGGTCTAAGAAAGAAGCTGCACAGTTTTTTGATAATGTGATCGGAGTGATCCTTCAGAAGAATCATGCTGAAGAAGGTTTAACTGCTTTTATTAAAGAATATCCGAATTCTGCTTATTTTGCTCAGGCTAATCTACCACTAGCGGATTATTATTTGGCTAAAAAAGATTTTGATAAGGCGTTAGAGACCTTAAAAAATGTGAATCAGTATCAGCTTTCAAAGGAGGAAAATACACAATATATTCTGAAACTAGGGTACGCAAAATTCATGACCGGAGACTCTAAAGGAGCGACTGATGCCCTGGAGGAAGCTTACAAATCTGCGGATGAATCTCAAAAAGGAGATATTGCTTACATGCTTGGGCACTTATATTATTCTAATAAACAGAATGATAAAGCATTTCAGTATTTTGATTCTGTAAAAGATCAGCCAAAATATGCTAAACTTGTTCGCCCGTATTATGTTCAGATGTATTACAATGATAAGGACTATGATAAAGCGATCTCTGAAGGAAATCTGTTATTGAACGAAAATATTTCCGATTCTTATAAAGCGGAAGTTCATAAGATCATTGGAGAAAGTTATTTCATGAAGAATGATTATACTTCAGCGTATCCGCACTTAAAAGATTATCTGAGTGTTCAGCAGAGTCCTTCTGAAAATGACTTGTATGAAATGGGATTTGTAGCTGCACAATTGAAAAAATATGATGAAGCCGTTTCTTATTACAATCAGCTCTTAAACAGCAATTCTGCATTGGCTCAAAATGCTTATTACCAATTAGGAAATGCTTATCTGGCAGTTGATAAAAAACAGGAAGCTCTTTCAGCATTCCGTTCTTCTTATCAGATGGATTATGATGCGAAGGTGAAAAAGCTCGCTCATGAACAATATGCAAAATTAAGCTACGATATCGGAAACCCTTTTGAAAGTGCATCAGGGGTTATTCAAAGCTATATCAATGAAAATCAGAATGCAGACAATGCTTCAGAGATGAGGTCTCTCTTGGTGAAATCTTATTTGTACTCAGGAAATTATAAAGAAACACTCAATGCGATCGACAGATTGCAAAGCTCCACTCCTGAAATTGACAAAGTAGATCAGGAAGTTTCTTATTTACTGGGAACTGAAGAGTTCAACAAAGGAAATTATGATGAAGCTGAGAAGTATTTTTTAAGAAGTTTAGCTTTCAACATCAATAAAGAATTTAATAGCAGAGCTTTATACTGGCTGGCTCAGACGTATTACCAGAAAGGAAATTATCCTTCTGCAATTGCCCGTTATGAGAAACTTCTTACAGCAACTTTCCCTGAAAAGCAACAGTTGCCTTACGATCTTGGCTATGCTTATTTTAAATCTAAAAAGTTTGATCAGGCACAAACTTATTTCAAACAATATTTAACTAATCCTAAACCGGAATTTAAAAACGATGCAGAACTTCGTTTAGCAGATATTCATTATGCCAATAATGAGCTGAATGATGCAATTGCGATCTATGATAAAAATGAAGATGCTACAGACTATACTTTATATCAAAAAGGAATGGCTTTAGGATTTAAAGGTGATACTCAGGCAAAAATAACCAGTTTAAAATCACTTTTATCTAAGTATCCGACATCTGAGTATTATGATGATTCTCAATATGAAATAGGAACGGCATATGCAGCACAGGATGATTTTGCGAATTCAAATGATTATTTCGCTAAAGTAATTAAAACATCTTCAGATAAAGATTTAATTGCCAATGCATCTATTTACAGAGCTCAGAATTACATTGATCAGAATCAAAATGATAAGGCGATTGCTGAATTAAAAACTCTTGGGGACCAGTATAAGAATACAGCGTATGCTCAGAAAATTGTTCAGGCAGCGAAACCAATTTTCACTAAAAGTGGTGATGTTGCAGGGTACGAAAGCTTTGCTAAAAATATTGGGGTTAATGTAGATGCTTCAGAGATCGATGAGATCAATCTTTCTACGGGAAAACAATATTTCACGAAGAAAGATTACAAGAATGCTATTTCTTATTACGAAAAATATTTAACCCAAAACCCAACAGGAGACGGCCTTTATCAGGCTAAATATGAATTGGGAGAAAGTTATTATCAAACGAATAATTCTACAAAAGCATTATTAGTGTTGCAGGAGGTTGCCAACGTTCAGAATGATTATCAGGATGATGCTCAGACCCGTTTAGCGCAGATTTATGTAGCACAAGGTAATACTGCCGAAGCCAAAAAATATTTAGAGAACATTAAAAACTCTTCTGATATTAATATTAAGAACTATGCTAACGTAGAATTGATGAAGATGTATGCTGAAGAAAAAGATTTCTCACAGGCTGAAAAACTGGCTAATGATGTCATTGCTAATACAAAAAACTCTGCAGCAGTAATTGAAACGGCAAAAGTGATCAAAGCAAGAAGCTTAATGAACTCTTCCAAAGATAAAGATGCTCAGACCGCATATGCTTCTCTTGAAAAGTCTTCCAATACAGAAGTGGCGGCAGAAGCATTATATGCAAAAGCATTCTACCAGAATAAAGGAAAAGCTTTCAAATCTTCCAACGAAACCATCTTCAAATTGGCGAACAATTATTCTTCCGAAGAATATTGGGGAGCTAAAGCTCTGGTAATAATGGCTAAAAATTATATTGGCTTAAAAGATAATTATCAGGCAAGTTATACTTGTGATCAGATCATTGCCAACTACAAGGATTTCCCGGAAATCGTAGCAGAAGCTAAAGAAGTGAAAAAACAGATCAAAAAATAAAAATGTACTTCGTATTCATGGGTATTATTCATTAATACATTTTACGTGAATACATAAATACAATACGTAATGAACAGAAGAATTCAAATATTATCCATATTATTTTTAGGGGTTTCGCAGATTGCGTTTTCCCAGATCAAAGAAGAGAAACTGATTCTTAATAAAAAAAGAGAACCGGAAGTTAAAAAGATCGAAAAGAAAAAAACTTCTATTGAAACGATTAAGAATTACCCGCCTGAAGAGAAATCTCAGAATCCTGTACAATATAAAATTACGGATGTTCCAGCGGTTTCAGACTTTAAAACTTCGACTATCCAGGGACAGGATGTGACTCCAAAATTTGAGGGAACAGCTCAAAACAACTATCTCCAATTTGGAATGGGGAATTTTGGAAAAATTCTTGGTGATGCCAATATTTCTAAAACACTTAATAATAAACTGGAAGTAGGAGCAGACGTTCATTTTCTCTCGACTTTAGGTTTGAAAAAAGAATATGCCTGGGATTCTAAACAGAGCTCGGCATCTATTGGAGCTTTTTTAAATTCTTATGGTGAAAAAGGGAAATTCAATTTGAATGCTCAATATGGATTGGATAATAATAAATATTATGGGATCTACGCATTAGAACCTGCTGCGGATATTGATTTGGACCAAAGGGTGAATCAGTTTAAAGTGAATGGATACTATGATTTTTATTCTAATGAGATCTTAAACGATGTACGGGTGAAATCATCATTTTTAAAAGACCATTTTGATGCGCAGGAAAATCAGGCATCCGTTTTGGTTAATTTATCAAAACATGCAGTAGAACTGTCTAAAAATGGGATTCTGATGAATGCTGATTTAGGAGTAGGATTAGAAACCGTAAAAACAGATTTTGACATCAGAGATAAAAACTCATCCAACTTTTTCAATGCTACTTTAGATCCGAAAGTTACATTTGCTAAAGGAGAATCTTATTTGATGGTAGGTTCTTCATTTGCATTTTTGAATGCTAAAAATTCAAATACTATGATGGAGCAGGTGAAAAATAATAAAAGCTATTGGTTTCCAAAAGCTGAATTTCAGGTTGCTGCTGCTAAAGAATTTAAATTCTACGGTGGGGTAGATGGAGGTTTAAAGCTGAATACTTATAGTGATCTTTTACAGCAGAATCCTTTTATCCTTTCTGATCAGATGCTGAAGCCAACGGAAACAAAATATCATTTCTATGCAGGTTTAAGAGGAGATATTGATGAAACAATTAAATATGATTTCTCTGCTGGTTTCGGGAAAATGAGAGATATTCTTTTCTTTAAAGCAAATGATTTATTCAACAACGATTATACATTGAACCGTTCTGCTTATAATTTCGCAAATACATTTTCTGCAATTTATGATGATGGTAATGTAAGTGATATCAAAGGAAGTATTCAGTATTTTCCTTTAGCTAATCTTGTTTTAGACGGTGAATTTCATTTCACAAAATATAATTTGAAGAACTTCGATAACATTTATAACGTTCCATTATTCAATGCGAGTATCGGAGCTAAGTATAGCATGTTGGATAAAAAATTATTGTTAGGATTCAAAGGAATCTTTGCAAGTGACAGAACAACAAACTCTTACTCAATTGAAGGAGTAGCCAATCCGGCAATGGTATACCAGTCTACGGAGAATACCAATGATAAAGTTGGTGGTTATGCTGATTTAAATCTTTCCGCAGAGTATAAATTTCACAAAAATTTCAGTATTTTCGCAACCGGAAATAATCTTCTGAACTCAAACTATCAAACCTATAAAGGATATAAAGTGTTGGGAGCTCAAATTTTGGGTGGTGTGAAGATTACCTTCTAGTAGTAAAATTGGAGGATACAAGTAAAAAATTACCTAAGTCCTAGAATTCACTACCTGAACTGGCTGCATAGTTTAATGGATAGAACTTCGGATTTCGGCTCCGACAGTGAGGGTTCGAGTCCTTCTGCGGTCACAAATAACCCCTATTTATAGGGGTTATTCTTTTTATATACACTTTAGGTTTTCTTTACTAATAAATAAATTAGTTAATATAATTTTTCGCAGTTCTATACCACAATTTTGGTAAAGGTTTTTAATTAGACCTAATACAAAAACCTCCCACAAAAAGAGAGACTTAAAAAACACAAATGATGAAAAAAATTACCTTTTCATTTCAAATATAATATTTTCTTTTTGAAGGGTATTGTATTACCACAAGTAGACAAAATAAATTTGATCTAAAACTCTTTAATTAAATTATGAAAATCATAACTCCTATTGCAGGTGTGATTATTGGAACGTTGTTAAATACTTCAGTATTAAATTTTACAGAACAGTAAAAAGAAGAAGACTTAAAAATTATATAAAATCACAATCTGCTCTTGATAACTTAGATGAAGATTTTCAAAATAATTTTATAAAACCAAATCTTAAAGAAATATACTTTTATTTACAAACAGGCATTTCAATTAATGAAAAAAGTATTGTAAATTTAAAAAACACAGCACCTTTGTTGAATTTAAATAAAGCTGAAAGCATTACATCAAACTTTACTTGGGCGAAATTAAATTAAAAATGGTATAATGGACTTGGTACAGGTTGTACAAAAAAATGGGTAGCCTCAACCAATGGTGTGATTAATGCTTTTTTTTATATCTTTAGTTCTTAATTAAAAAACACAAAGATTATGAAAGATTTAACTTCAACAAGTTATCCAACTGCAACGAGCACTGGAGCCCGCCGTTTTGTTGGCAAGGTTGCAATTGTGGTGGGGGCATCAGCTAATGTTGGTAGAGCACTGACCGAATTATTGGCACAAGAAGGGGCTAAGATTGTTGTTCATTATAATAGTGATTCAAAGCGAGAACAAGCCGAGGAGGTCGCATCTGTTGTACGTGGATACGGCGGTGAAGCTATTGTATTTCAGGCTGATTTAACACGGCCGGAACAAGCCACACAACTTTTTGATGCAGCGCTTGCCGAATTTGGACAGGTTGATATTCTTATCAATACAGCTGGAAAAATAATACGTAAGCCGTTAGCTGAATTTACAGAGACTGAGTTCGATGATCTCTTCAATGTTAATGCAAAAGCAGCATTTTTTCTATTGAAAGAAGCCTCACAAAAGATGGCTAATCATGGACGAGTTTTAAGTTTCGTAACAACAATGGTAGCTGCTTTCGCGCCTACGTATGCTGGATATGCAGGAAGTAAAGCTCCATTAGAGCATTTTTCGAAATCGCTTGCCAAAGAAATAGGGAATCGTGGGATAACAGTCAATTGTATTGCGCCAGGGCCACTTGATACTTCGTTTTTTTATCCTGCAGAATCAGATGAAAACATTGCATGGCTTAAATCTATGTCTATTGACGGGGGCATTGGCAATGTCCAAGATGTTACAGGTTTGGCACTCTATCTTGTATCTCCTGAAGCGCGCTGGATTACAGGTACAACAAATTACATCAATGGAGGAATTGTTTCCACTATCAATTAAATGCAAATAGATTACAAAAAAAAGGACTAAACCTAATTTTATATTGCTTTTAAAAATAATATAAAATTAGAAAGGTATATTTTCCAATGGAATGATTTCATATTTATTTTCTCAATTTATTTAATTTAAAAAAACACAAAAGTATGTCAAGAAATGATTTAAAAGACAAAGTAGCCATAGTAGGTGGTGGTGCGAAAAACCTAGGGAGATTAATTTCTTTAGATTTTGCAGGTAAAGGAGCTAAAGTAGTAGTGCACTTCAATAGTGATGCAACTAAACCAGATGCAGACAAAACAGTAGCTGATATTATAGCAGCAGGTGGAGAAGCTTTTGCAATACAAGGAGATCTAACAGTAGTAGAAAACAATACAAAATTGTTTGATGCTGCGATCGAAAAATATGGAAAAGTAGATATAGCCGTAAATACTACAGGTATGGTTATTAAGAAACCAATTGTGAACGTAACAGAAGAAGACTACGACAAAATTTTTGCTGTAAATTCAAAAGCTGCTTTCTTCTTTTTACAAGAGGCAGGAAAAAAAATTGCTGATAATGGTAAGATTTGTACAATTGTTAGTTCATTGTTAGCAGCCTATACCAATGATTATGCTATCTACCCAGGAAGTAAGGCTCCTATTGAGCATTACACCCGTGCAGCTTCTAAAGAGTTTGGATCAAGAGGGATTTCGGTAACAGCTGTAGGACCGGGTCCTATGGAAACTCCATTCTTTTATGGTCAGGAAACCGATGGTTCGGCAGCTTATAACAAATCTGCAGCAGCATTAAGTAGCTTTAGTAAAACAGGACTAACAGATCCTGAAGATATCGTTCCATTAATTACATTCTTAGTAACTGATGGATGGTGGATTACTGGGCAAACTATTTTCTCAAATGGTGGTTATACAACCAGATAAGTTAGAAATATTTTAAAAATCAGCAGCCTGGAAACTGCTGATTTTTTAAGGTTTATCTTCTAATAATAAAAAACACAAATGAAATATCAATTAAACGTAGACCCTGAACTGGCCTTAATACTAAGAAAATATGCTGGTCAGCCTGCTCTACCCAATGGAACACCTCTCCACGAGGTATTTCGTGGTGCATTAAAACAAATGGCTCTGCAAGTAGGTGTCAATAGCACCTCTGAATTAAAAGTAGAGAACAAATTTTTCACGAACAGCGACGGGATTGAAATACAGTTAAGAGTTTTTACGCCACGAACAGCGACCAATCCAAAACCACTTCTTTATTGGATGCATGGAGGGGGAACGATCAGCGGATTACCAGAACAGGAAGACAGCACCTTATATAAACTGGCATTGGAATTAGATAGTGTTATCATTTCCGTAAACTATCGCTTGGCACCAGAAAATCCTTATCCTAAACCTTTGAACGATTGTTACGAAGGCTTGGTATATGTATCGGATAATGCAGCTGAATTTGGAATTGATACAGATAAGATCGTTGTTGGAGGGGGGAGTGCCGGAGGATTACTATCTACCTCAGTAAGCCTTAGGGCCCGAAATGAAAAAGGCCCTAAAATATGTTTACAAGTACTAGCATATCCTATGCTCGACATTAGAGTTACTTCTGAAAGTAACAAAGAAATATGTAGTATAGGAGTTTGGGATAGTTGGATGAATCATTATGGTTTTCAAAGTTATCTTACCGGTGTTCCTGAAAGCGAATATAAAAAGGCAGTACCCAATTTGGTAGAAGATTTGAGTAATCTGCCCAAAGCATATATAGCTGTGGGAACAATGGATTGCTTAAGGGATGAAGGTATTGAATATGCCCAGAAATTAGCCGCCTCAGGTGTACAGGTAGAGTTGCATATTTATCCAGGTATGACACATGTATTTGATACATTGGTGCCAGATGCAAAAGTCTCTAAAGATTTTTGGGAAACAAGAATAGCAGCTATTAAAAGGGCAATTTCTTAAATAAATAAAAATAAAAAAAATAAAAGTTATGAACCAACAAAAGAATATTATTAGAAAACAGCCCAAGCATACTTTCCCTAAGAAAAAGGTTTTGTGTTTGGTTTCCAATGCAGCACAACTCCACGGAATGGAAGTTGGATTTTTTGCCGAAGAAATGACACGACCATTTTTTGATTTTATCAATGCAGGTTATGATGTAGATGTGGCTTCTCCCAATGGTGGTAAAGTAGTGTTTGATGGACACAGCAATCCCGAAAACCCTAAAGGTGCTTATCCAAACGATTTGATAAGTATTGGTTTTGTACATCACTCAACATTTGGTCAATGGATGGAAAATACCCTTCCTATTGCAGATATCAATATAGCCGATTATGATGCCGTTTGTGTATCGGGTGGTGGAGCGCCATTAATTAATTTCAAAGATGATCTTAAGCTGCATCAACTGATTGCCGATTTTTATGAAGCTGGAAAAATTACCTGTTTAATTTGCCACGGAACATCTTTGCTTTTATGGACAAAATTAAGTAATGGAAAACTTCTAGCAGATGGAAAAACCTGGACTGGGTTTGCAGATAGTGAAGAAAATATGATCAACGAAATGTTTGGAATGACGGTAAATGATTACACCATTGAAACAGAAGCTAGAAAAAACCCAAACACCAACTTGCCGGAGCATTGGAACCATTTGCCATTAGAGATGGTAGGTTGATTACTGCCCAACAACAACACAGTAGCTTTCTGGCATCTCAATTAGTTATTGAGGCTTTATCAGAATAAATAAGGTCGGGTGTTTATCAGACTAAAATTAGAAATAATTTATCAGGAAAATTAACCAAAAACACAAAATTATGAATACTTACCAATCATTATTTGACAAACAAAAAGAATTTTTTTATACCGATGTTACCAAAACCTATGAGTGGCGAATAGATCAACTCAACAGGTTAGAAAAATTCTTAACCGAAAATCAAGAAACCTTTTGTCAGGCTTTGAAAACTGATTTCAATAAGCCGCCATTCGAGCAATTGTTTGAGATAACCGTTCCCTTGGGAGTAATTAAATACTTTAAAGAAAATCTGAAAGCTCTGATGGCTCCTGAACCAGTGGAGATACCAATAGGATTAGAAGAAACAGGTAACAGAGGTTTAATCTATAAAGAACCATTTGGTACAACATTAATTATAGGTCCGTTTAATGCTCCTGTTTTATTGTTATTAGACCCAGCTATTGCTGCCATTGCTGCTGGAAATCCTGTAATTTTAAAACCCGCGAATACGACCCCTACAGTTGCTAAATTATTTGCTGAGTTAATTCCCAAATATTTTGAACCAGAATCCGTATCTGTAGTAACAGGAGGGAGAGAAGAAATCACAGAACTACTTAAACTTCCTTTCGATTTTATCTTCTTTACTGGTAGCTCAGCTGTTGGAAAAGTCGTGATGCGTGCAGCTGCCGAAAATTTAACGCCTATTATCTTAGAGCTTGGGGGACAAAATCCAACGATCGTAGATGAAACGGCAAATCTAGATATTGCTGTTGACCGTGTTCTATGGGGACATATGGCTATATCTGGTCAGTGGTGTATTGCGCCAGGTTATGTATATATACACGAAAGTATTGCTGATGAATTTGTTGATAAGCTAAAAAAGGCAACAGTCAAAATGTATGGAGAAGATCCAAGTCAAAGTCCAGATTTTGCCCGAATGATAAGTGAACACGATACTGAAAGAGTTGCATCATACATCCTTCCTGAAAAAGTGGTTTTAGGAGGTCGTTTTAATGTTAAAGATAGGTATGTTGAGCCTACTATTTTATACCCGAGTACTTGGGAAGACCCCGCAATGCAGCAGGAAATTTTCGGTCCTGTATTTCCAATTCTAATATACAGTGATCTAAAAGAAACTATAGAAATCATTAAACGCAAGCCCAAATCTTTAGCTGCTTATATTTTTAGTAAAAACCAGGAGAATATTGATTATTTCCTAAATGCCGTTTCTTTTGGTGGAGGGTGTGTCAATCAGACTAACGTACACTGCTTTATAGACAGTCTCCCGTTTGGCGGCGTAGGTTATGCAGGAATGGGTAAATATTATGGAAAAGCAGGTTTCGAAGCACTAAGCAATAGAAAATCTATACTAGTAGGAAACCCTGATCTAGAACTAGATGTATTTCCTCCATATGCAGGTAAAGATATTGCTAAAAATCTAAGTATATTTGGATAAGAAAATGACACAACAAGAAGTCATTTATCGTATTAAAAAGTAACCCACAATCTTATGTATCCCAATGTTGGGCGGATTTAGGTTATGGTTAAGGAACCTTAACAAATACTTTGGTAAATAAGTTACATTTATGCAATCGATAAAAACCAGACAATAGTTATCAAATGTAATGGGCAAGCTTGCTTCTTCCTCATAAATAAATCGCTCGATATATTTTAAATGTACTGAATTTATTTTGACAAAAAGAATATCCTCAAACCACGAGGACATTTTAAAATATTAAAAAAGCCTTTCAATTATTTTGAAAGGCTTTTTAATGTAGAGAAATATATTATTTTAAAATTTCTTTATCGTAAAGTAGATTGTCGTCTTCGTCAAAGCTTATGATAAGTACTTTGTATTGTTTTGCACTGTCGTTATTATAAAATTTAATCATCGGCGGAACATAATCACTATCAAATAAATTTGGATTCCAATAGAGTGTTTCCCGGGTGTCATTTTCAATTTTCGCTGGAGAATCATCATCTAACATTTCAATAGGGAATTCTGAAGGTTTATCATAACCTTTTAGTATAGATGAGTTGTTATTTTGAGTTTCTTTTACATTATTTTTAGATTTCATATTTCCTTTCATGGTATAGATTGCAACGGCATTACCTATTAACCCTGATTCTTTAATGATTTTTACCATCGCAATATTGCTTATAGGAAGGCTTGTAATGATACTGGGATCAGTAGGTACTTCGTCCAAATATAACTTAGCCTTCTGACCACGAATGTAGGGGACATTCACACCTGAGTTATCTCTTTGAAATGTTAATCCAGCAGCTCTTCCCTGCAGCCAATCTAGTATATTGTTTGATCCTGCGGCCTGTTGGTCTTCATTTACAAAGTCAAAAATTGTAGAATTGATAGAACTAAACATTCCGGTAGAAAGTTGTTTGTCTAAGTCTTCTTTTGGATCTTTCTTTTTTCCTACTAATTTTACTTCTTCAATTTGTACATCAATATTCTCTGTTTTTTTTATGTTTTTCTGAGTGTTGATGGCTCTGGAAATTGCTGGAGAAACTTTTTTATTTTCAGCGGCTTTCACCAATTTGTATTTTGTACTTGGGAAACTGCCTTTAAATTGTGTAGGAGTTACCAGTGGTTCTATGGTAACGAATAAATTATCTGTTCCCGATTCTTTATTACTTTCTGAATTTACAAATAATGAAACATCCAGAGGCTCATTGAAGCTAAGGTTGTCTAAATAGATATATCCATTTTGATCGGTTTTGAATTGATTAATGACAGGCTCATTTTCACCTAATTTTAATACTAAATTTACATTAGTATCTTTCAGCAAAGCATTGTTTTTAAGTGGCTTTATCCTGTAAGAAAGAAATTTTTGAGAATTGGTTTTAATGACCGGTAAAGATCCGCTAAGTAAAGAGTTCCAGTCAAATCTCTTCCAGTTTTCAGAAATAAGCAGAGCATCCAAAGCTTCGCTATTGGCAGTTTTAGAAAAATATTGTGCTGGCGTGTCTATTTTTGTAGTAAAATCTCCTGTTAACCAAAGGCTACTCAGTATATTTTCTTCGTCCTGATTGTGGCTACCGTCATCCTCACTTACCAAAACAGTATAATTTTTAAAAACAGACTCTGGTGAAAGATCAATGCTGTTGAATGATCTTGGCGTTTGTTTTAAATTCTGACCGATAATCTCTGCTTTTTCAATTTTTAAATTATTGGGCTTTATAAAACAAAGTCTTTGTGCGACCAGATTGTCTTGGCCGTCAAAAATGGCTAATTGTAAAACACCGTTGTTTCCATTGTTAATTTTTGTAGGAATAAGACTTGAAGCTTCATTGGTTAACTGAGTGATATTAGCTTTATAAGCAAGATGATTATTGATGGTTCCAACGATTTTATAATTTTGGAGCTGTTGTGTTAGATTAACTCCTTTTAAGCTGTATTTAATACCTTCCTTAGAGCTGGAAACTTCCAGATTAACACCACTGCCTGCAACTTGTGGGAGATCTATGGTCTGACTTTTCCCTGTATTATCCTGAATGATGACCTGGTATTTTTTTCCTAAAACCGGAGTAATTTTAAAAGATGCAACATTTTTATCAAAAGATGTAAAGGTCGTTATAGGCACATTTGGATTTTGTATGTCTATTATTTTTCCGGTCCAGCTTTCCGGTAAAGAAGCATCGCCTGATAATCTTACGGCAAATTTTGTTGGCATACCATTAATGAAATTTCCACCCTCCGGAAAAGCTTTAGCGGACCAATCAGAATTTTTAGAAATTTCCAACGCTTCAGTTGAATTGGGATTGTAAATAGGAATAGTTTTAACAATCTGAAAATCTTCACTAAAATTATTCATATAAGGCGTATAAGCCCTTACGAAATAAACTTGCTCAGGAAGGTCCTCTTTCAGTTTAAAATCTCCGCTGCCTTCACCATTCGTTAGAAGTATGGTTTTCCAGTCTATTAATTTTTTATCGGAATTGTACAATTCAACGAATAGAGTGGTAGACAATGCAGAACGATTATAGCCATCAAATACAAAGCTTTTAAACCATATCTTATCACCTGCTACATATTGTGATTTGTCGGTAAGTAGGTATACTTTTTCTTGTTCGTAGTTATTTTCAAGATTTGTAATTGCTTTTTCTAATTTAGTTTGTGACAATACAGGTTGTGCAATTGAAAGAAGCAATAAAAAGAATATATTTTTCATAAATATCTTAGCGCATTTTTAATCCAATGCTAAATTACTCATTTAAAGATTTCGAAAATGGATATTTGCCTTATAATTGAAAAAATTAAGAAGATTTTAATTCTTTAACACTAAATGATAATAATTGCCATATTTTCAAAATCCAGTATATCCGCAATGGTTTATGGTAAGGTTCTTATCTACTAAGCTATGTTTCTGCTGCCTTCGAAAATTCAAAATAACAACGACTTCTAATCTTTACATGAATATTTCGAGATATTAGTATGTTTTTAATCTTTATTGGCTTATAAATTGATATTAGAAATCTTATTGAATTTTTGATGACTAATGACTAGATCGATTGTAATTTTAATTATGCTTATAAGTGGTTTTTCCTTTTTAAATGCACAGGAAAAAAAAGATTCTCTTTATTATAAAATAGAAGAATTTTCAGATCAAAGAAAAGTTACCAAATTCATTCATCGTTTGATATTTCGTAGGGAAGCGGATTCAGCTTCTGTTAAATCCAGGACCGAAAAGATGCTTCAGGAGACTTACAATAAAAAATATATCAGAAAAATCCGGGTAGAGACCATCGATCCTTTTGGATATGGCTCTAAAGATAATAAAGAAAAACTCAAATGGTACGATTGGCTGACTGATCATCTTCATTCTAACACAAAAACTTCTACAGTTAATAATTATTTGCTTTTTAAGGAAGGTGAAGAATATAATGCTCAGAAACTCTACGAATCTGAACGTTTGCTGAGAACAATGCCTTTTATAAACAGAGTTAATATCAGTGTTTCTGATAGTACCTCCAGCAAAGATTCTATTGATGTTGTTGTAAAGGTTCTCGATTCCTGGAGCCTAAAACCGAGAGTCAGCTATTCAGGAAGTAAAATAGGTTTGGGAGTTACCGAAGAAAATGTATTGGGATTAGGCCATACCCTGGATTTTCTTTATAGAAATGATTCCAAGGAAAAACAAAACTATCTTTTGGGAAGCTATACAGCATATAATCTTTTTGGTTCTTATATCAATGCCCAGGTTCTGGGGGAACGTGATTTTTTTAGAAATGAGAGGATCAATTTCAATGTCAGAAGGGATTTTTTCTCACCTCTGACAAGATGGGCAGGTGGTTTTACTTTTGAATATTTTATGCGAAATGTTCTGCTTCCTATAGAAACTGATACGACTTATCCGGAAGTTCAGATCAAAGTGTTCAGCCAGGACTTATGGGGTGGTTATCAAATCCCTATTTCATCTGACCCAAGTGAAAAAGTCTCCAGCAATATTTCAGTGGTTGGGAGATTTCAAAATTATCAATACAAAGACAGTCCTGAAAGTGATCAGTATAAGTATTTTAGCTCATACAACAGTTTTCTCATGTCTATCGGATTTATTCACAGGAATTTTTCGGTTCAGAAGAATATTTTTCAATATGATCTGCCGGAGGATATTGCTTATGGTAATTCGGTAAATTTTACTGCAGGAGGTTTATCAAGAAGTAATGATGTTAAACCCTATGTGGGAATTTCAGGATCTTATGGTCAATTTACAAAGTTGGGTTATTTCAATTTGAAAGCTGAGTTTGGAAGATTTTTTAATGAAGATGACCAAAATCGTGAATCTTTCCGATTGGATGGAACTTATTTTACCCATCTTATGGATTGGAAATTTGCTAAAGTAAGACATTTCTTTTCTCCGACTCTGGCATTGGGAAATCCACAACATAATTATACTTATAAAGACAGAATTAATCTTTCTTCTGCAGATGAATTTCCTGTTTATAATTCAGATTATATAGGAACAAAAAAATTGGTTTTAAGATATCAACTTCAACTGTTTATTAATAAAACGTGGAAGAACTTTCATTTCAGTCCGTATTTAACTGCAGCAGTCGGTTGGTTAGGGATGCCTGATGATAAACTCCTGAAAACAAATGCAAACACAAAAATAGGAATTGGTGTCTTAATTAATAATCCATTTCTCGTTTTCAATAGGATCCAGATTTCTTTTACCTATTATCCCCGTGTTCCTTTCGATAATAATTCGGTTTTTGATTTTAATAGTAATAGAAACAACCTTCTGCCAATCAACAATTTTGGAACAGACATTCCTCATTTTGTGAATTTTGGAAATTGATAAGAATGTTTTGACTTATCTAAGATCTATATCAAAGAAGCCTGCATGAGGTTTTATTGATTGGATAGATAATCTGTAAATTGCTGATTCAGGAGTTCACATTCATGTTGCAATATTCCTGATTCAATTATAGGTTTTTTACCCCATTTTGGAATGATTTCAGTCTCCAGGATTTTAAACTCCGAAGATTGTCCGCCAACTGAAGGAACAGAAACGCCAAAGACAATTTTTGCAATTTTATGATGTCTGATAAGATAGGAGCACATAATGCAGGGTTCATGTGTAGAGATAAGAATAGATTGATTTAATGTATCCCGATAACCTTTTTCCAATGCATCTTTTACCGCTAAAATTTCTGCATGCTGTGTAATATCTCCTGTAGATTTTCCGGACTCGATTCCTCTGCCAATAATTTTATCGTTAAAAACCAGCAAAGATCCGACTGGTGGATTTCCTTTTTCCAAAGCCTGTTTGGCGAGTTCAATACATTCAAGCATGTATTTATTATAGTTGCTCATTGCTAATACGGTATTTAATTTTCCTTTAAAAAGTATAAAATTTTAAATTGATATTAATTATAAATTACCTTTGTTAAATCCAATGGTATTCCTATAAATTTGAGGTGAAATATCTGTTTTATTTTTAAAGAGCCTGCTGAAGTAGTATTCATCCTCGTATCCAAGCTCATACGCTATTTCTTTGATCGTTTTATCCGTAAGATATAATTCTCTTTTTGCTTCAATGATAATACGTTCGATGATCAGATCAGAAAGTGTCTTGTTAAAATGATTTTTTGTGATCCGTGCCAGAGATGAAGGGGTCTGATTAAGAAGATCGGCATAATCACTGACGGAATGCTTTATCCGAAAATTCTCTTCTATTGCATTTTTGAGATTTTGGATCAAAAATTGTTGTTTTCCATTCGGATATTCTGCGTCCTGAATGGATTGCTGTTCAAGTTTTATCCTTGTAGCCATTACCAGCAAAATTTTAAGATAGGAAACAAGAACTTCATCTTTCCTGAAGGCTTCATCTTTTAGTTCATTAGCGATTCCCTGGATGAGATTTAATATGGTGCTTTTACAGTTTTCATTAAGATAAATAAAGGGCTGTTGATAGATGTTGTTGAATAGAATACCGTTAGCTGCAATTTCCTGCTGGTGGCGATAAATGCAAAAGAAATCATGATGAAATTGTATAGAAATACCCATTAATGCCCTTTTTGAGCACAACATAAATGACTGGTAAGGGTAAAAGGCAAACAATGCATTCTCTTTAAACGAATAATCACAAAAGTCAACTTTGGCAATCCCTTCACCTGATGTAATTAATATAAGAGTGAAATAATTATTACGCTGAACATGATCGAAATAACTATTGTTATCAAACTCAAATAGTTTGAAAGCCAAATTTCCATTCTGTTGATTAACGAGCGTATATACAGACTGTGATAACATGATATGTGCAATTTAATTAATATTTTTCAAACTCATTATGAAGTTTACATATAATCGATATGTATGATCTAAGATTAAAAATTGCCCTCTGATTTACCAGGAGGGCAATTGTAAAGCTGATTAAAAAATTAAAATATGGTAATCGTCGTTTCTGAGATTAAGTAAACTTGGCAGACCAGGAGTTCCCGGAACTTCATTTTCATTCAATAAATCATAACCTGAAACTTCTGTACCAAATACCGCAACACACCCTTTAGAAAGGCCATGAACATAATCCTTTACTTCCTTATAAAGTCCATTTATCGGATGCTCAGGCTTTTCAAGCTGCTCAGGCCATCTTATACCCGTACCCTGAAAAATGATCTTTACATCTTCACCTGCAGTTTTAAATTCATATGCAGATGCTAATGCATTGAACACTCTTCCCATTGCTTCTTCTGAACCAGCCTTTGGATCAGAAAGAATAATAATTGCTGTTTTTTTCATAAAAAATTTATTAACACTGCAAAGATGTAGTAATAACAGGTTTTAAGGAATGGATGATTTTTACTTTATAATGGAGATTTTTTGCATTATTTAATTTGTTATTAATTCAGCACAGATACACTAAAAAAATAAAGCGAACCCTAAAAGGTTCACTTTATTGATTTAAGAATTAAGTAAATGGATGTATTTATTTAGAACCTGGAGATACAAAGGTCTGCCATCCTCGCATGGTATCGATAAACCGCTCACTTAGGCCTCCTTGACGAAGGTATTCTGCTGGTACAGGAAGCTTTGGGCTGTCGTAGACAGGGTTGGCCTGTACCTGAAGAGGGAAATCCCGTTGGAGAATACCTGCCCTTGCTATCAATACGAAATCACAGCCTTCATCAAGTAATTCTCCGGCTCGCTGAGCACTCATTATCTTGCCGGCTGCTCCTAAACGAACGTTTTTTCGAGAAAGTTCTGTGAAAACACTGAGTATCGTTTTTCCTTGATAGGTTCCATCCCGAACAATCTGAGTCGAATCCCATAATGCAAGGTCAAGATAATCAATCGACTCACGATTAAAGATCTCTGCAGTAATTTCACGCAATTCCTCCAGACGAAGACCATATCGTTCAATCGATAATCTCCAGCCTATCTGAAAATCAGGGCCACAAGCTTTGCGAATACCTTCTATGACTTCCATGGTGAAGCGGGCTCTGTTTTCTACGCTACCTCCATATCGATCCTTGCGGTCATTCAGATTGGGAGATAAAAATTCAGAAAGAATCCATCCGAAAGCACCATGAACTGATATCCCATCAAACCCAGCAAGCTGTGCCCGCTTTGCGGCTGCAATGAAACTGTCCCGGATTCGTTCAACCTCTTCAGTGGTGATAGCTGCGACACCCGGTAATGTTTTATCTGAAGCAGGAGCCGGTATTCCTCCTAATTCTGGTTTAGCACGATGTCCGGCATGGTGGAGTTGTACTGCAGATAATGTACCTCCTTCTCGAATAGCTGTAGCCATTTGGATCAATCCAGGCAGATGTTTGTCACTGTGAATACCCAACTGACGCTCAAATGCAATGGCTCCCGCCTCCACAGTAGCGGCACTGGTTTGTATCAATCCATAACCACCTTTTGAAAGCTGTTCCATCCACAATTGGTCATATTTTGATGCGGTACCATCATGATCACTTTGCTGGCTGGTTAATGGAGCCAGCATGAAACGGTTTCTCATTGCCGGACCATGCAGCAGAGTGAGTGGTTTAAATAGATCAGAAACAGACATTTTGTTTGAATTTTTAAGGTTTTAAATATGTAAATTTTGTCTGTTGCAAAGATGATTTGTTAATCATTCGTAAGAAATGGATGATTTTTATTTTATAATGGATATTTTTTAATCTAACCATCTTTATTGAAATTTGCCAGAAATCAGTTAACGGAAAGTACTCAGCTTGATGAGCGAGTTAGGTTAGTTAAATACTTAACAATAGTGTTCGGGTCAATACGTTTGAAATACTTTTTAATAAGAAGAAACTTCTTTTAGTGATTGGCGTAACGTTTTTTGATAATGTGCAGGGGACATTCCTGTCCATCGTTTGAATGCACGTATAAATGCACTTAATTCATTATAACCTAGCATAATGGATATTTCAGTTACTTGAAAAGAATCATTTTTAAGATACATTAAAGCCAGGTTTTTACGCGCTTCATCAGCAAGCTGCTGAAAATTAATTTCTTCAATTTTTAATTTACGCTGAAGAGTTCGTGTACTGAGGTTGAAGTTACCTGCGAGATCTTCCAGGGTAATCATTTTCAGATAAGAGTTTGCACGTATATAATTGTACACACGGTCTTTAAATAATGGTTCGGTAATAACATTATTTTGCCAAATACCTGATTGGCTGAGCAGAAGTTTTTGATGTTCGTGATTGGCGGTTATAATTCTTTCATCCCAATAAGACAGATCAAATGAAATCTGGTTGATTTTTGCATTGTCCTGAGGTTTGCAACGTAGAACACGCTCATATTCGTCAGGATTCTCCAATGGTCTGGCAAAGCTGACGGAGCTGGGATAAAGCTTTTTAAATAATAATCCATTAAGTTCATGTATCACCAAAACCATTAAAAGATCGACTATTTGTATGTCGACAATGTTCTTATGCCAAGAAGGGTTGAGAGGGATAAAAGCTATAGAGAAATGATGATCATCCTTGAAAATACTAAGTTCGACTGACGTTGTGATCAAGCGGGTGAGTGGAGTAGCATTCATCAGTGCTTCACCTACAGTTTTGCTTGTTTTGATAATTTCTCCTACTATTCCAAGAGCCTGCAACTGTAAGGATTCTCCAAGATGAAGGCCAAACATATTATCCTTGGTCATGGTAACTGCATTAATCCATAGATCATCAATTTGTTTGGGGCTAAGTGGCTTTTTTGAATTGGTCAGTTCCTTTAGAGTGATGTTTGAAGAAAGGAGTAGCTGATCAGCAGAAATATCTCGCTGAACTGTGTAGCTGATTAATTTTGAGCAGAAATTTTTAGATTGGTCTTCCATGGTAGATCACTATAGTATGCTAAAATATTAATATTCTGGCAGGTGAGCGTAAAGTTTGGCGGGAAATGATCATTAAATGTCGTTTTGGGGTACGTCAGATTTCAGGTAAAGCGGCGAACTTTGACCCAGACAAAAAATAAAAAATTGTATGGAAAATCAACAAAAACAATTAGTGACAGAATTTTTGACAGCCGTTAAACTGCTTGATCTTGAAAAGATTGGTTCTTTATTAGACCCTGAAGTAAAATGGTCCCAGCCTGGAAATAATGATGTTTCAGGATTGAAGAATTCTCAGCAGGAAGTCTTTGAAATGGTAGGAAAGATGTTTGCCATTACAGGTAATACACTAAAATTAAATGCTTTTAATTCCATTAGCATAAATGATAACCGGGTTGCATGCCAGCTACATTGGACAGCAGAAAAAGTTTCCGGAGAAAAACTTGATGTCTACAATACGGATATTTATACGGTTGAGCATGATAAAATCTCAAGAGTAGATATTTTTTCCGCAGATATGACACAGGAGGATAACTTCTGGAAGAGCTAAAATAAAACTTAAAACCTGCCAGATCAAGTGAATTGAATCTGGCAGGCAAATAATAATTTAAAAGTAAATAAATGGAATTAATTGAAAGCCAAGCCCCAATCGATGTCGTTTCAAGATATTATTTAGCATTGGGAGCACGTAATATTGAAATGATAATGAAACTGTTCCCTGAAAAGCTAGACTGGTATGTTCCAGGTAACGAAACAATTGCACCTTGGTTGGGACACAGAAAAACCAGTAGTCAGGTAAGAGCGTTTTTTGAGCTTTTATGGCAAAATACAAAACCCGTTTCTGCAAAAATTGATCATATAGTAACCGATGGAAATGTAGTACTTAGTTCAGGAAGTTTTGAAACAATTATGATTAAAACTGGTCAGAATTTCAGATCACTATTTTTCACTGAAATAATGATTATTGATGGGCTGATTGTAAAATATACCTTGCTGGAAGACACTTTTGGATTAGTAAAAGCTTTAGATCAATAAAATTATGCTCTCTTATTATGGATGAAATAGTTTAATCCATTAAAAATTTATTTAAGTATATTTATCTTAAACTAAATACAATTATGATTAAATGTAGCTTTAAGCTACGAAATGGAATAAATTTAACGAAGTATGCTGTTTAAGGAAGTACATCTGCAAGGTATCAAATCTGGAAAAATTACATTGGCTTTTCGCAACTGGCAAAAGGCTTCTGTAAAGACTGGAAGCCTTTTACATACTTCTATCGGCTTAGTTAAAATCCATAACATTGAAACCGTGAATGAAAATGATATAACGGATGAAGATGCTTTAAATGCAGGTTTTATTGATAAAAAGGATTTGCAAAAATCGTTTAAGAACAACAGCACAGGAATACTTTTTAAAATAAAAGTAAGTTATCATTCCACAGATCCACGTATTAAGTTAAGAGAACAATCGGAATTGTCAGAACAGCAATTTACAGATCTGACAAAAAAGCTGGAGCGCATGGATCAATTCAGTAAACATGGATTCTGGACAAAATCTGTTTTATGTACTATAAGAGAAAATCCTAAGCTTCACGCAATTGGAATTGCAAATTTGACGGGATTTGAAAAAGAATGGCTTAAACTTAATATCCGAAAACTAAAGAATCTGGGTCTAACGATAAGTCATCTGGTAGGTTATGAACTTTCACCATTAGGAAATGAATATCTTAAAAAGATTGAGTGCTATGGAAAATAGATCAAAATATTGCATGGGTATTTTAAGCATAATGATGTTTATTTCAGTACCTGTAAAAAGCCAAAAAATTATCTTCAAAGATCATTCTGAATTATTTATGCCTTCTTTGGTATCAACACCTAATGCTGACGTAAAGATGTCCTTTAGCCCCGATAATAAAAAAATGCTTTGGGGAGGAATTGGCTGGATTAAAGGAAAAGAGGATATGGATATTTGGCAGTCAAGTTATGTAGACGGACACTGGACAACTCCCAAACCAGCAACATTCAACAGTGATTTTAATGATTTTGATCCTTTCTTCTCGCCAGATGGAAAGGGAGTATATTTTTTTTCAAATCGCCCAGAGGGTTTTGGTGGCGATGATATTTATTTTGCAAGTTACAATGCAACTACAGATGCTTTTGATCCACCAGTAAATATGGGGGATAAAATTAATACCTCCGGCAATGAATGGGCTCCTGTAACAGATGCTAAAGCTAAGAATCTCTTTTTTTCTTCTAATGGACACAGCGGTTTTGGTGGTCAGGATCTTTTCACGGTTGAATTGCCATTAAGAAATTCTTCAAAAGTGGTCAATCTGGGATCTAAAGTTAATGGCCCGGAAGATGATTTTGATGCCGTTCTATTACCAGACAATCATACTTTGATTTTTACTTCACTTGTTGGCAAAAATAAAAAAGCAGCTCTTTTTGTGTCCTATAAAAATAAGAACAGCTTTGGTGTCCCAACACCATTACCTTCTCAAATCAATGCTGAAGAATTCTGGACCTTTGGACCTTCGGTTAATTTTAATGAGGCTGGGTACCTGTATTTCAGTTCTCATCTTCCAGAAAGCCCCGGACGAACTGATATTTACCGGATAGGTTACAAATTTGATCAAAAAAAGTAAAACTAATTGAGATTATAATTAGAAATTACCAAACCCAGAATAAAATGAACATAATCCTGCTCGCTGTCTTTTCTATTGATCAGTTTGTTTTTATATTCGTATGAATTCAGTTTTTGAGTTAATTTCAGATAGGCTTCGAAATCGCTACCTGTGATTTTTACCCTTGTATTACCATCTCTTTTTTCAATCAGATTATCATCTAAAGTTCTGACCTTAAATATAACTTCGCATAATTTTGGATGAGAACTCATTGATCCAGCATACCTCTCAATTATATTAATCTTGAATGAATCAAATATAATTGTATTAAAAACAATGTTAGAGTTAGGCTCCTGCGTATTAAGCGCAAGTTTGTAGTTCATGAATTTAAATTTTGGCAAATATATAGTTAATTGTACTAAATAGCAGTCATTTTTTGATAGATTATTTTCATAATTATAACGCCCCATTCAGTTATTAGATACAGAATACTAAAGAATTGTGCTTTTATTCACCGTTTAAAGAAATATATACGCTCTAATTAATAGAACAGATGGCGTTTATATAAAATTCTGACAAGAGTCGGATTTTTTTTATTCTTAAGTATGATTATAAAAGTGAGCATCATACTATCAGCTTATCAATTAGCTATATGTAAAAAGTTAGGGAACTTTTCCGCTCTTTTATTTTTTTCCTCATAGGCATTTGCGTAAATTTATTCTTTGTTTAACAGGAATAACAGAATTCATATTAATATAAATAAAATGGAGAGATATAATTACGGGATGGTTGGTCTCGGAGTAATGGGGAGAAATCTTCTTTATAATATTGCTGATAATGGGTTTTCAATCGCAGGATTTGACCTTGATAAAGAGAAGGTAAAAGAACTTGAAGAAGGTGCAACTTCAGAAATGAAAGTAAAAGGTACAGGAACACTAGAAGATTTTGTATCTGCGTTAGAAACCCCAAGAAAAATCATTCTTATGGTTCCTGCAGGGAAACCAGTTGATGCAGTCCTGGAAAGCATTACACCACTTTTAAACAGTGGGGATATCGTTATTGATGCTGGTAATTCTTATTTCGAAGATACCAACAGGCGTATTGCTGATTTAGCATCAAAAAATCTGCACTTTATGGGAATGGGAGTTTCAGGAGGTGAAAAAGGTGCAAGAACAGGACCTAGTATTATGCCGGGTGGAGATGTGGAAGCTTTCCATCTTCTTAAGCCAATGCTTGAAGCCATTTCTGCAAAAGTTGATCAGGAAGCTTGTACAGCTTATATGGGAAAAGGTTCTGCCGGAAACTATGTGAAAATGGTACACAATGGAATTGAATATGCCATTATGCAGCTTATCAGTGAGGCTTATGATTTACTGAAGAGAGGAGCTAAATTAAATAATGAGCAGTTATACGAAGTTTTTAGAGACTGGAACAATGGTGATATGAACTCATTTCTGATCGAGATCACGCGAGATATTTTTCAACAGAAGGATTCATTAACGGATAATTATCTTGTAGATCAGATTTTAGATAAAGCGGGAGCAAAAGGAACTGGAAAATGGACTTCAGAACAAGCTATGGAAATTGGTGTTTCTATCCCAACAATAGATATTGCTGTTACATCGAGAATTTTATCAGCATATAAAGATGAAAGAATTCAGGCTTCTGGGTTATATTCAGAAAAAGAAATTACAAGTCCGGAGGATATCAATATATTTATCAAGGAAGTGGGAGATGCCCTTTATTTGGCTACTTTAATCAGCTATGCACAAGGTTTATCTTTATTGGTAAAAGCGTCTGATGAATATCATTTTGAGATTCCATTAAAGGACGTTGTGAAAATTTGGAGAGGAGGCTGTATTATTCGTTCAGTTCTGTTAGAAAAGTTTTATTCGGCATATATCAGGAATCCTAATCTTTCCAATATTTTATTGGATAAAGAGATCTCAATCATTGTTAAAGAAAAAGTTAATTCATTGCGAAAAACAGCTGCGTTTGCTGCCTCAAATGGAATTTCAAGTTTAGGAATTCAGACTGCTTTAGGTTATTTTGATGCCTATACCACGGAATCGTTGCCAGTAAATCTAATCCAGGCTCAACGTGATTATTTTGGAGCACATACCTATCAGCGGATTGATAGAGAAGGTGTTTTTCATACTTCTTGGGAAAGTACAAATAACTAAAATTCGGAAAAATGAACGAAAATAAAATCCTAAAACCAACGACGATAATCATTTTTGGTGCTACTGGAGATTTGGCAAAAAGAAAACTTTTCCCGGCATTTTATAATTTATATATAGATGGCAGGATGCCCAAAGGCTTTAATATCCTGGCACTGGGAAGGGCGGATAATACCAACGAATATTTTAAAAATTACATTAAAGAAAATCTTGAAAATTTTTCACGGAAAAAAATAACTTCAGAAGATTGGGCAGGTTTCCAAGCTCATATTACCTATTTTCAACATCAGTTGGATGAGGAGAGTTCCTATAAGAACCTGTATCAGAAATTAGAGGATTTTGATATGGTCTATGGAACAAGAGGGAACAGGTTGTTTTATTTATCGATCGGACCTGATTTTGTTTCCACTATTTCCAATCACATTAAAAATGCCTCATTAGCTTCTGATTCTAAAAAAGATCGTATCATTATTGAGAAACCTTTTGGTCATGATAAACAATCGGCGATAGAACTCAATAGTCTTTTGGCACAAACATTTGAAGAAGAACAAATTTACCGTATTGATCATTACTTGGGAAAAGAGACGGTACAAAATATATTGGCTTTTAGATTTGGAAATTCTATTTTTGAACCATTATGGGATCATAAATATATAGAATCGGTACAGATTACAGTTGCCGAAGAAGTGGGCGTTGAAACTAGGGGAGCTTTCTACGAGCAGACCGGAGCATTACGGGATATGGTTCAAAATCATTTATTACAGATTCTGTGTATGGTTGCTATGGAGCCTCCTGCTTCAGTAGAATCGGGCGAGATCCGAGATCGCAAAGTGGATGTCCTTAGGTCGATTCGCAGGATTTCATCTGATCAGGTTGATCATTATGCAGTAAGAGGTCAATATGGAAAAGGGGTTATAAACGGAGTTGAGGCTAAAGGTTATCATCAGGAAGATGGGATTGCCGGGGATTCTAATACAGAGACTTTTGTAGCTGTAAAATTCTATCTGGATAATGAAAGATGGCAGGATGTTCCTTTCTACGTTCGTACCGGAAAAAAAATGAAAGAGAAGCATTCTTATATTACCATTCAGTTTAAGCCACTCCCACATTCCACATTTTCAGAGAGTTCTCAACACTTATCAGCTAACAGACTTATTATCAATATTCAGCCACTGATGGATATTAGACTGCAGTTTATGGCAAAAAAACCGGGACTTTCATTGGTTTTAAAGCCGGTTGAAATGATTTTTGATAATTTGGCCTGTCAGGAAGATACTCCTGAAGCCTATGAAACATTATTGCTGGATGCACTTATAGGTGATCTTACTTTATTTATGCGTTCTGATCAGGTAGAAGAAGCCTGGGATGTTGTAAAAACCATACAGGAAGCCTGGGAAAATAATAAAGAGTCATCTTTTCCAAACTATGAAGCAGGAAGTTGGGGACCAAAAGAAAGTATTGCATTGGTTGAAAGACAAGGTCACAGCTGGGTGTAACAATATAAATTAAATAGACTAAAAATGAATATTACCATATTTGAAGATCTGGAAAAATTATATAGAAAGGCAGCTGATACATTTGTTGATCTTTCAAAAAAATCTATTCAGAAAAACAATCGTTTTGTTGTAGCATTAAGTGGAGGTTCTTCTCCTAAAGCAATTTTTAATTTGTTGACAACGCAAGAATATGCAGAAAAAATTGAATGGAATAAGGTGTACTTCTTTTGGGTAGATGAGCGATGGGTTCCTCTGGATGATGATAAAAGCAATGCACGGATGACTTTCGAAACCCTTCTTGATAAAGTTCCGGTGAATAGAGATCAGATTTTTCCAATGTATCAGGACGGAATACTTCCTGAGGATTATGCTAAAGTATATGAGCAACAGATCAGAAGTGTTCTTGGAGATAAAGGTATTTTTGATTTTATCCTTCTAGGAATGGGAGATGACGGGCATACTGCCTCTTTATTTCCAGGTGAAAGTGTTTTGGATGAAAATGAAAAATGGGTCTCTGCGTATTATCTGAAACCTCAGGAAATGTTCAGGATCACTTTAACTGCACCATTGATCAATAAAGCTGAAAATATACTGGTCGTTGCATTTGGTGAGTCAAAAAAACAGGCATTGAATGAGGTGTTAAATGGAGAATACAATCCTAAATTGTATCCACTACAGCTTATTGAGAAAAAGGAAGGATTTCTGTTTTTTACAGATGAAAAAGCAAAAGGCTGAAAAATATTAGTTTAAAGAAATATGATTAGTTGTTGGATTTAAAAACCAATAATCATTTTCAAGAAAAAACAGCACTATTAGATTTCTAATAGTGCTGTTTTTTAGCCTGAAATTAATGTGATAAAAATTATAGTAGGGAGAAAATAGTATTGAAAGTAATTTTATTATATGTGTAAGTTGATATTAAATGCGTAAATGGTATTTAATTCAATAAATTGTGATAAAATATAATGCTTTATAAGAAAAAAAATCACACTATGTGGAAAAATGGTTAAATTTGCTTTCAACCATTAAACTAATAACATTTTATTTATGAATGCTTTAATTATTATCGACGTACAGTATGATTTTTTACCGGGAGGCGCACTAGCTGTTAACCATGGTGATGAAATTGTACAAACAATTAACGAGTTACAGTCAAAATATGATCTCGTAGTAGCCACGCAAGATTGGCACCCAATAGGGCATAAAAGTTTTTTTACCTCCCATCCGGATAAAAAACCTTTTGAAGAAATATCATTAAACGGATTAAATCAGGTGCTTTGGCCAGAGCACTGTATCCAAGGAACAAAAGGAGCTGAATTGGTTCCAGAACTTTCAACGAATGCTATTGAAGCTATTTTTAGAAAGGGGATGGATAAAGAAATTGATAGCTACAGTGGCTTTTTTGATAATGGTAGGAAAAAATCTACAGGCATGGCCGATTATCTTAAAGGTAGAGGAGTTACAGAGGTGGCAGTTTGTGGTGTGGCAGCTGATTTTTGTGTGTATTATACAGCTAATGATGCCTTAGATTTAGGCTTTAAATCAAGCATTATAGAGAACGCCTCTAAGCCGATAGATTTAGAAAGATATGAGCGTGTTAAGAAAGATTTTCAATCGAAAGGAGGAACTGTGATTTAATTGTTTGATGTTTTATTTACATATATTTTCTCCTTAGACTAAAATAAATTAAAAATTTTTGCAGCGGTTTAGAATCTATTTTTGATAATTCTTCATACTCTGCTAAAAATAAAGCCTTCAAATATTAATTTGAAGGTTTTTTGCTTTATAGATATCCACCAATTTAATAAGCAGATTGTTTTCTTTTTATCTTAATGCAACTTAATCGCTTTATTTGGGTTTTTCTCTTTACTTTTGCAATTCCCAAAAAGTAAAATACTAATTAAAACAGGCAAATATTCTATGCGTAAATCTGATCTGAAAATGTTTTAATACTTCTAAAATAGCACAAATAAATCCAAATGATTTCATTAAAAAAAATCGTACTTCTACTACAATTTTTTAAATTTATATACTAAAAGAGGATGAAAAGGTAAAATATTTCTATATTTCATGAAATAACACCAATGAAAAGAAGTATTTCCAACTCAGAAAGAATTTCAGAGAATAACATCGCAGGTATAAACCGTGTGATCAAGTTGGATATCGTTATAGATGGCCATATAATCAAGCATTTTAAACATTTCAGACTAGAACAGAGTGCCAAAAAACACCATGATTTTGAGTTAATTTTAGCGCATGATTCTTTAGGTAAAGCACAAAATCATAACCTTTTGGATAGTCAAAAGTTCTTAGGACAGCGTTTGACCGTAACATTTAGGTATAAGGATGCCGAAAATGAGAGCCCAGAAAGAAGTTTTGTGGGGCTTATTACAAAAGTAGCCTTCAGCCAGGATAAGATGAGTCTGGGCAATGTTATTTTAAGAGGAAAAAGCCCTACTATCCTAATGGATTCTGCCCCTCATACACAAAGTTTCGGAGGGGATCAATCTGTAAACACAGGGATTATTGCCGAAAACGTTATCAAAGAAACATTAGGTTCAGCTTCAGGGAAATTTGATTTTAATGTAGACAGCCGGAATAAGAGTTATATCAATTACAGTGCTCAATACAATGAAACCCACTATAATTACCTGGCAAGGATTGCAGAGGCTTATGGAGAGCAGTTTTATTATGATGGGTATGTTCTGCGCTTTGGAAATCTTCCTCCTTCAGAGAAACCGGTAAAGCTTGTTTATGGAAGCAATGTAACTGATGTGCAAGTTGAGATGAATGCGGTACATACCAAACCCCAATTTTTTGGATATGACAGTATCGGCAACACAAAAATGTTAAGTACATCTACAAACATTCAGCACCTTGGCGAGTTAGCTTCAAATGCTTACCAGTTGAATGATAATATTTTTACAAGTCAGTCATTAACTCCGGCTCCTATTAATGCTAATATTTCATTAGATGTAGATCAATCTCAAAAAAGCGCTGCAGGAAGTGCAGCTGTTCAGGTTTTTACGGTTTCTGGAAATACCACAGTCCCATTTTTATATCCGGGATGTACTGCAGATATTGAAATGAGAAAGCCGGACACAAACCAAACCTCGCATTTTACGAAATTAATGATCACAGAAGCCATTCACGAAGTAGATGCAAGAGGATATTATACAGGATCGTTTGAAGCGATAGCCGATGGAACCGGTTTTATGCCAAAACCTCAGTTTGAAACACCCAATGCAGTGCCTCAAATTGCAACAGTCATTTCTAATACCGATCCTCTCAATCAAGGCCGCATCAAGGTACGTTTCGATTGGCAGCAAAATAATACGACCCATTTTATCCGGATGATGAGCCCCGATGCAGGAGGTACTGATCAGATTACTCAGAATAGAGGATTTGTAGCAGTTCCAGAAGTTGGAGATCAGGTTATGATAGGCTTCGAATATAATCATCCCGATTTTCCTTTCGCAATGGGTGGAATGTTTCATGGTCAGGTAGCTCTGGGTGGAGGAATTGAAAATCATATTAAATCCATTCAGACAAGAAGTGGTAATAAAGTAATCTTTAATGATACTGAAGGAAGTATCTTTATTGAAGATCCTAGTGGCAATTCCTATTTTATGGATGGCAAAGGGAATATTACAGTAAGTGCTCCCAAAAATATGACCTTTATAGCAGGAGAAAATCTCATGATTAATGTAGGGCAAAATATGAGCACTACTGTAGGTGCCGATCAAAGTAATATAGTGGGGATGAATAAAACCGAATCTGTTACAATGAATGACACACAAAGTGTTGGTGCGATGAAAATTACTTCTGTTGTTGGTGATGCAAGTATGATGATTACAGGAAAACTTACGGAAATTATAGATGGAGATGTACACAGTGAGACAAAGAAAGAGAGAAATGAAGTAAGTGAAGGTAAGATCATAACACAAAGTACGGGTACTAACGAACAGCATTCTGATAAAACGGTAAAGAATAACAGCTCAGAGAAGGGTAATAATTTTTAAATCATTACAGCCATGAGCAGAACAAGAATTGTTAAAGGGAATATCACCAAAGTTATCGGTGGGGACTATAAAAGGTACTCTAAAGATGACATTGAAAATATTGGAAGTAAAGTTATCCAGATAGGAAAAGAGAATGGAGTAGTTTACGGAGAGCCGGAAAAATTTGTTCCACCTCCGATAGATGTGCAGGAAAGTGAATATAAACTTGAAAGTACCTATGCTCACGAGCAGCTGATGAGTCTTGCAAAAGAGCTTGGAGAGATTACCTTCATGTTATTTATGACCCAGATTTTCGGTTATGAGATCGATGCTGAGGCATTAAGCAGGCTTTACAGAGATCTGAGCGATAACAAGATCAAAGCTCCTGAAATTATTGTTTCTAAAGGTTTGGTAGGAAGGAGAGGTGGTCCCGCCGGATACAGTAATAAAAGGAAAAAAATAATTGTTAATGAAAAGTTTGTAGAAGAAGCTTCGAAAGACAATGATAAAAGAGCTGAATTAATGGCAGCGCTGGTTGAAGAATATGGTCACCATATAGATAATCTTCTGCGTACAGAACTAACTTCCAACGGAATTCCTGATACAGATGTGATAGACGAAGGGGCAAAGTTTGCTTATTATTTGTTTAGGTTTGACATCTTTAATGAATCTCAGCTGAATTTTGCCAAGGCAGAACTTCCTACTTTTAAGGGTGATCTTATCATAGACTTTTCTACCTTACATTCCAAAGTCACGGCGTATGTGGAAGAAGACAGGCAATATGATGAAGATCCTACTGACGATATTTCCAATTACGGTGCCGGAAGAAACAGGAAACACAATAAAAATGCCGCTTTTGCTCATGGAGATATAGAATTTGAAGCTTTAGTTTCAAAGGAGCTGTATACAGAAGAACAGGTTCGTAAAATTTATTTTGGAAACTGGTTAAGGGATTTTTCCCAGGTAATTGTAAAAATTACAGTAAGAGGAACTAATGCTGCTATTAAAGCCCAGAAAAATAAGGTGATCAAAGAAGTAAGCCCAATGCAGCTTTCACATGAAGGCTGGGTGCAGTTGATCAAAATTCTGGCTATTAGAGAATTTGTTTTTGATCCATTGAAAGATGCGGGAAAAAATCCTGCTGACGATTATAAAACACTGGAAGAAAAATTTAATAAAGAATATGGAGGCCTTACAAAAGATATTCTTGGAATTTACCGTCCGGAAGAGCATATTGATAATCCTTTTGGACTGGCAGATGAATCTGATGCTAAAGATGATAAAGGAAAGGTTATTTCTTTTATGTATGATGGAACGGGTACAGAAAAAAAACTTTATGCCGGAGATAATGGTCAGTCCTGGAAAATAGATGCAACCAGAAATATGTCATCTTTCTTTTGGAAAGACTTTCCTGAACGTCCGTCTTCTGTTACCTATGTAAAAGAACAACTTAAACTTGCGGTTTCTAAAAGAGGAACACCGGAAGGCTTCAGACATTTGGGAGGGGCACTTCACGTTTTGGAAGATTATTTCTCACATACCAATTTTGTTGAAATCTCTTTGAGAAGACTGGGAGTTGATGCTTATCCATGGGTGTCTTATTATAAAGGAAAAGAGTATACTGGAATTCCAGTAGTCAGCGGTCGTTTTTTGACTGATGATACAATGGCCAGTGTCGGTCCGAAAATGGGAGACCTTTTGTTTGATCCTAAAATCAAAGAATACAAAAGACGGGTACCGGGACAAAGATCTCTGGCTGAGAAATTTATTATTAGTGTCCTGGAAGATCTTTCTAAAGGACAGAAATCTGATAAAGCGGAGAAAAGTTCCAGCTATCTTGGTGTAGAATTCGCTACATGGCTATCTTGGTTCAATCAATTTCTTAAATTTCAGGATTTTCTTGCAAAGGAATATCAGAATGCAGACAAGAAAGAGTGGATGTCGAGGGATTTCTTTGAAAAATTAGGAGCTCGTAGTGCCGAAAACCTTCAGAAAGGAATGGGGTATACCGGACAGATCATGGCCTTTTTCCCGAAACTTGTTTTCAATTTGGTGCTGGGTTCTTTTGATGAGGTTATTCCAGAAGCACAGTCCCATCTGAATACCAATTATGGTGTTAATCCTTCTCACTCCCAGATTGCAAAAGACAGCTATTCTCATCCGCTGAATAAGATCAGTGCAGAACTGGCAAAGATGGCAATAAAAGAAGTGACCACAAGGTTTAAAAATGGAATGGACGGTTCTGCCTTAGCTGATTATACCACCAAAACATATTTTGTACATCCATCATCTCCCAATGCAAGATGGTGTGATAAATATCTGAATGATTGGGTAGCAAGAAACCCTGCTATAACAAAAGATCTAAAATATGGTACTATTTATGATCATGCAGAGCACGAACTACAAGAAATGAACACGGAGGCGGTAAAGAAGATAAAAGAAATCATGGGATATTTTGAAAAAATGACCAAATGAGAAAAGCGTCTTTTATAAGATCTATTGGAGGATTGCTTCTTCTTATATTTCTTTTTAGTTGTAATTATTCTATACCGGAAAAAGATAAGCATCCTGATCAGGATTCTTTTCCTAAGCTTTCAGATTCTAAGTTTAAAATGGATTCTATTAATGACAGTATTATAAATTTAAAACATGATTCAGAATATTATTATGCAACCAGTGATAAATCTCTTTTTGTTTACAATGGAGATTTTAAAAAGATATGGCAAGTAAAAAATGATTTTTATAATATTGAGGTAGACGAGAATAAAAATATTTATGTGTACAATAATGATGGGGTTTATAAATATTCATTTCCTTGGTCCAAAATAAAAAAGATTGAAATCATAAATGGATATAAAATTGGAGATTCTATTCGTACAAGCTTAGAAAATTCACAAGTGGATTTTAAGAACAACGATAGTATTAAACAAAAAAGAGTTGATAGTATAAAATTAAAGATTCTGGGGAGAAAAATAAGTTCAAATTATATATCTTGTTATAGTTTTGAAGATTCGGGTTATATTTTGTATACCTATAAAGATAAAGAGTATTGTCTGTATGATTATGAATTAAAAAAACAATATGAGGGTAAAAAAAAGATGTTTAGTTTATTTTCAGGAAAAAAGATGATCCAGACTGAAACTAATTTAAAGTTATATGAAACATCTGTATTAGGAAATAGCAGTTCTGGAAACCACTTTTTCTTCTCATTCTACCCTTATGGATATGCCTATTACCGCCTGAAAATTGGTAAGAATAGTATGGATTTTAAATATTATAACAACAATCTGGATCAGATAAATTTAATGCAGTGGAAAAATCCATTTAATGATAAAGTAATAGTACGTCGATATTATGACAATAGTCGTTCAACAATATACCTTGTAAGTAATAAATAAAATGAGAAATAAAATAAAGATCATCTTTTCAGTACTGTTATTTGCAATATTAAATTTTCAATGTCAAAATATGAAAAAAGAAACTATAGATGTGTCCCAAGCCACTATTAAAATAGAATCCTGTGGATTAACCTACAAAGGGAAAAAGTTAGAGTTGGGAACACCGATTGAAGATTGGATAAAAGTATTGGGAAAACCAAGCCGGGATACAGATCTTGCCTATGTCTGGGATGATTTGGGTATTGCGATAGATGATTGGCAGAACAATAATAAAGAAGTTGCCGGAGTGTATATTTTCTTTCTCAATCTGGATAGCCCGGAAGGTAAGTCTCAGCAGTTAAATCACGCAAGAGATTTTGAATCTGGAGAAAATATAGCAGCTCGAAATATGGAGGGTGG
This sequence comes from Chryseobacterium sp. FW101-FHT12H09, assembly GCF_058790395.1. Lineage (NCBI taxonomy): Bacteria > Pseudomonadati > Bacteroidota > Flavobacteriia > Flavobacteriales > Weeksellaceae > Chryseobacterium > Chryseobacterium sp. FW101-FHT12H09. The sequence continues at coordinate 429,172 of NZ_JBYTCP010000003.1, read as the reverse complement.
AAAATCATTAATAAGTGATGATCAGGTAAAAAAGTTTAATGCTGAAAATGAATTAAAGAAGAAAAATTACATCTATCCCTTTAAAGTATATAAAGAAGCTGTTAATCTTAATGGTTTTCCGGTAAAAGCGGGTATGAAAGTTGAGGAGATTAATTCTTATCGTTCAGATCTTCCTTATTCAGGTAAATTCGGATATGTAGATGATGATATTGATGGTGTAAATGATTCAGGAACTACGACTGAGACTTTTGGTGGTGATTACCGTGCTCCGGGAGCGGAATGTAAAGACGGAAGGTTACAGTATTATGAATTAACTTATACTGCGACCAAGAAATTGGAATATCTTAAAATAGGATTTGAGTCGAAATCAGATCATGACAGCCGAAAGGTAACAGAGGCTTCATTTGAAGAAAGAAAGAAAAAGAAATAGCTGATACGCAGCACCAGCAACAAAATAATTGTTAGTCAAAGGGTATTAAAGAATTATGAAAGATTCTGTCGTAAAAGAATATATCAAAGTAAAAACAGAGGGAATCCTTAATTTGGAAATTCTCTCTAATGAATATGATATGACAGCTGAAGAACTTGTGGGCTTTCATAATAGACACTGTGGTCTTTTAGAATTACTGACTGTTTCATTACCTAAATATGTTGAATACATCTATATTCCTTCAGAAAAATATAAGGTAAGGGACGTTAGGTTGCTGAAAAGTTCGACAATAGAACTTCCAGAGAAACCGAGTGATAAAGTGTATGGGGTAATTATAAAGTTTAAGCCTAAAAATTTACAGATTCATTATACAATCAGAGTAAAAAGAACAGAAGCGTATATTGAATTGATAAAGGAAAAGACATATATAAATAACCAGGAAATCGACAAAATTATTGAGCAGCTGTTTGAGAAAGCTGAACAGGTTTTGTACCCTTTACAAGTTTCTACCAACAAGAATGGAGAACTTAAAAGTATACTGAATAATGAAGACATTGCTAAACGTTGGCAAACAGAATGTTTTCCAAAACTGAAAGAATATTACCAGTCAGAAGTTACAGACGAAATAATAGAACAGCTAAACCAGGCATATGCTGACATCGATTCAAAAAAAGATTTATTTAGCAGGAATACATTTTATAAACTGTTCTTTATGCCTGTTTATCAAAGTTATCCGTATTTTTTAAAGAAGGATTCTTTGGATATCTACTTTTCAGGTCTTTCACGTAATGTCGGATATGAAGTTGAATATATTTTAAGTCATGAATATACGGGAGGGAATAGAATAGCATTAAAGATCACCGGAACCGAAGAAGAAGATATGTTCAATAAAAACAGAAAAAAAGGGAAAGTTGAGCTTTTGTATAAATTTAATCAGGAAACCAACGAAATATTTTCAATCAATGGATATCTATCAACTTTTGAAAAAGAGGTAGAATATATAATTGATTTTCAGTTTTATGACCAGAATAGATCATAGTAAATAAATGCCAAAAAATACAAGATGAGTGAAAAACATTTAGTCTGCCAAGGTGCTACCTGCAAGTGTAATTTTGGTACTACGCCGGATAAACTTAAGGTGAAGACACAGAGTAAACGCTATATCAATGATAAGGATGGCGGTGATAAACTGATAGCCACACATATGGATATTGGCAAAACGTTTGAGAAAAACACTTTTGGAAGTTGTGCAAAATTAAATAATAATCCTTGTCAGGTTATAGTTACCCAATGGAGTGGTTTCTACGAAAAGATAACACTTCAGGATAATAGTGGAAAAGTTTTACTGGAAGACAGTAAGGCAACATGCCCTATTGGTGGCCCTGATTGTATAATGATCATTAATCATGGACAAACAGCTGAAGCCACCAAGAAGAATGCGAAGAATGCAGATAAGGAAGTTTTAACTGAGATGTTACCCTTTTTTGTTGATAATCAAAGTTATGTCCAGTTAAATGTATTGTCATGAATAGTCCTAAAATAAAAATATATCCTGAAAGTAAAGATCAGTATAACGAAACGAATAAGTATGTCCTTCTGGAACCAAAGGAAGGAAAAGCATATTTAAGAGCAGAAGTTGAAAACTGGGATAAACTGGCAGTTGACGAACAAAATAATTTAGTATGGATCTGGAGTGTATGTAAACATAAACCTGATTTCCAGGAAGGTTCTTATAATACCACTGTAGGTATTGGTAAGGTTAAAGGCCACTCCATGAATTTTATTAGTCTGTATTGGGGTGGGATCGCATGGTTGGAACCTTACATTCTCGGAAAGGGTAAACCAGGGAACAGCACAAAAAATGGAGTATTTGTAAAAGTAAAAACTAAACCAAAAGTTTTTGGTTATGAATGGAGAGAATATGACATTAATAACGATGGTAAAAAAATAACCAGAGATGTAAAATATGGAGAAACTATTCAGTTACATATTTATACAGATGGATTATATGGGGAAGACATAGAAATACAATTATTTGACAATAATTATAAGGCAGAGGATTTACCTATGCACGAAAAAGTGGATGGAAAATGGAAGAAAGATGGTGAAAAAGTAGAATTGGATAAAATTAATAAGGAAAAATTACCCAATTCATTTCCTAAAATTACGAGAGAAGTAGGAGTATATCTCTCTAAGAATAAACCATCTTTTAACACCACTAAAAGTGAATTAAAAGACGGTGTAAATTACCAGAAATGTATAACAAATATTTACGTTGATCCTGTTTGGAGTTTTTATGCAAATGATGAAAATAATAAATTTGATCAAAATTCAATTCAATTAAAAGCCTCTGTCTTTTTTTCAGGAAAGGAATTGGAATGCGATAAGAATAGTATTAATATAGTAAAATTACATACTGGGGTTTCTTTGCTTGAACCTACAGGAAATCAAGTGATATTGGTTGGAGATGTTGAAACGAACTATGCTAATTTTCTACCTTGTGGTTATTCAGAAATTCATGGGAAGTATAAAAAGGATGAAGAGGAAGTAGATATACAGGTTTTTCCACTGAAAGACAATCCAAATCCTACACAGTTAATATTTCCTGTTGTTGCTGGAGTAGATAAAATGAGAAAAGAACTGACCATTGAATTAAAAGACGTCAACTCAAAAGATTGTCTGTATGAAGGTAAGCTAAGGCATACAGGAAAAGTAATAGATATCTCAAAAATAGAAGAGCTTCTGAAGATCGATAGTACCACAAAAAAAAGGAAATGGAGATTAGCGGAAAGCAAAGAACTATTTAGTGGAGGTGAAGCACAGACAAAAAAAGCAGAAAATAAAAGTACCCTGACCCAGGCGATTACTTTGGTTGCGGGCGGTAAAAAAGTGAAAGGACAATCAGGCTTTAAAATATTAGAAGATTCTTATCCGTTTGAATATCAGCCTCCGACTGATGAATTGCTTAAGTTAAAGATAGGCTATGATTACAGTTGGGGCAATACAATGAGTCCTTTGATTGGTCTGGTAAACACCATTTGGCCCAATAGTAGCTGGGCTGCTCAAAAATACCCCGTAAATCTCAATACGTGTGCATTTCGCACCCCATTAAATATTATTGTCTATCCAGATACAAAATGGACTCTTCAGATAGCTTATAATTATGATGGTGAAAAATTCAATGATTTAAGGGAAGAATATCATGAAACATGGAAACTTAAAGAGCTGGAAGCCGATGAACGTATCAAGCAGCTAAATGCCCAGCAGGAAGGAAATATTCCAAAAGATAAAAAGAAAAAAAACAAACGAAAAATTCAACAGGCTTCGCAGGAAAGAAACAGGGCGCGTAAAAGTAATTCTGTAAGAAGTCAGGCTACGAATCTTATTAAAAAAGCACATGGTACACTTGATGCAGAATTCAATCTGATTTGTGAATTTGACAGGCCGTATGCAGCACTCGATTTTAGTTCTGAATTTGGTAAAGCTAAAGAGTTTCTTCAAAAGATTGTAAATTTAAAGGAACTTATTGAAAAAATTGTTAAAGGAAATAATAGCGAAACTACCAGAAATTCCCCTTCTGGTAATGCCACAATCAGTAACCGTAAAGCAAAACTAGAGGAGCTTATTAAAAAAAGGGGAGGTGAAAGTAAAAGCAATTGGAGTTTCGAACTTACGCCTCCGAAAGTGGGACTTTCTGTAAGCTGGTGTGCTGAAGCACCTTCAGATTTGAAAACTCCAGTAATGGGTACTTTAATAGAAGGGGCAATTAATTTAGATCCTTTATTTGGAATTGAAGCAAAATATGATCTCTATCAGCTGCTATACAAAATTAAACATCCTGTAGTTCTTGCAGTTGTTGCTATACTTGATGTCCTTGATGAAGCATTAGGTGATAATTTTGATATTAATTTAGATCTAATTATCAGCAGTGAAATTTTTGGGTCTTTAAAGGGAAGTATTAACACTGCTTCCGGCAGTGATTTTACGACCAGACTTATGAAAGATGATGATGGAAGTCCTTGTAAATTTGGTGGAAAGGTTTCAGTTGCTATTAAAGGATATTTACAGGCTAATGGAAGTATGAAAGTTTTTGTTTTTTGGAAATCAAAAGCATACATTGAAGCCAGTGTTGAAGTAAAGACAGGAGTAGCTTTGGAGTTTGTTACAAAAGCTGACACCCACAGTATTTATGTAGAGCCTGAAGTAAAATTTGAAGGATTGTTACTGGAAGCTAATATCAGTCTTGGATTTGTTGCTGATGATGGAGGAGCAGGTGATATAAAAGCATTAAAAGAAAAAGACGGAATACATTATACCGCAGATGGAAAAATAGTAGTACTAGACGCTTATACATGGAAAACAGGTTGGAAATTACCTATAATATAATGAGATAATGACAAAATTTATATTAACATTATTATTGACAGCAAGTCTTATTAGCTGTGCACAAGAATCAAAAAATAAAACAATGACGGCAGAACAGAGAATAGAATATATTTCTAAAAAAGTTCAGAAATTTGACAATGAACCGCTTTATCAATTAGATATCCAATCTATATTTAACTTCAAGGTAATGGTAAATGGAGTTCCTGTTTATTCAAACTTTGATAAAATTCCTGGAATGGCAAGAGTAAATATTAATTCCTCTATTCTGAAAAGCGGGAAACAAAGCATTGAGGTTGAGCTTTATCCGGGATATGATAATAATGGAACTCAAAAGAATTTTCTTGAGAATGGTGAGAACTTTATCCTGAAAGTAGAAAAAACGGCATGGAATAAGGATGGATCAATAAAAACTCCGGAAGAGGTATTAGAGTTTAAGAATAGTGATCAGAACATTGATTATTCAAAGTTAACAGAATATAAAACCAGCGTGAATTTCGAAGCTTCTGTACCTTATACTATAAAAGGATGGGAGGATGGACAAGACCTGTCAAAATTAAATCAAAAAGACTTAGAATTAAAAGTTGTAAGCTTCTATAAAAATATGGTTTCAGCCTTTAAAGAAAAGGATTATGACTATTTGAATACAATTTTTTTAAATGCAGACTCAGAATGGTATCAGGCAGAGTATTTTCCTAAAGATATGATAACAAAATTTCAGTCAACAAAAGGTAGAAAGGGAAAATCTGTATCTACAACACGTGCTAATTCAGATAAATATTCGCAAAATGTTTATCCTATAGAAAATTATGTGATGAAATTTTATGCCAATAATAAAATAGTTAGATTAGAACCAAAAGAAGGGTTAAATCGTGGTGAGTCTCTATTAGGCTATGATGATATTGACAAAAATGGGATGAATAGAAAAACTTTTATAGACATGTTACTGTATATTCCAAAGGGGACGGACAGCCTGCAAATCATTAGATAAGGAATGTTTAGCAAAAACAAGAAATTGCAACAAGAACTTGAAAAAGTTCAACAACAATACCGGGAGAATAAAAAGAAAACCAGCCCATTGACCCGATCTGCATTTGTGCAAATAGGAATCAACCTGATATGGGCTGGCTTTAATTTGTATATGTTTTTAGAAAACAAAAATGTAGAAAAATCCTCTTTCTTTAATTTTTGGGTGTTGTTTTTTCTATTACTGATGAATATTCCATTGTTTATTTATAAGGAAGGTGAAAAAGAGGATAAAAATAGATTTGTAGCTATTTATTTTTTTTGTGCATTGTTGGCATTAACATTGTTCCCTTTTTTCATATCCTTTAATCTGTCTATGCTACTTACAGTGGCTTCCTGGTTGCCTAATTATATTTATTCATATTCATTAAAAGATAAAAAATCCATAGATAACTTAAAAGGAAACACGGTAAGCTTTATTCTTTTTTGGTTAGCATTGCTAGTTATTGCTGTAATAATTAATATTTCAGGATATTCTATAGATTCTGGACTTTCGGCGGAAAAATATAATTATGGATATTTTATTAATGTTTTATATAATATATTTTTTATAATATCAATCTACTACTCAAATCGATACAGAAATATAGACGTTTGATGAATGTATAAACCTTTTTTACATAACTTAGTGATATAAAGTGGTATAAATTGCTTGAATGTAACAGATCAAGCGCCATAATTGTTTTCATGAAGAGGCTTACATTTTTACAATTTAGCAAATATCATTTGAGGTATATTTGTTTGATCATTTTAAGTGTTTAAAATTGCCGTCCATAGACTATGAAAAAACTTGCTTTAAGTTTAATGTGCCTTGTTACTACCATTGCATCTGCTCAAAAACTGAAAAATAAAACTGCTAATCCAAAACAGACAAAAGAGCACTTAGTTCACGAGTCTATTGAGCTTGAAACAGATCGCATCTTTAAAAAACTGGTAGCCATCAGGAGAGACTTTCATGAAAATCCGGAATTGGCAGGTCACGAAGTTCGTTCTCAAAAGATCATAAAACAATATTTACTTGATCTGGGGCTTGAAGTGGAAACAGATGTATATGGTCATGGTGTTGTGGGAATTTTAAAAGGAGGTAAAAAAGGAAAAAAAATTGCGTGGAGATCTGATATGGATGCATTGCCAAACGATTTTCCTGATGCAGTGGCTTTTAAATCTAAAATAAAAGGTATTCAGCACGGTTGCGGCCATGATGTACATATGGCAATTGCATTGGGAATAGCTGATGTCCTTTCAAAAAATAAAGAATCTATAAAGGGAACAGTGTATTTTATATTTCAACCGGAAGAAGAAACCTTTGTGGGTGCCAAGTCGATGGTTGATAGTGGATTGCTGTCCAAAATAAATCCTGATGAGATCTACGGATTGCATGTGTCAGCTCTACCGGTAGGACAAATAATGGTTAAACCCAATGAGATGTTTGCCTATCAGAAAAGAATACGAATCCAGTTAAAAAATGAACTATCAAAAGACGATGCAAAAGGATTAATGGAAAAGATCAGTAGTTCCTTATTTCGTGCAACTACTGGGAGTAAGCCATGGGAAATACAAAATATGGTTGATCCAAAAATTGGATTGATGAACCCCAATACTATTTTTAAGAACTATCTGTTTGTTGATGAACATTTTTCTACCCGTTCTAAGAACAATCAATTCTTCCTGGAAGCTTATTTATATGAAACAGATCAATCTCATCTGACGGAGATCATTCCTCGTGTTAAGAAAATAATAGAAGACAACGGTTATAAAGACCAACTGCTTTCTTTGTCATTTATACAGGAAAATCCCACAGTGATCAATGACGAAAAATTAACAGGAGTTGCTATAAAAACGCTTGATAATATATATGGAAAAAATGCAGTCACTCCCGATTACGGACAGGTTCCATTTTTTAATGATGACTTTGCTTATTTCCAACAGAAAACACCCGGCGTTTATTTCTTACTTGGTGGTTCCAATTTTGAAAAAGGAATTATTGCGATGAATCACGCACCTAATTTTCAGGTGGACGAAGAAAGTATCAGAACAGGAGTTAAATGTTTTTCATCATTAATTATGGAGCGTCTCAATAAAAACTAAAACTCCTTAAGAATGAATTCTGTTTACTACATTTGTATATAACTGAATCCTCATCTAAGACATCAGATGGACTATGGAAACGATCAAACAACAGGTGAACAGAGAACCAGACAGAGATATTCTTAGCACATACAGCTACATTTCTAAGGAACAGGCTCAAAGAAATAAAATACTCCTTCAGGAGAATTTTATTAATTTTTTAGAAAAAGGTGAAAAAGTGTTGCATTATGCAAATAAAGCAACTACAATTACGAACGCTCAATTTGCCATTCTTTCTTCAAATAATTGTTTAATGACAGAAAAGCTTTCTGTTGATAATGAATACCGCAGCACTTTATTTTTTTTTAATGATCTGGCACTCTCGCATTTTTTTATTAAATATGATCATATTATTAAAAGTATTTCTGCCTATGCAGAAAAAGTTGAAGAGCCCTTTCTCGTATTTGAAAAGGATGAATTCATTAACCATTATATTTTATCACTTAAATTAATTCAGCAAAAATCATCTTTTGTCTCAACACAAATGCTGCAACTGAAGTTTGAAGAATTAATGCTATATCTCCTTGAAAAATACCCCAGTGCTATCTTGTCATTTCAAACAAGAAAAATGGAAGAATATTCAGATATTGAAATAAAGAAAGCAGTTGAAAAAAATCTCATCAATAATCTTACATTAGATGAATTAGCCTTTTTGTGCCATACAAGCATTTCTACTTTCAAAAGAAAATTTCTAAGACTTTACAATGTGGCACCCAGTAAATATTTCCTGCAAAAGAAAATGGAAATAGCAACATCACTATTACTACAAAACAAAAACCCGAGCGAAGTATTTTACGAAGTTGGATATGAAAATCATTCAAGTTTTTCTCAATCATTTAAACGGATTTATGGAATAAGTCCAAAACAATTTCAGCAACAAAATGTGAACGTTTATAAACAGCTTTTGAACGATTAACTACAGCTTTATAGCTTTCCCTGAACTTACTTTTGCATTGAACTTAAAATAAAAAGTAAAATGACAAAAAAGTTTTTTTTAGAATTAGTTAATTACAACAATTGGGCAGACCAAATTACGATTGAATGGCTTGGTCAAATTAATGATGAGCAATGGGAGCGCCCTGTTGTTAGTAGTTTCACGAGTATTAAACAGACTGTTGTACATATGGTCAGTGCCAAAAAGATTTGGATTGACTTCTGGACAAATACTCCTGATCCAATTTATTTATCAACTGAGTTTAAAGGGACGAAAAGTGAGTTGATAGAAATTTGGAAAAAGGCATCCGTTGACATAAAAAGCTTTATAGAAAGCTATCCTGAAGATCACTATCAACAGCCAATCACGATTAGATATCCAAGAGGTGGAGAAGAACAAATGCTGTTTTGGCAAACACTTCCTCATTATGTTAATCACGCTACGTATCATAGGGGACAATTGGTGACATTGTTGCGCCAAGCGAATTTTACCAGATTTTCCAATACAGATTTGGCAACTTACTTTATACATCAAAATAATAAAGATGTATCTGATGCAATGAATGGGTACAATGATTAAATTTGTGGAGTATTACTCTATTACCAGAACTTCCAATAAACTTTAAAGAAATTGAAAAAATTAATAGCCTTAACCGTTGCCGTTTTTGCATCAATACATCTGTACTCACAAAATAACTATGTCTTTTTCGGATCTTTTAACCGGGATAAAACTACAGAAGGTATTTACGTATACCAACTGGATACCATTAGTGGAAAACTATCTAAAATAACATCTTTTAAAGGTGTTTTAAATCCGTCCTATTTAACTTTATCTCCCAATGGGAAATACATTTTTGCATGTACCGAAAGTAAAACGCAAAATGCAGGAAGTGTAAGCAGTTTTGAATTTAATTCCGAAAAGAAAACGCTCCGTTTTATCAACAGTCAAAAGAGTGGTGGTGAGAATCCGGTGTATGTAACTGTTCACAAGAATGGAAAATGGCTGGTCAATGGAAATTATACAGAAGGAAGTATTTCTGTATATCCGATTTTAGAAAATGGAACCATACAGCCGGGTGTTCAGAATTTTCAGTTTTCAGAAGGGAGTATCAATCCTTATAGACAAGACCGCTCCCATGTTCATTCAACTGTTTTTTCACCAGACTTTAATTACCTTTTTGCCCCTGATCTGGGTGCGGACAAAATTAGATCCTATCGATTTGAAGGTGATAGAACCGAACCATTACAAACTGCTGAACAGCCTTTTATAACGACCAATGCGGGAACTGGACCAAGACATTTTACTTTTCATCCCGATGGTAAATTTGCCTATTGCATTGAAGAATTGGGTGGAGCAGTCGATGCTTATTCATATGATAATGGGAAACTAGAGAATATCCAAAGGATCAATACCCATTCAGATGAGGTTAAAGAAAATTTTGAAAGCTCTGACATTCACATTTCTCCAGACGGTAAGTTTTTATATGCTTCTAATCGGGGTGATGAAAATAATATTGCCATTTTTTCAATTCTTAATGATGGAACATTAAAAAATGTTGGTTATCAATCTACTTATGGAAAACAGGCACGGGTGTTTGGTATGGATGAAACAGGGAAGTTTTTAATTGTAGCCAATGCAGGAAGCGGAAATGTTTTTGTATTCCGGCGTGATGAGAAAACAGGTTTACTAAAAAAAATAGGGAAGAAGCTGAAAATAAATGGTGTTTCCTGTGTGAAAATTAGGAAATATTAATACAGAAATGGAAAAGGAAGGTTCTGATTGAAAATCCTTTTCACTGAGTAAGAATCAAAATAAGACTGAACGTGGAAAAAGAGACTGTAGACTATATCAAAAACTATTTTAGCAATTTGATGACTAATGATGAAATGTTAGCATTGCAGTATCATATGTATATTCAGAGTACTCCTGAAGAATTTGAACTAGAAGTAGCTAAGCGGATTATGGCTGAAACTCCAGAAAAGGTATTTTTCAACAACTGTCCGAAGTGTTATAAACTTGCCCGTACACCAAAGGCAAAGCAATGCAGGTATTGTGGACATAGTTGGCGAGATCGAGTTGTTGCTCAGTTTAAACTTGATTATGTTTTCCAAATTACAGGACGACAGTTTTTCCTGTTTGGACGAATTATGAAGGGTGAAATTAAAGAAGGTCAATTGATGGATCTGACTGTTTTAGGATTAAATAAAAAACCAACAATTAAAAGTATTGAATTTGCCCATAGAAGAGAGGACGGAAAGGAGTGGGAAGACATTGGGCTGGGAACAGATGAATTAACAGAAGAAGACAAGCAATATTTAAAAGATAGAAGTTCTTTTGAAAACCCATTTGATGTCATTGTCGACAATAGGAAAATGTAGAAAGTGGATTTGTATCCAATAAAAAACACTCCATTTGGAGTGTTTTTCAATTATGAATTCAAGTCTGTCAGTACTTATTTTTTGATAAACTTCTCAGTAGTTTTACCTTCCTTAGTTTCAATATTGATGATATAACTTCCCGAATTTAAAGCTCTCACATCAACTTTGTCATTATTTAAAGTAGCATTTACTTTTCTTCCGCTGATATCGAAAACTTCTATATTATTAATCTTTTCTTTAGATTTAACAGTAAGAATGTCGGATACCGGATTTGGATATACAGAGATATTAGAAGAAGCTTTAGACGTTTCAGAAGTACCTAAGGTTCCTGTTGTTGTAACTTTAAAGTCATCAACAAACAAGGCAAACTGATCATCTGAAACACACTGTATAGCAATATATACACTTTGTCCGGCGTAAGCATCTAAATTAAAAGTATGCTGGTTATATTCTACGACAGCTGGAGTCACAATCACACTAGGATTAAGCTTAGTAAAACTAGTGGTAGTGGTATTTGTAGTAGATACCCATACATTAAATTTTTCTTCACCGTATAATTCATTGATTGATTTTACCCAGAAGCTAACATTATTTCCAGTAGATCCTAAAGTAATCTTAGGACTGATCAGCCAGTCATTATTGACAAGTGGAGCTGGAGTACTCACATTAAAACAGGCCATTGCCTTATTACCAGTTCTGGCACCTGTCTGGTCAGATATCGTAGCCGGAACTATTCCTGCTTTATTAAAGACAATAAAGGCTTTTGGAATCGACTGATTAGGAAAACTAGAACCGTTTAAAATATACGAGTTTTTACCATCAAGGTCTGTTAAAGTCCAACTGCCAACAGTTCCTGTCGTGTAAGCAAAGTCTACATAGCTTTCAAAGCTGTCTTCAAAAATGGTCGTTTGTGCATTCAAAGAATATATCCCTAAATAAGCACCAATAATAAAAATTTTTCTCATTGTATTTATGTGTTAATTAATCAAATGTATAGATATAAATATTATTTACTTGTGTTTTTTTAATATTTTTTTTTATGTTAAATAATTTGTGTACAGTTGTTTATACGATCCCTTATTTGTGAATTGTTTTAGAACGTATTTTAAAATAATTCAGCTATAAAAAATAATAAGATATTCAAAATGTAAGAAGACACAATGAAATACTAGTGAAAGATTTCTTATTAAGAATTGAAACGGTTGGTGAGATTGTGTAAAAAATTATCACTTCTATAATTCATTTTAAAATAATTTAATAAAAAGAATGTTTAAATTCTTTATCATTTAAAATTTGTTAATATTGATTGTTTTATTACACTAATAAGTGATATAATTTTTGTAAGAAATGTAATGTTAATAGTATTTATATGGTATTTATTAATCACTAATTAAAGAATTTTTGTATATTTGTCAAAACTTTAACGTTAAATAATTAAACAGTTTTATGAGAAATTTTTTCAGAATGTCAGCGTTGACATTAACGGTATTTTTAACTTTCACAAGCTGCTCATCTGATACAGATATGCAAAATGATGAAAACATGAATGTAGTGGCAGCAAAAGCAAGAACACAGAATGGAGAGGCTAAGTTTGAAATGCCTAACATAATTCAAGCTTACTACAGTGACTCTAGAATGCAACATTATTATACCATTCAGGATCACCCGTTTCCTGCATCCTATTTTAAAGAGAGAGTTTTAGGAGCTGTAGGTCCTGTAGTAACCAGTAACCCTTATATTACAATTTGGCATAATACAAACACCGGGGATTCTTATATTAGTGGAATTGTTGATGAATTGCAAGAAGCAAACGGTTGGAGGAAAATTAAAATGTTAGGTGCACCTATCAATTTAAATGGAACTAACATTCCGGTATACGAATATTTCAATACTAAAAGAGGATCACATTTCTATACAACCAGTTTTAATGAATTGGGATATGGAAATGACACGTGGAAATATCATGGGCCAAGATTCTATGTAACCCCTTAATCATCTTTGATAAAATTTTTTTAGGTATAAAGAGGCTGCTCACTGTGAACAGCCTCTTTTTTAAATTATATTACAGACCTGAGTTTGAAAATTGTATATTATTCCTCCCAGGGAGATTGCCAGATGGCATCACAAAAATTGGGGCTTTTAAAACCTGGGATCATACAGGTACAGATATCAGCATTCATGTTGCCGTAGGTCGTGTGTGGTTTATGTCTGAACCCTTCAAAAAAAGTGGGTATAATTGTTTTCTTAAAATTGGTGCGTGGGAAATAACTTGTAATTTCCTTTCGAATAGTATCCGATAGTTGATCATATCCTTTTCCTACCACATCCAGTGCAACCCCGGAGTTTAGTAATACCGCTTCAGCCTCTTTATATTCTACAATTCCTGGTGTAGTATGCAGTGCAATGGCATCCCAAACCAATTGTAAGGTCTGATCTGATAAGCCATGTCCCCTCAGAAAATTACGTGCTGCATCGGCTCCGTCCACTTCAAAACGTTTATTAGGACTGCTGTAATGTGGCGTAAGTCCCAGGTCATGAAAAACAGAACAGATATATAAAAGCTCCGGATCATAAACCAGCTTTCTTTGGTCGCCATTCAATGAGGCAAAAATAAACGTCCTCAGTGAATGATTATAAAGGAATTCTGAACCGTGTTCAATTAAAAGTTCAGTAGCCTGTTTGGCTAAACTGCTATCAGGGATAGATATACCCGCGACGAGTTTTGGAGTATGTAATGCCATTGTATTAATTTCTTGAAACAAATTTATATACTTAGATTTTATACCTTCTTAAACTGGTTTAAGAAACTTATGAGGCCTCTTATTTACGCATCATATTATGCTTTTTAAATACATCGGTTAAAGAAAGTTTATCCTTACTGTAAATATGAAGGGTTCTTTGAAACCCATTTTTTTCGTCTTCTGTTTCCCAAAATACACTGTTTCTTAAATCTGGAATATTAGCCTCCGGTAGACATTGCTTAATCATTGGAAGCAATTTTTCTACAGAAGTATCATAATAAGACCTCTTGATCTCCTTAGGGTTGTTATTGCGATTGAAGATTGCGCAAATCAATTTATTAATAAAGCCTTTCCTTGGTTCATATTTTACAGGTTGTGTAAAGAACATGTACAACTTGTATTTCCGGGTCGGAAATTCATGGGAAATGATGATGTCATCAAAAGAGGTTATATCAATCTTTTCCAACATGAAAGAGTTTTCAATAATTAAGTATTGATCTTTAAAATAAATGTTATTAAAATCCATAATAAATAACGAGTCAAATAAAGCCATCTCTATTAGATGAGCTCACTTCGTATTCCTTAAAGTTAAGAGAAAAACTGAATTTTGATTTTGTAAAAGGATTTAGAAATATTTGTAATCTTGTATTAGATTTTAACTCTACTATTCTTTAAATTTTCATTATTAATTTTCAAAAAAAAATACCGCTTCTAAAGTGGTATTTATATTTTTAAAAAAAAGGTACTGTTACCCTTATTAACCTTTCAATTTCTTATTTTCCTCCTTCAAAGCTTCATTTTGCTCCATCAATACTTTAATAAAACTTTGTAAGTTCTCTATGATAGAATTAGGAATAGTATAGTATTGGTTAAAGTTACCTGCGTTATCATTGAAAGTAGTACTGTCATTATTATTGACAATATTTGCAACAGCTTCTTCTTTAATATCTTCAACAGGAACCTCTAAGAACTTTGCTAATTTTTCCCATTCATCATCGTATATTCTTACCTCACCTCTTTCTTTGCGTGAATAATTGGAAGGATCAGTGGCAATTGCATTAGCCATTTTTTCCTGTGATATTCCTCTTTGTTTTCTTAAACTTCTTAGCTTTTCCATAACCAAAATATATATGTGTTTTTACAAATATATGACAAATATGAGTCAAATTTAAAAAAAGGATTTTAAAAAAGGAGACTGTCGAAATCTTTTATTTAAAGGTTTTTGGGCTAGTCGTTTTTATAAACAAAGTCTTCTGGTAGAAAGGGATTATTATATTTATAGCTCACAAAAAAATCCCCAACCGAAGTTGAGGATTAAAAACTAATAACCATGAAAACTCAAAATATGAGCTTACGTGTATAGTAAACGGAGTAAATATAACATTATTATGTCTGAACATAATAAAAATTAAAAACCCTTTATTAATAGGAGTTTAGAGCTGTTATTTATTTAGATATAGCAAAAGATATAACGAAAACTAAGTCGTAATTTGCTGTTTATTATGCTTTATAAGTTTAAATACCTATTCATTGGGTTCCTGAAGTTCGCAGACAATTTCTATAAGTATATTCTGATGCAGATAATAAAAACCAAAGACTTTTCTGATCCTTTGTGGTTCGTGTTCCAGAATAAAACCAGCGCTTGTTAACTGTTCAAATTTCGCCAGAACTTCCGCTTCATTTTTAAGATAAAACCCAATATGAAAGCTATCCGGGTAAGCGTTGTTTCCATTACGATTCATCTGTTGGCTCATCAGTACCAAGATAAAGCCATCTTCACCGGTTAATACGGAAAGGCTATCGTTTAACTTGCTGTCGGTACAGGTAAAATCCAGATAAGTTTCAAAAAAAGAACGCGCTGATGCTATATCTGGAACACTTAAATTAAGGTGATTAAGTTTCATTTTTTAATGATTGGTGGAAAATTATTTATACGTATTATTTTCAAAAACAAATATAAATCAATATTAATCAATGTATTGTATGAAATTTATATTGTGTTTTGTATGCAGATGATTTATATATTTTATGTTTAATTTAGATACTTATTTTAACTAATGATCTTAATTGATTTTACATATCTGACGTTAGAAATACCATGATAAAAAACAAAGACATCAATTTTAAAGAATAAATATGAATAAAAAAATATATGAACCATGGAAATAAAATACAGTACAGATAAAATACCAACCGCTGATCAGGTTATTGAACTTTATGATAATGCGGGGCTGCCTCGCCCAACGAATGATAAAGAAAGGATTCAAAAGATGCTCAACAATTCAGATCTCATTGTTACAGCTTGGCATAATGATCTGTTGGTAGGGGTTTCGCGATCTATTACAGATTGGGTTTGGTGCTGCTATCTTTCCGATCTTGCCATTAGAGGTGAATATCAAAAAGAAGGTGTTGGAAGAAAACTGATCAATTTAACGAAAGAAAAAGTGGGTGAGCAATCGATGGTATTGCTTTTATCAGTGCCAACCGCGATGGAGTATTATCCAAAAGTAGGATTCGTAAAACAGGAAAGCAGTTTTATAATGCACAGGGCAGAATGGAAGTAATATAAATTGATATTAAAAAAAGACAGGATAGCAGAAAAAATAGATCATTAGTTTTTTAAAGAAAATGTATCTATTCAGGTCTTATGAAGAGCAAATTCATCGAAATAACTCAATAGACCACTCACAGTGGTGGATTACAACTAAAAGTAGCGTAAATACAACTATAAGTTTCTGTATTTTTTTGATTCTGGAAATAGGCCCCAATACCTTTGTAGTGTCGAAAAAATAAATAAATACGATCATGTTAAATACTAAAATCATTGGCAATAAAATTGTCGAGGCACGAAAGAAAATTAATATCTCACAAGCTCAGCTTGCCCAGCGTTTATTCATAAGCTCACAGGCTGTTGGAAAATGGGAGCGTGGTGAATCAATGCCCGATATCACTACTTTTATCCGTCTTGCGGAAATTCTGGGTGTTGATCTTAATTATTTTTCAGATAATTTTCAGTCAGCAATCCCGGAGGAAACCCCGACTGAACCTTTAGCTGAAAAAAATGAAGAACCTTTATCCGGAAAAGATGAGAAAAAGCCCAGTTGGAATATGTCAAACGGAAGTTGGATAGATGCAGATTTTTCGGGGTTAAATAATCTTCATGACAAATTCAGTTCGTCCGATATACAGAAATGTAAGTTTATTGGGTCGGATATATCAGGTCTTATCCTAAAAGGGAATAATGTTGATCAATGTGATTTTTCAGATTCCAACATTAGCGGAAGCAAGATTCAGAACTCCAACTTAGTCAATAATATATTTAAAGGCTGCTCCCTGAAAGAAACTGAATTTTCAAAAAGCTACATCAAAAGCTGTGACTTCTTTGGCGCCAATCTTACTGGAATTAATTTTCTTAAAAGAAATCATGTTGACCGGTGCGACTTTTCAACATCTGATATGAGCAGCAGTCATATTCTGGGCTCCAGCCTTGCTAATAATCAGTTTATTGAGTGTTCACTGAAAGATGCTGAATTTTTAGAAAGCCATACCAAAGGTTGTGATTTTTCCGAAGCTGATTTCTCAGGCGTGAAATTTAAATCCGGGGCTTTCATCAATAATACCGTTGAAGGTGCAGTATGGAATAGGACCTCTTTTATTGGGATACAGATTGAAGATATTGTTTTCGATGGTAGACTGGAGGATTGTTATTTTGAAAATTCTGATTTTAAAAGGGTTACATTTCAGAATTCAACACTTATAAATACCTTTTTTAAAAATAATAATCTGAAAAAGATACAGTTTATTGACTGTCACGCAGATCGAATGACCTATGAATTCCTGAAAAATGGAAAAGCTGATATGGCCGGTATCACTTTGTTAACATCATAATTAGGAAAATATGTTACAGAATGAAATTGCCATTTCGGTACAAGGGCTGAAAAAATCCTATAAGGATATCTCTGTATTAACAGGAGTAGATTTTGAAGTCAAAGCAGGCAGTATTTTCGCCTTACTTGGCTCCAATGGTGCAGGCAAGACAACAATTGTCAAAATACTGAGTACGCTGATAAAACAAGACAGCGGAAACGTGACTGTAAACGGATTCGATGTTTTATTAAAACCCAATAATGTACGACAATCAATTAGTCTGACAGGACAGTTTGCAGCTGTAGATGAGGTTTTAACAGGACGGGAAAATGTAGTTATGATTGCAAGGCTGCGACATCTTAATGATCCACACCAGGTTGCTGATGATCTGCTTAAACGCATTGGTTTATCTGATGCTGCCAACCGGAGGGCATCAACCTACTCAGGAGGGATGCGTCGTAGACTTGATATCGCTATGAGCCTTGTTGGAAAATCGCAGCTTGTCTTCCTTGATGAACCTACTTCCGGATTAGATCCTGAGGCTCGTATTGAAGTATGGAAGATTGTTAAAGAGCTTGCTGATGGTGGGACAACAATTTTTCTTACCACACAGTATTTGGATGAGGCTGAGCAGCTTGCAGATAGAATTGCCATTCTTCACGGAGGCAAAATCATTGTAAGTGGTACGCTAACGGAGCTTAAAAAACAGTTTCCGCCAGCAAGAGTAGAATATATTGAAAAACAGCCGACTCTGGAGGAAATATTTCTTGCAATCATCGGTAAAAAAAATGAAAACTAAATGGAAACAATAAAGAGTTATTTCTTCACTGACATGGTTATTATGTTCTGGCGTTCTATCCGTCATGTTTCCCGAAGCATGGATACCATTGTCACCGTTACCATCATGCCGATCGCACTTATGCTATTGTTCGTATATGTGCTAGGTGGTGCCATTCAAACAGGTACGGATAACTATGTAAATTATCTTTTACCCGGTATACTTCTGATTGCTGTTGCAAACAGTATAGGCTATGTATCTTTCCGTCTGTTTACCGATGTACAACGGGGAATATTCGAGCGATTTCACTCTATGCCAATTGCACGATCTGCTGCATTATGGGGTCATGTTCTGACTTCATTGGTATCCAATGTGATCTCAGTTGTTGTAGTGGTTCTAGTGGCCCTTATTATTGGTTTTCGTTCACCTGCAGGAATATTATCATGGCTCGCTGTGGCAGGGATACTTACTCTGTTTACATTGGCCTTAACTTGGGTAGCCGCCATTGCCGGACTGTCTGCAAAATCTGTAGATGGAGCCATTGCAATTGCTTATCCAATTCATTTTCTGCCATTGATAAGCTCTGCATTTGTACCGACAGAATCAATGCCATCTGTAGTTCGTGTCTTTGCAGAAAATCAACCTGTAACTTCAATAGTTGAAGCTATCCGCGCATTACTTTCAAACCAACCTGTGGGTAATGAGATATGGGTTGCTCTTGCATGGTGTATGGGAATTATGATCGTGGCTTATATTTTTGCAATGAGGGTTTATAAAAAAAGAGCATAACAGATTGATTATAAAATAAAACCATCACAAAAGCCTCATAGCAGTTAGCTGTGAGGCTTAATCTTTTTTTGAAGAAAAAAATATTACATCTTTGATAATTAGATTGTAAAATTTAACTTATTTTGCATTAAAACATCATATGACCGGACAGAATAGCTCAGATTTTCATAAGAAAATTACTCTTGCAGGATCATTAATAGCTATAGGTATTGTATTTGGAGACATTGGTACCTCACCATTATACACGCTAAATGCAGTTTTTCATCATAAAATTATTACTGAAGCCATTGCGCTTGGCAGCTTAAGCTGTATTTTTTGGACACTCGTTTTTCAAACTACAATAAAATATGTACTCATTACCCTGCAGGCTGATAATAAAGGCGAGGGCGGAATTTTCTCATTATATGCTTTGGTAAGAAGATATAGTGGCAAGTGGCTCGTTTTTATTGCAATGGCGGGAGGTGCTTTTTTAATGGCTGATGGGATTATTACCCCACCAATTTCAGTAGCTTCTGCAGTAGAGGGCGTTCAGGCTGTTATTCCGGGATTTAACACGGTTCCTGTGATCATAGGGATTTTAATTGTTTTATTTATTTTTCAACAATTTGGAACGGATAAAATAGGTAAAGTATTTGGTCCGGCAATGGTAATCTGGTTTGGATTTATCGGAGTTTTAGGGGCAATGGCATTAAGTGATAACTGGGGTGTTTTAAAGGCGTTAAATCCTTACTATGCCTATCAGATGCTGGTAAATGAACCGAAAGGGTTCTGGCTTTTGGGTAGTATCTTTCTATGTACTACAGGTGCTGAAGCATTATATAGCGACATGGGACATTGCGGAAGAAATAATATAAGAATAAGCTGGGTCTTTATAAAAATTGCTTTAATACTAAGTTATGCCGGACAAACAACGTGGTTACTCAATCATGTAGGTGAGGAAGTAGGAAACTTAAGTCCTTTTTATCATATTGTTCCACAATCTATTTTCTGGCTTGCTTTAGGAATTGCAACTTTAGCGACAATTATTGCTTCACAAGCCTTAATTAGTGGTTGCTTTACTTTGATCAACGAGGCAATCAGGTTAAATATCTGGCCTAAACATTTGGTGTTGTTTCCAAGTAATGTAAAAGGACAGTTATACATCCCTGCTATCAACTGGTTTCTGATGTGCGGATGTGTCGGTATGGTTTTACATTTCAAGGAAAGTACCAAAATGGAAGCCGCTTTTGGACTAAGTGTTACCCTTACAATGCTGATGAGTACTTTGCTGATCAATTCTTATTTAAGAATAAAAAGAGTTCCTTTAATTTTAAACATAATCATTACTGGGATCTTTTTAACAGTAGAAATGAGTTTCCTGATCGCCAATCTGCAAAAAGTAAAAGATGGTGGATGGATCACTTTAATAATAGGATTTTCATTATTTGCCATTATGTATGTTTGGTGGCGGGGAAAACAAATAAAATCGGATATTCAGTCTTTTGAAAAATTAGCGGACTATATTCCAACGCTTAACAAATTGAGTGTGGATGAAAATATACCGAAATATGCAACAAATCTCGTTTATCTTACTACCTCAAATTCTGAAAAGAAGATTGAAAAAACAATCATAGATTCAATATTAAAATTCGGACTGCCAAAACGAGCTGATATTTATTGGTTTGTGCATGTAAATATCCTGGACGAACCTTATGCACAGAAATATTCTGTTGATACTATTATAAAAAATGATGTCTATTATGTACAGTTTGATTTAGGATTCCGTGAAGAACCAAGGGTTGGTTACTATTTTAAACAGGTCGTGAATGATATGATAGAAAAAGAGGAAATAGATATTATTGATTCCCTGGAGCAGGCTTATCAGCAAAATAAAATAGGTGATTTTAAATTTATTCTGATGGATAGTTTCCTTTCTTATGATAACAGGATACCGTTTTGGAAGAATTTCATTATGAAAGCTTATTACAATTTGCGTTATCTGTCTGTAAAAGATCATATTAATTTTGGATTGGATAAAAGTCATTTGGAAGTGGAGCAGTACCCTTTAGTTGTGGTTCCTTTTATTCAAAATAAATTAGAAAGAAAAGAAGTTTGATAAAACTAAAATCACCACTAATCCTATAGTACACTGAAAGTAATAAATTTCTATTGCTTCACTTGGGCTTTCCAAAAAATAGGCGGAAAGTATTTTGCTGAATTTCTAAAAATGGTGTTAAAATTGATTTTTATAATACCTCATAACGATATGGTGGTTACTTTCCTTACTTTTGTGAGCCTCAATGACTTCGTTAAATCCGAATTTCTTATATAGCTGATAGGCTTTTACATTGTTATGAGTTACTTCCAAAATAATTTCAATGGCATCAAATCGGATTTCAGCTTCATTCACTACTTCCTGAATCAATCTTAATCCAATATTTCTCCCCTGAAAATTTTCTTTAATATACATCTGATAGAGATGACCGGTATGATCTTTCTCTTTTACAAAAACACAAATTCCGACCAACTCCTGATCAGCAAAAGCTCCAACGACAAATCTTTCTGATAGTTGGTTTTCAATATCACTTTCCATTCGGAATTTCTCAGTTTGTAAGGCCTCTTCATATTTAGCTCCAAAGGCTTCCGGAAATTTTTCCAGACTTTCTAATCGAATGGTTCTGTATATTTTGCTTTCATAAGGTAAAAGGGTTCGATATTCAATGTTCATGGGAATCTTCAATTAAGAAACGGATTGCAAATGTACAAGATTATTTAATGGCCATAGCTTATGACTCTTGAGATTTTCCAACCATCAGAGGTATTTTTCCAAACATGAACAAATTTGAACGTTCCACAATTGATAAGTATTCCATTCTCCAAACGGCAGAATTTATGTACTCCCGTCTGAACTGCTCCATAATCTTTGATTGGATAAACTTCTATAGAACCTGGTTCGAGAACTCTTCTGGTATAACCATAGTTTTCAGCAACTCTTTTGAAATTATCAATAGTTTCTTTATATCCTGCCAAGCCTCCTACATCGTGAAAAAATTCGAGATCTTCTGTAAAGAAAGTTTTTAGCTTTTCAATGTTTCCGGAATTAGCTGCACTAAAAAGTAGACTGTCTTTCTTCAAAATGGTCTGATATAGCTCTTTAGAAACTGGTATATATGTTTTTGATTGTGAGAAAGCTGTCGACCACATTAAGCAACTAAGGATCGTTAATAACTGAATCGTTAATGTTCTCATGGTAGTTCTTATTTGATGAAAGATAATCTTTTTTAAGATATTACTAAATATCATATTTAATACATACTAAATTTTGAAAGAATTTAAACGAAAGATCGGTATATCAGTTTATTATAATTTTAAAAACGATTATCTTAGTTTACAGAAATCTAGACTGATAAAGAAAACAAATGAACCAAGAATTTCAACCTGATGCAATTATCATCGGCTCCGGATTAGCAGGGCTTACCGCTGCTATGGAAATTACCAATGCCGGAAAAAAAGTATTGCTGATCGACCAGGAGACAGAACAGAACATCGGGGGTCAGGCATTCTGGTCTTTTGGTGGACTCTTCCTCATCAATTCACCCCAACAACGCAGGGTGGGAATTAAAGACTCTTATGAACTCGCAAGACAGGATTGGATGGGGACGGCAGGTTTTGACCGCGAGGAAGATTACTGGCCGAAGCAATGGGCGGAAGCTTATCTGAAGTTTGCGGCCACTGAAAAGTATGATTATATTTCTAAAATGGGAATTAAGCTGATGTTTATGGTGGGATGGGCAGAAAGAGGGGATGGATCGGCGGATGGTCATGGAAATTCAGTGCCACGTTTTCACGTTAGCTGGGGTACAGGTACTGGTGTCATAAAACCTTTTGTTGAAAAAGCTTATGAAGCAAAGGGAAAAGAACTGCTAGAGATGAAATTCAGGCACCGGGTTACTAATCTTATTATGGAAAATGGTAAGATAACAGGTGTTGAAGGTGATGTGTTGGAAAATGATAATAAAGAGAGAGGGCAAGCAACCAGTAGAACGGTTGTTTCACAATTTAAATATAATGCACCTCATGTTGTTATTGCCTCCGGAGGAATAGGGGCGAATCATGAGCTTGTGCGTAAAAACTGGCCGGAAAGATTAGGAAAAGCTCCTGAAAATATGGTATGTGGAGTACCTGCATATGTGGACGGAAAAATGATAGGGATTGCTGAAAATGCAGGATCTAATATCATCAACCGCGACAGGATGTGGCATTATACAGAAGGAATTCAAAACTGGAATCCTATTTGGCCGGATCATGGGATCAGGATTCTTCCCGGGCCATCATCCCTTTGGTTTGATGCAAAAGGAAACAGACTTCCGGCGCCTTTTTTGCCAGGATTCGATACTTTAGGAACTTTGAAATATATACAGGATACGGGCTTTTCCTACTCTTGGTTTATCCTGACACAGAAAATTATCAAAAAAGAATTTGCCCTTTCAGGATCAGAACAAAACCCGGATATTACCAATAAAGATTATATGCTCTTTTTAAAAAGGATTTTCGGTAAGAAAGCTCCCGGACCTGTGGAAGCTTTTAAAGAACACGGGAAAGATTTTATTGTTTCCGATAACCTGAAGGATCTTGTACAAAGGATGAATGAACTTTCAGGTGATCATCTTTTAGAATATGAAAAGATAAAATTGCAGATCGAAGCCAGAGACCGGGAACTGGATAATAAGTTTTCAAAAGACACACAGGTTAATTATATCCGGAGTACAAGAAAATATATCGGCGATAAGCTAGGAAGAGTTGCCACTCCACATAAAATATTAGATCCAGAGAATGGACCCCTGATTGCAGTAAGGCTAAATATCCTAACGCGAAAAACACTGGGTGGAATTCAGACAAATCTTAACGGGCAGGTTTTAAAAGAGGATGGAACGGTGCTTGAAGGATTATATGCTGCCGGAGAAGTAGCAGGATTTGGAGGTGGTGGCATGCATGGCTATCGTGCCCTGGAAGGGACATTTCTTGGTGGATGTCTGTTTTCTGGAATGACAGCCGGAAAATATATTGGTGGACGGAAATAAAAACTTAAAAATATAAGATCGGTATGGGTAATTATTTTGATGATAAAACAATCTGGATCACAGGAGCTTCATCTGGAATAGGAGAGGCACTCGTAACTGAATTGGCAAAAACGGCAGCAAGGATCATTCTTTCATCAAGAAAAGAGGAGCAGCTGGAGTTAATTGCACAAAAGATAGGATTGGCACAAAATCGTTATGTGATATTACCATTAGATCTTTATGATTATAAAAATATGCCTGCTATTGCCGCAAAAGCAATTGAAAAATTCGGAACCATTGATATCCTAATCAATAATGCAGGCTTATCACAACGTTCTTTAGCCATGGAAACTGATATTGAAGTGGACAAACATTTAATAGAGGTTGATTATATCGGAACAGTGGCACTTACTAAGGCGACGCTGCCCTATATGATCAAAAACGGTGGTGGACAAATTGTTGTAGTATCCAGTCTGATGGGAGTATTCGGAGCCCCAATGCGAAGTGGTTATTGTGGGGCAAAACATGCACTGCATGGTTTTTTTGATTCCCTGCGTGCTGAGCTGTATAAAGATAAAGTTCTTATCACGATTATCTGCCCTGGCTTTATACAAACCAATATTTCAATTAATGCGGTTACAGGAGACGGATCAGTACAGGGAACAATGGATGATGCCACTAAGAAAGGAATGCCTGTTGATGTTTTTGCAAGAAAGATGCTTAGTGCTATAGAAAAGAAAAAATATCAGTCAGCTATCGGAGGCAGGGAAGTTATGGGAGTTTTTCTTAAAAGATTTTTCCCCTCTTGGCTGGCGAAAATTACCCGTAAAGCAAAAGTGGTTTAGCTTTCTTTCAATTTAAATTAAATATCATTGAGATTAAACTGCTTTTTTTCTCTAATTATTAATTAAAATTAATATTTTAATGATGATTATTGCAATTATCTTTAAAAATTAATAAATATGGCTCGGTATTTGTACGGCAGTTAGTACCATTTTTACTAAGATATTCATCGCTTAACCTTAAAAAAGTTTTTATATGATAATCAGTGAAGATCAACTATTAGCTTACGGTGCAGACTACGAAGATTATGATATCAATCAAAGTATTTTTCATGAAGGAGGTCTGCCTAAATTCTATTTTCAGATTGTAGATGGTATTGTCGAATTAAACAATTACCATGAGGATGGAAAAGAATTTACACAAAATATTCTTTCCGCCGGTCAAAGTTTTGGTGAATCTTTATTGTTTAATGAAAAGCCTTATCCAATGAGTGCTGTTGCTAAAACCAAATGTAAAATATTGAAATTGTCAAAAGTTGATTTTTTCAATTTATTAAACCAAAACCAGGAACTGTCTTTAAATATGTTCAGATGCCTTGCCGACAGACTTTATTATAAATATATAATGCTCTTCAATATTTCGGCTACAGATCCTTCTTTTAAAATTAAAACCATAATAGAATATTTAAAAGGAGATACCTCTGACAATGGACCTTATTCTTTTCAGGTTCCACTTACCCGGAAACAAATTGCTAATCTGACTGGCCTACGGGTAGAAACCGTTATACGAACGGTTAAAAAAATGGAAAATGAAAAAACGTTAAAGATCGAACACGGTAAAATATACTATTAGTGCTAAAGAATTGAAACCATCAAAACCATGAATTCTATTACAATGTGAGAGCTTACTAGCTAGTATGAGAACAGCCTTAAACAACTTTACGGAAGTTTAAGGCTTTTTATTTTCTGTGTTTTAACTTTTTCTGTACTCTGAAGGACTTAATCCTCTGTATTTTTTAAATGTTTTAGACAGATGACTTTCATCATTGAAACTAAATTCAGCAGCAATTTCTTTTAATCTCATCGTACTGAATTTTAAGCGGGTGTCGACCAGTTTCAAACGATATTCAAGTAGATATGACTGATAGGCAACACCCACATTTTTTTTAAAAAATTCACCGAAATAAGTTTTAGAAAGGTCGAATTGTTGAGCGATAACAGTGACTTTTGTTTTCTCAGGATCTTTAATATGCTGTTGAACATAGCTAATGATTTTCATAACCAGGAATTCAGTGCTGTTTTCGTTTACTTCTTTAGTGTCGCTCAATATGAGATTCCGGGCTACAAGATTAAGAAGAATGGAAATGGATTGCCGGATAATGAGGTAATCTTTGTTGGATAGAGATCTGTATTCTCTCAGTATATTATAGATTAAAAGTGTAGCAAACTGGAGATCTTCATTATTGCGGAAAATGCAGCCGGCCTTGCTGTGATAATTATTAGAAATGTAATTCAGTTTATTCAGATTTTCACAGGTTTCAATACGGTCTGCCTCAGTTCTGATCTGGTCAATAAAATGAAGCGGACATTGAATGACAATTAAACTGGCCTTTTGAGCATAAAAATGATAAATCAACGAGGTATTCAATAGGAAAAATTTACCGGTTTTAAAGTAATAATGGTGTTCATCTACGTTTACAGATCCTTTTCCCGCTTTAACAAAAACTATGGTAAAGGACTGCCTGGAATTTACTGAAAATGTCTGATCATTAAGCTCTTTTTCCTGTACTGAAAATATATCGATTCCTTCTCTGCTCATGGTATTTAATCTTACATAATAAACCTTTAATTGTACAAATATACGTGTATTTATTATGGTTTCTTTGCTGTAAGAATTTTAGAATGGAATATAGTAAAGAAAGATGGCGGGCATTAGGTTTCCTTACGATGGGAGCTTTCCTTTCACCTCTTGATTATTTTATTGTCAACATTGCACTGCCTGCGATCCGAAATGATTTTAATGCAAGTAATGCTTCTTTACAAATGGTAATTGCTGCTTATGGATTAACGTATGCTGCATTAGTAGTTTGTGGCGGACGATTTGGTGATATTTTTGGAAGGAAAAAGATGTTTATTATAGGTCTCTATGTCTTTATGATTGCTTCAGCGGGATGTGCTTTTTCACCGACAATCTATTTTTTAATAGGGTTCAGGATTTTACAGGGAGTAGGTGCTGCAATGCTGGCTCCACAAGCATTGGCAAATATAAGAGTGATATTTCCCTCCACAGAACAGATTAAAGCAATCGGAATATTTGGTTCTGTTTTTGGTTTTGCTGCGATTATGGGACAGTTGCTTGGTGGGATACTCCTTAAACTTCAGCTTTTTGGATTTACGTGGCAGTCTGTATTCTTAATTAATATTCCTGTGGCTGTGATCTGTATTATTGGAGTGTCAAAGGTCCTTCAGGAAACCAGATCCGAGAAAAAAACAAATATAGATTTTATAGGAATTCTTCTTATTATTGGCGCCTTGTTATGTGTTATATATCCTCTGATAGAAGGAAATAATTCAGACTGGCCGATCTGGATTTTTATGATGATAATTTTAGGATTGCTGTTTTTTTATATTTTCATTAAATATGAATCCCGTTTGGAGCGATCAGGAAAAACGCCGTTAATCTATACAGGTCTTCTGAAGAACAAAACATTTAGTCTGGGTCTTTGTATTATTTTAATCTACAATTTTACGGCAGGACTTTTTATTTGTTATCCGTTCTATCTTCAAAAGTATTTATTGTGGTCTTCGCTAGATACAGCATTGGCGATTTTACCTTATGGAATAGGTTTTTTTGTGGCTCCATTAATCAGTACTAAAATAAATGCAAGCAGTATTAGCCTCACTAAAGCAGGTTTACTTTTGTTGATTATCGGGATATTCTTATCGGCTTTTATGTTCTATTGGGATGCCGAACCGGGACTTTGTGTTTATCTGGCATTATTGATAGCAGGATCAGGGCATGGAACAGTTATGCCTGCAATGCTCAAGAATGTGATGTCGGATATTGCTGCTAATGAAGCCGGACAGGCTTCAGGAGTTGTAAGCACTGCTATTCAGATAGGGAGTGTTCTTGGAGGTGCAGTTATTGGTTCACTTTTTTTCTCAATTGCAGAAACAACTCAGATGTCTGATGCGATTGTTATTGCTCTTTCTGCTATTGGAGGTTTTCAGATCCTGGGTTTGATCATCGCATTTAATTATTCGAAACAACATAAAAAGAAATGGATAAAAAAGATTTAGTAAAGAAAGAAATTTTGGATTTTCATGAGAAAATTGAAAATTGGTTCAAAGGAAATACACCGGATAAAGAAGCATTGCTGTCAGCTATGTTGAAGGATTTTCATCCTTATTTCCGAATGAAAGGGAGTAGGGGAAATGAACTGGATTATGAAGGTTTGGTAAATTGGTTACCTGATGCTTTTGGAAGGTTTTCAGAAATGGAGATTAAGGTTTCTGAGATTAATATTCAACTTTCAGGACAACATGCTTTGGCAGAATATGTAGAAAAACAAAATGCTGATGGAGAAATAAATACCAGAAAGGCATCTGCTGTATTTTTATTACATTCTGATAACAGCATCAGTTGGTATCATTTGCTGGAAGAATGGATATAAAATTAAGAAACGGGTTATTTAATAAGCAAAAATAAGAGTTGATAAAAAACCTCTCAGTTCTGAGAGGTCTCAACTTTTCCAGTTGTAAAACTAACAAGAAATCTTTTTTTAAATAAAACCTCCCGCGTGAACGAGAGGTTAATAAACTGTTGAGATTGTAATAACACAGGTTATTAGACTATAAAAGTACAAAATTTTAATTTTAAATTTTAGGATTACAATTACTAATAATATATTTATTAATTATTATCCCTTTTTAGATGAATTATTTATTTCTCAGCTTCAGTTTTTAAGTCTTTCAGCCATACTTGTAATGACTGTTCAAGATGGCTCTGGAACTTTTTGTGCATCATAGAAACCAGCCATCCTTCCATACTTTCATCCACAATTACTGTTGTATAATCACCATTGGGAACCAACATCCAGTTGTGGATTGCAAAAGCGCCGAAAGCGGGTCCGGACCATCCTATTTTTCGGTACGGAATTGTGGTATGTAAAGTTGATCGAATGGTAAGGCCACCACTTTTCCAGTCGAAGCTGTTGCCTTTTTGGAAAGGAACATTCATTACCGGATCCTGAATATCTTTATTCCAACTGGACCAGTGATTGACATCACTCATAATTTTATATATTTTTTCCGCAGAAGCATGAATGACGATCTGCTGTTGGGTTTTTACGGGTGCATTCCGGTTAATATCTTCCGTAACTTTATAATTACTGGTAAGCTCAAGGATACCAATTATGAGAACTAATGCAGCTACTAAAGCAAGAATACTTAAAAGAATCTTTTTCATGATGATATTTTTTTAGAATATTTTGATAAACAAATCTACCGATTTAGAGAGGATGTAAATTGTAAGAAAACGAAGTTATTCCTCGATTTTTTATAATATTTTTTGAATTAAAAGAAGCTCGTTTCTTAGTTGAAAAAATCCGAAGCCACTTTTGACTCCGGATAAAAACAATCTGAATTGTTCATAATAAACACGACTATTTCAATAATAAGATAGATTGATTTTTTAATAATTACAGGTTGTATTGGATATAATCAGCAGGCTTAACAGACTTCTGATATTTTCAAATCTATTTTTCGGGGATTGATATTTGATTATGACACATAGCTTTCCAATAGCTATATGACAAGCTATTAAAATGATGTTGAAATGATTGAAAAACAGATGAAATTTGCAGTTAACAGTAGAATATGATCTGCGACAGAAGTCAGAAAAGCTGCCTTAAATAAGTTTTAAAGATCCTATTTATATTTGATAAAAGTGGCCTGTATTTTTTTTACTTTCATATTGGTGGTGACAGATCCGCCACCATATGTATCGTTTTTGCTGCCTTTTTTTACATTTCCAAAATCGCTCTTAGAGCTTCCCGTAACTTCTTCTGTCAGTTTCATAATAACACCGTCAGCACCTCTGGCTTTTCCAAGCTCAATGGCTTTCTGCTGCATCTTATCCATAGAACTGAATCCCTGGTCTATTTCTGTTGTCCCCATAGTTTCGTGCTCTCTTTTTACATCTCCCGCAGCGAAATAAACATCTACGTTTTGAGTAGGAGCGTAGGTTTTTCCAAAGTAAGAGGGTGCACATGATGTTGCCACTGAAAGGGCTAAAATTCCAACGGATTGGATAAATAATGATTTTCGCATTTTTTTTGTTTATAATTTAATTGTTTGGTTTTTAAATATGTTTTGAAATAGATATTAATTATTAGGCTCTTGTTCACCTTCGTCTTTTTTATTGGTGATTACTTTGTTGAGCATTTGTCCCATAAAATTATCACGGTAGGTCTGGCCAATGGGAATCTGGTTTTTGGTAAACTCTAATTGTACCAGATTTCCATGGATCATCATGATAAAAGGAATGGCAATAATAAAGGATTTATGGATACGTAAAAAACGGTCACCGGGTAGTTTATTTTCTAGCCCGCCAATATTAAGAAGAGCCATTACCTGTTCTCCATCCTTAGTATGAAAGCAAACGTATTTTCCTTTTCCTTCGATATAAATAATATCCTGGATCTTGATCTTTAGCAATTTCCCTTTATATTCTGTTTTCACCATGATGAAATCATCTTCCATTTCTTTTTTAGGGGAAGAAATACCTTCTTGCACGCGCTGTACAGCCCTTAGAAATCTTGGAAAGAAAATGGGCTTCAGGAGATAATCTACAACGTTGTGATCAAATCCGTCAAGGGCATATTCTCTGAAAGCTGTCGTTAGTATAACCTTATACCTATCGTTCAGTAAGGGTAGAAATTCAACACCGGACATTCCCGGCATCTGGATATCCAGAAAAATAAGATCTACATCGGTTGTATTCAAAAGCTGTAGCGCTTCTGCCGGATTCATTGCGGAACCTACCAGCTTTAAAAAGGGGGTTTGTTCAATATGAAGGGTCAGTAATTCTATAGCGTGGGCTTCGTCATCTACAACAATACAATTGATCATGATCTAAAGATTTATGGTTATTTCATTTAAATAATAGTTCTCATCTTCTTTGATGGTAAACGAATGTTTGATACCATACATCAGTTCCAGTCGCTGTCGGACGTTACTTAATCCTATTCCTTTTGAAGGTTCTTTTGGTCCATTTTTCTTTTTATTGCTAACCAGGAAGTAGATTTTACTTTTGGTAGCTTCCAGCTCTATAGTTACCTTGTTTTTTTCATCATTTAGTTCCCCATGTTTAAAAGCATTTTCTACCAATGTAACGAAAGCTAAAGTGGGAACATAAGATACATAGGCATCATCTGTTTCAATATTTTCATGATATTTCACTTTCAGCATATGATTGAACCGGATCTGATTCATTTCTATTACTTTTTTCATATGGTCAATTTCCAATGCCAGAGGTACAGTTCCAAGTTCATCCCAATCGTCCAGGGCATAGCTCATAATTTCTGAAAGCAGGTGTACGGCATGAGCTGCTTCCGGGCTTGTTTTAATTGTTTTTGTATAAATAAAACTTAATGAATTAAAGAGAAAATGAGGATTGATCTGGTATTTTATAGCAGCCAGTTCAGCTTTCAATTTTTCCTTTTCAAGTTCTTCTTTATGTTTACGCATCTCATTGGAAGTTATTAAAGTGGCAAAGAAAACAGATATCATTATAATAACTACATCAAGCAATGCGGCAGTGAGAAAAAATACATTCGGTGTCACGTAGCCGGCGTCGGTGGGTTTTGAACCCTGGATATTAAAATTCCATACATATTCATAAGCAGTTAATGCGATGAAAAACAGGATCACCTGTAAAAGTATTTTTTTCCATTTCCTGGTTTTTATTAAAGGAATGGCCAGATGATAAATAAGGATATAATATACAATAGTGCCTTTAACAATAGTGTGGATAAAATTGATGTAAAGCATTTTGCCTGTTCCAAATTGTTTAAGGGTCGTCTCCAATCCCTGCAATCTGATCAGAAATAAAAATGCCGCCAGACTCCATAGCGTGTAAACCATCAGAATGATCAGTATCTGCTTCCATTGTTTTCTGACGAACGTTATCATTTTTATACTTTATTTTTAGTTTTTTATAATTTAATGGGAATAGGTAAAAAGAAAAATAAATTTCTGCTATACCTATTAAAATTACAATAATTTGCAATATTAGTTTATATGCTGTTTACAATAAGAATATTATTCATCAACGAATCTATTACCGGTGTCAACAATAGAATTAGGGTAATAAGAAATAGAAAAGCTGCCAGACTCCATACTGCAAAAATGACTAGAGTAACTAATATCTGCTTCCATTGTTTTCTGACGAATGCTATTATTTTTGACACCTTGTTTTAAACTTTTTATCATTTTTATTTTAATTAAAATAGAAAAATAAATTTCCCGTATTCGCCATAAAAATCATAGTAATCCTATATTGACAGTGCAATATTAGTTCAGATATAGCTTATAATGAAAGTATTATCCACCAACAATTGGATTGCAGGCACCAACAATTGGATTGTAGTAATTTGTAAAATTACATCTTAAATAAAGGAGGTATAAAATAAAAAAGCAGAGATCAATTCTCTGCTTTTTCTTTTTTTAAGGTGTGATTCATGGTAAGTATAATACCAAAAAGGATCAGAGCAATAATTAAATACCGCCAGGAGAGATCTTTTTGTAAGGAAACAGTTCCGCTTACTGAGATAATAAAACTTGTAACAGAGGTGATGATGTAAACCAGTCCACCCATTAGTCCGCCCGCTGTACCTGCATTCTTGGGGAAGTATAACATACTTGTCGTAAAAAAGGAGGTAAATAAGATTCCCGAACAAATATGAATGAAAAAGGCGAATGGAATCATGATATATAAGCTTTCTGTAAAGTAGCTTACCGTGATTAATCCTGTAATAAGCATTAACTGTAAAATAATAGGCTGTAGTATTCTTGATTTAAAGCCTAATGAAACCCGTTTCTTTCCGATAAAACCACCAATCATCCATGAGAACCCTAAGATTAGTGTACAATATCCAATGACAACAGGAGTAAAGTGAAAAGTATTTTCAATAATAAAAGGGCCTGTAATATTGAATAACATGACAATAGAATAACTTAGCCCCAGAATAATAATTCCCAGCATAAAAATGCGGTTTTTCAACATCATCTTATAAAGGTTGATATTTTCTGAAAGATTCAGTTTCTTTTTCTCAGGCAGACTTTCCTCACTGAAAAACCATTCAAATAAGAATATAGCCCCAGCATAAAAAGCAAGGAAATAAAAGTTCGCATGCCAGTTAAATAATTTTTCAAGATAACCACCAAGGAAAGGTGCTAAAATAGGCCCAAGTGACCATACGATAGTAAAATAACTCAGATAATGTTTTACTTTTTCTGCATCGTAAATATCTACGAAAATAGCACGGGTGGCAACAACCATTACAGAAACAGCTATTCCCTGAAGAACACGAAGCAGGCATATCAGTAAAATACTATTGGTCATGGTGATTAAAAAGCTCGTTACTACCAATAGAAGTAGTGCTGCCAGTTTTGGACGGTAGCGTCCAATACTATCCAGAATTCCACCTACAAATAATTGAGAAATTCCATAGCTAAGCAAATAGGAGGTAAGGGTAATCTGGATGTCTTTTTCCGAAACTTGCATTCCCTTGGCCATTGATGGAAAAGACGGTAAATAGATATCTGTAACAAACCCTGATAATGGGATTGATATGAAGGCCATAATAGTGATTAATCTGATGCGTTGTTCAGATGCTTCTCTCAACATAGTTCATTCTTTTTTTAACGATACAAAAATACGTCAAGAATCTTTGATATCTATTTTAAAAGACAAAGTAAAAATTACAAAATTCAAAGATTTAGAAAGCATGCTTAAATTTAAGCGGTGATGTGTTTGAGTGCTTTTTAAAGAAATTATTGAAATGAGAAGGTTGGTCGAATCCTAATGTATAACCGATTTCAGCAATATCCCAGTTGGTGTATTTTAAAAGGTTTTTAGATTCTTCGAACATTCTCTCCTTAATGATATGCGTTGTTGTAAGATTGGTTACCGATTTTACGGAAGAGTTTAAATGATTGACATGTACGTTGAGGTGATCGGCAAAATCCGAAGCTGTTTTTAAAGCAAGCGGGTAAGCAGGAGAGTCTAACGGGAACTGTTTATTAAGCAATTCATCAAACATACGGTATAAACGGACGTTAGCAGGAAGCTCGTCCGGATCAACATCTTCAACGCGATTTTCTAATGCCAGGTGTAGAACGGATGCCAGATGACTTTTTATACTGCCACAACGAAATGGATAGGTGGAGTTATTGAGCTTATACATTTGTTCAAAATAAACAGTGACCAATTGGGTTTGCTCTTCTGTTAAAAAGACAATAGGCATGCTCCATTCTTTAAATAAGGAAGTCTTTTTAAATAATTTAAATTCAGAATTTCCATTAAAAAATTCCTGATTGAAAAGACAGAAATAGCCTTCCTGTAGATCTCCGTCACATTCCCATGAATAAGGGATGTTGGGAGAAGGAAAGAATAAAGCAGGACGGTCTATGTATAATTTTTGTTGCCCATACTGAAAAGTACCTTTACCTATGATAAAACTTATTTTATAATAATCCCGGCGATTATAAGGGCTCTTGAAGCTGCAATACTTCCGCATAGAAATGTTAAAATGTGATTTTCCCAACTCAAAATCATGGGAATCAAACATTCTTAACTGGTTTTCCCTGATGTTTCTGTAATAATCTTCTATCGTTTCTAAATGATCACTCATGATTTAAAAATTATAAAAATCAAAGATACGGAAACTTGCTGATTTTTGGTTAAATCAATAAGGAATCGCATAAGCTAACTGTAAAGAAGGTTTTATTTCCGGATCAGTCCAATATCTCTAGCAGATCAGCTCTACCTAAACCAAGTATTTTGGATTCTTCTGTTTTTATAAGTCCTTGTGTCAGTTTGCTTTTTTTCTTCTGGAGGTTCAGTATTTTTTCCTCAATCGTATTCGAACAAACCATTCGTATTGCTACGACATGTTTGGTCTGTCCTATCCTGTAGCTTCTGTCGATTGCCTGGTTTTCTGCGGCAGGATTCCACCATGGATCTACGAGATAAACATAATCGGCTTCAGTAAGGTTAAGACCAACACCTCCGGCTTTTAAGCTAATAAGAAATACCCGGATATTTTCATCCGTTTGAAATCGGTGGACTTTGGAGCCACGATCCTTACTCTGCCCTGTAAGATATTCAAAAGGAATATTTTTATCTTCAAGTTCTTTTTTGATCAGATCCAGCATTCCTACAAATTGTGAAAACACAAGAATCTTGTGTTCCTTTGATTTGTTTTCGATCTGCTCAGTTAACAGCTGAATCTTTACAGAATGTTCTCCGGAATGGCCCTCCTTCAACAGAACTGGAGAATTACAGATTTGTCGGAGCTTGGTTAAGCCCGTTAACACATGCATGCTGTTTTTCAAAGTCTCATCATCAGTGGAAGCAGATATAAAATCACGCAACTCCCTTTCATAAAGGTCGTAGATTTTACGCTGCTCTGCGTTCATTTCACAATAGATGACCATTTCAGTTTTCTCAGGAAGCTCCTTTGCGACTTGCTTTTTCGTTCTTCGTAAAATAAAAGGATTGATCTTTTGTTGAAGTTCGATGGTGCGTTTACCATATTCAAATTTATCAATTGGAATGGCGTAAACGTCTTTAAAATATTGCTTACTTCCCAATAATCCCGGACATGCAAACGAAAGCTGTCCGTAAAGATCAAAGGTATTGTTTTCAACAGGTGTTCCTGTCAGTACGACTCTGTTCCTGGACTGTAACAGACGGGCAGCTTTATATTTTTCCGAATTGGGATTTTTGATCGCCTGTGATTCATCGAGAAAAACATAATTAAAGCGAAATGATTTAAGGAAACGGATGTCTGAAAGCAGCATCCCATAACTGGTCAATATGATTTCATATTCATGATAATGATCGATATTCTTTAGCCTGTCTGGCCCGTAATGCAGCAATACTTTAAGAGAAGGGGCAAATTTTTCCAGCTCTTCCTGCCAATTAAAAAGAAGAGAAGTTGGTACAATGATAAGATTTGTATTTGCTCCATATTTTTCTCTTTGGTGTAAAATAAAAGCAATGATCTGCACTGTTTTTCCTAATCCCATATCATCGGCCAGACATCCACCGAAATTGAAACTGTCGAGAAGGCCTAACCAATTCAATCCTTCCCGTTGGTAATCTCTCAGATTGGTTTTTAATTCAGTTGGAACAGGGATTTCCGGAGCTTTTCTTAACATGGAAAATTGGTTTGAGTAAGAAAGGACTTCTGCTTGTACCTCTTCGCTTAAAATCTCTTTTTCAAACAAACTTGAAATTTCAGTAAAACTGATTTTAGGGATTTTCAATAATTCTTCATCGATATCACCCGCCTGAAAGTATTTGGTGATTTTACTGATCCATTCATCGGGCAGTATACCTTGCGTGCCATCATCGAGCTGTACAAACTTTGTTTTATTACGGAGAGCACGGTGCACCTGCTTTAGGGTTGCTTCTTTTTTTCCGAAACGGACACTC
Organism: Chryseobacterium sp. FW101-FHT12H09; assembly: GCF_058790395.1. Classification (NCBI taxonomy): domain Bacteria; kingdom Pseudomonadati; phylum Bacteroidota; class Flavobacteriia; order Flavobacteriales; family Weeksellaceae; genus Chryseobacterium; species Chryseobacterium sp. FW101-FHT12H09. Next base: position 392,173 of record NZ_JBYTCP010000003.1, on the reverse strand, counting down.
AGTTTAGCATTGAACCAATCTATGCCACTCGTAACCTGAATGTTGATTTTAGCACGATTCGGGTTCAGTTTATTGTTCTTTAGTTCACTAAAACCAAGAATGATTATCTTTTCATTTCTCCAGGCTTCGAAGGCTTTTAGAAACCAATCTGCATCCAGAAATTTATTTTTATGTAAGTAAAAATATTCATCTGCCTCCAGTTGTTCTTCAAATTCCGGATGCTGCATCATAATAATAGAAGTAAGAGAGGTTTCAGCCTCATAATTTCGTTCTATTTTAAACTGATTTCCATTCTGGTCTGTGTCATACAGCTGTTTTCTTGAATAAACAGCTACTTCTACAGTTCCATATTTCATTACCGGAGTAATCGACACGTAATTGCCTTCCTGATGCAAATAAATAATCTTTTCTGTTCCGAAATTCTTTTCTTGCAGCTGTACGGGAGTCGCAGAATGGATATAACTGTAATTAATGTGAATATACTGTTCTAATGATGCTAAAACGGTCTGCAGAAAGTTCTCGTACTTTGAAGCGTGGATGAGAAGAATTTCATTGTTAGATTTAAAAAACTTAATGACCCGAAGCATGTCAGGATTTTCAATTAAGCTTAAAGTATTTTGGTAATGAATAAAATAATCATTTCGGATAATGATATTTTTAAATGGCAGTGAAATATCATTAAAGAGGAGCTCTCCTGTGATTTCATAGAACGGATCTTTTTTGAGTACGGTCAGCTGTATCTCAGCTTTAAGAAGCTTAAGCGCCACAGGAATCAGAGATTTAGAAGAAACAAATTCAGCCAGATGAGGATCATGGTAGTATACATCGAGCTCCAAAGGATTTTGAACGATCAATTTCAAAGCTTCCAACTCTGTTGGGCTTTGTTCTTCATTAAATTTATTTTGAAAAGCAATAATGGCTGTGTAAAACTTAATTTCTGATGGCTGCTCAGATTTCCAGATCAATTGCATTGCATCAATAGAGGTAACAGGGTTTTTAATTTTACCATTTCGGGTAACCTCAGCTTCCATTAATGAAAAGTTCAAAAAATTATAATAACGGTGTTTACCAATAACCATTATTTGTCTTTTATCAGTATCCTGTATAGCCAGTTCTTTGAGAACTGATTTTCGCAGTGGCAGTAAGTTCTGTTTAATAGCATGCTCATCAATTTGAAACAGCTCTTTAATTTTAGGCTGAATGTCGAGCTTTCCATCCTGATAGTTCAGATGAAAAAAGGTATCAAGATGAGGCTCGTTTTCTAAACCAAAACCTTTAGCAAAGGCAACCAGTGTTCTTTGTCGTAGATTAGTATCAAAGAAAATCCGATAGTTTTTTTGTTCCAGAATGCAATAAATAATTTCTGCCTGGTGTTCACAAAGTTTATCGGTTGGGTTTTCGCACGAACATGTCGTCACCAATGCAGATCCTACCTGACTTACCGAAACATTTGGGAAACTGATTACTGAAGTTGTTCTGGTGAAAACCCCGGAGTTAATTTCAAGGGCAATAGGTTCAATATCCCGGAAGTCCTTTTCTTCTATGAATCTTGCCGTTTGGGTGTGCTTTAAAAGTTCATATATCGAAAGTGTACTGATATAAGTATCCGGTAAAATATATTCTTTTGGCAACTCCATACTGACGACAAGCGAATGATTATTAAAAAAACGAAGGTACATAAAACCGATAAAAGGAAAAGACTGGATATTTAAAATCTTCCATTGTTTTTCAGCTTATGAACTTTTAAAAACATTTTCCCTTTTTTTATAGAACTTCTTTTATAGAATTTTTTTTATAATGATTTCTATTATAAAGATAAATATAGAGGTCAATTTTGCTTTAAATTAAAAATTTTATTTGCTTTATATTATTTAAATGATTATCGCTTATTCCCAAGGAGTATTTTTTTTAAATATTTCTAATTTTTTTTCATCACAGTTAGGCTGGAATCACCATAAAACCTATATTTGCACCCTAAATTTTAAAATAAATGAAAGAACTAATCGAAAAAATCAACGCGGAATTTGAAGCATTTACAACTGAAGCAAACCAACAAGCTGAAAAAGGAAACAAAGCAGCTGGAACAAGAGCTCGTAAATCAGCTTTAGAACTAAGTAAATTGTTCAAAGATTTCAGAAAAGTTTCTGTTGAAGAATCAAAAAAATAAAAATAAGCCAGCTATTTTAGCTGGCCTATTTTTTTAGGGGACAATAGAACAATCTTGTTTATTATTATTTAAAATCTTTTTCTGAGATTTTTTTATTGTAATAAAGATCTGTTAATGTTATTATTTGCTCTCCATCCTCAGTAGGAAATGTAGTTTTAGAACAATAAATTAGAGCTCCAAATTTCTTATATTCATTATAAATTACAGTTGAAAAGGCATTCTTGTCTGGATTTTCTTTAGTTTCTTTTTTTAATAAATAACTTTTAGCATCATAAAATAGATGAAGCACTTTTCCATCTGTAGAAGTCGCCTTTATTTCGTTGTATGTTTTATCAGGATTATTTTCAACAAGTTCAAGTTTGTATAAAGAAGGATCTAAATAAGCCAGCTCATTCATAATATACTTTCGATTAAGTTTTTCTTTGAACTCTTCTGGATCTGCTAATTTTTTTTCTCCATTTACCGTTTCATATCCGATTTTCCCATCAAACCACGAGCGATAAACAATCCGACCTTGGTATTCAATCTCGAAACTACCTTTATTAGGAGCCATTTCTTTTGTAATCCAATTTACTTTTCTTCCGTCCATTGTAGTTTCGGAAATAGAGTAGAGTGTTTTTATACTATTTAAAAGTTCTTTGCCTCCAGTCGCTTGAATAGCCTTTTCAATGATTTCTTTTGCTTTATCTTCATTTATATTTTGTGAAAATAGAAGATTGTTTCCACCAGCTATTAAGCAAATTGTAAAAATTGTAGTTGTTAATTTCATTTTTTTATAGGTAGTTACCGTATTTGTCGTGCTAAAATAATTAAAAATAAAACGATATTCTTATCTAAAGATTGTGATTCATTTCACTGATTTATGTATAAGTGGTGTTGAATCAATTTTTTCTCATTCCTTTTTTTAATTTCCCCGAATTCTTTTATCTTTAGTCCAATCAATAATACTATGAAGATAAACACCTTTTTTGCAATGCCCGCAGTCGTTCTGGCAGCGCAGTTTTCATTAGCACAAGTCCCGGCAAAATCTCAGGAAAAACTCAATCCTGTTGTAGAAAGTTTTGTTAATGAAGTGAATACTAATTCTCAACTCGAAAATATGGCTTACGAGCTGCTTGATGGTATTGGACCCCGTTTGGTAGGAACTCCTGAAATGCTGGCAGCTAATGAATGGACTGCAAAGACTTTACGCTCTTGGGGAGTGGATGCAAATCTTCAGCAATTTGGAACATGGAAAGGCTGGCAGAGAGGAATTACGCATGTAGATATGGTTTATCCGCGTATAAAATCATTATCTGCTACACAACTGGCTTGGAGCCCGGCGACAAAAAAAGCTGTTGAAGCAGAAGTGATCGTACTTCCTAAGGTATCTTCTAAAGCCGAATTCGACACATGGTTACCTTCTGTAAAAGGTAAAATTGTATTGATGGCGCAATATCAAAAGATTGGCCGCTCTGATGAACAGATCAAAGAATTTGGTACTCCGGAACTCTATGAGAAACTGAAAGCTGAAAAAGAACAGGCTTCTAAAGATTTTCGTGATTATGTAAAGAATATAGGATATGATAATACTACACTTCCAGAGGCTTTAGAAAAGGCTGGTGCAGCAGGAATTGCAATATCCAACTGGACTGGAGTTATGGGAGCCAATAGGATTTTTGGTGCTAAAACCACAAAAATCCCAATGTTCGACATCGATGTAGAAGATTATGGAATGCTGTATAGGATGGCTGAAAAAGGTCAAAAGCCAAAAATTAAAGTAGAAGCCCAGTCAAAAATACTTCCTGATGCAAAAAGCTTTAACACGATAGGAATGATTAAAGGAAAAGAAAAGCCTGATGAATATGTCATTCTTTCTGCGCATTTGGATTCATGGGACGGAGCTCAAGGGGCTACAGATAATGGAACTGGTACGCTCACCATGCTTGAGACGATGAGGATTCTGAAAAAGTACTATCCCAACAATAAAAGAACCATTGTAATAGGACTGTGGGGAAGTGAGGAACAGGGATTGAATGGTTCCAGAGGATTTGTAGCAGACAATCCTGAAATTATGAAAGGAACTCAGGCGGTTTTTAATCAGGACAACGGAACTGGTCGCGTGGTGAATATCAGTGGTCAGGGATTCGTAAAGTCCTATGACTATATAGGAAAATGGCTGAATGCTGCTCCTAAAAGCGTAAGAGATAATATCAAAACAGACTTCCCAGGAATGCCTGGAGGTGGAGGTTCTGATCATGCTTCATTTGTTGCAGCAGGTGTACCTGGATTTTCTTTAAGCTCACTGAATTGGGGGTATTTCGGATATACCTGGCACACAACTAAAGATACCTATGATAAGATTGTTTTTGATGAGCTTAAAAATAATGTGATCCTGACAGCTGCGTTAGCATATATGGCATCAGAAGATCCTGAATTTACGAGCAGGGAGAGAAGGGTAATGCCACAGGATGAAAAAGGAGAGACCATAAAATGGCCTGAAGCAAAAGAGCCAAGAAGAGATTCTAAAGAATTTAAATAATATAATGAAACCGTCTCAGTACTGAGACGGTTTTTTATTTCGAAACATGATCAAGTAAATCTTGTTTTCCCTGGTATTTGAGAAGTTCCTTGATTTCCGGTATTTTACTTTCTTTTACAATATAAGTTGTACAAATTGAATTATTCATATGCATACTGAAATTCATTCGCGTACCTGTTCTTCTTCCCATCGCAACGGTTCTGGAAGTGTATTCTGAAAAAACAGGAGAGAAATTAGCCAGGCATAAAAGATTTCTCTTTAGCGATTTTAAAAAGTTTGGATAATTCCCATAGTCATCGAGGACTTTAATTTTGAATATTTTCTTACCCAAAGTTGTTCCCCAATAAAACTCTGTTATTGTTCCCAAAATCAGAACACATGGAACAGAAAATAAAATGCTTATAAAAACCACTTTGTGGAATATAAAGTAAAAAATGAGACAGAAAGGAAGCATATCAATCCACTTGGCAAAAAGTCTTTCTGTTTCATTTCCTTTATAACTGGGATTATAAGGAAGGTGATATTCATAAGCATGGTAGATACGATAACCCAACTCATCAAAATATGGAGTAGGTCTGTTAATGATTTTTCTTTCCTTGATTTCTGATATTTTCATATCATTTTTATAAGATCATACTTAGTTGAATTCTTTTTCTTACTTCATCCACTTCTGTAACCTTTACCTGAACATGCTGATGTAATTTTACCACTTCATTCACATCGGAAACAAAACCTTCTTTTAGCTGAGAAATATGAACCAATCCGCTTTCTTTGATTCCCAGATCAACGAAACATCCAAAAGCGGTAATGTTATTGACGATACCGGGAAGGATCATTCCTATTCTCAGATCTTTTACACTTTTTACTTTAGGGTCAAATTCGAATACCTTAGCTGCCTTTCTGGGATCCAGTCCCGGTTTTTCAAGTTCCTTTAGAATATCTTTAATACCCAAAATACCAATATCATCGGTAATATATTTTTCTGGTTGAATTAAAGCGATTTTCTCTTTGTTGGCAATTAATTCATTGGATTTAATTCCAAGATCTTTTGCCATTTTTTCTACAATACCATAAGCTTCAGGGTGTACAGCTGAATTATCTAAAGAATTTTTCCCATTGGTTATTCTAATAAATGCTGCAGCCTGTTGAAAAGCTTTTTCTCCCAATCGAGGAACCTTTTTTAATTGCTTTCTGTCTTCAAAAGCGCCATTTTCAGCTCTGTAATTAACGATATTTTCAGCCATTTTCTCACCAATTCCGGAGACATAACTTAACAATGATTTGCTCGCAGTATTAAGGTTGATCCCTACGGAATTCACACATTTCATAACCGTAGAATCCAGTTCATTTTTCAATTGGGTCTGATCTACATCGTGTTGATATTGCCCGACACCAATAGATTTGGCATCAATTTTAACGAGTTCAGCTAATGGATCTGCCAGTCTTCTTCCTATAGAAACCGCTCCACGAACGGTTACATCATAACTTGGAAACTCCTCTCTGGCAATTTTACTCGCGGAATAAACAGATGCTCCGGCTTCAGAAACCACAAATACCTGTAATGGCTTGTCAAAGGCAATTTTCTTGATGAAAAACTCTGTTTCACGGCTCGCCGTTCCGTTTCCTATAGAAATGGCTTCAATATTATATGCATTAACCATAGAGCGGATTTTTTTCATAGCCATTCCTGATTCATTTTGCGGAGCATGAGGGTAGATGGTTTCGTTATGAAGAAGATCTCCCTTTTCATCTAAACAGACAATTTTACAACCACTTTTATAACCAGGATCAATCGCTAAAATTCTTTTTTCACCTAAAGGAGGTGCCAATAATAACTGGCTGAGGTTTTCAGAGAAAATTTCAATTGCTTTTTTATCTGCTTTTTCTTTAGCCTCCTGTAATGTTTCATTAGAAATAGCGGGCTCCAATAGTCTTTTGTAGCTGTCTTTTATAGCCAGGGCAATCTGTTCAGCGCTTTCATTATTGGATTTGATAATGGCATTCTCTATGAAATCAATAGCCCCTTCTTTATCAATGTCCACATTTACCTTTACAAAACCTTCAGTTTCTGCTCTTAACATGGCTAAAAGTCGGTGAGATGGAGTTCTGTTTAAGCTTTCATCCCATTCAAAATACTGCGCGAATTTTTGAGCTCCCTCTTCTTCTTTTTTAGCCTTAACTACTTTAGAGGAGATGATAGCTTTACGCTGAAATAAACGACGAAGGTTTTTACGGACATACATATTTTCATTGATCCACTCTGCCATAATATCTCGGGCTCCCTGAAGAGCTTCTTCTTCAGAGATGACTTTATCATTTAAATATTTTGACACTGAAGATTGAAGATCATTACTTTTCTGACTCATTATGATCTTTGCCAAAGGCTCTAATCCTTTTTCCTTTGCAGTATCTGCTTTTGTCTTTTTACGTTTCTTAAAAGGAAGGTATAAATCTTCAAGCTCCTGAATATCGAAGCTTTCTTCTATTCTTTGCCTGAATTCTGATGTTAGTGCATTTTGTTCTTCAACAGATTTTAAAATGGTTTCTTTCCTTTTTAAAATTTCTTCGAACTGCTTATTGATTTTTGAAATCTGTTCAATCTGTACTTCATCCAGATTTCCGGTTCTGTCTTTTCTATAGCGGGATATAAAAGGAATGGTACAGTCTTCTGCCAATAGCTCAAGCGTAGCACGGATACTTTTTTCGGAAATATTTACAATCTTCTGGATGAATTCAATATGTGTCATTATGTAAAATTAGACCGCTAAAATACTGACTTTTCCAGGATGATGAAGTAAGGTTTATTTAATACTTTAAATTGGATGCTTTTTTTTGGACTAATTTTTATACGTTATAGAATTCTACCGGGTGGCTGAGGCTCTCGAAGCCACCTTTAACTAAATTTTCTATCTTTATATAAAACATAAAGAAAGCAATGAAAGGATGGTTGTACATATTGCTATGCTCCGATGGTAGCTATTATACCGGTAGTACAAATGATCTGAGAAGGCGGATTTTACAACATCAAAAGGGTGAAGGTGCCAATCATACCCGTAAAAGACTTCCTGTATATCTTATTTATTTTGAAGAGTATGAACAGGTGTATTTTTCCTTCTATCGGGAAAAGAAGGTGCGGGGATGGAGCAGAAAGAAAAAAGAAGCACTGATCAATGGTATGCCGGAACTTTTACCAAAATTGGCAATTGCTTATAGAGATGTAAGAAATGAATCTGATACCGAGATTACCTGATGTGATCCGGGGTCCTCGAGGGCAGAGGTGGCTTCGAGAGCCTCAGCCACCTATTACTATCAATCGTTGGATGCAGAGAAATTCCGAATTACCAATTTTATTACATTTGCAAACTTATGATTTACATTCTTTTGATTATTAATCTATTTTCTTTTGCTGTATTTGGGTTCGATAAAAGGCGTGCTATAAAGCATCAAAGAAGAATTCCGGAAAACACCCTGTTAATTTCAGTATTTCTGGGCGGAACAATTGGTGCGATATTGGGAATGTTGATTTTCAGGCACAAAATTTCTAAAAAATCTTTCTTACTTAAATTTGGACTGATCCTTCTTATTCAAATAGCATTGATTTATTTTTTCAGAAAATATACCTGAGATTATATATCAAGTATGATCTTATAATCGGACTATTAAGCACTTAGAGTTTATATGATAACTTATAGTGTAAGGCCTTAACTCCACTATTTATTTTAACTTTCTCATTATGAATTTGTTAAATAATACATAATCATACTAATTAATTAATTAAAAAACACTATTTTTGCACCCGTAAAAATCATTCATGCAAAACATTAGAAATATTGCGATTATCGCACACGTTGACCACGGGAAGACGACCTTGGTTGACAAGATTATTCATGCTACAAACATTTTCAGAGAAAATCAGGAAAGTGGAGAATTAATAATGGATAATAACGATCTTGAAAGAGAAAGAGGAATTACCATTCTATCTAAAAATATTTCTGTTACTTATAAAGACGTTAAAATTAACGTAATTGATACTCCTGGTCACGCCGATTTTGGTGGTGAAGTTGAGAGAGTTTTAAAAATGGCGGACGGAGTAATTTTGTTGGTAGATGCTTTTGAAGGGCCGATGCCACAAACAAGATTCGTACTTCAAAAAGCTTTGGAATTAGGATTAAGACCATTGGTTGTTATCAATAAAGTTGATAAACCAAACTGTCGTCCGGATGAAGTTCACGATCAGGTATTTGATTTGTTCTTCAACTTAGAAGCTACAGAAGAACAATTGGATTTCCCTACGTTCTATGGTTCTTCTAAACAAGGTTGGTTCAACACTTCATTAGAGCAAACTGAAGATATCTTCCCATTATTAGATGGTATTTTACAATATGTTCCTGAACCTAAAGTTGAGGAAGGAAATTTACAGATGCAAATCGTTTCTTTAGATTATTCTTCTTTCTTAGGGAGAATTGCTATCGGAAAAGTAATCAGAGGTGATATCAAAGAATCTCAATGGATTGGTCTGGCACAGGCTGACGGTAAGGTTTTGAAAGGAAAAGTAAAAGAATTATACGTTTTCGAAGGTCTTGGAAAGAAAAAGGTAAGTGAAGTAAAAGCCGGAGATATCTGTGCTGTAGTAGGTTTCGATGCATTCCAGATTGGTGATTCTTTTGTAGATCTTGAAAATCCTGAACCATTACCAAGAACTTCAATTGATGAGCCTACATTGAACATGACGTTCTCTATCAACAATTCACCTTTCTTTGGTAAAGATGGTAAATATGTAACTTCTAACCATCTAAAGGAAAGATTAACTAAAGAATTAGAGAAGAACTTAGCATTAAGAGTTGAGCAGACTGGTGATGCAAACACTTTCCTGGTTTTTGGTAGAGGTATTCTTCACTTGTCAGTTTTAATTGAAACAATGAGAAGAGAAGGGTATGAAATGACTATCGGACAGCCACAAGTTATCTTAAGAGAAATCGACGGAGAAAAATGTGAGCCTTATGAATCTTTAGTTGTTGACGTTCCTGAAGAATTTGCTTCTAAAGTAATCGATTTAGCGACACAGAGAAAAGGTGACCTTCACATTATGGAAACCAAGGGTGAGATGCAACACATGGAATTCGAAATTCCTTCAAGAGGTTTGATCGGATTGCGTTCTCAAATGTTAACAGCTACTGCGGGTGAAGCTATTATGGCACACCGTTTTACAGAATACAAGCCTTTCAAAGGTGCTATTCCTGGAAGAAGCAACGGGGTGTTAATCAGCAAAACTCAAGGTCCTGCTACAGAATATTCTATCGCTAAATTACAGGATAGAGGTAAGTTCTATGTTGATCCGGGTGAGGAAATCTACGCAGGTATGATCATTGGGGAGCAAAACAAGCCAGGTGACTTAGTTGTAAACATCGTAGAAGCAAAACAGTTAAATAACATGAGAGCTTCTGGAAAAGATAAAGATACAGGTGTTGCCCCGAAAATCTTATTCTCACTTGAAGAATGTATGGAATACATCCAAGGTGACGAAGCGATTGAGGTAACTCCAAACTTCATCAGAATGAGAAAGAAAGTTCTTTCTGAAGAAGAAAGAAAAAGAATGGAAAGATCAGGAAAAGCTTAATAAAAATTCCTTATTATAATAAAAGCCTCGAGAATTCGAGGCTTTTTTATGTTTAAAAAGATACATAATCCATTTTATTATAATATTTTTAAAATTCTAAAAAAAATAATTTAATGTAGTTTTGCAAACTATGAAAATGAGAAATTTAAAACTGGTATTGTTTCTGGGTGTCTTAGCCTCTTGTGGAAGTACCCATACTGTTCAGAATAACACGGTAAAGCCTACCAGAAATCCAAACACAACAAATCCCGTTAAAAATATTCCTAAAGATCCGGTGGTAGTGAATAAACCCAATCCCGTAAAACCTGTTGATGAAGATTTGAAAGTCATTCTTCCAGCTGTGAACAGAGAATTTCGTGGAGCCTGGATCGCAAGTGTTGCCAATATCAACTGGCCGTCAAGAAATGATTTGTCTATTGATCAACAGAAAGCTGAGGCAATCAGTATGCTCGATATGCTGAAAGATAATAATTTCAATGCGGTTATTTTCCAGGTACGTCCATCAGCAGATGCATTATATACAAGTTCTTTGGAGCCATGGTCTTATTTTTTGACAGGTGAAACAGGAAGATCACCATATCCCAATTATGATCCTTTACAATTCTGGATTGAAGAGTCACATAAAAGAGGGTTGGAGCTTCATGTCTGGCTAAACCCATACAGAGCACATCATACGAATGGAGGTTCTGTAAACAGTCTGTCAATGGCCAATAAGCTTTCTGATATTGTTGTGAGATTAAAGAATGGAATGTATTGGTTTGACCCGGCAAATCCTAAAACCCAGGGACACGTTTCCAATGTAGTAAAAGATATCGTGACAAGATATGATATAGATGCTGTTCATTTCGATGATTACTTCTATCCTTATGCCACCTATAACAAAGGCGCTGATTTTCCGGATAATGCTACCTGGAGTACTTATGTAAATAGTGGTGGGACATTATCCAGAGCTGACTGGCGAAGAGATAATGTAAATAAGTTTGTAGAGCGGATCTATAAAGAAATTCATGCTGAAAAAAGTTATGTAAAGTTTGGGATCAGCCCTTTTGGAATTTGGAAGCCCGGATACCCCGCAGGAATTACAGGTTCTTCTCAATATGACGAATTGTATGCTGATGCAAAGTTATGGCTAAATAAGGGCTGGGTAGACTATTTTTCACCACAATTATACTGGCCGATTGATTCTAAGGGACAAGGTTTTGAAGCTTTATTAAATTGGTGGAAATCTGAAAACACAATGAATCGTCATTTATGGCCGGGATTGAACACGGTCGAAATTCGAACGCCAGATCGTCCTAATGAAATTAAAAACCAAATTGAACTTTCCAGACAGATCTTAAAAAGTGATGCCGGAGAGGTTCATTGGAGTATTGCGGGATTAACAAAAAATCCACTGATGCTAAGTACATTGAAGAACGGGCCCTATAAAGAAAAAGCTTTGGTTCCTAAGAGCCCTTGGATTAAAGCTTTACCGATGTTGACTCCAACACTATTCATTACGGAGAATGGAAGCTTTGCGCAGGCAAACTGGAGTAGTAAAAATTTGAAAGACGTTTTTCAATGGGTACTGTTTAAGCAGTACAATGGTGTTTGGGAAACAGAAATTTTAACACTGGATACACTTTCAAAAGATATTCCAAAATATAAAGATGGAAAAACACTAAATGCTGTGGCTATAAAAGCAGTAGATAGATTAGGAAATGAGAGTGATTATATGGCAAAGAAAGTAAAATAGTCATTCCATATAAAACATGAGCTATAACAGCTTACAACCCGAAAAAAATAGAAACCAGTTCTAATAAGAATTGGTTTTTATTTTAGAATAACTATAAATTAATAATTTAAATTATTGATTATCAGTTTATTTATAGGACGTTTTTCTTGTTTTAATTAAAATTAAAAACTTTATCGGAACCATTTTTGCATCATTTTATTCATAATCACTAAAAATAAATATTATGAATACCAACAGACTTTCACCTGCCATTGAAAAAGCTTTAAGTGATCAGATGAACAAAGAAATTCATGCATCACATACATTTCTGTCTTATGGAATTTGGGCCGACGATAAAGGATATCAGGGGATTGCTAATTTCTTATACAGACACGCGCAGGAAGAGAGAAATCATTCGATTAAATTTATGGAGTACGTTTTAAACAGAGGAGGAAAGCCTAAAGTAGATGCTATTCCTGTGCCTCCTGCTGATCCCGAATCCTTAACTGCTTGTTTTGATGGGATCTTTAAACATGAAGTAGATAATACAACTGCAATCTATAAGATTGTTGATCTTTCTTTACAGGAAAAAGACTGGGCAACATGGAATTTTATGCAGTGGTTCGTACAAGAGCAAATAGAAGAAGAAACCTTGGCTCAGAACTTAATTGACAAGTTGAAAATTGCCGGTGGTGATCGTGCAACAGATGAATCTTTATTTACTTTAGATAAAACGTTACAGAATACACCAGATGATGCCCCATTGGCTCAAAATGCTACAGGCTCAAATCCTTAACAGTAAAATAGAAATCATAGAAATCTGCCAAACTTTTGGCAGATTTTTTTATTATGAAACTCGTCTTAAAATCACTATCTTTGCAAACTTATAATTCAAGGTGCTTGATTTAAAATTTTAATGATTGAAGATATATAAACCTTGAAGTCAGAATAGAACATTAAACTTTGAATAGAACAATATGAAATGTGGAATCGTAGGCTTACCGAATGTTGGTAAATCAACTCTTTTTAACTGTTTGAGCAATGCAAAAGCCCAGTCAGCCAATTATCCTTTCTGTACTATAGAACCGAACTTAGGAACGGTATCTGTGCCAGATCAAAGATTATTTGAGTTGGAAAAATTAGTAAACCCAGAGAGAGTTTTACCGGCTGTTGTGGAAATTGTAGATATTGCAGGTTTGGTAAAAGGAGCGAGTAAAGGAGAAGGTTTAGGAAACCAGTTCTTAGCAAACATTCGCGAGTGTGAAGCGATTATACATGTTTTAAGATGTTTTGAAAATGGAAACATTATTCACGTAGAAGGTTCTGTAGACCCTATGAGAGATAAGGAAATTATCGACATCGAACTTCAGCTTAAAGATCTTGAGACTGTTGGAAAAGCGGTTGAAAAGGCTAAAAAGTTTATTAAATCTGGAAAAAAAGAAGATATTCTTACCTATGAGACTCTTCAGAATTTACAGAAGTTTTTAGAAGATGGTAAAAATGCAAGAGAATTTCCTTTAACTGATCAGACAAAGGCTATTATTGAAGATGTTCAGTTGTTGACAAATAAGCCGGTTCTTTACGTTTGTAATGTTGATGAAAACTCAATTAAAAATGGAAATGAATGGATTGCTAAAATCGATGAGATGGCCCAAAAAGAGGGTTCTGAGATTGTTGTTTTAGCTGCTCAGATTGAAGCTGATATCAATGAATTGGAAACTTTTGAAGAAAGAGAGATTTTCTTGGAAGAATTAGGTTTGGAGGAACCAGGTGTTAATCGTTTGATCAGAAAAGCATATGACCTGTTGAAACTTCAGACTTATTTTACGGCTGGAGTTAAAGAAGTAAGAGCATGGACAATAGGACAAGGATGGACAGCTCCTCAGGCTGCTGGAGTGATCCATACTGATTTTGAAAAAGGATTTATCCGTGCAGAAGTTATTAAATATAACGACTATTTAAGCTATGGCTCTGAAGCTAAAGTAAAAGAAGCAGGAAAATTATCTGTAGAAGGAAAAGAATACATCGTACAGGACGGTGATATTATGCACTTCAGATTCAACGTATAAAGAATATTAAAGTTATAGTAATTAAAAAAACGCTTTCATGAATTTGGGAGCGTTTTTTGTATGCAATGATCATACAAAATATTCAAAGAAGGGTAATAGATGGAGAATAGAATATTAAAAAAAATACCATTCTAATTAAAGAATGGCATTTTTTTAATAGTATTTTTATTAAGGCTCTATTGTTGGTCTGCATTGTAATTGAGCGCAACTTATTGATATTCTTTTACAGCCTCCTGTAGCAGGATCGATGCAGTCAAGTAATCCACCTGTAATGCTTCTCAATTCTCTTTTACTCAGTTTTTTTCCATTTTGATTTTTCATAGTAAGGATTTTTAGTTAAAAATTAAGTGGAATAAAGTTTATTTTAAATAACACTTTATATAGGATTGTTTTTATAGTTTTTTATAAATAAATTTTTAAAAGGATTGTTCGGTAACAGTCTTTTATACTGGATCAATTCCTGGGCGACATTCTTTTTGTGCACAACCTACAGCAATAGTAGTACAACCATTTGGATAATCTGGAAGTGGAGGATCACAAGGGTAAGTAGGGCATGCAATAGGTTGCTTGCAATCCAGCATCCCGCCAACAATTGTTTTTAATTCTTTTTTTGTTAGTTTTTTCCCCTTTTGTAGGTTTTGATTTTTCATGTTAATGATTTTTAGTAGGTTAGATAAAACTAAGGTAGGAAAAATAATTAGTTTTATGTCACTTTTGAAGGATTAATTTAGTTGTAAATAATAAAAAAGGATTTTGTTTTAATGAAACAATGGGTAATTAATTAAATAATAAAAAATGCCACTCAATAGTGGAGTGGCATTTTGTTATAATCTTTTTTATCTTATGGAATCAATCCCGGACGACAGTCAATCTCAGCGCAGCCATTTGAAAATACTCTGCAGCCATTTGTTTTTGGATCGCGGCATTGCATTAATCCACCTGTAATTACTCTCAGTTCTTTTTTGTTCAGTTTTTTTCCTTTTTCAAGGTTTAGATTTTTCATAATATTGATTTTATAAGTTAGTTAAAATGATCGTAAATAATTAAAGGATTTAATTTAATGGTTCAATAGGATCAGGCCTGCATTCTGGTTCCGCGCAAAATGCCCCGACTCTTTTACAGCTTCCTGTAAACGGATCAATACATATCATTCGTCCACCAGTAATTACTCTCAATTCTTTTTTGTTCAGTTTTTTTCCTTTTCCAAGGTTTAGATTTTTCATATTATAAATTAATAAATTTGTTGATAACGAATGTATTAAAAATAATTCAATGTATCTCACGTTTTTATGAATAATATTTATTTTTTATACGTTTTTCCGTCCGTATATGTAAGTGTGTTAGGGTTTTATAAGATTTATGAATAAAAAAAACCACTCATTACGAGTGGTTGTATAAAAAAAATATCAATTTTAAGGAATATATCTACATTGAAATTCCGCACACTGGCGTCCATAAGCAATACATTGATTAGTGTCAGGATCTATACACATTTGCAGACCACCGGTAATTGTTCTTAGCTCTCTTTTGTTTAATTTTTTTCCTTTTTGTAAATTTTGATTTTTCATGATAATGAGTTTAATAGATTAGTTTAAATCTAAGTTATAAAAAAATACTTATTATATCACATTATTATGAAAAATATTTATTTATCGCAATAAAGTAATCAAATTCAATATTTACGTAACTTTATATATTTGAATTTTACAAATTCTTGATTATGGAAAAAATTGTTCATGCTTCATTAGAAGATTTCTATAAAGAAATGACGGCTAAGCTTGGGAAAGATCTGGAAAGTATTTTTCCAAAAGGTTTACATAAAGATATAGGCCATTTTAATGTATTTGATATAGCACAAACGATCGAAAAAGCAAGAACAACTTCTGAAATGCCTTATAATAGAAGGAAATATTATAAAATAAGTCTGATCCGCGGACGCAATAGAGCTGAATATGCTGATAAAGTAATCGCCATAAAAAATAACGCGTTATTATTTGCTACACCAAAAGTTCCTTATCACTGGGTTCCCGAGGATCCCAATCAGTCAGGTAGTTTTTGTGTATTTACGGAGGATTTTTTTATTAAAGATAAATCGCACAATTCCCTTGAAGATCTCCCAATATTTCAGCCGGGAGGATTTCCTTTATTTGAAATTGATGATGAGCTTGCCAATGAAATAGAGATGCTTTTTAAGAAAATAAAAAATGAAATAGAATCTGACTATATTTTTAAATATGATCTCATCAGAAACTATGTATTGGAACTTATTCATTACGGGCAGAAATTACAACCGGCAACTAAATTATCAACATCTAATGATGCTTCATTAAGGGTGGTTTCATTATTTATAGAACTATTGGAACGGCAGTTTCCAATCGAATCCTACGATCAGAGGTTGCAGCTAAAAACAGCAAAAGACTATGCCGACAGGCTTGCCGTGCATGTTAACTATCTAAATAAAAAACTTAAGGAAAATACAGGTAAAACAACAACAGAATTTATTGCTGACCGGCTTATTCAGGAAGCTAAGATATTACTGAGACAAACTACATGGAATGTTTCCGAAATATCATATGCTCTCGGTTTTGAGGAGATCGCTCATTTTTCAAACTTTTTTAAGAGAAAAACATCTTTCAATCCATTGCAGTTTCGCTCTTGATTTGAATTTTGCAAATATAAGATTGATTGAAGCAAACATCGGCACTCTTAAATATCTGAACTTTGTCCCATTAAAAATAACAAAAAATGAATCCAAAAACAAAAATCGCATTAGTAACCGGCGGAAGTCGTGGAATAGGAAGGAACTCAGCGCTTAGAATTGCTGAAAAAGGGCTTGATGTTATTATAACTTATAAAACCAGTAAAGAGGAAGCTGATACAGTCGTTAGTGAGATCAAAGCATTAGGAAGAAAAGCTGTTGCTTATCAGCTGGATACGAAAGATATAAAAAGTTTTGATGCTTTTGTACAAAATGTGACTAATCATTTACAGGAGAATATGGGAAGTACAAACATTGATTATCTTATCAATAATGCAGGCACAGCTTTGTATTCACCCATTTCAGAAACTACAGAAGAACAGTTGGACGATATTGTTGACATCCATTTTAAAGGTGTGTTTTTCCTTAGTCAGAAGTTTTTACCTTTTATAAATGAAGGTGGAGGAATTATCAATATTTCTTCAGGACTTGCCAGAGTGGCTTTACCAGGATCTTCAGTATATGGATCAATGAAAGCTGGGGTAGAAATGCTTACAAAGTATATGGCAAAAGAATTAGGTCCTAAAAAGATCAAAGCGAACGTTGTTGCTCCTGGAGCTATAGAAACGGATTTTGGTGGTGGCAGAACCAGAGATAATAAAGAAGTTAACACATTGGTTTCAAATATTACCGCTCTGGGCAGAGCAGGACTTCCTGAAGATGTTGGTGGAGTGGTAGCCTTCTTATGTACCGATGATGCAGGTTGGATAACCGGACAGAGAATTGAAGTTTCCGGAGGAATGGCATTGTAATAAGAAATATAATAAGAACATTCAGTAAGAACTTTTAGAAATAGAATAGAATAAAAAAAGCAGTGGATTTTTCTACTGCTTTTAAATATTTTTCAATAATACATTTACGATACTTGTTATATAGTTCCAGCTTTTCTGAGGCTCCTTCAAAAATATAAATATAGCAGTAGGTATTGCTGAAGAGAACTCAAGAAAAAGAGCAAAAAGAGGAAGAAGAAGATATAATGAGAAATGATGCTTGAATTTAAACTTAATTCCTGATGTTAAGGATTTAAAAGCATTTATTACTTTCTCTCTGTAGTGATAGAAAATAAGCAGATCTAAAAGGATATAAAAAGAAAGACGAAAAGCAAAAGCATTTGCCATTTGCTTTGGCATAATTGTTAGGTCTATTATTAAAATATTAGCAGCAATAGGAAGAAACAATAATGCACCTATTAGAACTGTTCTGTTAAACAATAAGAAAATGGCACATAATATTTGAGATACACCTATAAAGTAAGAAAAAGGTTGGAAACTGAATAGGTACCAACCCACTTTCATTAGGTTTAGATCTTTTATAGGCTGTAAAAGCTCATTTTCATTTAAACCAAACTGTCCATCTGTTAATTTAGAATACCCATAACGAATAAAGGTATAAGCCAATAAGAATCTTATGACTAGTATAAAATAATCAAATATTTTAGCTTTGTTTAAATTGAGGGCTTTCATGTGGTGGTTATTTGTTTGGATTAAATTTTCATGAGATGTTCGATTGCTTTTTCTAAAGTTTCCTCTTTTTTAGCGAAGCATAATCTGATCACATTTTCGTTCAGTTTATTTTTGTAGAAAGAAGAGAAAGGAACACTAGCCACTTTATGGGTAATCGTTAATTCACTTGCAAATTCAAAATCATTTTTATCAGATATTTTATCATATTTCAATGCTTGAAAATAGGTTCCTTCACAATCAAGCAATTCAAATGAAGTATTGGCCAGTCCTTGTCTTAGGAAATCTCTTTTTTCCTGAAAAAATTCGTTCAGATAATTGTAATGATCATCATTTTTCATGTATTCTGCTAACGCAAGCTGAATAGGTGTGTTTACACAAAAAACATTGAACTGATGTACTTTTCTGAATTCATCCGTTAATGCCTTCGGGGCAGCACAATATCCTACTTTCCAGCCCGTAACATGGAAAAGTTTTCCAAATGAAGCGACCAGGAGACTTCTTTCTTTCAGTTCAGGATACTTGCAGATACTTAAATGCTGCTTTCCATCAAATACAATATTTTCATATACTTCATCACTCAAAATAAGTATTGATGTATTTTTTACAATACTGATGAGTTCCTGAATATCTTTTTCTTTTAATATCTTTCCTGAAGGGTTATTAGGATTATTTAGGATGATCATTTTTGTTTTTTCACTGATCAGCTGCCTCATCACATTCCAATCAATTTCATAATCGGGAGCGTTCATTTCAAAACGTTTTACAACTCCTCCAAAAAGTTCTACAGTGGGTTCGTAGCAGTCATAGGCGGGTTCAAAAATAATTACTTCATCATCTCTTTTAATAAAGGTAGCAATGGTGGTAAAAATAGCCTGCGTTCCGCCAGCGGTAATTGTAATTTCAGAATCAGGATGATAAATAGCCTGGTGACTGTTTTCAATTTTTCGGACAATTTCCTCTTTTAGTCCCATAATACCTCCTAAAGGAGCGTATTGGTTAAATCCTTTTTTTATAAATTCATCTACATAGTTCAGAAGTTCATTGTCAGGCATAAAATCAGGAAATCCTTGAGATAGATTGATTGCCTGGTTTTCATTAGCCAATTGAGTCATCTGGCTGAAAATTGTAGTTCCGATATCAGAAAGCTTGGAAAAAGGAAGTTGTATCATTGATGGTATTTTATGTACACCGAATTTAATTTATTTTTTTCAATAGTAAAATAAGAAGTTATAAAAAGCTACCCCAAAAGGGTAGCTCTGTTTTTGGATTTCAAAAGGATTTATTTTGAAATAAGTAATTTCTGAGAGTTCGTTTTATTGTCGGTTTTAATTTCAACAATATAACTTCCCTGAATAAGATTTTGAGTATTTAGTTTTATATTTTGACGGCCGCTTTCTAAAGTTTCGGATTTTTCCAAAACTGTTTTTCCGGACATATCAATTATTCTCACAGAAACAGAGCCTCTCGCTGATAGATTTGTTTGAACATCTACATAGGCTTTTGCTGGGTTAGGAACTAATTTGTAGTCATTATTTGTGGCAAGTTCTGCTTTGCCAATTGCTTTAATGTCGATTTGAGGGGGTGTATTCGCTGTATTAATTTCTTTTGAGGGTACGCTGGCTTTCGAATAACAGAAAGTAAAGCATCGTGTACATAGTGTTAATTTTCCTTGTTTTTCGGTTACGCATATGGTGTAAGTACCAGAATTGGCATACGTATGTGTTAACGCTGATAAAGTATACGCCGATGATGTTCCATCACCCCAGGTTACTGTATAGGTGCTTCCAGGGCTGGATGGTGTAGATACTAAAATTGGATTATTAAGCGTTAACTTTACAGATGCTGTATTGGTGTTGCTACCAAATATAGTCTCTAATTTAAAATCAGCAGAACATCCATCGCATGATTTAATACAGATATTATCGTACCATACCCTCTCACCAATATTGGAAGTATAGTCAGGAGTGATCATTGCAGCGGTAGAATTATTCATAACATTATTGAATTCTGTCCATACTCCCCCTGCTATGCTCCATGTTCCTTCTGCATTACTTGGAAAGGCTGAGGCTGTAGCATTAGCTATTGGAGCACGTACGCGAACCCAGCCGCTATTTGGAGTTACCGTAATATTGGCAGTAAATGTTATGATCTTATCACCTGCCATAATATGAATAGCAGGGTGGATAGGAGCTCCAAAGTTCCCGTCTTTTTCGAGATAAAAATCAAAATACAAGCATTGACCCAAAAAGCGTTGACCTAAATTTTTAAAATCAGTGGTATTGATAAAAAATGAACCCCCCGACTGATCTTCTAAGGCGAGATATTGGGAATTGTCAAATGTATTAGGGCTGCCGCTTGAAGCAAGAACATTTCCGTTGGGATATGGAGCAGTATTCCAATTTCCCTGGGGATTGGTGGTGCTGTTGAAATCGGAACAGGGACTTTGTGCTTTAAATAAAAGAGATCCGAGTAATAGATAGATTAAAAAAAAATATATTCTTGTCATTATATAATATTGATTTTATAAATCAAAAACCAAGAAAAACTTTAGTATTAATAATTTGTGTATTGAGCTCCTGATAAAAGTATAACGATATTAATTATCATAATATATTGATTTAATAAGTGTTCTTATTTCATTAGTAAGTGTAATGTAACTTCCCTTAATTGTGACTAATTGAGTGCTTTTTGAACGAAATTGAGTATTTTTAGATATATAAATCTCCCCACTAAATTATTTAATGGGGAGATCTGTATTCTAAAAGAACTATTTAACCTAAAGTAAAAAGAGTATGGCTAGTAAGCAGGAATAGATGAGTATACTATTTATAAAAAATCTGACATCCCTTATATTTATTCCATATGTTCAATTTTATTTAGAAAATCATTTTTCTTACGTACAGAGACATCCAAAACAGAATTATCCGTCATAATAACCTGACCACCTTTTCCTTTTATATATTCTTTTAAATGACTGAGATTAATAAGGTGTTTATGATGTATTCTGAAAAAATTATAATCCGCTAGAAATTCTTCAAATTCATGCAGCGTTTTAGATACTATAATCTTCGTCTTATCACTCATATAAAAAGTTGTATAGCTGGAATCGGCTTCGCAACGTACAATATCAGTAATATTAGTTAATTTAAAACCCTGCAAAGTAGGAAGGCTGATTTTATTTTGATTAATTGCTGTTGTGGAGCTTTTATTTTTTTTATTGATTTCTAAAGCCTTATTAACAGCCATAATAAAATCCATCTTTTTTATCGGTTTCAGGAGATAATCTGTGGCACCGTTTTTTATAGCCTGAATTGCAAAATGCTCAAAAGCAGTTATAAAAATGATCTGAGAATTGATTTCTCTAAACTTTGAGAGCAGGTCGAATGCCGTCCCATCTTTTAACTGAATATCTAAAAACAGTATGTCCGGAGCATTCTTTACAAGATTAATATATGCTTCTTCTACGCTTGAAGCCTGAAATGAAATCTGAATATCCGGAAATTCATTCTTAAGCAAAAGAGAAATATAATCTCTTCCGTCTTGTTCGTCATCAATGATGCAGACTTGTACTTTCGTTTTCATAAGGAGTCATGTATAGTTTTATTTGTGTACCTGATTTTTGCTCTTTTTCAAAAAGATCATTGAGTTCTAAAGTTATATTAGTCTCAAAAAGCTGCCTGAATGTTTCAATTCTTTTTTGAGATAATTTTACACCAAAAGAATTGGCCTTTGCAGTAGATTCTGGTTTGCTTCCTATTCCGATACCATTGTCTTCGATTGTAATGCAAAGTAATGAATCAACATAGTCAAATAGGATATGAATAAATCCTTTTCTGTCTTTTAAACTGGAGATTCCATGCTTTATAGCATTCTCAACAAAAGGCTGAATCAAAAGGGAAGGAATGATCCAATTTTCATTTACGGTATTGGAAACTATTATCTTATAATCAAACTGCTCTTTTAGCCGGAGTTTTTCCATATGTAAATAAAGTGAAAGATACTCGGTTTCTTCTTTAATCGGCATAAAAGTTTTTTCTGAATAATGCAGTGTTTTTCTGATCATTTGAGAGAAAATATCTAAATAATTTTCTGTCTCAACATAATCTTTTTTATATAATAAAAACTGAATGGAATTAAGACAGTTGTAAATGAAATGGGGATTTATTTGTGCCTTAATAGCCTGTAGCTCAAGCTCGGCAATTTTCTTTTCATAATACAGTGTTTCCAGTTTTTTGTTTCGTTTCCTTTGAAAGTATAATGTGATTAATGAAAAAATTGAGGAACCGATAATGATGATCACTAAAAGTTTAAACCACCAGGTCTGCCAGAATTTGGGATTAATTTCAAAACTAAGATCGGTAGAAGAGTAAGACTGCTTTCCATTATAACCCAGTCCGAAAACTTTAAAAGTATATTTTCCCGGTGGAAGGGCATTGAATGTAATTTTAGATGAATTACTGATTTGCCACTCATCATTCAGACCCTCAACTTTATATTTGTAGCTTACCTTTCCCTGAGAAGTATAATCGAGAAAACTTACGTCAAAAGTCACCGTATTTTCTGGGGTCTGACCTATAATTTTACGATTGAGATTAAATATTTCCCGATCTCCAATCGTAACAGAATTAACGATTACTTTCTTATTGATAAATTTTGGTTGTGCCAGCAGGTTGTTAATAGGGAGAATGGCTAAACCTTTTGATGTTCCTGCAAAAATAGTGTCGTCTCTTATTACGCATCCAGCGACTACATTAGATGGGAGTCCGTCTGTCTGGGTGAAATTGTTGATCTTAATATGGGCTCCTTTTATTTCAACCCTGCTTAATCCTGAATTGGTACTGGCCCAGAAAATATTTTCGTTTTCAACTTCGATCTTTTTTATCTGATCAGTAGATAAGCCGTTTTTTTCAGTTATTCTTCGTATAATTTTTTTATTGTTGAAAAACACAATGCCATTAAGGTTGGTAGATCCTACATATATGTTGGATTTGAGCTTTTTAATGTCTGTGAAATAATACCCTTCCAGAAATAAGATCTTCTTTTTTGTTTTAACATTCAGCTTATATAAATCTTTAAAGTCACCTACAAAAATACTGTCTTTGTCGTAGGATAAGGCGTTGTAAGTCCTTTCATTAAGCAACTTAAATTTACGATGAGTAGTAAAATTATAAACTGTAAGGCTTTCAGAAGAACAAATAAGTACAGAATCATCAGTGTAAGGCAAAATACTCTTTAAACTGTAATCTCCCAGATGATTTATTTTGTGGGTAAGCGTATTGTATTGAATAACACTTAGATTAAATCCGAAAATAATCATATTTCCTTTTGAAAATATACTTTTAGTTTCGGTTTTTCTGTTTTTTTCAAGGACAAGATCCTTTATAGTATTGGATTTTAAAATACCACTTTTTGCTTCATTATATCCTAAAACAATATTTTTGCCATTTTTTCCTATAGCCGTTATGAAAGATGAGTTATTTTTTACAGGCAAATGAATGTAATTATTGAAAAACTTTTCTGTAATAAAATAAATGCCGTTATTTTTTGTTGAAAACCAAACGTTATTATCCCGGTCTATCATAATATGATTCATGACAAAGTCATCCATAAGCTTTAAAGGATGGGAAAGATTCCCCTCCTGCAACGTCTGTTTATAATAAATGACACCCCCTTTATCCAGACAAAGCCAAAGTCTGTAATTCTTGTCTATAACAAGTTGATGAATCTTTTCACGAATAGAAAAAGACTGAATTTTTTTTAAATAATATTTATTACTTCTCTTATAAATTTCCACCTTATTATTAAGGTTTGCAACAAAATAATCCCCCCTTCTATAGATAGTCATTTTAGGCATTGAAACACTACAAAGTGTTTTCTTTTTGGTGAGAATGTTATAAGCGACTATCTTATCACGATCGTTAGTTACATAAAGTAAGTGATTGGCAGTGTCGTAAGAGAATGCAAAATATTTGTCCATTAATGGCAGACCCTTATCTATAAATAGTGGAATCGCTTTTACCTTTCCATGTCTGTATAGAAAAATTTCTTTGGGATTGTTATAATTGTATGTGAAAAGTGAATCTCCACTGCTATAACTTGATGATATATGAGTAAGCTTTTTAAGCTCTTTATTGTAATCTGAGTTGATAACTTTTCCATCTTTTAGATAAGCGAAATCAGTTAAATAAGGCATAATGAAATTTTCTCCGTTAGACAGAGGGTTACACCCCAAAACATCAATGTTCTTAAGTCCGTTTTTTTTACTGAACTGCTTGAATTCCCTTCCGTCAAATCTGAACAGTCCATTGTCACTACCAATCCAGATAAAGCCCTTGTTATCCTGATTGATCGTATAGGTAGTGGAACTATTCAGTCCATCCTCTTCACTATAATTTACCAATCCCGGGATCTGGCTAAAAGAGATAAAAGGAAAGAATAGTATTAATAAAAATATAGAGAAATCACATAGGTTTTTCACTTAATATTGAATAATGGCGTAAATATAAAATTTGCTTGACAATAATGCAATACATATTAGATAATATTATTAAAAAATGAATTAGAAAAATTCGGATAATTTTGATCATTTTCGTACTTTTGTATGTTTGCTGAAATAACTTATGTCACAAGAAATAAATCCAATCTATTCTGAAGATAATATCAGAACCCTCGATTGGCAGGAACATATTCGTTTGCGCCCCGGTATGTATATCGGAAAGCTCGGAGATGGTTCTTCTGCTGATGATGGTATTTACATTTTGCTTAAAGAAATTCTCGACAACTCTATTGATGAGTTCAGAATGAAATCAGGTAAGAGAATTGAAATAAAAGTAGATGACGGTAAGGTAACTGTCCGTGATTTTGGACGTGGGATTCCATTAGGAAAAGTAGTAGATGCAGTGTCCAAAATGAATACCGGAGGTAAATACGATAGCAAAGCTTTCAAAAAATCTGTTGGTTTAAATGGTGTTGGTACCAAAGCAGTAAATGCACTTTCTGAATATTTTAAAGTAAGGTCTTTTCGTGAAGGAAAGATGAAGATAGCAGAATTTTCACGAGGAATTATTTCGGAAAATCATGATGAAAAGGATACTTCAGATCGAAATGGTACTGAAATTTCGTTTGTTCCAGATGGAGAGATATTTCTTCATTTCAAATACAGAAAAGAGTATATCGAAAGAATGCTCAGAAACTATGCGTATCTGAATCCGGGACTTAAAATTATCTTTAACGGGGAAACCTATTATTCAGAAAATGGTCTTAAAGATTTATTGGAAGAAGAATTGGAAGGCGAAATTCTTTATCCGATCGTTCATTTAATGGAGGAGGATATTGAACTCGCTATTACCCATTCGGACAGATCACAGACTGAAACTTATTTTTCATTCGTAAACGGTCAGAATACGACTCAGGGTGGTACCCATCTTAATGCTTTCCGTGAGGCATATGTAAAAACAATACGTGAGTTTTTTAATAAAAATTTCGATGCATCAGATATTAGAAAGTCTATTATTGCAGCAATTTCCATTAATGTAGAAGAACCTGTTTTTGAATCTCAGACAAAAACTAAATTAGGTTCCAATGATATGGGACCGAATGGTCCGACAGTAAGAACGTTTATTATTGATTTTTTAAAAAGTAAACTTGATAACTTCCTGCATAGAAACCCTGAGATTGCAGAGGCAATTCAACGGAAAATTTTAATTTCAGAAAGAGAAAGAAAAGAACTTTCAGGAATTCAGAAACTGGCCAGAGAAAGAGCCAAAAAAGTATCGCTTCACAATAAAAAGCTTCGTGATTGCAGACAACACTATAATGATCAAAAAGCAGAAAGAAAAGGAGATACACAGATCTTCATTACTGAGGGAGATTCAGCATCCGGATCAATTACTAAATCAAGAGATGTTGAAACCCAAGCCGTTTTTTCATTAAAAGGGAAACCATTGAACTGTTATGGCTTAACAAAAAAAGTAGTGTATGAAAATGAAGAATTTAATTTATTACAAGCTGCTTTAAATATTGAAGAGAGTCTTGAAGACTTAAGATATAATCATGTTATCATTGCAACCGATGCCGATGTTGATGGGATGCATATCCGTCTTTTAATGATTACATTCTTTTTACAGTTTTTCCCCGACTTGATTAAGAATGGACATCTTTATATTCTTCAAACCCCATTATTCAGGGTCAGAAATAAAAAAGAGACAAGATATTGCTACAGTGAAATGGAGCGGGTAAAAGCCTTAAATGAATTAGGAAAGAACCCGGAAATTACCCGATTTAAAGGATTGGGAGAGATTTCACCTGATGAATTTAAACACTTTATAGGCAAAGATATTCGTCTTGAACCTGTAGTCGTTGGAAAAGATCAGACCATTGAACAGCTTTTAGAATTTTATATGGGTAAAAATACACCGGACAGACAGGTTTTTATTCTTGAAAATCTAGTGGTAGAAGATGGCGATATTGATAGCAGAGAAATTATAAACGAAGTAGAAAGTTAAAATGATCCCTCCAAAAACTTTCTAACCAAAATTAAGATAACCTAAAAAGAAACAGACTTTAACGAAAACACAAATACTAATGAGATTAAGTAACCGCAATAAGGCGCCGGGTTATAACTTTATTAATACGCTATTAATAATGATGTTAATGGGCGGAATTGTAGCCTTCTTTTTAGAAGAATATAGATTTGAAATTTTAGGATCAGAAAGCTATTTATTAATCATTATCCCATTGATGATGCTATGTGCTTTCTACCTTACAGGAAGACAGATCTTTGAATACGATAGCGATGGAGAAGCTCTCAATTTCAAGAACCGGAATATCCTTCCATTTTTGAGTAAACCGTTGAGTGATGAGTTTCCAAAGTATAAATTAATAAAATATGAAATAGTAAATCTACTTTTTATAAAAAGACTATATGTCACCATTTCAAGTAAGAATACAGGTTCAACAATGTTGAAGTATGAAATTTCTTATTTAACGACAAAAGAAGTAAACGATTTAAAATTTTCTTTAAATAAAGTAGTAAAAGCTAATAACGAGAAAAAACGTTAAAACAAATAATGACAGAAGAAAATTCGCATGAAGGTGAGAGCTTAAAGAAAGTTTCCGGACTTTATAAAGACTGGTTTCTGGACTATGCTTCTTACGTGATTTTAGATAGAGCAATTCCATCAGTTTATGATGGATTAAAGCCGGTTCAAAGAAGGATTATGCATTCCATGCGGGAGCTGGAAGACGGACGTTATAATAAGGTAGCTAATATTGTAGGGAATACCATGAAATATCACCCACATGGTGATGCATCAATTACAGATGCAATGGTACAGATCGGGCAGAAAGA
The DNA here is from genome assembly GCF_058790395.1 of Chryseobacterium sp. FW101-FHT12H09. Lineage (NCBI taxonomy): Bacteria > Pseudomonadati > Bacteroidota > Flavobacteriia > Flavobacteriales > Weeksellaceae > Chryseobacterium > Chryseobacterium sp. FW101-FHT12H09. The sequence goes on along the minus strand of NZ_JBYTCP010000003.1, from coordinate 364,515 downwards.
ACTTCTGATAGATACCCAGGGAAACTGGGGTAACGTTTTTACTGGAGATTCTGCAGCTGCTGCCAGATATATTGAAGCAAGATTAACCCCTTTTGCTCTTGAAGTTGTTTTCAATCCTAAAACCACAGAATGGTCTAAATCATATGATGGCAGAAATAATGAACCCATTGATTTGCCGGTAAAATTTCCTTTGCTTTTGACACAAGGGGTAGAAGGTATCGGGGTAGGACTGTCGACCAAAATACTTCCACATAACTTTAATGAACTGATCAATGCTTCTGTTGCTCATCTTAAAGGTAAAAAGTTCGAGTTGTTTCCAGATTTCCTGACAGCAGGATATTTGGATGTTTCGGAATATAATGATGGACATAGAGGTGGAAAAGTAAGAACAAGAGCCAGAATAATACAGACAGATAAACATACGTTAGTTATTTCTGAACTTCCTTTTTCTAAAACGACAAGCGACCTGATAGATTCTATCTTAAAAGCCAATGAAAAAGGAAAGATCAAGATCAAAAAAATTGAAGATAATACTTCAGATACAGTAGAAATTCTGATCCATTTGCATAATGATGTATCGCCAGATAAAACAATTGATGCTTTATATGCTTTTACAGACTGTCAGGTTACAATTTCTCCCAATGCATGTGTAATTGTAGGAGATAAACCAATGTTCCTGAATGTTTCCGAAATTTTAAGAATGAATACGGAACATACGGTTTCGTTATTAAAAAAGGAACTGGAGATCGAGCTTCATGAATTGCAGGAAAGCTGGCATTTTTCTTCACTGGAAAGGATCTTTATTGAAAATAGGATCTATCACGATATTGAAGAAGTAGAAACCTGGGAAGATGTTATAAAAACGATTGATATAGGTTTAAAACCTCATACAAAACATCTTTTAAGAGCGGTAACTGAAGAAGATATTTTAAAATTAACTGAGATCAGGATCAAGAGAATTTCAAGATTTGATTTAGATAAATTTAAAGAAAACATTGCAGCTCTTGAGGGTAAGATAGAGTTGGTAAAGCATAATTTAGCCAATCTTATTGCTTATGCAATTGAATATTATTTAAATATTCAGAAAAAATACGGTAAAGACAGACAGAGAAGAACAGAACTTAGGATTTTTGATACTATTGATGCGACTAAAGTGGCTGTGGCTAATGAAAAATTCTATGTCAACCGTGAAGAAGGGTTTATTGGAACATCATTAAGAAAGGATGAATATTTGTTCGACTGTTCGGATATTGATGATATCATTACCTTCAGAAAAGACGGAAGCATGAAGATCGTTAAAGTAGAGGCTAAAACATTTATAGGGAAAGACCTTTTACACGTTGCGATCTGGAAGAAAAATGATAAAAGGACGGTTTATAATATGATCTATCGTGAAGGTAAAGAAGGGCCATATTATATGAAACGTTTCTCTGTAACAGGAGTAACGAGAAATACCGATTATCCATTGGCTTCAGATAAAAAAGGTTCGGAGATGCTTTACTTTTCTGCAAATCCAAATGGAGAGGCAGAAACAGTTACAGTCCTTTTGAAACCGAATCCAAGAATCAGAAAAAATAAAATGGATATCGATTTCTCTGAATTAGCGATTAAAGGACGTGATTCTAAAGGAAATCTGGTAACCAAATATTCAGTTAAAAAGGTAGATCTTAAGGAAGAGGGTATTTCTACGCTGGCTCCAAGAAGGATCTGGTTTGATGACACGGTAAGAAGATTGAATGCTGATGGAAGAGGAACTTTATTAGGAAGCTTTAAAGGGGATGATAAAATCTTAACGATCAATTCTAATGGTGAAGCGAAATTAGTAAGTTTTGACCTTGGAAACCGCTTTGATGATGAGTATCTGATTTTAGAGAAGTGGCGACCACAACAACCTGTAACCTGTATTTATTACGATGGTGAAAAGGATATGTATTTCATTAAGAGATTTTTATTGGAAAATAATACCAATCCACAGAATTTCATGCCATCGGAACATAGCAAGTCATTTGTTGAAAATGTGATTGTGGCAAATGGATCTACGGCGGAAATTGTTTTTGCTAAGGAAAAAGGAAAAGAACGTGATCCTGAAACAGTGAATATCGACGAATTTATAATGGTGAAGGGTATAAAAGCGATAGGAAATCAATTCACCAAGTTTAAGGTAAAAGCGATCAATGTTGCTATACCGGAAATTGAAGAAGAGGAGCCGGAAGTATATGAAGAACCGGAACCTACAGAAGGGATTGATGAAGATGGAGGTATCATCGGAGACCTGTTTGAGAGTGATGATAGTGAAAATTAAACATTAAATTAATTATGAACATCTTAATATTAGTTATTATAGCTACCAGTGTCATCAGCTTTATTGCTTTTAATAACACTAGTATTTTCGAAAAATACAAGTTCAATGTAGGAGCGATTCAAAATAAAAAGGAATATATTCGTTTACTATCTGCAGGATTTCTTCATGCAGACATTATGCACTTATTATTTAATATGATGACGCTGTATTTCTTTGGACCTATCGTAATGGAGGGTTTTGGAAATATTGGTTTTATACTAGTGTATTTTGGATCTATTCTGCTAGGGAATATGTTTTCATTGTTTATCTATCAAAAACAACCTTGGTATTCAGCAATTGGAGCCAGCGGTGGAGTTTCTGGAATATTGTTTGCGGGAATTGCACTTATTCCTGATCTTAAAATATATATATTTTTTATTCCTATTGGTATCCCGGGGTATATTTTCGGACTTATTTATTTCAGTTATTCGGTTTACATGATGTTGAATCCCCGACAGCATGATAATATAGGACATGCAGCCCATCTGGGAGGGGCTTTTTTTGGTCTGGTATATGCGGTTATTAATCAACCGGCAAGAGCAATGGAAAATGTTTTATACATAGGTATTATGGCAGTTCCTTTACTTTATCTGAGTTATGAAATTTTTATAAGGAAAAGAATAGGATAAAAAAGTTATCTTTATATAAAATATCAAAACCAATGAACACAATTGAGTTAAATCGTTTTATCGTTATACTTATATATGGTTCATTGGTTTTGCTTTCTCTATTAAAACTAACCAATCCACTTAAAGTTAACACTAAAGCCAACCGTTGGTTTGGGATATTTCTTTTTTTGTGGTCAACTTTTTGGCTGGATGAAATTTGCTCATTAGTTAAAGGATCTGAGGTAGAATTTCATTCAATTCTCATTGTTCAGTTTATCCAGTTTCTGACACCCATTATGTTTTATTTCAGTGTCTTATTTTTTTCTAATCCCTCCTTTAAATTTAAGATTTCGGATGTAAAATATGCCATCCTCCCCATTATCTTCCTTGCTAATTTATTGTTACAGCGGTTTGGAAGTTTTGAGGACCAAAGATTGTTTGGATATGTATTTATAGGGCTGATCTTATTTCAGGCACTGTTCTATACAGGTCTTTCCTATGTTACCATCAGAAAACATCAAAAACGGATTCAGCAGTTTTCCTCAAATACAGAAGGGATTAATCTCAATTGGCTGGAGTATATCATTCTCATTATTTTTATCATCAATATTATATATGTTATTTATAACCTTTCCTACAATTCAACATCGCTGAATGCTTTCATTAATATAGCGTTCTTACTGGTTGTTTATTTTGTAGCCTTTTATTCTTTAAAACAAAAGGAAATTTATCCGGTTGAAGAGAAACAGCGTGAAGAGCTTATATCAATTAATACTGAAGATGAAAACGAAGAGGTAAAACGGAAGTTAATTTCTGATGATGAATTATTAAGAATCAAAACAGAGCTTGAAAAGATAATGGAAAAAGAAAAGCTTTATCTCGATAGTGAACTTAATCTAATTAAACTGTCCGAGCAGCTTTCTGTTTCTACGCATCATTTATCTTATGTGATCAATACAGGATTTCAAAAGAACTTTTTCCAGTTTGTCAATGAATACAGAATTGACCACGCTAAAAAGCTTTTAAAAAATAACAGCGCAAACAAGCTTTCCATTTTGGGAATTGCGTACGAGTCAGGATTCAATTCCAAGACATCTTTTAACACTACTTTCAAAAAATTCACAGATAAGACCCCTTCAGAGTTCAAAAAATAAGTTCAGGTTTATAAATTTTAACTTCCATTGTTTTTAATTGATTGATTTTTAATTGTTTATATATTTGTTCAAAATGTGTTCATGCATATAATCTGGAACAGAAAAAGTGCTTGATGAAGATACATTTGTACCATAATTTTTTGTTATGGATACCAAAGAATCATTCGCTGTAGTAACAGGAGCAAGCCTGGGATTAGGTAAAGCCTTCGTCGAACATCTTGCTATGAAGAAGATTAATGTCATTCTTATTAGCCTACCCAATCAGAACGTAAAGGAGCTTAGTGAAAGAATTGCTGACAGCTATGAAGTAAAAACACATTACTATGAGATTGATCTTTCTTCGAATGAAAATGTATTGAATCTTACAGAAGAGCTAAACAAATCTTTTAATATTCATATTCTGATCAATAACGCAGGATTAGGAGGAACACAAAAATTTGTGGATGCTACACCCGATTACATCAATACCATTCTACAGGTTAATGTTATGGCTACATCGATGATGACCCATCAACTGTTACCTAATTTATTGAAACAGCCTAAGGCTTATATTTTAAATGTTTCCAGTATGGCCGCATTTTCACCTATTGGTTTTAAAACGGTGTATCCTGCTTCCAAAACATTTATTCATTCATTTTCAAGAGGTTTGCATGAGGAGCTGAAAGACACCAACGTTTTTGTAAGTGTTGTAAACCCGGGAGCGATGAAAACAAATATAGATGTTTGCAAGAGAATTGAAAAACAGGGTTTTTTAGGGAAATTAACTTTATTAGATCCCAATAAAGTAGCTGCACGTTGTGTTAATCAATTATTCAAAAGGGATTCTGTGATCATGGTAAATCCAATAAGCTGGCTTGTTATGAAAATTTTGCCTATCTGGATCAAATTACCGTTGATGACAAATGCAATTAAAAAAGAAATAGAAGCATGAAAAAAGTTTTTGTGACCGGAATTACAGGACTTCTAGGAACTAATGTTGTTATAAAATTATTAAAAGATGGTTATTTTGTTATTGCTTTGGTGCGCAAGAAAAGCAGCTATTTGGGTGAAAAGAACGAGAACCTGAAGCTTGTTGAAGGGGATTTATTTTCTGATATTTCTTCATTTCTTCCGGAAATAGACAGCTTTATCCATATTGCCGCAGAAACCCGTCAGAATCTTATTCATTACAAAGATTATAAGAGGGTGAATTATGATGGAGTAGTAAATTTGTTTACACAGGCACAAGCTTGTGGTGTAAAAAGATTTGTCTTTATTAGTTCAGCTAATACTCTGGGGTATGGAAGCGAGAAAACCCCTGGAGATGAAAAGAACCCTCAACGTTATCCTTTTACAAAATCGATGTATGCTCAAAGCAAGCTGGAGGCAGAGGATTATTTGTTGCAACATACTGAAAGTACAAATGTCATTATTCTTAATCCTACTTTTATGATAGGGGCATATGATCATAAGCCCAGTTCTGGAAAAATCATCTTTTGGGCCTGGAAGAAGAAAGTAATTTTTTACCCTAAAGGCGGAAAAAATTTTGTTCATGCAAAAGATGTAGCCTATGGAGTTGTAAAAGCTATGGAACGAGGAAAAAGCGGTGAAAAATACCTTTTAGCCAATGAAAACCTAAAATATAAAGATTTTTTTAAAAAAGTAAACCATATTACCAATCAGAAAACAGTTATGATCCCAATTCCTGATACAATTCTGAGTATTCTAGGCTATATAGGAGATGGATTGAGAAAAATGAATATAAAAACGAACCTCTGTACTTCCAATATGAAAGCTCTGCAGGTTCATAATTACTATTCCAATCGGAAATCAATAGAAGAATTGAGGATTCATTATCAGCTTGTAGGCAAAGCGCTACAAGATGCTATCGAATATTTTAGGCTAATGAAAATAGATTGATTTTTAGGGTTGAGCTAAAGTCAATCTGAATTGATACAATTGCTCTTTAATAAAAATCATCCTAAAGAATCGGCTTTAGGATGATGTGTTTCTTGTTAATTCTTACTCGGTTTTTATTTTTTGAGTTACATTTTTATTCGAAATAACGCAGGATTTACTGCAGTTGTTAGAATTTGAGATGTTGACTTGTATCAATCCAGGCATTGATCTGTAGTCTTCCTGATTATAAGGAATCTCAGTTCCGTCTCTGCCTCCACCTTTAATATCATATCTTATCTGAGCAACTCCGGTAAACCCGTCAGCTGGTTTGAAAGAAAGTTTTCCCGTAGAGGGATAATAGGTCCAGGTGCCTTCATTGTTAGTGTAAACTCCACCCACAATATTTGGAATGACATTACCATTAATGTCCAAAAACCGGAACGAGTTGAAATCAATGTTATCATAAGAAGCCGTGGGAGGATTTTGTTCATTTTTTTTAGAATAAGCGGCGTCATTTAATAATGGCGAGTATATCGATTTTATTTTAGGACATCCTTCAAATAAATCATCTGTTACTTCAGCTGCATGAGGTTTACTTACGCCCAAATTTTTTAATAAATGTATATTTTTAGCAGCACCTGTTGAGGCTGCAAATCCAATTCTGAAAGTAGCAGGAGGAGAAGTATCCAATGTTCTTACCTGATTATTTTGCATGGCATTCTCCGTATATTTTAAAGACGTTGGATAATAATAATTGTCAACGATTTTCTCTTTAACATTACCATGTTGAATTTCTAAGGTAATATTATAACCACCTGAAGGATTAGGGACTAACGTTACATATGCTTTACGGAATCTTACGTCCGTATCACTTTGTGGAATTGAGTTTCCACCACTTTCTATATTGAACTGGCTAAAGTTTGGATTTTTAATACCTACATGCTTGCCGGTTTGAACATCCAGATAGACTGACCGGTTATTACTTGAAGCAGCCACATTGGTCGCCGTACTGTAGAGTAACGGATACCCATTGTATCCGGCAGGTTCAGAAGATGATAAATATTGATTTCCTCGTTTACCTCTCAAAGTTATATTACTGCGCCATCCGGCTATTGATACATCGGTAAGCCCATTCCTTGTTCTGTCACCCTGAAGAAATCTGCTTTTAAAATTTCCAAATTCATCCAGACCAATTCCCAAATAAGCCCCTCTCAGCCCTTCTAAATTTCCTCCCCATCTCGAAGTTCTCATAACATGACTATACCCTAATCCACCTCCGTAAGACCCAATATTGAGCTGTTCTTTAGGAATTGATCCATCGATTAAAAATATAGAGATACCATCTCCTCCATTGGAGCCTCCACCATAGATTACATATTCAAATTCAAATTTTATTCCTTGATCACTTTTAAATATTCTGTCGGCCAATATAACTCCACCAGAGATATTATTCACGCTTCTGGTCAGGCGTAAGCCATCGGTAGTAAAAGTTGCATCATTTTGAACACCACTTGTCGTTACTTTATAAGCTTCCTGAGGTTGTAATCCTTGGGTAAAGCTCACGAAATACGGATAACCTGTTCCTTGTTCGTTTTGAGCTCTGATATTTTGAGAAAAAATGAACAATAGAGAAATAAATAAAAGCTTATTGTATACTGAAATTGAGATATTTTTCATCATAACTCAATTATTTTACTACAAAAACAATATTAATAAAAGAGCAATCTGTTGCTGCTGCTCTTACATCATACGTCATGACACCTGTGTCCGAGATGGAGATGTTACTAAATACATTGGAATCGGCATCAGTTACATAATAGTAAAGGTCTTTATTAGACGGGAAAAAGGGAATAGATGCTGGTGCACTAGTACTTTTTGCTTTCGGAGACCCAAATTGATTCTTGTATAATGTATATAAATCCTTTGTTTGAGCATTGGCATTTTTGGAAGTATCAAAGGAAACACTTGGCATGTAAAACATTTTAACAGCATTACCACTGATACATAACCAATCCGGACTTGTAGGGGTACCGATATTCTGGCTTAAACATTTTTTGTCAGTATCATAAATTAGCAGTGAATTGGCCGGACTTGCAATGGCATTTCTTTGAGCAGTCGTGAGTCTGGGAATTAACACTCCTCGATTTTGACTGTAAATATCCAGAGCAGCACTGTTATCAGGATTAGGTGTGTTAATCCCAACCTGGGCTTGGTAAAATAAAGCAATAAATAAAAAAGCGAAGGATAAGAAATGATTTTTCATCATAGTGTAATTTATTTTTTGTTAAGGTTTGTGATCTATGAAATAATTTGTGTTTTATATATCAGTTTCTTTTAATAAAATAGCTTTGAATGGCAGAAAAAATCTACAACAGTTAGTTTTACTGCATAATATGATTTAATCTACGCCATACAAAAGTTGCTGTAGGAATTATAAGAACTTCTAAGAAGAGATTCTGTAAAATTCCGTTAAAAAAGAGTGAAAAAAATGTGAGTTAAAAGCCTTAATATGATGATATCAATATTGTCCGGCTGGTAAATAACTAAAATTCATACTTCTTGTGTTTGTTGCAAATATAGGAATAAATTACTTTAATCCCCTGTCTTTCAGATGTGAATTTTTATTTGGTTTAAATTTTAAATTAAAATAATTTTATGATTTAAATTATTATTTATATTACCTATTTAATAGATTATTTTTAATATCTGGAGTAGTAACGTTCTGAAATACTTTCATTTAGTGAAAAATAAAAATAAAAAACCCATAAAATTATTTTATGGGAATATTTGAATAAATTAATCTTTATTGATCCTTTAAACTAAAGAAAAATTATTTATTTTGAAAAATTTTCTAATGCTTCTTCAAGCACAGCTACAAAATTAATATGTCTTGTTTTGTTACTTTCAAAAATAAAATCTTTAATACTTTTACTTTCATATTTTTTAAAATCTCCAATAATGGCTAACGGCATTCTGTAATTAGAAAATTTTTGGAGTATATCACCTGCAATTTTTGTTTTAAGATCAAAAAAATCCGGTGTCATATTTTTTTCATAAATGATTAATCTGTCGAACCCCTGATAGTAAATATTTCCTAAGAGATCCAGACTGTCTTGAGCCGATTGTATAATAAGTTCATCAGTAACGATTTCTGCTATTTTTGTGTTATTAATGATATGAGTTTTAATTTCCATAGTGACTTAATTGTTTGATATCGATAACTTCATATTATCTAAAAATGCTGTAAAGGAAATGCATTTCCTTGGTTGCTAAAGGCAATGATTAAGAACGAAAGTTACTAATAAATTGTAGTATTAATTAACGAAATATTTGATGGATCTATTAATTCAAACGATAAATATGAAACAGAAAATGTACTATTTATTATTGAAATGTCTGTCACCATTAGTATTTTCAGGATCAATCAGTGATTTATTATAGTATGTTGCTGCTTCAAACTCTGTGATATTCATTGATAAGATGGGAATTTCAGGAAACATCTGATTAAATCGCTTAATGATCTGTTTTGATAGATTAGCTTTCTGCTCAATACTTCTTCCCTCCATAATATTTCCGAAAATATGAATGAAATTATTCTTTTCATCACCAAGTTTATAATATTTGAAAGGTGTAATTCTAACTTTAATATCATTTTTGGCAAAAAGCCCCGACGCTTCGGCTACTTCGTATACGGCATCCATTATTTCATGGGGAGATTTTATATTTAAAACCTCTTCTGAACAATCTATAATAAAGTGTGGCATAACGTTCGGAATTTTAATTAAAGATACGGAACTAAAAAATTCTGATTGTATTATTTTCTTCCAATAATAAACCGGTCATTCGCAGACAGATCCTTAACCAGTTGAGCTTCTGAAAAAAAGGAATAAAGTTCCAATGTCTCAGGACCAAGCTTTTGATTGATTTCTAAAAATAACATTCCATTTTCATTCAAGTGTTTTTTTGAGTCTTCTGCGATCTTCCGATAGAAGATCAAAGCATCGGAAGTAGGAGAGAAGAGCGCCATTTTAGGCTCAAACTCTTTCACAGAATCTACAATTTCAATTTCCTCTTCCATTCCAATATAAGGTGGATTTGAAATTATAATATCATAATTTTCAGTAAGTTCAAAATTCAAATAATCACCGTGGATAAAATTAATATCAAGTTGATGAAAAGCAGAATTCTTTTTTGCTGTTTCTAAAGCTTTTTCAGAAAAATCAATGGATGAAACGTTAGCTTCAGGAAAATACTTCTTTAAAACTAAAGGAATAACTCCACTTCCTGTTCCAATATCGAGAATTTTTAAATCCTGAGTATTATGTATTAAACGTTGAATTTTATCAATAGCTATTTCCAGTAATTCTTCAGTTTCAGGACGTGGTATTAAAACATTTTCATCTACAAAAAATCTCATTCCGTAAAATTCAGTTTCTCCTAAAATATGCTGATAGGGCTTATTGGTTTTTAATTCTAAAATAATTCGCTGAAGTCTTTTTTCATCATCAACCAATAACTCCTGATGTGAAAACCTTCTTTGCTGAAATGAGTCAAAACCTATAATTTTTTCAACGAAAATAGAATACAGAAATGTGCTTTCCGACTCTGTATACAGATCCTGAAGTTCGGTCTTAAAATATATCTTGAATTCTGATATTGTCATTTATCTTGTAAAAACCAATTTTGTATCAGTTGACTTATCTTCATCTATTCTGTAGCCGTCATAATTGAAAGCTTTTACATCATTAAGTGTTTTTGCATTAGTTTCGGCACAGAATCTCACAACCAGACCTCTTGCATGTTTAGTATAGACAACAATGGTTTTTAATTTTCCTTCTTTTAACTCATAGAAATCGAAATCAATTACCTTATGATTCAGTTTCTTTCTGTCAATTACCTTTCCATATTCGTTACTGGCTAGGTGAAGTAAAATTTCATTCTTTTTCATCTCCGAATTTAATTGCTCAGTAATTTTTTCACGCCAAAACTCATAGAGATTTTTATAGTGATCAAATTCAAAATGACGACCCATTTCCAGTCTGTACAGCATTACTTTATCCGAAGGTTTTAGTAAACCATATAATCCGGAAAGCATTCTGTAGTGTTTTTGCAGATAATCTATAGCTTTTTTATCCAAAGTTTTTGCATCAAGACCTCTATAGACCTCACCTGTAAAAGCAAACATTGCAGGAGCAGACTCTTTTGGTTTTGGATTTGATTTCCATTTTTGATTTCTTTCCCAGTTTTCATCCGCCAGTTTAGGAGAGATCTCCATTAATTCGGAAAGGTATTTGGGGGATTTATGCTTTAAAAAAGATTGTATAAATTCTGCATCTTCAATGAACTTGGGAGTAGTAGATCTCAGCAAATCAGTTGAGTTTTCTACATTCATTAATTTGGCAGGTGATGTAATAATTTTCATAATGTTAAAAAGAAGATAAGTGTTTAATATCAATAAAATTCATGATCATCAAAGAGATAAAATCATACATAAAATGACAGATAATAAGGATTTTAATATTCGAATATAATTTGTAAAATATAGCAAAAACTACTCCAATAAAAAATGGAATTACAACTTGGCCTATCGTTCCATACGTGCTATGGAGAATGCCAAATAAAACAGCTGACGCCAAGACTCCTAAAATCGGGCTATGGTATATTTTCTCTACTCTAGGTTGAATGTAGCCTCTCATTAGCAATTCTTCTACAACACCTGCTGTTAGGCAAATGGAAATGATGAGAAAATAATTACCCTTAAACAAAGATTGCAATTGAATAAGCTTATTACTGATTTGTTCCCGGTGTAAAGTCATAATGACAGCATTAATAAATGCTCCTCCGACCGCACAGATAAAATAAAGACAGACAACTGCTCCAATATAAAAGAATAAAGAATATCTTTTCTCTCTCCAAAGAAAGAAGGGCTCTTTTTCTATTACGGCATTATAACAAAAAATTAATGACATAATCATCCAAAGAACAATCCTACTGTAGAAAAAAACATGGGTATTAATGCTTTTAGAATCTGTGATCACATTTATCAAAGGGATTGAATAAAGCATTGCCAATGCAAGAAGCGTAAAAGCAAGGATTATTCCTAAAGAATATTTTCCATTAAGACTCATTTTAGTAAGCAATATCACCAATTAGATCATTCCTTTTCCTTGTCTTATCACTTCAGGCTCTCCGGAAGTAAGGTCAACGATCGTAGATGCTACATTATCACCATAACCGGAATCGATGACAATGTCTACTAAATGGTCGTATTTTTCAGCAATTAATTCAGGATCTGTAGAGTATTCAATTACTTCATCTTCATCTCTGATAGAGGTGGAAGCAATTGGGTGGCCTAACTTTTCAACAATAAGTTGTGGAATAGGATGGTCAGGAACACGAATACCGATGGTTTTATGTCCCTTATAGGCCAGAGGTACACTTTTATTGGCATCTAAAATAAATGTAAAAGGTCCCGGGAGATGACTTTTTAAAAATCTGAAAACAGAAGTGTCAATAGGTCTTGTAAAATCAGAAAGATGACTCAGATCATTACAAATGATCGAAAATTGTGCTTTATCAAGCTTCATTTTCTTTAATTGAGCCAGTTTTTCCATGGCTTTGATATCAAAAATATTACAGCCTAATGCATAAATAGTATCTGAAGGATAAATAATTAATCCACCGTTATTTAAGGTTTTAATGACCTCATTAATAAGATTTTCCTGAGGATTATCAGGATAAATTTTTAATATTTTTGCCATAAAACAAAGATACAAATAAATGAATAGTTTTCATAAAACTCCTTTATTTAAAAGAAAAATTAGGAATTTAAAAAAATAGTCGTACATTTGCAATCCAATATCGCGGGATGGAGCAGTAGGTAGCTCGTCGGGCTCATAACCCGAAGGTCATCGGTTCGAGTCCGGTTCCCGCTACTAA
>NZ_JBYTCP010000003.1:0-351495 GCF_058790395.1 Chryseobacterium sp. FW101-FHT12H09 | reverse complement strand
CGCGGGATGGAGCAGTAGGTAGCTCGTCGGGCTCATAACCCGAAGGTCATCGGTTCGAGTCCGGTTCCCGCTACTAAAGCAAAAAGAGAATCACATTGTGGTTCTCTTTTTTGTTTGAAGTTATTTTCATCTTTATATAAAAAAAACATACAGTTTTGAAAATTATTTGCACTGAACCGGCAGGAGATTACTTTAATTTTTTCAATAGGATTTAGAACAAGTTTAGGCTTAAAATAGCCTCTTTATTATTTTTTTGTGGCAATAATTATGGTCTTAATTCTATCATAAGGATAATTCAATAGTTTTATTTCTGAGCTATCTTTTATTATTTTAAGATTTTTAATTTTATTTTATGCAATAAGATTCCTGAAAGTATCATAATCAGATTCTTTTTGATCAATGAGTACAATTGTTTGTTGCTTTTGTTTTTTTAGTCCTGCTGATAGTGAAAGCATACGCTCATTGTCACTGTAGTTTGTACTGTAGTCAACTATTGGTTGGCTTATTTTTTTATGGCAACTTGCAAAAATTATCAAAACAACTATTGTAAAATATCTCATATAAGTGTATATAGTAAGTATAGCAAAATTTTATACCATTCCAGTTCCAGCGCCTGTGCAGTTGGCTACATTATTATGTATAATGAAAGAATATAAAAGATGTTTTTTGTATTATAATTTTCTGTATTTCGTTCTGTTTACTTTCTAAATAACTCAAATAGATTTAATAACATACAGATTATTGGATGAAAAATAGAGCTTTGAAACTGTGAAAAGATCAGTTTGTCTATAAATATGTGAAAATTGAATACATATTCTTTACTAAAAGTTAAAGTTTCTGATTGGGTCTAGTAAAGTAAAGTGCTAATTTTATTCATGAAGAAATTGGTATCGGCTATGACTTACTTTAAATTTCGAGATGACCTATTTCTATTACTCAAGTCATGAATATTCATTTCAATATTTGTATACTCTTTGGGAACTATATAATAACATAATGTTTGGTGAGAATAAAAAAATAAAAAATAAATATCTGGGGTGAGGTCGAAACAGGTATAGTATTACTTTTTGGTGAAAAAAAAATCCCGCTTTAGAAGCGGGATTATATATTATTGAGCGAGTTGATTATAAGGTGTTAAGTTGATGTCTTCAGCCATATTCTGCCCCAGAAACTCAGTCTTTTGACCCCCTTTCATTCTATTGGCTGCATTATTTCCGTTAAAGTACGCTTCATTTAGCTTAGTTGTAATTTCTCCTGGATTGAAATCGATCTTAGTATCTCCTTCAACACCCAGATATCCATTCTTCTTCGTTAGATACGTAATGTAGTTTTTGTAATTGATTAAAGTATTTCTCAAATACTGAGTATGATACTCCATACATTTTTTTGCTTTTTTAGAAGAATTGTTCAGAATGCAATTGTTCATATTTCCTCTGTATAAACGCCATTCAGATTCTAAAATACCATATTCCTTTCCTAATGCGATCTTTCCGTTGGTAAGAATATTATTGTCCCCTTCTTTGGTTGCTATCGTCTGTAGGTGTCCGATAACAGCTGGAACCGTTTTTTCAATTTTAGTTTTTGCTTCTTTTAAAGCGCTGAAATCTGCAGCAGGAGAACCCTTCTTTTGAGCAGTTGTCACGTTAAAAATAAGTAGTAATAGTACAATCAGTAAATTATATCTTTTCATGAGAAATTTTTAAAGCACTAAAATAAATATATTTTCTCAGTTTAAACATATTCATTTTAATTTTATTTAATAAAATTTAACAAGTTTTAAGAATTTAGATTATAATTCAATGATTTAGTATTGATAATTCAGCTGATAATGAATACGCATTAAAAATTTAACATATTTTAATTAAAAATATTTAATTGATTATCAGTTGGTTATGATTTATTAAGGTTTATCACTAGAAAAATAGTTGTTTGATTGATATTTATTTCTACATTTGTATAACTAATTTCATAGTGATATAGAAATTCATACAATATCATTAATGAATAAATGAGCAGGATATGATAATTCAGACTTTAACAAAAGCAGAAGAACAAGTGATGCAATACCTTTGGAAAATTGAAAAAGGATTTCTAAAAGATATTCTTGATTTATTTCCAGAACCTAAGCCACATACCAATACGGTTTCTACTATTTTAAAAGTATTAAAGGATAAAGAGTTTGTGGATTATAATGTATACGGAAGGCAGCACGAATATTTTCCATTGATCACTAAAGAACAATATTCCGGGAAAACCATGAAAAGCCTTGTGAAAAACTACTTTAAAGGTTCGTACAAAAGTGCAGTTTCCTTTCTTGTAGAAAAAAACGAAATGACTGTTGAAGATCTTGAAATGTTATTAAGCGAACTCAAAAAGAAAAACTGATGGAAACATTATTTCTATACTTTGGAAAAGTTATTTTATGCTCAGGTGTAACGTTTTTGTATTATCAGTTGTCTTTAAAGGACAAGACATTTCATCATTATAACAGATTTTATTTGTTATCGGCCATATTACTGTCATTATTATTACCCCTTATAAAGGTAGATGACTTTACAATAGAAGTGAATAATGAGGTGTACCTGTTAATAAATAAAGTACAGAATTTTAATTCAGATAAAAACATAAGCAATGACCACATTTATTTTAGAATTATTTTTTCAGCTTTGGGATTGGTTTCTCTCTATTTTATAGGAAGATTCATCTCCGGGATCATCAAGATCCAGCAGCTTAAAAATCAATTTCATAAAGAGAGTTTTGATGGGATCAATTTTTACCATACCAATCTCACTGAAGCACCTTTTTCTTACTTTAAGAATCTATTCTGGAAAAATTCAATTGTATTGAACTCTGATATAGGTAAACAGATCTTAAAGCATGAAATGGTACATATTGAGCAGAAACATTCATTTGATAAAATTTTTATCGAAGTGGTTACTTCCGTTTTCTGGTTCAATCCGTTCTTTTATCTCATAAAGAAAGAACTTACATTAATCCACGAATATCTGGCTGATAAAAAGGCCGTCAAACAATCGGACACAAAAGCATTTGCGCAGATGCTTTTAGCAAGTCACTTTTCCGGAACACAGTTACCTGCAACCAGTCCGTTTTTAAGTTCAAATCTAAAAAAACGATTAAAAATGTTACAAAAACCCAAAACCAAATTCGGATATGCGCGAAGAATTTTTGCATTACCGGTTTTATTTACTGTTGCTTTTGCCTATATGGTAAATGCTAAGAATAAGGAAATTAAAGAATCGAATATAGCTATTCATGAGGCTGTAGCTCAAATTAAGGAAGAACCTCGGGTGAAAAAGGTGACCGAAATTAAAAAGGACACTATTACACCGGGTAGACTAAGCAAAATTGATGAGCCTCAGCAAAAAATATTAAGAAAAAGGGAAACTGAGAAACTAAAAGACCTTGGAAAGAAAATTCAGGAAAAAAGCCTGGCCTTAAAAGAGCTTAAACCTGAAAGTAAGGAGTTTCAAAAGAATGTCGATGAACTAAGTACACTTTCTGCAGAAATGGGAAAAATTACAAGTTCGGATGATTTTAGAATGGCTTATATGATCAATGCAAGTGAAGTGAAAAAGATCAATGATTTTTTCAAATCTGATGAATGGAAAAATAAAGTAAAAGATCTTAAGAATAATATGGATATCGAAATTCCAGAAATTCCAGAAATTAACTTTGATTTCTCTGAGGTTCCGTCACCCCCATCACCTCCTAATGCTCCTCGAGTGAAAGTAATGAAATTCAAGGATATTAAAGACATGAAATGGGATGCTGCAGAACTTGCTAAAGCTTCTGAAAATGCAAAAGGGGCTATGGAGTACGCAGCAAAAAGAGCTAAAATAGACAGGAAAAGAGCAAAACTTAATGAAAAAAGGGCTAAACTGGATGTTGAAAGAGCTAAGCTTGAAGCGGAAAGAAGAGCTTTAGATGGTAATAACAGAAGAGCGTATATATTTAATTCCAGTACCAGTTTCAGTGATTTAAAAGAGCCGGCTATGTTGATGCATGCAGACTTTGTAAAAAAAGACGGAAATGGAAATATTACGATGAATGGAGTGAAGAATTTTAAATTTAATGGAAATGATGATGCCAAAATTTTTATAGATGGCAAGCAGGTTACTAAAAAAGAGATGGAGGCATTAAATCCAGCTAACATAAAGAGTATGAATATTAATAAACGTTCAAAGGACGGAGATTCTTCCAGCGAAATAAGAATTGAAACCAAAAAATAAAGTTCCAACTGGCTTTGTTAATATTAAGGAAATTTATATTGACAAAGCCTTTTTTATTAATAAACTATGAAAAATAATATTCTACTCTTTTTGCTTTTAAGCCTATTTGCTAATGGACAGGTAAATCGATTTTATTATGATTACAAATATATTTCAGATTCCACCAATAAAGCAGATGTGAAAAGTGATGTAATGCTTTTGGATATCGATAAAAATGGCTCAAAATATTACAGTCGGGAAAAATTTGTATCTGATTCTACAGCAAAGGCTGATATTGCAAAACAGATGAAAGGCGGATTTGGGGGAAGCATCAATATCAAGAAAAATATAAAGCCGGGAATGATCTTTACAAGCGTTACAAAGACCTATCCCGACTATAATGTGTCACTTTTAGAAAGAATAGGAACAACAACCTATAAAATAACGGAAGATCAAAAACCTGAATGGAAAATTCTTTCCGAAAAACAAAAAATAGGGGAATATAATACTCAGAAGGCAACAGCAACGTATGGTGGCAGGGAATGGATCGCATGGTTTAGTACAGATATTCCTTTTCAGGACGGACCATATAAGTTTTATGGACTACCAGGTTTAATTGTAAAATTGGAGGATAAAACGGGGTCGCATATAATGACTTTAGTTGCGAATAAAAAAACAACTATAAGTTCAGAAGAAGACGTGCAATTGCCGGGCGTTACAATGATTGGTTTAGGTGGTAAAGATATTGAGGTAACTAAAAAGCAATTTAAAAAAGCCTGGAAAGATTACCAGACGGATCCTACAAAAGACATGAAGCAAACCATGAGTACGCTTCCTCCCGGTGCTGTAGTAAGGATGAAAAATCAGGATGGGAAAGATATTGACACAAATGAGATGTACAAGAACATTGAAAAGAAAGCAAAAGAAGATATGCAAAAAAACAATAACAGAATAGAACCTGATTTATACAAATAATAAAAAATCCCGAAACTGAATTTCGGGATTTTTTTTACCATATTGTTGTTAGCTATTAAGCTAATTTCTGAGAATCTGCGATGAACTGAGCCAATCCGCTATCCGTTAAAGGATGTTTCAATAAGCTCAAGATTGGAGGCAGTGGAGAAGTAATAACATCTGCACCGATCTTAGCACAGTCGATGATGTGCATTGAATGACGGATAGAAGCTGCTAAAATTTCTGTTTCATACATATAGTTATCAAAGATCAAACGAATCTCCTGAATAAGATTTAATCCGTCAGTTGAAATATCATCTAATCTTCCTAAGAAAGGAGAAACATACGAAGCCCCTGCTTTCGCTGCCAAAAGAGCTTGTCCTGCAGAGAAAATTAAAGTACAGTTTGTTCTGATTCCTTTATCTGAAAAATATTTTAACGCCTTGATACCATCTTTGATCATTGGGATTTTTACCACAATGTTTGGGTGGATTGCTGCCAATTCATCACCTTCTTTTATCATTTCTTCATAAGTAGTAGAAAGTACTTCTGCAGAAATATCACCATCTACGATCTCGCAAATTGCTTTATAATGGTTTCTGATAGCTTCAGCTCCCTGAATTCCTTCTTTTGCCATTAACGAAGGATTTGTGGTTACACCATCTAAAATCCCAAGGTCTTTTGCTTCTTTAATTTGCTCTAAATTAGCAGTGTCAATAAAAAATTTCATTTTGTTAAATAGATTTATTTATGCAAAGATAATGAATACTTTGTGAGTGGAAAATTAATGGGGAGATACTTGCTGTTTTGTTAGAAGTTGAAAATTAAAGTTATCATTTGTGAAAGAATATAAATAAGAAACAATTTTTTTAAATTTGTTATCCATGAAAAATAATCTGTTTACAGCCCAGCTTGAAATTATCGGGATCAATCCTTTTATTTTTGTTCCAGAAGAGGTTTTAAAAATAATCTTTGAAGCTTCGGAAAGAAATAAAAGTCCAATACCGGTTAAAGGAACTGTGAATGGTGTAGAGTACAAACAGAATTTGATGAAGTATTTAGGGGAATGGAGGTTGTACATTAATCTTATTATGCTGAAAAATTCACCAAAGAGAATTGGAGAAATGTTGGAAGTTTCAATAGAATATGATAGTTCAGACAGAAGTATAAGCATTCATCCGAAACTGGATCAGGCAATTAAAGAAGATCCTGTTACGCTCCGTAACTTTGAAAATTTAATTCCTTCAAGAAGGTTAGAATTGATCAAGTACATCAACAATCTGAAAACTGAAGAAAGTATCCAGCGTAATATTGAAAAAATCATCAGGCATTTAAAAGGGGAAACTGATTTTTTCGGAAAGACAATTAATTAGAAATAAACTATTACAGTAAAGATTAAAAAAAATCCGGGAAATTTTTCCCGGATTTTTTTTAACTATGAATTTAAAGTTTTGCTAAGTTTTACAGCATCCTGATTGCTAGGATCATACTGTATCGATTTAGCGATATGTTCTTTTGCTTTTGCAGGATCACTTTTCTGTTCTGTAAAGGCCAGATAAAAATAGGCGTAAGCTAAGTTCTTCTTATTTTGTTCCACTTCCTCTGGTTTTACAGTAGCGATATACTTTTCATAAGCAATTTTTGCATTGGCATCATCTTTAGCCGCTTGATATGCATAAGCCTGACTATAATAAGATGGAGCCCAGTCTGGTAATAATACAGATATTTTTTTCCAGGTAGCAACTGCGTTGGTCCAGTCTGACGCTTCTTGATATGCTGTAGCCAATTTTCCTAGTGATTCTGTATCCTTTGGATTGGCCTCGATTTGTTTTTTAAGGGCATCTATAGTAGTCGGATTTGACTGAGTTGCAGCAGTAGTAGCTGCTGTATCAGCTGTATTATTTGTACTGTCCGTTTTAGTAGTTTGTGCATTTAAAAAACTGGCACTTCCTACAAATAATAAACCTAAAAATAGATTTTTGATATTAATTTTAATCATTTTCATAATCTTATATTTTAAAATTCTATAGTCTAAAGTTCAATAATAATTCCACAAAGGCTCAAATTTTAGAAGCTTTAAGTTTTTTTAGAAAATATTAACGGATAAGTGTTTTTTTTTAGCTTAATTTTTGATTCGTTGATGTTTGAGTTTATCTTTGTAGTTCAACTATTTTTTTTACAAACCATATAATTTCCTTCTATGAATATCATATTAGCCTCAACATCCACAATTTTCGGCGGAGAATATTTAGAATACTTAAGAGAAGAATTAATACAGTTATATAAAGGAATTGACGAGATCATTTTTGTTCCTTTTGCCAGACCAGGTGGGATTTCCCATAACGATTATACGGCAAAAGCCCGTTCTTTCTTTGATACAATCAATATAAAAGTGAAGGGTCTTCATGAATTTGAAGATAAAGTTGAAGCTTTAAATAACGCCAAAGGATATTTTACAGGCGGCGGAAATACATTTTTATTGGTTAAAACTTTACATGAAGAAAATGTGATGAAAGTTTTAAAAAATAATGTAGAAAGTGGAAAACCTTATTTAGGATGCAGTGCCGGAAGTAACATAGGAGGACAAAATATGAAAACTACGAATGATATGCCGATCGTATATCCACCAAGTTTCGATTGTATGGGACTGGTTCCTTTTAATTTAAATCCACATTATTTAGATCCAAACCCTGAATTAAAACATAATGGAGAAACAAGAGAAACAAGAATTCTTGAATTTTTAACCCAGAATGATTTAAAAGTAGTTGGACTTCGTGAAGGAAACTGGATCAGAAGAATAGGCGAGAAAATTACTGTTGAAGGAAGTGAGTTGACCCGAATTTTCGAAAAAGGAAAAGAACCTTATGAAATTGAGACCGGAAGTTCATTAATTTAATTCAAACAATCTTTTTTATATTTGAATAAAGAATTGAATACTTAACATTTGTTTATCGTATAATAGATTTATGCAAATGATGGATAGATCAATTTTATTAAACTAAAATTCAATGAAAAAAACACTTGCTGTTCTTATATTTTCTACACAAATAGTTTTTGCTCAAGATATTACTCAAAAATTAGATGATGCTACGAAAGATTTGATGAACTCTTCGGGAGGGATTGCATCCAGTTTATCTTTTTATGTAGCAGATGATAAGGGAAATTTAATTTATGAATATCAAGGTAATAAAGGACTTTCTACAGCATCTACACAGAAAATATTTACAGCAGGAGCAGCATTGGAAACGTTAGGGAAAGATTATACTTTCAAAACGACATCAAGCTACTCAGGTGCTATCTCAGGAAGTACCTTAAATGGAAATCTTTTTATTGCTTCCAATGGAGATCCGACCTTGGGAAGCTGGAGGTATGAAGCTTATAAGCCCGAAAGTTTTAAGAAAAAACTCATTGAAGCTATTAAAACATTGGGGGTAGCAAAGATTTCTGGAGATTTAATTATTGATGATTCTTATTTTGATCATCAGACTATTCCCGGCGGCTGGCCCTGGGATGATCTTGGAAACTATTATGGAGCTGGAGTATGGGGAGTGAATTGGCGAGAAAATCAATTTGACATCAATATAAACGGAACTGAATTTAAAAGCTTTTCTTATCCTTTAGAAGGGGTACAATGGCTGAATGATCTGAAAGCTGGTGGAAGTTCCGACCAGAGTCTTATTTTTACTGCGCCACGCTCTAATGTGGCTCTGATTAATGGAACCTTACCAAGCGGTAAAACAGTAACGGTATCAGGAGCTACTCCTAATCCACCATTGCAGCTAGGGGTGGAGGTGAAACAGTGGCTTAAAGAATCAGGAATTGATTTTTCGGGAAAAGTAATTACCAATTCGCAACTTGAAATGGAAGGAAAACAACCTCTTGAAACTCCAAAGAAAAATATAATCCTTACATATCAATCACCGACATTAGATAAAATTATTTATTGGTTTTTAAGAAAAAGTATTAACCTTTATGGTGAAACGTTAATTAAAACTTTAGGAAAAGAGAAAAAAGGAAATTCAAGTTTTAAAAGTGGAGTAGCTTACCTTAAAGAATTTTGGAAATCGAATGGTATCAATCCGAATATGATCAATTTTGCGGACGGAAGTGGCCTTTCTCCACAGAATTATGTTTCAGCAAAAGCAGAAGTACAGGCTTTATTATATGCTAAAAAACAATCTTGGTTTGAATCTTATTATGATGGTTTTCCTACTCAGGAGAATGGGATGAAAATGAAAAGTGGTACTATGAGGGATACAAAATCTTTTGCAGGGTATCAAACGGCTAAAGATGGAAAAAAATACGTATTTTCTATAATTATTAATAACTATCAGGGAAGTGGAAATGCAGAATTGCAAAAAATTCTGAATATTCTAAAATAAAGGAGTAATGAAAAATCGTCCGTTTTTATCGAGGATCAATAACTGGTTTGTATTTACATTACTTACGGTAATCGTTATTGCCTTGATCGTCTCTTCGAATATTCTCATTAAAAACTTAAGAGAGAAAGAGGCAGAAAGGATAAAAGTTTTCGCTACTGCCATAAAAATTTTACAGGATAACAAGCAGAAAAGCTCAGAAACACAAGAACTATTATTTGCGATCTTAACTGAGAATGATCAGATCCCATCGATTTTAACGGATGAAAATAAAGAACCTTTTATATTTGAAGGAAGTTCACGGAATATTGCGAAAGAAATTCTTGCAAACCCACAGGAACTAAGAAAACTGATCGCAAAAATGGAAAATAATTATGCACCATTTGAAATTGAAGTGGCCAATGGTGATAAGCAGTTTGTTTTCTATGATAACTCATCACTGCTTAATAACCTAAGGTACTATCCTTATTTTCTGGGTTTGTTCATACTCTCTTATCTGTTATTTTCATTCTGGTTCCTAAGAACGATTAAAAAGACCGACGAAGGATATGTCTGGGCCGGATTAGCAAAGGAAACAGCCCACCAGATAGGAACACCTCTTTCATCCATGATTGGATGGATGGAAATCATGAAATTGGAAAGTCCGGAATCTGAAGGGATTTATGAGATCGAAAAAGATATAGAAAGATTGAGAACCATCTCCGAGAGATTTTCGAAAATTGGATCTGTACCGGAGCTGAATGATATGAATTTTAATCAGATGATTCAGGAAAATTATGAATATTTAAAATCACGGATCTCTAAGAAGATCAGTTTTACCTTACAGTTGCCAACATATGTTATTTTGGTTCCCCACAATAAGATTCTGATGAGCTGGGTGATTGAAAATTTAGTTAAAAATGCGGTAGATGCAATGAAAGGGGAAGGTTCATTACAGATGTCTGTTTTTGAAAGAAATAAAAATATTCTGGTGGAAGTAAAAGATAGTGGAAGCGGAATGACAAAAAATCAGGCGAGAAATGCTTTTAAACCCGGTTATTCTACAAAGAAACGGGGGTGGGGATTGGGATTGTCGCTGGCAAAAAGAGTGGTACAGGAATACCATAATGGAGATATCAAAATCTCACAAACAGAAGTTGGAAAAGGAACTACTTTTAGGATAACCATTAAGAAAGCTTAATTAACTTATATTTAGTCTTACTATACTTGAATAAAACAAAAAAGCGGGGATTAGTCCCCGCTTTCTGTTATTGTTATTTTGTTATTTCTTACCAGTTAACCACTGATCCTGCAGTTTTTGTTCCGCTGGTGTTGGGCTAGCTTTAAACTGAAGTGATTCTTTTGTCAGTTTATCTAAAATTGCTTTTCCCTTAAGATCTATTTTATCAGTCTTGTCACCATTTTTTCTTAAGACAGTTACAGTAACATTTTGTCCGTCTTTAATTGTTTTGGTATAACTGATGAAAGCAGGTATGTTTTTAACATCAATCGTTTTTCCGTCTATTGCAAATACTTCATCCGTGATTTTAAAACCTATACTTTTTGCAAAAGGAGATAATGGAGAATTCTCATCAAAAATAAAAGTATTATTTTTTTCATTAAATCCTGTTTGATTTGGATCTTTGATCATCCAGAAAATAGGAGGTGTTTCCTGTTTAGTGACTTCAACACCAACCTGACTTAAATATTCTGCATAAGGAGTTGGTTGGCTGCCGGCAATATATTTGTTGTAGAAATCTTTGATCTGTGGATATCCGGTAACAGTGACTAACTCATCGATCAGTTTGTCATCTTTAAATGGCTTGTTTTCTCCAAATCTCTGAGATAGCTTTCTGATCATATCACGATATCCCATTTCACCATTCGACAACTTCCTCAATTCAATATCCATACACATTGCAAGCAATGCTCCTTTTTCATACACATTTCGGTATTGATCTTTATATGGTTCTACAAGTACATTTTTACTCATTACTGTAAAAGGCATCGTATCATTGAAGCTTTTTGAATTGCTTATTTTCTCGCCCATTCTCTTCAGGAATTCATCTTTATTGATCAATCCTTCCTGAATCTGGAATAAATTAGCAAAATATTCTGTTCCACCTTCATACATCCAAAGATGCTGAGACATTTTAGGATCTGCATAATTAAAATAATGAATTTCTTCAGAATGTGTTTTCAGTGGATTTACTGTGTGAAAAAACTCGTGAGAAACAACATCTGTAATCGTTTGGTCAATCGCTTCTTTCGGCATTAATTCAGGTAATACAACACTTGTAGACTCATGGTGCTCCAGTGCTCCGAAACCTTTGATGTGTGGTCCGTCTGAACCAGAAAGGTAAAGCATAATTGCATACTTTTTATTGGTATTCATATCACCCAAAAACTTCTTCTGAGCAACAACCATCTTTTCAAGATTTTCTTTAAAATCTGCAGCTTTATATTTTCCTGTTGGTGAATATACTCCTAAAACCAAATCCATACCTCCTGCATTGAAAGTAATATAATCAGGTTTTGTATACATTAATGGAGAATCTGTTACTTTAGCATAATTAGCCAGGGTAAAAGTATCTGTAGCCTCTGATTTATCCTGATCTACCAATGCTGTGGTTCCATAAAAATCATTTGGTTTCTGAATCACCAGCTGATAAGGTACATCCTGCATATCATCGATATACCCAATGAATCCATGAGTATTGATCAGGTATATTTTTCCTTCCTCGATATCTGTTCCTGAAGGCGAAAATACTGCTTTATGTTTTTCAGTATTACCTTCATCATCGAAACTATCGTTTACCAGATACGTTATCTTCGTTAAAAACTGTGCATTTTTAAGAGCATACGAATTGTCATCCACTTTAGTAAAAGCCAATTCTTTTCCTTTGTTGTCTAAGAATTTAATGCCTTCTATAAATCTGCCATAATCATCCACAGAATACGTTCCGGGAACTGTTTTTGGAAAATGGAATTTTACATTACCGGATTTCATTTTAGGGAACTCCATGGTAACGGCCACTTTATCGTCTTTCACATTGACTAAGTCAATATTGGTTTTAATAGACTGGGCATTGGCCAGAACTGCGGCTAGAATACCTAAGCTAAGTGCTATTTTTTTCATTGATTAGAATTTATAGTTAAGTAGTTGCTCTAAAAATGATTTTGTTACAGATTGAAGTCAAATAACGTATTAAACTTTTCTTAAGTTTTATTCACATAAAGTGACTAAAAAATAAAAATACTGAATTTATGATTTAATAATCTTGAATTTTTACTTCTATTGCACCTTCTTATAGTTGATATAATAATTCTTATTAAACTCTATTGGGGTACCTTTTTTCAACTTTACCGTCTGCCATTCTTGGGTTGGAGTTATCGTTTGATCTCCATCTATTCTGATAGGAAGTTTAATATTCTTAACGACGTTCGTATATCTGAATTTTAACGTTTCTCCTTGCTGAGAATATTCAAGTGTAGGAATTTTAATTGTTCTTAAGTATTGATTAAAGATACTTGAAAAATCAATACCCGATTTAGAATTAATATAATTTTCAATTTGTTGAGTAGTTACAGTCTGATGATAGAATTCTTTATTTAAACCTCTTAAGATCTGTCTGAATTTGTCATCGTTATTGATTATCTGTCTGATGGTGTGGATCATATTCGCTCCTTTAGGATACATATCTCCACTGCCTTCATTGCGAACTCCATATTTACCAATAATCGGAACATCGTTACTTACAATATTTCGAATTCCGATTGCATAAATATCCGCAGATTTTTTATCCAGGTATTTTTCGGTGAAAAGAACCTCAGAATAGTTGGTGAAGCTTTCATGGATCCACATATCAGCCTGGTCTTTTGCTGTAATATTATTGGCAAACCATTCATGTCCGCTTTCATGAATAATAATAAAATCCCATTTCAGTCCAACCCCAGTTCCGGATAAGTCTTTTCCCAGATACCCATTCATATATTTATTTCCGTAAGCAACACTACTTTGATGTTCCATTCCCAGGTAAGGGGAGTCAACCAGTTTATAAGAATCTTCATAGAAAGGATATGGGCCAAACCAATACTCAAAGGCTGAAAGCATTGGCTTTACCTGTTGGAATTGTTTTTTTGCTTTATCTAAATTGTAATCCAATACCCAATAATCCAGATCCAGTTTTCCTTTTTCACCATTAAAAGTATCTTTAAAGTTTACATATTTTCCAATGTTTGGAATGATAGAGTAGGCATTAATAGGATTTTTAACCTCCCAGGTGTATGTGGTTTTATCGCCTTCTGTTTTTTTATCAATTAATTTTCCATTCCCCACACCTACAAGATCTTTAGGTGTAATAATTTTCATGATCATTCCATTGTCAGGTTCATCACTCCAGATATCTTTGGTAGGAAGCCATATTGAAGCTCCGATTCCTTCATCAGCAACACTCATCCATGGATTTCCATTTTCATCTTTGGTAAAAACCCAGCCTCCATCCCAAGGTGCCTTTTTAGCAATGACAGGATTTCCGGAATAGGTAACATCGATGGTATATTTTTCTCCTTTTTTAAAATTCTTATTGGTCGTAATAAAAATAAAATCACCATCCTGTTTGAATTCACTAATAGGAAGACTTCCTTCTATTTTATCAGCTTTCATAGGTTTTTGGAGATCAATTTGAAAGATGGGGTTAGTTACGTCCTTGATGATCTCAAAACTGATTTTATTTGTTCCCTTGATGCTTTTCTGGTCGAAATCGGGTTCTACCGAAAGCTCATACTTCTTAACATCCCAAAAGTTTCTGAACTTAGTGTTAGACCCTTTTAAAGTATCTTGTTTTGTAAAGGTTTCAGGTTTCTCGAAGAACTGACCAAAAGCCAGGCCTGATGCAAATAAAAGTGTATATGATAGTTTTTTCATTTTTAAACTTTATTAATAATCTTTTCAAAAATAGAAAATTAAATTAACAGCAAAATTGTGAAAAAGCAAAAATATAAATAATGGAAAGAAATTGTCCGTATTAAAAGCATAAAAAAGCCCGGCTGCATTGCCGGGCTTAACCTAAAGAATTTTATTTTTTACTTTTTAATAAATTTCAAATTGGAAGTTGTGTTTTTGTCTTCTATTGAAATGACATAAGCTCCTGCAGTCAGTTTTGATACCGAGATTTTATTATCTGTGATCTGGCCAGTCATTACAATCTGTCCAGTCATATTAATGATGGTATATTTGGCTTTTGCGGAAACTTTAGTTACGTTTAATAGGTCGCTTGTCGGATTAGGATAAAGCTGAATGGAATCATTGTCCTTTGTTATGTTGTTGGTATTAAGCGTATTATCCTGTATTCTGATTGGGTAATCCTCAATCTCTCCGTAAGGTGGACTGATACATGCATCTAGTGGCTGCTCGTCACTCATCATCACTCTCATTATAGTATCTTTTCCTATATAGGCATTTGCAGGTA
The DNA here is from genome assembly GCF_058790395.1 of Chryseobacterium sp. FW101-FHT12H09. NCBI lineage: Bacteria > Pseudomonadati > Bacteroidota > Flavobacteriia > Flavobacteriales > Weeksellaceae > Chryseobacterium > Chryseobacterium sp. FW101-FHT12H09. The sequence goes on along the minus strand of NZ_JBYTCP010000003.1, from coordinate 336,483 downwards.
CTGAGAAGGTTCCGGAAACAGGGGTTGTTTCATCAGGAGCACTGGTGAAAATTATTTCATAATCGGAAAAGATTCCATCTCTATTGAAATCTATCCAAGCGGTTACTCCATCGCTAAATTGAACTTCCGGCCATTGCTTTGCTATGCTAATTGCATTACCAGATGATCCTTTTGTAAGGGTAATTAGTTTTGTAGGATCTGTAGTATAGTCTGTATAAGGTGATGGACCACTGTCATTTGAAATAGCAGACATTCCATTAGGGGTTACTGTAACATTGGATATGAATTCAAATCTAGGAAATGAAGAAACTATACAAGGAGAAATTGTAAGAGTTGTGAAGTTAATAGATGTAGAATAGTTCCCGATAGTGGATCCACATATATTGGCTATCTGAACTTCATATTGGGTATCTTCATCTAATCCGGAAGCATAATAAGAGTTTGTTGCTACAGGAGTTGTTGTCCATGTGGCAGTTCCTGTTTTTCTATACATTAGTGAATAGGTAGCTCCTTGCAGGGCAGGCCAGTTTATGCTGGCAGAAGATTTTGTAATCCCGGAAATAGAAACTCCTGTTGGAGCTATTGAAGAACAGGCTTCTGAGGCTGATACAGTAGCATTGCCTATGGCATAAAATATATTATCGACAGCACTTACCCTTATTTTTAAACTTGAACCTGTGGCAAGCGAAGCGAATGAATAGGGCTCTGCTCCATCATTAGGGGTCGATGGGGTAATAACTGTCCAAGTATTTCCATTATCTGTAGTATAGTCTATTTTAACGTTTGATACATTATAGATGCTGTTATTAGTATCTACAACATCCCAGGTAATAGCTCCGGGTATATCATTGTACACTGTAGATGAGGTTACTTTAAATGGCCCATCATTCCCAACAACTATTTTGGCTAGAGCACTTTGTGTCTGCTGTTGAGTAACAGCTGGATTATTGTCTCTTACAGTTACCTTAAAGTTCATTTCTCTGGTTACATCGGATACGGTTTCCCAATCCTGAGTGTTGGTAAGGGTTCCATTAAGAACACTTGAAAACTTTGGAAAATATCGTGTTGGGGAATCTGTAGGAAGTAATGATCTGAAATTGGCTCCATCAGTTCGGGTAGGACTTACCTGATCAAGCGTAGTTGATGCAAGATCATATTGCTCCCATGTATAGGTCATCGGGTCATTTTCTGTATCTATTGCAGAGGCTGTCAATACGAAGGCGGTTCCTTTGGGAATTGTTTTATTAGTAAATGCTTGTATTGTCGGTGGAGTGTTTGTAATAGAGGTTACAGAGCCGCAATTTTGAGAGTTTGTATATGCCTGTACCTGTTCAATGTTTCTGATGTGAAAATAAGGATCTGAATTCATCTGTACATTAGCGGTGGTAATTCCTGCATATCCCATAATCGTTGACCCTGATCCGGGCTCCATTTGAGAGCCATGTAGCTTAGTAGACATTGTGTGTTCAGCACCAAACTGATGGCCTAATTCATGGGCAACGAAGTCTATATCAAAGGTATCGCCGTATGGTTGATCAACTGTGCTAGGTGAGGTGATCCCTGCTCCTTTTGAAGTTTTATCATCATTATTGGCAGGGTTTCTACATACATTTCCGATATCACCAGCAAGTCCTCCGCCACCTCTGTGTCCAAAGAAGTGTCCAACATCATAAGCGCTGTTACCTATGGTAGAGGTAAGGGTTTGTTGGAGCTCTAAATTCCATTCCTCAGGATAGTTCCACCTGCTATCTTGTACATCCCATATAACATCTGAATAAGGATCGGTAGCAGGATCCGTAAATATCAGCTGTGGGAGATCCTGAACAATCATATGGACGCCAAAGTCCTTTTCAAAAATACCATTTACCCGGTTCATGGTTGTATTGATGCGGGCTGCAGCACCAGGAACACCTCCTGCGAGTTGGGTATATTCACCATTTACAGAGATCGCTAATCTGTACGTTCTGTATTTCTGGTCATTACTTTTAGCCAAATTTCCTATATTATTGCCATTTCTTTTTGATCGCAATAACTTTTTCATCTGCTTTTTTGATTGCTCAGATTCGGATGTTTTACATTCAAAAGGACTCCCGTCCGATGTTTTATTAGATTTAAAGAATACTCCGTATACATCTTTTTCTTTATTGATGGGTTCTATAAATTCATATTGCCCTGTTTTGGTATCAAAAAGCATCGACTGGAAATCATTGGGAGCAGTACTGAATCTAATCTGCTTACTGGGATTATCCAATCCAACACCTGAATAGGCTCCAAGCTCATATCTGTCAGCCATTGATTTTTCAACTGAAGGGGAACTGTAAACAGAGAATCTTTCAATCCTGCCGTTTGTTGTAGGTAAAGAAATAACTACAGGAGTAGCTCCTTTTCCAGCTTCTGGTGCATTTTTCAAAAGCTCTCTCAGGGAATTGAGATCAACTTTATAAGAATAGATTACCTTTACTTCTTTCCTTATTGGAGTGATCTTTTGGGAAATAGGCTCCCAACGCTGTGCATGTAAACTCGTTAGGCTGGTAGCTAACGCAAATGCGAAAATAAATTTCTTGTTCATCGTGTTTATAATTAAATTGATTTAATTTATGTTTTTGTTGCAAAAATAAACATTTAATTATAAGAATATTTGTTTTTCTGCTTATTTTATGATTTTTGTTTGTTTATATGAGTGTTTTTTTTATAATAATGATAATTTGTTTATTATTTGTTTTAATGCTGTTGTTTTAAAGAAAAAAATAATTTGAGTATTTAATGTTTACAGGAAAAAGAGCCGATTCTCAATGATGAAAACCGGCTCTTTTTATTATAAATTAATTATTTATTTCTGAACGACAGGAAGATTTCCGTCACGCTTCTGAACTTTTTTGTAGGTGTAAGAACACATTACAATACTGAATTCATACAATAAAAGCAACGGTAATGCTGCCATGATCATGCTTAAAACATCTGCAGGAGTTATAATAGCAGCGACTACCATAATAAGAACAATGGCATGTCTGCGGTAAGTCCGCATGAATTTTGGATTTAAAATTCCTATGCTTGTAAGGAAGTAAATCAGAATTGGAAAAAGGAAAACAACACCCATACCCAGAACTACCTGTAAAAACAAAGTGGTATAATCACTTAAATCGTAAAGGGGGATAATGATATCTGAAATCTTAAAGATCACCCCAAAGTTAACCGCAAAAGGAAGGATTAAAAAATATCCGGATAAAACTCCTGACATAAATAAAATCCAAACTGCATTGATAATGAAAATTGAGTTTTTCCTTTCATTAGGATGTAAAGCAGGACCTATAAAACGCCATAATTCCCATACAATATATGGAAATGCCAAAACAATCCCGCCAAAAATAGAAACAGCCATCATTACATTGAACTGTTGGTAAAGTCTTTGTACACGAACAGGAAATTCTTTAGGTAGATGAATACTATCACTTCCTAATATTATTCTTGAAAAATGATTGACAATTCTAAAAGTAGGGAAGTCATTTCTTGTAGGTCCAAAAAAGATATGGTCCATGATCCAATTGATATTAAAACCAATAATAAAAGCGGCGATTATAATAGCAATAATTGAGCGGACAAGATGACCTCTTAATTCTCCAATATGTCCCAGAAAGGACATTTCTTTACCTTCACTCACAGAATATGTATTTAAGCTTCAAATTTATGAAATATTTATAGAATCTGGTTTTTAATTTATCAGGGCTTAAGTCTGGCCTTTAAATAAAACTCCAAATATCTGAGTTTAGTTAATTCCTTCGTCCAGCAGTTTATGCAGATCTATAATTCCGAAATACTTACCATTCTCAGTAACGATAAGTTGTCCGATGTTATTTTCTTTCAGAACTTTCATAGCTTCTTTAGCTAAAACATTTTTTTCGATTGTTTTTGGATGAGCAGACATGATATCTTTAGCCAAAACCTTGGAAACGTCTTCACCTTTCAGAAGCATTCTTCTTAAATCCCCATCTGTGATCACGCCGATAATTTCTTCGTCGTTGGTAACTACAGTGATTCCGTGGCTTGATGCACTGATTGAAATAATAACATCTCTTACAGGAGCATCTTCTGTAACCTGAGGTTTTTGTGAAGAAAGAAACTGTTCAACTCTTGAGGTTAAATTTTTCCCTAAGCTTCCACCAGGATGGAATTTTGCAAAATCATTTTCTTTGAAATCATTAAGTTCCATCAAGCAGATTGCCAAAGCATCTCCAAGAGCCATTTGAATGGTAGTGGAACTTGTGGGAGCGAGTTTATTGGGACAAGCTTCCAAATCAACATGGGTATCAAGAATAATATCAGAAAATTCTGCCAGTTTACTTTTTTTATTACCAGTCATTCCAATTAATGCAGAAGAATAATCTTTTAGAAACGGAACGAGATTGGTAATTTCCGGAGAGTTTCCAGAATTTGAGATACATAAAACAACATCTTGTTTTTGAATTACTCCCAGGTCTCCATGAATGGCTTCTGAGGCGTGTAAAAACTGAGAAGGAGTTCCTGTAGAATTTAATGTGGCCACAATTTTATTTCCAACGTGAGCAGATTTTCCAATTCCTACAACGATTAATTTTCCTTTCGCAGAATGAATAACCTCTACTGCTTTTACAAATTGATCATCTATTCTGTTCTTTAATTTTTCAAGTTCTGAAATTTCTATTTCTAATGTACTTTTTGCTATTGAAATGATATTATCTCTTTCCATTTTTACCTTTACAGTTTGTATACAAAATTCTTCCGATATAAATTTATACTTTAAAAAGAATATTTAATATAAATTTTATTTTTTATAAATTCGTTCGCTTTTATTATAAGCAAAAATTTTATAACTTTGGATTAGATGCAAATTTAGCAATAGAAAATTAGATGAGCGCAAAAAAAGCCAATTTATCAGGCGAATTGAAAAAGTATTTCGGGTTTTCTACTTTTAAAGGTCAACAAGAACAAATCATAGAAAACCTGTTAGAGGGGAAGGATATATTTGTTTTAATGCCGACAGGAGGAGGTAAGTCATTATGTTACCAACTTCCGGCACTTATTTCCGAAGGGACGGCAATAGTAGTTTCTCCCTTAATAGCTTTAATGAAAAATCAGGTAGATGCCGTAAATGGTCTTTCATCTGATGATGGAGTAGCCCATGTTTTAAATTCATCATTAAATAAAACACAGACTAAACAGGTCTTTGATGATATTAAAAGTGGTAAAACAAAATTACTCTATGTTGCTCCGGAATCATTAATTAAAGAAGATTATCTCGATTTCCTTAAGGAAGTTAAAATTTCTTTCTTTGCTATTGATGAGGCACACTGTATTTCAGAATGGGGGCATGATTTCAGGCCTGAATACAGAAATTTAAAAACAATTATTGATAAAATCGCAGATGTTCCTGTGATCGCACTTACCGCAACGGCAACCCCAAAAGTTCAGGATGACATCCAGAAAACCTTGGGAATGATCAATGCATTGGTATTTAAAGAAAGTTTTAACAGGGCCAATTTGTTCTATGAGGTTCGCCCGAAGGTTAATGTAGATCGGGAAATCGTTAAATTTATTAATCAGCATAAAGGTAAATCAGGGATTATATACTGTTTGAGCCGAAGAAAGGTAGAAGAGTTTGCCCAGTTATTACAGGTGAATGGGATCAATGCACTACCTTATCATGCCGGTTTGGATCAAAAGGTAAGAGTAGCAAATCAGGATAAATTCCTTATGGAAGATGCTGATGTTATCGTTGCTACCATTGCTTTTGGAATGGGTATTGATAAACCGGATGTCCGTTTTGTGATCCATTATGATTTTCCAAAATCCTTGGAAAGCTATTATCAGGAAACAGGACGTGCCGGAAGAGATGGCGGAGAAGGATATTGTTTAGCTTTTTATGATCCTAAGGATATTGAAAAGCTTGAGAAATTCCTGGCTCAGAAGCCTGTTTCTGAAAGAGAGATCGGGTTGCAGCTTTTAAATGAAGTAGTAGGTTATGCTGAAACTTCTATGAGCAGAAGACAGTATATTCTATATTATTTTGGGGAAATTTTCGATCCTGTTACCGGTGAGGGAGCTAAAATGTGTGATAATGCATCGAATCCACCAAAATTAAAAGATGCCACGAAAGATTTGGAAAAGGTTCTGGAGCTGATCAAAGAAACCGGAGAAAAATTTAAATCTAAAGATCTGATCTCTGTTATCGTAGGAAAAGAAAATGCGGTGACAAAGTCCTATAAATTAGAACAAACTTCTTATTTCGGTTTCGGAAAGGAGGAAAAAGATAATTACTGGAAAACAATTCTAAGACAGGCGACTGTTCAAAACTTTTTACAAAAGGATATTGAAACTTATGGTGTTTTAAAGATTTCTGAAAAAGGGCTACAGGTTTTGGATAATAAATTAGAACATGCCTTTTTAATCGCCGAAGACCGTGAATTTGATCTGTCACAAACAAAAGCAGAGAGCGATCAGGTTCAAATGGAAGCGGGAGGTACTATGGATAAGAATTTATTTGGACTTCTAAAAGAACTAAGAAAAAAGGTAGCTAAAAAATACGGAATTCCGCCTTACACGGTATTCATGGATCCTAGTTTGGAAGACATGACGATTCAATATCCGATCACGTTGGAAGAAATAGCTAAAATTTATGGAGTAGGTGAAGGAAAGGCAAAAAAATATGGTAAGGAATTCGCAGATTTTATAAAAACTTACGTCGAAGATAATAATATTGAGCGTACTCAGGATATGGTTTTGAAGCAGGTTGCTAATAAATCCAGCCATAAAGTATTTATCATTCAGAGTACAGATAAAAAAATTGATCTTGAGGATATTGCAAGAGCCAAGAATTTAACGATGAATGAATTGTTAAAAGAAATGGAAAGTATCGTTTATCAAGGGACAAAGCTGAATATCGATTATTATGTTGAAGATAATTTTGATGAAGATATTGTAGATGGTTTCATGGAATTCATGAATGACTCTGAGAGTGACAGTATGAAAGTACTTTTGGATGAATTCGGAGATGAGCTTTCTGATGAAGAGGTAAGAATGCTAAGGATAAAATTCATTAGTGACGTCGCTAATTAAATTTAAAAATATGAACCTTATCCGATATCATGGGTAAGGTTCTTTTATTATAATGAAAAAAATTTCTGTTATATTTATTCTGCCGGACTTAGAAACCGGAGGCGCAGAAAGGATTATTACCACTATTGCAAATCATCTTTCAAGGGATCGTTTTGAACCTAAGATTTTGCTTTTGCGTAAACAGGGTGGATACCTTGAATTCCTCAAAAAAGATGTTGAAATCATTGATATCAATACGGAAAGAATCAGACATTCATTAAAACCTATTCTTTCGGAAATCTATCGAAGAAAACCTGATATTGTATTTTCTGGATTTGGAGAAGTCAATGCCTATTTATCTTTATTTATAAAGCTTTTTCCAAGGACTAAATTTATCGCCAGGGAAACCAATGTGGTGAGTGAGCATGTTACCCGTAAAGAGATCAGGTTTTTCTATAAATTTTATAATAACTATCAGCAGATCATTGCGCAAAGTGATGATATGATGAAGGATCTGACGAAGAATTTCAATATACAGACTCATAAGATCGTAAAAATAAATAACCCTGTAGATTTTGATTTTATTGATCAGAAGCTATCTATTTCTAAAAAACCGGAATGTTTCAAATACAATTATAAGAATGTTGTAGCGATTGGAAATTTATCTTCCAGAAAAGGATTTGATAATCTGTTGAAAGTTTTTTCAAGATTAAAAAACGAAAATATTTTACTCCATATTTTAGGTGACGGTAAAGATCGGGAGATCTTGCATCAGATGAAAGATTTTCTGGGACTAAAACATGTTTTCTTTCATGGAAGGCAGGAAAATCCATATCAATATTTAAAATATGCAGATCTCTTTATACTTTCATCGAGATATGAAGGTTTTCCCAATGTATTATTGGAAGCCGGAGCCTGTGGAACTTACGCTTTAGCTAATAATTGTCCCGGAGGAATTAATGAGATCATCCAGCATCAGGTTAATGGCGAAGTTTCTGATATTGATAATCATGAAGATTTTTCTCAAAAGATCATGAGTATTTTACATAAAACGTACGATAAAGACGCTATTAAAAATTCTATTAAATCAAGGTTTTCAAAGAATATTATCCTGGATAAATATGAGAAAGTGCTGTTAGACCTTATGAACAGGTAATTTAATAGTTATGATCATTGAAGGGGTTTCTTTTTCAGGAATAGCAGTGGCGCTTTTATGTATACTTCTTCTTTTTTCAAAAAAACGGAAAAGGCATGATGATCATTATTTGATCTTATGGTTACTAGTCTGCATAACCAATCTGAGTTATTATGCATTTTCCAATTTCCTTCCTGCAAGTTTACAGAGTTTTGGGTTTACACTGCCCGTACTCAGTGTAGCTATGCTCTATCTGTATGTGATTTCGATGACTTTTAATATCCAATTTAGGTTCACATACATTCTGAAACATGCCCTGTTTTTCATAGTTTATAATTTTGTTTTCATAATGGTTTCCATCTTTTATGAAAAAATTGTATTCATTGATGGCATCCCTTATTTTAGTGCCCGGGGAAACAACCTGCTTATTAATGCACTGACTTTGCCGATGGCAGTTGCTCCGATACTATATATAATCTTCAGTTTTTTAGCATTGAAAAAATACCAAAAGCTCCTTCCTGAATATTATTCAACTTTAGAGAAGATTAATTTAAACTGGATGCAATACATCATTCTTTCTCTTATTATTCTTTTTTTCATCGTTATCGGGATTATATCATTTGGGACAAAATTAAATGCAATTCCTATCAGTCATATTTTTAAAATAGTGGGTGCAGTACAGGCAATCTATATATCCTGTATTGTGTTTTTCAGTTTAAGACAAAGCATTGTTATCAATCAGAATATTTCTTTCACTAATGAGAATAAGGAAAAGACTGCTTTGCCCGATGATAAACTCGTTGGACTATCCCAAAATGTACTCGCCTACATGGCTGATGAAAAACCATATCTTAATGAAGAACTCAGCCTTTCCGTTTTATCCGCTTCATTGGGTTTATCAACAAATCAGCTTTCACAAATCATCAATCAGACATTGGATACTAATTTTTATAAGTTTGTCAATGCGTATCGGGTAGAAGAAGTAAAATGTAGGCTGAAGAATCGTGAATATAACCGATATTCTATTCTGGGTATTGCTTATGAATGTGGTTTTAATTCAAAATCAACTTTCAATAAAATATTTAAAGAAGAAACAGGTATGACACCTTCTGAATATAAGAGATTTTCCCAAACGAATTAGGTCCTGATCTATAGAATAAGACGAATAAGATAGGTGTTTTAATGATTTTTGCATTCAAAAATATATGGACGCAAATTTTCATTTAACCAATATTATCATTCATGTTATAAGCGGGACTATTGCGCTTTCTATCGGTTTTCTTATTCTGCTTAAAAAGAAAGGAACACTATTTCATAAAAAAGCAGGTGTTTTGTTTGTATTCTTTATGGTTTTGATCATTATTACAGGTATTTTAGGAGTTGTAGTTTTCAAGCGTAATTTATTTTTACTAGTGATCACAGTTTTGGCGGGTTACAATACGTATTCGGGAGTAAGAATTGTGAAAATAAAGACCAATACTTTATACCTACAGGATGTGTTAGTAATGATACTGGCAATGGTCATCACATTATTTTTTTTATATTATTTGAAATCTCTTGGTTTTTATTGGAGTCCTGTTGTTATTTATTCAACAGTAGGATATTTATTTCTGGTTATTTTCTATGATGTAGTAAGATACTCGATTCCTAAATTCAAATATGGTAACCTTTGGATGTATGAACATTCCTGTAAGATGATCAGTGCATTAAGTGGATTATTATCAGCTTTTATAGGTACAGTTTTACCAGATTACAAACCTTATAGTCAGATACTCCCTTCCATGTTGATGACATTTGTGATGGTACTTTTTATCATACAGATTTACCGGAAAAATAAGAGACAGCATTTGCAAAAATCTCCTGTCGATTTTAAATAAATTACTATATTGCTTTCCAGTCTAAGATTAAATCTATGAATCCGGTCTCAAAAATCAACTGTGCATGCGAAAAACCACCTTTTAATTATAAAGATTATGATAGTTATGAATTGGGAACGGACCATACCAATGGAAGATATGGTGAAATAACGATTGAAACATGCAGAAGCTGTAAAAGAAAATGGGTTAAATATTTTGTTGAATATGAATCTTTTTCCAGATCAGGAAGGTGGTACCGAGGAATTATTAATGATAAAAATATTGAAAAAATTACTCCTGAAAATGCCATAGATTATATTGAAAACATGGAATGGTATCTTTATGGTGGGTCTTATTTTTCGCATACAGGAGCAATAGGAAAAGGGAAAGTATATGTTGATTTATAACTTTCAGAAAATGGATAACGGGTGGTATTTTAAAATTGATAAATCTCACTTTGGTGCTTGGTAATTTATCATTAAATTTGTGAGACTTAAGATAGATAATAATAACAAATTCATAAAATAACATGAGTCAATTCGATGTTACCGTAATAGGTTCTGGTCCTGGTGGTTATGTTGCTGCTATTCGTGCTGCACAATTAGGCTTCAAAACAGCAATTATTGAAAAATATTCAACTTTAGGCGGAACTTGTCTTAACGTTGGATGTATTCCTTCAAAAGCACTTTTAGATAGTTCTGAACATTTCGAAAATGCAAAGCATAATTTTGCGAGCCACGGAATCATTATCAATGAGCCGCAGGCAGATATTGCAAGAATGATAGAGCGTAAAAACGAAGTTGTAGATCAGACAACTAAGGGAATCCAGTTTTTGATGGACAAAAATAAAATCACTGTTTTTGAAGGATTGGGAAGTTTTGAATCTGCTACTCAGATCAAAGTAACTAAAAACGATGGTTCTTCTGAAACGATTGAATCAAAATATACAATCATTGCAACAGGTTCTAAGCCGTCTTCACTTCCTTTCATTACGCTTGATAAAGAAAGAGTGATCACTTCTACAGAAGCGTTGGCCCTTAAAGAAATCCCTAAGCATTTAGTAGTAATCGGAGGGGGTGTAATCGGTCTTGAATTAGGTTCCGTATATTTAAGATTAGGAGCTCAGGTAACAGTAGTTGAGTTTATGGACAAGATCATTCCTGGAATGGACGGTGCATTAAGTAAAGAATTGACAAAAGTTCTTAAGAAACAAGGAATGAAGTTTATGCTTTCTACGGCTGTTTCTGCAGTGGAGAGAAATGGAGATACTGTAAAAGTTACCGCTAAAGATAAAAAAGGAGAAGAAGTAGTTGTAGAAGGAGATTATTGTTTAGTTTCTGTAGGAAGAAAGCCTTATACAGAAGGTCTTGGCCTTGAAAAAGCAGGTGTTGAGCTTGATGAAAGAGGAAGAGTAAAAACAAACGATCACTTACAAACTAACGTTTCTAATATCTACGCGATCGGAGATGTGATCAAAGGAGCGATGCTTGCTCATAAAGCGAGTGAGGAAGGTACTTTGGTTGCTGAAATATTAGCAGGTCAAAAGCCACATATCAACTATAACTTAATTCCTGGTGTTGTTTATACATGGCCTGAAGTTGCTGGTGTTGGTAAAACTGAAGAGCAACTGAAAGAAGAAGGTGTTGCTATTAAAGTTGGTTCATTCCCAATGAGAGCTTTAGGAAGAAGCCGTGCAAGTGGTGATGTTGATGGGTTGGTTAAAATCATCGCTGATGAAAAAACGGACGAGATTTTAGGAATGCATATCATCGGAGCCAGAGCAGCTGACTTAATTGCAGAAGGCGTAATTGCAATGGAATTCCGTGCAAGTGCTGAAGATGTTGCAAGAAGTTCTCATGCTCACCCAACATATGCAGAAGCTATTAAAGAAGCTGCATTGGATGCTACAGGTAAGAGACCTATTCATATCTAATATTTTATTGAAAGATTAAAAATTTCAAGATTTAAATAAAAAAAGAGAAACCTATTTTAGGTTTCTCTTTTTTTTGGCATAGAAATAGAGATGCACATTATAAAGTAAAATAAATGAAAAAAATATTTATTGGTTTAGTATTGTTTGCCGGAATTTATTCTTTTGCTCAGGAAGCTGGAAAAGCAGGTGAACTCTTAAAAAATGAAGCTTCAAAGACAGAAATGCAATCTGCAAGAACACAAGGTTTCGATAATAAAAACAGCAACAAAAATAATTCAGGTTTTAGGAATCAGAATAATCAAAATAATGGTTTCAGGACTCCAAATTATCAATGGAATCAAAACTACGGTTATGCCGAAGTTTTTCTAAGAATTCCAGAATTGGGTTACTTTACCGTTGAATTAGGAGATCAGGCAATTTCTAATGGTTCGGGTAAGTATCGTTTTTTTGATTTGCAGTCTGGTAGAATGCCAATATCCATTTATGATAATGGTTTTCTAATTTATAAAACCACTTTAATGCTTCGGAATAATAACAGATTGGTATTGGATTTTTTTACGAATGAAGGATTGTATCTATTGGATTCATATCCTGTCAAGAGCCAGTCTTATGGTTTTAATGATTGGAATGATGTATGGAATGATCCTTATGGGAATCAATCAGGAAATTGGAATCAGTCAGGAAATGCGATGGATGATCGTACTTTTAGTCAGTTTTTTGAAATGTTGCAAGACAATGAGAAATTTGATGATGGAAAAATTCGTATGATCAATCAGCAAATGCGTAATTCAATGTTTTCTTCTCGGCAAATAAGAGACCTGGTAAAGTCTTTAAGTTTTGATAAAAATAAATTGGCGCTGGCTAAATCTATGTATCGTAATTGTGCAGATAAAAACAAATATTTTTTGGTTTATGATGCCTTTGATTTCGATAGCAGCAAACGGGAATTGATGGAATTTGTAACAAAATCATGATAAAAGGAAGGGAAGCGTAGTGCTTCTCTTTTTTATTGTATCAATCTCATTTTCTCATAAAATTTAGATGATTTTACCGGAGCCATATTAAACTGTACTCCAAAAGTAATTCCTTTAAAATTTTTTTTCTTTATCAATTTTTAAATCATAAAAACCTGTATTGAGATGCTTGAAATTAAAGAGTGATAGCTTATTCTTGGTTCTATAGAATATGGATTTATCTACCTTCAATGATTATTTATTAATGATTAATTTTATATTTCCGTACCTTTGCAGACTAATTCAATCATTAATGCAACTCGGAAGAACTCAGACTTTAAAAATTTCAGAAAAAAATAATTCAGGATGGATCTTAAGTGATGAATCTGGTGAAAAAGCTTTTTTGCCTAAGGTGTTCACTCAGGAAGATAAAGAAATTGATGATGAGGTTGAGGTTTTTGTTTATCAGGATGATGGTAAATTAAAAGCAACAACCGAAATTCCATTGGCTGAAGTGGGAGAGTTTGCTGTAATGAGCTGTGTAGAAAGTCTTCCTAGTGGAGCTTTTATGGATTGGGGAATTATTAAAGATTTATTTATTCCTTACAAACAGCAAAAATCCAAGATCATTGAAGCAAAGAGATATCTTGTATATCTTTATGTAGATGAAGATATGGACCTGATTACAGGGACCACAAAATTCAAAAGAAATCCTCAATATGAAAATCTGCCATTCCAAAAAGGCGATAAAGTAGATTTGATCATGATGAATGAAAGCGAAATAGGCTGGAATGTGATCATCAATAAAAAATATATCGGATTGATTTATGCTTCTGATGTTTTCAAAAAACTGTATCCATTATCTGAAGAAACAGGGTATATTAAAACAATCCGTGAAGATGGTAAGATAGATGTTTCTTTACAGCCTGAAGGATTTGAAAACGTTGATGAGTTTAAACAAAAGATCCTTAACAAGCTTGAAGAAAATTATGGACTTCTTCATTTATCAGACAAGTCCTCTCCTGAAGAGATCAAAGATGAGATCCAGATGAGTAAAAAGAACTTCAAGAAAGCGATTGGAGGACTCTATAAAGATAAAATTATCGATATTTTAGAAGATAAAATTAGATTATTATAAAAACAAAACGAGCAGAAATTTCTGCTCGTTTTTTATTTTAGTCTCTGTTTTTAATGAGTAACCATCCATTATATATCCTTCCGTCTGATACTTTTATTAGGTACCAATAATTTCCTGTTGATAATGGAGTTGAATTGTATTTTCCATCCCACTCAAAGGGTTTTTTATTAATGATGTCTTTAAATACCGGGATGCCTTTTCTGTCATAGACTCCTATTTCAGTTCCAGTATAATTTTCCAGACCTTTTATTCTCCATTTGTCGTTGAAGCCATCACCATTAGGCGTGATCATGTTCGGAATATTAAAAATAGAAAAGTTTTTTTGTCCAATGATACATCCTGATTTCGTTCTTACATAAACAATGTATTCTCCCATACTCAGATTGGTAAATACATTAGAATCCTGCCAGTTGATATTATCTAACGAATATTCATAGTTTCCGGTTGCTGAAAGAAGTATTGTTGCGGAATTATTGGTAATGGTTACAGAAACAATCTCTGCCAGAATAGAGTAGCTGACTTGTGTACTGGCAATGTTTTCACAACCGAAACTATTAGTCACTTTCACTGAATAATTTCCTGGAGTTGAAACCACAATCGTTTGTGTAGTCGCTCCCGTATTCCAAAGGTACGATGTGAATCCGGCTCCTGCATCTAAAGTTATAGTCTTACCCTGACAAAAATCAAGCTGATCCGGAAAGTTGATCTTCGGTTTTGGATTTAATGTTAAACTCAATCTTACCACGGTGAAACATCCATCAGCGGTAGATACTTTTACATGAATAACGGTGGAACCGATGCTCATTATATAACTGGATGGGTTTGGAATAATATTTCCAGTACTGTCCGTATAAACAAAAGTATAATTGTTTGGATTAGCAATGATATTGGCTTCATATGAATGAAGATTAATACTCATTGTAGCTCCTGTTGTGTCATTGCATATCGCAGCTGTGAGATCCTGAGCAGGAACATTATTCACCGATAAAGTAACTGCAATAGCTTGTTTCTCAGATTCACATCCATTTATAGTTTGTGTTACAAAATAAGTTTGTCCGTGAATTAATGTTGTACTAAGTGGTAGAATGTTTCCTGCTCCATCATAAAATACCAGGGAAGTTCCTGTAACTACTAGATTTGTCAAGGTTGGATTTATTGAGGCACAAAAATCCTGAGCTGTATTGGCTGTTGGTTTAGGAGTCGTATTTACGGTTACCTGAATGGCTGTTTTATTACTTTCACATCCATTAATGGTTTGTGATGCATAATAGGTCTGCCCGGTTACAAGTGGAGTTGTTGGAGGCAAAATGTTTCCTGTTACATCATACCATTTGATATTTTGACCTGTAATTTGGAGGTCAGAAACTTTGGGCTGATTTGTTGCACAAAATATTTGTGTTGGATTTGTTGTTACAGGAAGAGCTGGGGAACTGATAATTACATTCTGATTTTGTATTGCCGTATTCCCATGACCATCATTATAGGCCCAATGAACGACATATGTTCCAGGAATCGAATAAGAAAGTGGGTCCGTAGTTGTAGCATTGATAACTCCAGCGCAATTATCTGTTGCGGCAGGAAAATTAGAAATTGTTGTATGACAATCTCCTGTGATATCTGGTAAGTTTGCAATATTGGGAATTGGTGCTATATTATCTCCAACTACTACATTTACAGTAAAAGTTCCATCGCAACCTAGTGAACCAGAAATATGGCAGGTGTACGTTCCCGAATTGGCTACTGTAGCATTTGGAATTGTTGGGTTTTGCAGATTAGAAGTAAATCCATTTGGTCCTGTCCAATTGAATGTTGTTCCGCCGGTTGCATTTAATTGGATGGATGAATTGATACAAACCGGAGAGTTTGATGTAGCAGAAATTCCAACACTACAATCATAAAATTTAGCAAAATTATTATTTGTTTGAGTAGCTCCAAGGGTATAAATATTATTACTTTTGGCATAAATAGAATTAATTTCACCATAAAAATAAGATCCCCATATTTGATTACCTACTGTACTAAATTTGGTGAAAAATCCCCCATTATAACCCCCATTGTTTGTTGGCAAAAATCCATTTGGAGTTGCTATTTGAATATTATTGAATGTGCGGCCACAAAATAATATATTATTGGTGTCATCTATAGAAAGGCCGTATGCTTGATCATCATCTACGGCGTTACCTGTTGTTGCACCAAAATAAGTTCCCCATATTTGATTTCCAGTAGGATTGAACTTTGTCAAATAGATATCATTACCAACATATCCATTGTATTGAGTCTGGTGGGTTCCTGGAGTTGAAATTTTTTCATGTGCCGTGGTTTCACCCAGCAGAATTACATTATTGTCCTTATCTATTTTTAAATCACTTACGGATGTTACTCCTTCATCTGAATTGCTTTGAATGCCATATCCATCTCTTCCACCATAGTAAGTTGACCACAAAAATTGAAAATTGCTGTCAAGCTTTGCCAGATAAGTATTGGCTTCACCAATTATAGTTTGTTGATGGGTGCCAGCTGTAGCCTGTCCACTCGTATTATAATTTCTATAAACAGTTCCCGCTAAATAGATATTGTTTGCATTATCACGATCAATCTTTTTTATACCATCTCTTAAATTAAAATAAGATCCATAAATTTGCTGGCCTGCAAGAGAAAATTTAGCAATAAATGAAATTCCATTATATACATTAGAATTGGTTGGAACTGCAGCGTTAGGGGTTGTGATTCCATTATTTCCTACCGCAAAACCTCCCAATATTAAATTCTCACTAGAGTCAAGCACAAGTGAATTTATAGTATCTGCATTATCCCCTCCGAAATAAGTGCCCCATATTTTAGTCCCACTATCATTGAATTTTATAATAAATGCATCCTCGTTTTCAGCATAATAGATGGGATTTACATATGATGAATGTTCCTTATGAGCTCCTGGTGTCGTTATTGTATTTGTACCATTCGTCGAGTCTCTTGCATGTCCAACTGCATATATTTCATTATTGCTATTAATAGCGATATCTTTTAATAAATTTGTTTCATCACCACTATAATCAAAATGATGATTTCCTAAAAATACTCCCCAAATTTTATTTCCTAATGGATCAAATTTTGAAATATATCCATAGTTTTGAGAATTAGAATCCATTACATTATATGTATTAGTAGCAACATTATACCTTGCAATGGTTGTGAAACTTGAATAAACTTCTTGATTTGCGTTTGCTAATACGCGGCAGTATGAACTATCGTGCCAAACCCAATTTGGTGAATTTTTAATCCATAGGGGTGTTGGAACAGGGTCAATTATTAATGTTTTATTGTATAGATCTTGTTTTCCTTCAAATCCATAAGTGTTATTTTTGATTTGGATGAATTTTATATGAGTATCTTGTTTTTTATCACCATCTACCAACCATGAAAGAGGAATATTCTCCTGCATATCACCAAAGCGGAGTTTCATATTTATTTTCCCTTTGTCCAACGAAGTTTTACAACCATAAAACTTCATTTTAATATCAGATATTTTGCCACCTGGTCTTACAATAAAATTATATTCTATTGGTTTTAAAGTATCTTTTGGTTTAAAAAATACCAGATCTATATTATTGTATATATTTTTATAGGTAATTTTTTTAAATCTATAAACTTTCAGAACTCCATTGGGTTTGTTGGGGATATTATAGAAATTTTCGTAATCAGAAGATTGCTCATCAGAAATAAGTTCAACATTAGAATTGGAACCAATTAAATCAATATCTATTCTGTGGTATTTATATTTTAATTTATCCAGTTTTTCATCAGATAGATTTTGTTTTTTTTCTTTGGAGGGGGCTTCTTTTAGTTTTTCAACCTGATAGACATCATATGAAAATCCATTTTTCTTTAATTGTACATTGAGACCATTTGATATAAAAAGATATTTTACATCAGCATTTTCTTTTCCATTCTGATCAATGATCTGGCCTTTGTTTTCGTAAAAATAATAGGGGGTGTCATTTGTGGGTTTAGTTTGAGAAAACAAAAAAGTGCAACATAAAACAGAGAAAAGAAATAAAATTTTCCGCATCGATTATTAATTTTCGGCAAATATATAAAAACACCTCACTTTATCGGGATTAAGAATCATTAATCTCTAACTGTTTGTTTTAAAACATGATGTAAATCATAATAATTGTTTAATTATTTTGTTTAACAATTTTGTCAAAAAAAAATTTTGATTTACATTTGCACAAATTTGTTTAACAAAAATGTCAAACCAAGCAAAAAAAGACCAAACACAAGAATTGATCAAAGAAACCGCGAAGAATTTATTCTTTGTGAAAGGGAAATTTGATGCTACTACGCAAGAGATTGCAGATGAAGCCGGGGTAAACAGAACGCTTATTAATTACTATTTCCGTTCCAGAGATAATCTGATGCAGATCGTTTTTAATGAAGCGCAGAAGGTAGAACAGGAGAAATCTAAGATTATTCAGAACTCTTCTTTACCATTTAAAGAAAAGATGAGCCAGTTTATAGAAGGCAGTTTGGCTACAAGCTTACAATATCCTTATCTGGAAACATATATTGTTTCACAGATCAATAAAGGAAACTGCCACCAGAAAGATATTGAAGAGGAGGATTTGAAAAAGATGTATGAAGATATTGAAAAGGAAATGGAATTGGGAAATATTGAAAGAATGAAACCCATTCAGTTTATATTAAATATGGTTTCCCTTTTAGTTTTTCCAAGTGCCATACGACCTCTTTTAATGGAGAATCTAATGATAAGTGATAAAGAATTTGATAAGATTATATCAGAGCGAAAAGAGATCATACTTAACATGTTATTTAAAAATTAGTTAAAAACTTAAAGTATTTTTAAATATGATACGTCCTTTAGGAATAAAGTATTTTGAGAACAACATTCTATTAAAAAATAAACGAAGTAATAAATTATGAAAAGAAAACGTATAACTGCAATCAAGCTAAAAATTGGGATAGCTGCAGCATTTATGATTTTCGGCTATTCATCAGTGTCTGCCCAACAGCAGGTTTCTTTACAGGAAGCTATCAAGCAGGCGCTCCAAAATAAAGCAGAAGCCAAAAAAGCTGCTTTACAGATCAAAAAAGCTGAATACAAAATTGATGAAGCTAGAGCAGGGGCATTACCTCAAGTTACTGGTACTGCTGCCTTAACCTATAATCCTATTATTCAGCAGTCGTTGCTGGAATTTGGTGGACAAAGGATAACAGCTCAGTTGGGACAGCCTTGGAGCACCAATGCAGGAATAAATGTTCAGCAGGCTCTATTTGATCAAAGAGTTTTTACTGGTCTTAAAGCTGCAAAATCAACAAGAGAGTTTTACATCCTGAATGCTCAATTGACCAATGAACAGATCATTGAAAATGTAGCGACGGCTTATTATCAGGTTTTTGTACAGGAAGAAAACCTTAAAACGGTAGAAGTAAGTTATTCAAACACCGAAAGGGTAAGAAATGTGATCAAAAGCTTATTGGATAATGGATTGGCCAAATCTATTGATCTCGACCGTACAAATGTACAGCTGACTAATATTGGATCAAACAGACAGCAACTGATCAATTCCGTAGAACTTTCAAAAAACGCTTTGAAGTTTTATATGGGAGTTCCTATTGATACCAAAATCGAACTTGAAGAAAAAACGATTGAACCAAGACCTGAGCTTATTATGAGCAATGTGAATCTGGACGATCGTTTAGAGCTGAAAGTAAAGAACAAAAACAGAGAACTTCTTGTGTTTAATAAGAAAGCGACGGAAGCTTATCTTTATCCTACTGTAAGTCTTCAGGCAAACTATGCGTGGGCTGCAACAGGAAAGAAATTTCCTCTTACCAATGGTCTGAGTAATGGTGTACTTTGGAGTGATTATTCTGCAATAGGATTGAATATAAATGTTCCGATCTTCACAGGTGGTGCTACAAAAGCTAAGATCCAACAGGCGGAAATTGATATTCAGGATTTAGATCAGGATATTCAGAATACCCAGTTAAGTTTAAGTTTGGATTATAAAAATGCAATTTCCAATATGGAGAATTCAATCATTAATATCCAGAGCATGAAAGATAATGTAGGCCTTGCAGAAAGAGTACAGAAAAATACTCAATCCAATTACCAGAACGGTTTGGCTACGCTTACAGAAGTTTTGGATTCTGAAAATGCTTTAACAGAAGCGAAACAGAATTATTCAAATGCATTGTTAGATTATAAGCAGGCTGAGATCAAATTAATTAAAGCTAAAGGAGAATTAAACACACTACAAAACCCATAACTAAAATGAAAAAAACTTTAATATATATCATCGTAGCAGCCGTACTTATAGGTTTAGCGGCATATAAGATTGCAGGAAACAAGGAAAAACAGACGCAGGAAGTTAAAGAAGTTGCAAAACAGGTTGACAAGATCAATGTGAATGTTGTTACTGTAAAAAGAGAAAATATAGATACAGATTATTCTGCTAACGGTACTTTTTTACCAAAGCAGGAAATGAATCAGGCTTCTGAAATTGCCGGACGTATCGTGAGTGTTTTGGTAAAAGAAGGTTCAAGAGTTTCTGCTGGTCAGACTTTAGCAACTATTAAAAGAGATGCTATCGAAGTTGATGTAACACAGGCTCAGAACAACTTACAAAATGCCATTATAGATAACCAACGTTATGAAAATGCATACAAGACTGGTGGTGTTACCAAGCAACAATTGGATAACTCAAGATTACAGTTAAAAAATATGCAGGCTGCCGTAAAAGCCCAGGGAGTAAGAGTAAATGATACAAGCATCCGTGCAGGTATCAGCGGTACCGTAAACAAAAAAATGGTTGAACCGGGAAGTGTTGTTGCAATAGGAAATTCAATGTTTGAAATTGTTAATATCAACAGCTTAAAACTTTCTGTATTAGTGGACGAAAGCCAGATTGGAAGAATTCAATTGGGTCAGGAGGTTCCAATTAACGTAAATGTTTTACCAGAAGGTTCTTTCAGTGGAAGAATTACATTTATTGCTCCTAAGAGTGATGCTTCTTTAAATTTCCCGGTTGAAATTGAGATTCAAAATAACGGACAACTGAAAGCAGGTATGTATGCTACAGCGATATTTAAAACCAATCACGGAGCTGAAACTCAAAATATGTTAACTGTTCCTTCAGAAGCATTCGTAAATGGAGTAAGTTCAGGTCAGTTATTTGTTGTTCAAAACGGAACTGCCAAACTGATCAAAGTAACGATTGGAAAAGTATACGGAGATAAAGTACAGGTTTTATCTGGTCTTACTGATGGACAACAGGTAATTACCAGTGGACAGATCAACTTGGATAACGGGTCAAAAATCAATATTGTAAAGTAGTAGACCATGAAGTTAGCAGAAATATCGATTAAAAGACCATCGTTAGTTATTGTATTATTTACAATTCTGACATTGGGAGGTATCCTGAGTTATACACTCATGGGATACGAATTGATTCCGAAGTTCGAAACCAATATGGTAACGATTTCTACGACCTATCCTGGAGCTTCTCCTGCAGAGGTGGAAACTTCCGTTACCCGGAAGATTGAGGACGCCGTTGGATCTTTGGAAAACGTAAAAAAAGTAGAATCTTCTTCATACGAAAGTTTATCTGTAATCATGGTTCAGCTGAACGATGGAGCGGATGTAGATTATGCTTTGAATGATGCTCAGCGTAAGGTAAATGCAGTTCTTAAAGATCTTCCGGATGATGTAGATCCACCTTCACTGAACAAATTCTCCTTGGATGATTTACCAATTATCACGATGAGTATTTCATCTGATAAATTGAACAATAAAGAGCTTTATGACCTTTTAGATAAAAAAATAGAACCTATTTTCTCTCGTGTAAATGGTGTGGCACAAGTTGATCTTGTGGGTGGACAGGAAAGAGAAATTCAGGTAAACCTTGATGAGAAAAAGTTACAGGGGTATGGACTTTCCATTGCTGATGTACAACAGGCTATTCTTTCATCAAACTTAGATTTCCCTACAGGTAGTTTGAAAACGAGAACTTCAAAATCTACGATCAGATTATCAGGAAAATATAAGTCGACTCAGGAAATGAACAACCTTGTGGTTTCTAATAAAGATGGAGCTCAGGTTCGTTTATCTGATATTGCAACGGTTTTTGACTCTCAGAAAGATGTTGAAAAAGTAGCAAGATTCAATCAGTTTCCTACGATCTTAATGCAGGTTAAAAAACAATCGGATGCCAATGCGGTTGCC
Organism: Chryseobacterium sp. FW101-FHT12H09; assembly: GCF_058790395.1. Lineage (NCBI taxonomy): Bacteria > Pseudomonadati > Bacteroidota > Flavobacteriia > Flavobacteriales > Weeksellaceae > Chryseobacterium > Chryseobacterium sp. FW101-FHT12H09. Next base: position 314,155 of record NZ_JBYTCP010000003.1, on the reverse strand, counting down.
GTATCTGAAAGTGTTCAGAAAACGATTGCAACAGTAGAAGCAGCCTATAAAGTTCAGGGAATAAAAGTAAAAGTAGTAAATGATACTACAGACTTTACCCTTGAATCTGCCAACCACGTAATTTTCGACTTATTCTTAGCGATTATTCTTGTGGCAGTGGTGATGTTATTATTCCTTCACAGTATCAGAAATGCCTTCATTGTAATGGTTTCCATTCCGGCTTCATTAATTGCTGCTTTCATTGGAATGAACCTGATGGGGTATACTTTGAACTTGATGAGTTTACTTGGACTTTCCCTTGTGGTAGGTATCCTTGTGGATGATGCGATCGTGGTACTGGAAAACATTTACCGTCACATGGAGATGGGTAAAAGTAAGATCAGGGCTGCATATGACGGAGCTTCGGAAATTGGATTTACCGTTGCGGCGATTACATTGGTAATTGTGGTGGTATTCCTTCCGATTGCGATGAGTTCAGGTCTGGTAGCAAATATCCTGGGGCAGTTTTGCGTCACGGTAGTTATTGCCACCCTATTATCATTGTTAGCTTCATTTACGATCATTCCTTGGTTATCATCAAGATTTGGTAAACTGGAACATTTAACAGGTAAAAACTGGTTCGAGAAATTCATCCTTTGGTTTGAAGGGTTGATTGATAAATTCACACACTGGATCACTGGAATTCTTGAATGGTGTCTGAAATCAACATTAAGAAGAATATCAACAGTGGTGATCACTTTTATTATTCTGATCTCTTCATTCATGTTGGTAGCATTTGGTTTTATCGGTGGTGAATTCTTCCCTCCAATTGACCGTGGTCAGTTCTTGGTTCAAATGGAATTGTCAAAAGATGCAACGGTTGAAAAGACCAACCAGTTAACATTAGATGTTGAGAAATATTTAAGAAACGATAAAGATGTCGTGGATCTGATTACAACCGTAGGTCAGCAGTCAACAGGTTTTGGTGGAGCTCAGGCTACAACCTACCAATCTGAAGTTCAGGTAAACCTTACCGATAAATCTGAGCGTGCTGAAAGTACCAACATTAAAGCGGCTAAAGTAAAAAGAGCTTTAGAAGAGAAATTTACAGGAGTTGAATTTAAAACTGCGCCAATTGGTATCCTGGGAGCTGAAAATGCACCGATCGAAATGGTAGTAACAGCTCCGGATAATGCTACAGCAGTAAAAGAGGCTACAAGAATTCTAGAACTATTGAAAAAAGTTCCTGGAGCGGTGGATGCTGAATTATCAACAGATACCGGTAACCCTGAAGTACAGGTGAACATCGACAGAGATAAAATGGCTTCTTTAGGCTTGAATCTTCAAAGTGTAGGACAAACAATGCAGACTGCATTTAACGGAAATACAGATGGGAAATTCAGAGCCGGAGAATACGAATATGATATTAATATCCGTTTCGGAGATGCCAACAGACAGTCTATCGATGACGTTAAAAACCTGATGTTTACAAATCCTAAAGGAGAACAGGTTCGTTTGAGCCAGTTTGCAGAAGTAAAAATGGGTTCTGGACCAAGCTTACTTGAACGTAGAGATAAATCTCCTTCCGTAAAAGTAAGAGCAAAAGCAGTAGGTAGACCAGTGGGTGACGTTGCCAATGAATGGGCAGACCAATTCATGAAGAGCGATAAAAAACCGATCGGGGTAGATTACATCTGGAGTGGTGATATGGAAAACCAGCAGGAAGGTTTCGGTACGTTAGGTATTGCTTTATTAGCGGCTATCGTATTGGTTTACCTGGTAATGGTTTCATTGTATGACAGTTTCGTTTATCCGTTTGTGGTATTGTTCTCAATTCCATTGGCGATGATCGGGGTAATGGTAATCCTTGCCTTAACTGCGAATTCACTGAACATCTTTACGATGCTAGGGATGATCATGTTGATTGGTCTGGTAGCAAAGAATGCGATCTTGATTGTCGACTTTACGAATGCCAGAAAAGCAGCCGGATCAAATACACACGATGCATTGGTTCAGGCTAACCATGCCCGTCTTCGTCCGATCCTTATGACAACAATCGCGATGATCTTCGGGATGTTGCCAATTGCATTGGCTAGTGGAGCAGGAGCTGAATTTAATAAAGGTCTGGCATGGGTAGTTATCGGTGGTTTGACATCGTCTCTATTCCTTACCTTGATTATCGTACCGGTAGTATATTCTTTATTTGATTCAATTCTTCGTAGAATGGGTCAACATAAGAAAACTGACTACGATGCTGAAATGAAAGCTGATTATGTACATAAAGAACTAAGTGAAGACGGATACACTCCGAAACATTTAGATTAATATAACAACCTTAATTAACCTAGAAACCGTATCAATTTTTGATACGGTTTTTTGTTTGGATTCTTTATTGAATAGTTTTATGACTTGAGGTATAAGTTTAGATTCCTACGGAATGACAAAGTGGGTCGAAATCTAGATAAAAATCTGCGTCATCTGCTCAATCTGCTAAAGAAAAAGTCAATCAATAGGAGCAGGTTTTAACCCGCTTATCAATAAGCATAAACAATTTAGCCAAAACTTAAAGATCTCATTTTTTCCATAACAAAAAAGGCTTCCAGAACAAACTGAAAGCCTTCATTATCTTTTACAGAAAAGATTAATCTGCCATTACTTCACCAGACTTTCTATAAATAAAACTTCCATAGATGTGTCTTCTTGCAAAACGGCTTGGTGAATCAGCATTAACCATTTTAATATAGGTATTTCTTGGAACCCCAATATATTCATACATTTTGCCATTCAAATGCTGAACTTTTAAAATCTGTTTTTCAAAATAGAAATCCTGAATGATAGATTTTGTGATCGTTTCCGTATATTCTTCTTTATATTTTTCCTGCGTTTCCGGGTTGATACTCACCAAAAAATGGTAAGCTTCGATCACAGATTTGCTTTTTTCTTCTGCTTCCAGTTTCCCGGCTTCGTCATTGATGAATTTATCAGGATGTGAATCTTTCATCGTATTTCTATAAATCGTCTTTAACTCTTTTAAAGTAACTGTTTTATCAACCCCAAGAAGCTTTCTGTGTTCACCAACTCTTTTCATAACTAAATATTTACTGATTTTTAAGGTTCTATCTAATCGCTATCTTCGTCAGCATTTATTTGTGTAATACTGATAGTGAAGAGGTCATCATATGAATCCTTATTTCGGGGTGCAAAATTAGGCAATTAAAATTTAAAAAGCATAACTTGTTCAATATTAATTTATTTGATCTCCTTTTGTACTATAAAATGATAAAATACAATTGGGAATAAATTGTTTTTAAATATGACTTATAGGCATTTAAGGAAACAAAGTCTTATTTTTTTTATATTTGTAAAAAAGCAGATTATGCAAAAAGAAAAATTACGTGTTCTAAGGAAGAAAAAAGGATATACTCAACAGCAAATTGCTGATGTAATTGCTACCGATGTATCCAATTACTGTAGAAAGGAAGGCGGAGATGTGAAAATAATACATGAGGAATGGGATAAGATTGCTAATTTTCTTGAAGTGCCGGTTGAGGAGATTTATGAGGAAGATGAAGGTAAAGTCATTATCGAAAATCCGGTATTTAATGATAGCCCGGGGTCTTCTGTTAATGGAAATGTTTTTGGTAATCATACAGTAAATATTACTAATGATTTAGCTGTAGAAATTATTAAAAATCTGCAAGAGTATATTAATCTGTTAAAAGAAGAAGTTAAGGGGTTAAAGGGTGAATAATATGGGTAAAAGGTATAATATTAAAAATGTATTCTATCGGAATGTCTTTTTAATATTTTTTCTATATAAATAGAATGATTAAGTATTTTCGAATAGGAAATATGTTAATACTTTTGTTTATTTTTAAAAGTTAAATTTTATTATCATAAAAATTTATAGTATCGGTTATAAAAATTTCAGCATTCATAAGTCCGGATAAATTGTGCTTAGGTAAGGTAATTTCTATTATCTGATTTTTATATTCTAATGCATAATCTATTGTCTCTAAAATATTTTTAAGAACATTCATTTTAACAAAACCTATGTTAGTAAAGAAAATTTCTTTCAAATTCTCTTGTTCTTTTTTCCCCAAAGACATATTATTTATTATATATTTTAAGGCTTGCACTGAATTATAAGAATTTTGAGCAAAATCTTCTATATTATTTTTATTGGGTCCATATATACTAAGGTTATGAAGTATTATAGCTTTGATTCTTTGAATTTTTTGACTTTCATCTCCATTAGCTATGAATGTGAATCTTTTAGTTTCTCGATACAGGAATAATAATGCATCATTTCCTAAATATGTATGGTTAGAATATTCTATTTTAAACTCTACGATACTTCTTTCAAATCTGTCCAGTTGGTTATAGACTAAATTGGTGGCTCTATTTATAAGGAATTCATTTCTGGTATTAACCATCTCATCCCTTTGAAGTTGCATCTCAATTTTTTGATTATCTAAATCTTGTTTTTGCATTAATAATGTTATTATTACACCAGCTAAAGCAATACCTGAAAAAATGGTATTTAAAATACCAAAAGAATCTCCAACAGCTCCTCTGTCTTGCCAAGAAGTAAAAAATAATTTCATTACAAATGGATAGGCGATTGACAGAAGTATCATTACTAAAGATACATAGAAGAAAAGTTTTGTATAATTACGGTTATTATTCATCTTGATAATTTATTAGCTTTTTATTACACCTCTCTTTTCTGCTAAAGCCAAATATTTCATTCCACTTTGATCAAAAATATTTTCAGGATATTCTATTTTTAACGCAGAGTATATAGCATTTGCAAAACCAGGTAAAGAACTTAAAAATGCTCCAAAAGTAGAGCCTGTTTCTAGACCGGAACTTGCTGCTCCCAAACCGCAAACTGTTCCAAATATAATCTCTCCCCATCTATTCTCATTCATTTTTCTTGATAATTCATCCTTTCTAATTAAAAGTTGATTAACTTCTTCATGAAAAAGGCGAGAAGATATATCAATAGATGGATTTAAAACAATTAACTCAACCTTATTTCTAAAAGCTTTTAATAAATCATTATTCTTTTGCTTAAACTGAAGCACTTGATCTAAATTTATATTTCTAGGATAAGGAATTAAATCTTCTAAAATTCGTTCACGTTTATTAAGTTCCACTTTATTATGAAAAGGTTGGATATATCTTTTTCTAATAATATCTGTTACTGGTAATCTATTTGTTTTTATACTTATAATATTCGCAAGGAATTTCATTAATTCATCGGCCGTTCTTTTTTCAACAAAATACCAATTTGCATAACCTTTTTTCGCTAATCCAAGCTCTTCTAAATTATAAAAAACTTCATGATCAAACTTATTTAGATGTAATTTTACCATTTGCAATTTCTCTGAAATTTTATTTTTACGGCTAGCTATTTTAAAATATTTTCTTGTTTTTTTTAATAGATCTTTATTATTTTCAATCAGCTTAATAAAAGGCTTTGTACTTTCCCGAGGGTTATCGATTGTATTCATGGGGTTTATCGGTGTTACTAACTGTTGATTTACAAGTTCCCACATAAAAAAATCATATTTATTACGATTATAATAATATTCATCGGGAACAATCGAACCAATATTGTCATAGTAAAGTAATGTTCGTAAAGTCCAATCATTTTGAGGCAGATTAATGTATGGATAGTATAAAATGTTATTCATAGTTTAAAATTAGTTTTTACTAAAATAGAATAATTTTTTGATTAAATAAGATCTAAAAAAAGCAGGAACTTTCGCCCCTGCCTCAATTAAAAAAAAATAAAATAATAATAATAATGATAATGATAATGATAATGATAATGAGTTCGTTCTATTATACTTTCTCTGTCGCATAAGCTGCAGCTACCTCTTTCGAAGTTTCATTCTATAGCGATAACATTAATAATGTAATTAATAAGTGTATTAGTTTTTAATACCAAAGCCATTCTCAAGAGAATGGCTTTGAACTACAAAAAAAGGAATCATTTAAAACTTTCCATTGTTATTTTTCCAATTTTCTTTTGATGGAATTTCTTCTATGGTATCCCAATGTTCGATAATTTTTCCGTTTTCGATACGGAATAAATCGTAGAAAGAAGTGTGTTTTCCTGCAAAATAACCTTCGCTTGTTGTGAGCACAAAATTACCTTCACCCAATACTAAGTGAATGGTGTCATATTGCATGGTAATGCCTTGAGAAGCCATATGATCCATGGCCTTTCCCAATCCCGATAGGCCATCGCCTATTTGCGGGTTGTGCTGGGTATAGTTTTCACCATCAATGTAACTGTTTAATCTTTCCATTTTCCCCTGTACTAAAATATCTTCTACAAAGCCTCTTGCTAATGTTTTGTTAGCTTCTGTTTTGTCTAAATCCTTAATCGTCGTTGCACCATCTGTCATAGTGTGTCCACTTGGGTTTGGACCAGATGTTTCCTGAAGATTATCCCAGTGTTCTACAGCCTTTCCATCTTCGAAACGGAAGATATCGAAGCCTGTTTTTGGACCAAAAAAGTTGTAATCTACATGGCAGAAAGCATAATCACCGTCTTGAAAAGCTCTTATGATATTTACCTTTGTTGTATCTATCGGAAGCTGAGAAAATAAGGTGGCTAAGCCTGCTGGCCCTTCAGCAATATTCAGATTGTGTTGCACATACTTCGCCTCATTGATGTGATCAAGATGTACCCGAGTTTCAATAGCATTTAAAAGTGCTATTGCTTTTTGTTTGTTTTCCATTTTTTTTGTGTTTTTTAATTAAGGAGCTTAAGATACGAAAGATGGAGCTAATAAAAAAGCAGGAGCTTTCACTCCTGCCTCAATAAAAAAATAATAATCAGCTCTATTAAACTTTCTCAGTCGCATAAGCTGCAGCGACCTCTTTCGAAGCTGCTACCATCGCGATCAATGCTTTTTCAGTTTCATCCCAATGACGGGTCTTTAATCCACAGTCTGGATTTACCCAAAGTTGTTCTGCTGGGATTACGGCTTGTGCTTTTTTTAGTAATGCTACCATCTCCTCTTTCGATGGAACTCTTGGAGAGTGAATGTCATAAACTCCCGGACCGATCTCGTTAGGGTATTTAAAATCTGCAAAAGCATTCAGTAATTCCATTTGGCTTCTTGAGCATTCTATTGTGATTACATCAGCATCCATATCAGCGATATTGTGGATGATGTCATTAAATTCAGAATAACACATATGCGTATGGATTTGCGTAGCATCTTCAACACCACTTGCAGAAATTCTAAAAGCTTCTACAGCCCAGTGCAGGTAATTCTGCCATTCGGCTTTTCGTAAAGGAAGACCTTCTCTGATGGCAGGTTCATCGATCTGGATAATTCTGATTCCTGCTTTTTCAAGATCGTTTACTTCGTCACGGATTGCCAAAGCAATCTGCTTACAGGTTGTAGAACGAGGCTGATCATCGCGTACAAAAGACCACTGAAGGATCGTTACAGGACCTGTCAACATTCCTTTAACCCATTTTTGCGTTAAAGATTGAGCGTATTGTGACCAATAAACGGTCATCGGTTGTGGTCTGTGAACATCTCCATAAATGACAGGTGGTTTTACACAACGGCTTCCATAACTCTGAACCCATCCATTTTGAGTAAACGCAAATCCTGCCAGTTGTTCACCAAAATATTCCACCATATCGTTACGCTCAAATTCTCCATGAACCAACACATCAATTCCTATTTCTTCCTGCCAGTTGATGGTTCTTTGGGTTTCTTCTTTAAGCAATTGATCATACTTCTGAGCCGTCAGATCTCCTTTTTTGAATTGGGCTCTCCAGCTTCTTACTTCTTTTGTTTGTGGGAAAGATCCGATCGTTGTCGTTGGGAATAAAGGAAGCTCTAATGCATTTTGTTGCGCTTCTTTTCTTACATTAAACGGACTGTTTCTCTGTGCATCATTCTCTGTTGTTACCGCAACGCGGTTTTTAACATCTTGATTATGAATTAAGGTTGAAACTTTACGGTTTTCAATGGCTTGTTTATTTTCAGCCAACTCCTGTAGTGTGCTATAATCTGGATTTTCTGAGGCTAATTTTTTCAAAGTAACAATTTCAGAAACCTTCTGTTTGGCAAAAGCCATCCATTGCTTGATTTCAGGAGATAATATCTTTTCGTTTTTCTCCAGGTCAAGATCGAAAGGAGAATGGAGTAGTGAGCATGAAGGAGCAATGAAAACTCTTTCAGAACCTAATGCGGTTATGGCTTTCTTGATAAAAGCCAGAGACTGGTTGAAATCATTTTTCCAGATATTTCTTCCGTCAACAACTCCCAATGACAGAATCAACGTTTCAGGAATGGCAGTAAGAACTTCATCCAACTGTTCCGGAGCGCGTACCAGGTCGATGTGTAAAGCATCAATTGGTAGAGTAGTCGCTAGTGAAAGATTATCTTTTAATCCATCAAAATAGGTGGTAACGATGAATTTAAGATTCGGGAATTGTTCTGTGATCTGAGTATAAACAGATTGGTAAACTTCTTTTGCTTTTTGATCAAGATCTAAAGCTAGAAACGGTTCATCAAACTGGATCCATTCAGCACCATTATTTTCTAACTCTTTTAAAATTTCAGTATAAACAGGAAGCAAGTTCTGAACCAGATCTAGTTTGTCAAAGCCATCTTCTTTTTCCTTTCCTAATAGTAAATACGTAACCAATCCAATGATAACAGGTTTTGCACTGATCCCTGCTTCTTTAGCTTCAATAAATTCATTGACGATCTTATTGGAGAATAATCTGAATTGTTGATCTTTCTGAAATTCAGGAACGATATAATGGTAATTGGTGTCAAACCATTTTGTCATTTCCATCGCCGTAATATCTAAACCTTCTTTCTGATGACCTCTTGCCATCGCAAAATACAGATCAATCTCATTTGAAGTAATGTCCTGATAACGGGCAGGAATAGCACCAACTGACAGGGTCATATCCAATACCTGATCGTAGAATGAAAAATCATTCGATGGAATAAGATCGATTCCGGCATCCTGTTGTAATTTCCAGTTTTGTTTTCTGATGGTTTTTCCAACCTCTAAAAGTTCCTGTAATGTTGTTTTGCCCGACCAATATTGCTCGCAGGCTTTTTTGAGTTCTCTGTTGCTACCAATTCGCGGGTAACCTAGGATGTGTGTTTGCATTTTCTTTTAAACTTTTAATTAAATTTTAGTTTTTAAAAGTTCTTTTAGAATGCTTCGTAATACGATCGGGAAAGAGTTTTCAGCAATAGAGAAGATACAATATGGACGTAGTTTTCCCATTTGGGATAGAGGTTGGGGAGTAACTTTTTAGACTTTTATTTTTAACGCAAAGTTCATCTATAATTCTCCATATTTAAGAAGGCAAAGGAGAAATCAATTTCATTGATTTTGAAGAAGCATGCGTTTTATCCATAAGCTTCATCAGCGACAGCGTCGCATCTCTTTGCTCCTTAAAACTAAGGAATCTTTATAATAAATCTTTGCGTTTAAACTCAAATAAATTCCAAATTTAAACAACTCAATACGTTCAAAAGTATCATCTGTATGACCAAAAGCTTCAAACCGCGAAAGCATTGTCAATTCGGAAAAGGCAGGTCTCCTGACTTGTAACAGTTTTGTCATCCTTCCCGCTTCTGGCAGTGGATCTGCAAGGACAAAAACCTTTGGTGTGTTACTTACAGTTGCGCGACAGTTCGTGATTTTCACACGATTCCCTATTAATTTACGTTAAGTAAAACCTTTTCCGTTTGATGAAGTATGTTAAAGAACAAAATAGGGTGTAAAGGTATTGAATAAAGTGATTTTATTGGTATTGTTTTAAATATTAGGAATAAAATTTTGTTTTAATTTAATTTTAAAGTTATTTATTCTGTAAATTTGAAAAAATCAATCGAAAAAAGAATATTATCCTGTGGAAAGACTCGACGATAAGGATCTTCAACTATTAAGAATCCTGCAAAAGAATGCTAAACTGACGGTTAAAGAATTGGCCAAAGAAATAAACCTTTCTCCATCACCAGTTTTTGAACGGGTAAAAAGACTGGAACAGGAAGGCTATATCAAACATTACGCTGCGGTTTTGGAAGCTGAAAAACTGAATCGTGGTTTTACCGTTTTCTGTCAGGTGAAATTAAAGATCCACGATCGGTCGGTAGGAAATGAATTTGTGAAAGAAATTGTACAAATTGAAGAAGTAGCAGAATGCTACAATATTTCAGGAGATTTCGATTTCCTGCTTAAAGTTCAGGTAAGGGATATGAAACATTACCAGGATTTTGTATTCAACAAATTAGGATCTGTAGATTCCATAGGAAGTACCCACAGTACTTTTGTGATGGCTGAGGTAAAGAACAATCATGGAGTTACAATATAAACAATCAGAGCTTCAATATTACTTTTTTGCTCTTATCCTACTCAACGAAACAGACGTTATCCCCAGATAGGATGCAATATAATATTGCGGAACGCGGCGGAAAATTTCCGGTGCTTGTTTAAGTAATTCGGCATATCTTTCTTCGGCACTGTCCTTTATCCGCGAAATAAAAAGTTTCTGATATTTAAGCAGACGCTCTTGCAAATAACTGTAATAGAATTCTTTAATATGCGGATTAAGCTCCATCTTTTGCCTGAACTCTTCAATAGAAGTACTGTAAACAACAGAAGGCTCTATCATTTCGATATTATAAATACTTGGTGAATTGTAAAATAAACTTTCCCATGATGAGATAAGGTTACCTTCAAATAAAAACTGGAAAGTAATTTCCTTACCATCATTATTAAGCCAGCCTCTGGCTACTCCTTTTTCAAGATAGTAGAATTTACGGGCCATTTTACCTTCTTCCGTTAATAAAGTTTTAGGAGCAAGTTCCTCCTTATCAAAACCATTTAGTATTTCGTCTAAAACATTTTTATCCAGGGACATACTTATGACGGGATTTAAATATAATTACTTACTTCAATAAGGTTCATATCAGGATCTCTAAAATATATTGATCTTATTTTGCCCATCGCACCTGTTCTCTCAACGATACCTTCAATAATCTCAATGTTTTTATGTCGTAATTCCTTTAAAACCTCATGGATATCTGTTGAAGCAATAAAACATAGATCTGCAGAACCGGGAGTTGGATGTTCTGCTTTGGGCTCAAACTCTTTTCCTTTTTGGTGAAGATTGATCTTTTGGTTTCCGAAAGTCAACGCTTTTCTGCTATCCCCGAAGGTTACGACTTGGAAGCCGAGAATATGGGTATAGAACCCGATTGTTTTATCGATATTGGCTACGGTTAAAACGATGTGATCGATGTTTTTGATTTCCATTGTTTTTGTTTTTTTTAAACACTAATGACACTATTTATGTAGTATGTATTTGTGAATATTAGTGTTACATATTAGTGATATTTGTGTTTAATATTTTAGATCTTTATAAGATTATTTTAACCTGTAACTCTAAATCTTCAAACTTAATTAATATGATCTTGAATCATTGGATTTTTGAATTTTACGCTTTAGTAATAAATAAATTAAAGCAGTTACTAAGAAAATAACTGATTGGATAATAATGACAGTTATTTCTGACTCAGGTTCAGCAAATCTAATCATAAAGCTAAAAACTGAAATGGGAAATGTTATGATTAGACCATAAATTGAATATTGAGTAAAAAATATATCTGAAGGATAGCAACCCAAAACTGAAACAAATGCAATTATCTGATAAATTAAAAATAGTAAGAAAAATACATTAAGTTGTTTGATGCTTGATATTTTTAAATTCATTTAGGATCGAAATTTTTTTTAATATTTAATCCAACCTCTGCTGCTGCAAATACGTCAAAGTAGAATTTTTAATAAATTCTTCCATCGTGGTTTCTTTACTCGCATTTTTATTGGTCAACTCAAACAGATACTGAATTAAGTTACCCAGTTTATTGTCCTTACAGGTAATTCTAAACCTCTTGGCTTTGGGATTTGAACCTAGAAAAGTGAGTTCAGTTGTATTGCTTAATTTCACATTGTTGACATCAAAACCGGCACGTGGATTTTTTTGAAGACGTAGAAATCTTTTTTGGGTTTTATCCGTGCTTTCTTCTATGAATTTTTCCATTTGATAATCCGTTAGAAGCTGTGGATAAATTAATCCCTGTTGTAATATTAAACTGGTTACCTTATCAGATTTATCATATAGGATCGTTTTGTCATCAAACTGAATCTGAGTGTCCTTTACAACAATCTTTCCTTCAAATCTTGGATAGGTTTTCTTCTTGTATTCATTTTTGAATTGCTCAGTAATAGCCTTTTCTTTGCTGCTTGAGGTTTCTTTTTTCTGACCAAAAGTAGCTATTGATAATGATAACAAGAGGATAAATGAAAATTGCCGTCTCATATTTTTTTGATTTTTAAAATGTATTTCCCCTTCCTTTTTTAAGAAATTCTTAAGATGAAAATACGGAAATGAAAATACATATTTTTATTTTAAAATTAGTTTTTATGGATTTTAGTTTTTTTAGCAGCAAATATGATGCTATAGAATATTTTTAACGCGTAAATGCTGAAGAAGCATGATTGTTTTTGCATCTTTAATCTCACCAGTATCGATCATTTTCAAGGTTTCATTAAAAGAAAGTTCTAAAACTTGAATATCTTCACCCTCTTCCTCAAGCCCACCACCAGCTGAAGTTTTCATTTCTTTAGAATATTCTGCAATAAAAAAATAAAGGATCTCAGTGACGGAGCCAGGTGACATATAAGATTCAAAAATCTTTTCTACTTTGGAGATCTGATAGCCGGTTTCTTCTTCTGTTTCTCTTTTAATACAGTCTTCAGGATTGTCATTATCCAATAATCCGGCACAGGCTTCGATAAGCATACCTGTAGTATTCCCATTAATAAAAGTAGGCAATCGAAATTGCCTTGTTAAAATAACGGTTTTTGAATTTTTATTGTAAAGTAAAATAGTAGCACCATTTCCTCTGTCATAAGCTTCTCTGCTTTGAGTTTCTATGGTTCCGTTACTTTTTAATTTTTCATAAGTAACTTTATTTAAAGTGTACCAATTATCGGATAAAATTTCTGTCTTTGTAATTTTTACGTTATTATTCTGCATGTGGAATATCTTCAATATTATAGTAAACTTTCAAACCTCTTTCTTTAGCAATTCTTACATCTTCATCTGCACCTTTTGAAGCACCCTCCAAACGTAATATGGCATCACATTTTTCCAGAATACGATGGGCAACAGGGTATTGTATCTCCTGCCATGCTTCATCACCTAACTGTTTGGAACCCGCGAGATGGATTACTGGCAGAGCCACCCATTCTCCAATCATGGGAATATGACCTTTTCTGAAAATAGGTAATGCAGCTGATTCAAGGTTATTTAAATTCTGTTGTATGAGTTGAGGGTCGTCATTGGTGCCACTGCGATAGGGTCCGGCAATAAGTATGAGCATAATATTTTCTATTTTGAACAAAATAACAGAACTTAAAATGTAAAAAAAATAAGATAGTTTAAGAGTCGTTATTTTTTGTGTTTATTTGTTTTTATTGTACTTAAGAATTCGGGTGTGATCCCCAGATAGGATGCAATTTGCTTTTGTGTAATCCTTTCTGCTGCCAATGGATATTTTTGAAGAAAAGCATAATACCGCTCTTCGGCTGTCAGTGAAAGATTTTCAATAATTCTAAGCTGCTCTCTTGTGTATGCATTTTGCATCATGATCCTGAAAAATCTTTCAAACTTTGGAATTTTCAGGTACAGATTATCTAAATCATCTTTTTTTAACTGTAGAACAACACTGTCTTCTAATGCTTCAATATTCAGCATTGCGGGGTGGTGATTAATAAAGCAGTACATATCTGTAATCCACCAATCTGGCATAGCAACCATAATAGTAGATTCTTTCCCTGAAACATCCATGTAAAAAGCTCTTAAAAGCCCTGATTGAACAAAGTAGATCTCTTTACAGAGTTGCTGTTGCTTTAGAACTAATTCTTTTTTTTGAACTGTTCTTTCTTTGAAGTAGGTAACTTCCTCATTATTAAGCGAAATGTGTTTGGTTATATTCTTTAAAATTAAACTGTCATTCATGGGTACCCGATGGTCACTATTTCTTTACATACAAACGCTAAATTAATGTTTCTTTTTCAAGAACCTTTCATTATTCCTTTGAATTCAGGGAAATTAAAGGGATATCTGTAGAACATCAAGGGTGTAAAGCAGTTATGATTAGTGATTTATTTACCGTTCAAATGTTTTTTCAAATATTTCGAAGTTTCAGAATGATGATCTTTCAGTAAATTTTCTACGGTTCCTTCAAATACAACTTTACCGCCCAATTTTCCTGCTCCAGGACCAATATCGATGATCCAGTCGGCTTGTGCAATAATATCCAGATTGTGCTCAATAATAATCAGCGTGTTACCGGTTTTTATTAATTCCTCGAAGAATGAAAGTAGCTTTTCATTATCAATGGGGTGAAGTCCGGTGCTGGGTTCATCGAGAACGATAACCTTCGCTGTATGATTCAATTCTTTAGTAAGTTTTAAACGTTGCCTTTCACCTCCGGAAAAGCTGTCGAGCCGTTGTCCCAGAGTTAAATAATCTAATCCCAGTTTGATCAGTAAGCTGAGTTCATGTTCGAATTCTGGTTTTGGAAAAAAGTGCAATGCATCCAACACAGTCATTTCCATGATTTCAGCGATATTTTTTTTGTGATAATGATATTGTAAAACTTCTGGTTTATAGCCTGAACCCTGACATACCTCGCAAGGCTGTTCAATATCATCCATAAACGCAAGATCTATTTTTTCAACACCTAAACCTTTGCAGTTTGGACAGGCGCCTTCTCCATTACGACTAAAAAGTTTATCAGATACCTTATTGGCCTGTGAAAAAAGTTTCCTCACCGTATTTGATAAATTTAAATAGGTCAATAAATTGGAACGGCTGCTCGCTGTAAAAACGGACTGATCTATGATGGTTACTTCAGGATAGAAGAGGGGTAGAATTTTATTAATTAAAGTACTTTTCCCTGAACCTGCAACACCCGTTACCACGGTCATAATTCCTGTTGGAATCTTTATGCTGATATCTTTTACATTAAAAAGGCTGCCATTTTTTATTTCAATAGATCCTTTTGCTGAACGTGGATTTTTATTAAAATTTCGTTTTTTGCTAAAGTAACTTCCTGTTTTACCTTTAGCATTTTTTAAATTTTTAAAAGTCCCCTGGTACATAATTTCACCCCCATTTTTCCCTGATTCAGGTCCCATATCAATAATGAGATCAGCTATTTTAATAAGATCGGGATCATGTTCAACGATTAAAACTGTATTTCCTTTATCTCTGATTTTTTTGATGATGTCTACAATATGGTCGATATCTTTAGGATGTAGTCCTATACTCGGTTCATCAAAAATATATAATAAATCAACCAAACTGTTTCCTAATTGCTTTACCATCTTTATCCGTTGAGATTCACCTCCGGAAAGGGTATCCGTTTGTCTGTCCAGAGTGAGATACTGTAAACCGATGTCAATTAGATTTTGCAGTTTTTTTTCGAGTTCCTGAAAAATCGAAGAATAAGTTTTGGATGGGATGTCTTGCAGAAAAGCGAAAAGATCATCAACAGATAATGCTGTGCAGTCTGCAATGTTTAGCCCTTCAATTTTACAGGACAAGATTTTAGCGTTTAATCTTTGGCCTTTACATAGCGGACAATTCTTTGTAATAATAACTTTTTTTAAAGTCTCTTTTCTGGTAACATTTTCTTGAGAGTCTTTTTTTAAGAATGAATTTTCAATTCGTGGAATGACTCCTTTATATTTCACTGTTTTACCCCATTCTTTGGAAGGCTTTTTAGGCGTGTGTTCTTCTGCATGCAACAATAGTTCCCATTCTTCTTTTGTAAAATCCTTTAGCTTTTTATCATTATCAAAATAACCGGAATGAATATAACGGGTTAATCGCCATCCACCAGGCTGAAAAGTAGGGAATTGGATGGCACCTTCGTTCAAAGATTTATTTTTATCGAATAGCGTTTCGGTGTTTACGGTCTGAACATATCCCAACCCTTCACATTCCGGACACATCCCTTGAGGATTATTAAAGGAAAATACATTAGAATACCCTACAAAAGGTTGACCTATTCTCGAGAAAAGTAATCGGAGAGAGGCGTAAATATCTGTTGCTGTTCCTACCGTTGAACGGGCATTTCCACCCAGTCTCTTTTGATTGATGATAAAAGGAACATTGAGGTTTTCAATTTTATCAACATTGGGAACTCCAAAATGTTGCAAGCGGTTTCTGATAAAACTATTTTGTGTTTCATTGATCTGCCGCTGGGCTTCAGCTCCAATAGTTTCAAAAACCAGAGAAGACTTTCCAGATCCTGAAACACCCGTAAAAACGGTGATTTTGTTTTTTGGAATTTGTAATGAAATGTTTTTAAGATTATTCTGTCGTGCTTTGGTTACAATGATGTCTTTCATAATTTAATATTTACAGATGAAATCAAGTACTTCAATATTGAACAGATACTTTCTTAAGAGGTATCTTTCTGAAAATGGATATTACTTTTTCAGTAAATCTTCCAGTGCTTTTTTTAAATCTGGAAACTGGAATTGAAATCCTGCATCCTGAATTTTTTGAGAATTAACCCGTGAGCCTTCCAAAAACGCTACAGACAATTCTCCAAATATAAGTTTTAATATAAAAGCAGGAACATTGGGCATAAATAAGGGCTTATGCAGGACTTCCGCTATTTTTTTTGTAAAATTTTCGTTTGTTGTATGTTGCGAAGAAGCTGAATTATATGCTCCCCGCATGTGTGGGTTTTTTAATGCAAATTCATAAATCCCACTCATGTCTTTTAAATGAATCCATGGCATATACTGTTGACCGCTTCCTAATGGTGAACCGATCCAGAACTTAATAGGAACAGCCATCTTTTTTAAAGCTCCTTCCTTTTCAGAAAGGACAATAGAAGTTCTTATTTTTACGACTCTTTCTGCAGCATTTTCTTTAAGGAATTCATCAGCTGCCTCCTCCCACAGAATAACCACCTTTCCAAGAAAATCATTGGCTTTTTCATCTTCTTCGGAATAGATCTTTTGTGAGGTCTTGGCTCCGTAAATTCCAATAGCAGAAGCCGAAATGAAAGACTTTAGTTTGATGTTTTTCTTTTTTAAAGTTTCCAGGATCAGCTTTGCAGAATCAACACGACTGGAAATTATTTCTTTCTTCCTTTCTTCTGTCCATTGTTTTTCAGAAATATTAGCTCCTGCAAGATGAATAATATGGCTCACATTTTCAAATGCAGATTCATCGATTGTTCCTTTATTAATATTCCATTCGTATTCGTTGCTTTTTTCTTTTTTTCGCGTTAAAAATCGAACCGTATATTCCTTATCAATATTTTTCGATAGTTCACGGGCGACCATTCCATTAGCTCCGGTAATTAAAACAACTTCTTTCATAGTATTAATTTAGATTGGTGTACTTATGCTTGATTTTTTACGATCAAAACAAAATCGTCTTCTAAAAGTTTGTAACCGTAGTCATAAATAAATTTATATTCAGAACCATTTTTATAAACCTTTAGGTTGGTGAAGTAATCAAAATCAAAACCTAAGCCATCCAGTTTCGATCTGGCGATTTTAGTTTTACCATCAATATTGATTTCCGTTAGAATGCGGTAATTTTTACGGAGTTTATTATTGATATTCCGCATCAGATTATTAGAATCTTTGTTCTGTTTATTGTTGTAGGCATTTCGACAGGCATCATTACAGAACTTTTTATCAGACCTGCCAAGTATTTTTTCGCCACATTCAAGACAATCCATACTTTTATTTTTTCATTTTATGTTCGTGTTTTTTTCTTAATAACTTTTTTAACCTGTTATGATTAGGATAGCTTCTGTTGGGAGTAATATTGTTAAAGAATAAAGCCACAAGCAATAGGATGATACATCCTGATAGAACAGGAGATAGCGCATACCAGTATCCCAATTCAGGAATTTTACCAGAGGACGTAACGGCAATCAATGCTGTAGCACCACCCGGAGGATGTAATGTCTTGGTGTATTGCATCAAAACAATTGAAAATGCAACAGCTAAAGGTGCAGAAAGCCAAACAATATCAGGAACGATCTTATATATCGTAACACCTACCAATGCTGAAAGAACATGTCCGCCGATTAAATTTCTGGGCTGTGCCAGTGGACTTTGAATGGCTCCATAGATCAAAACACTGGATGCTCCAAATGAACCAATAAGAAAAATGTTTTCCTGTTCCAAAAGATAATGGGATTGTATAAATGCAATAATCCCAATTCCGAAAAATGCACCTAAAAAAGACCAGAAATGCTCTTTGTAATCAACAAGTGTTTCTTTATAAATTACGTATTTTGAAACCCTGAATGTTCTTTTTATTTTCTGCTTCATATTTTCTGCTTTAATTTTTTATCATTTGCGTTAAATTCTCAATAAAAGCCCTTGTATAAAGGCCTTCCTTGTCATAGTCAGGGTCTAATATAGTGATTTCAATTCCAAAACACTTATTATTTTTCATCAATGGAATTAAAATTTCTTTGAGATTATCATAGTCAATTCCATCTTCCATTCTACTGTCTACAGCTGGCATAATTTCATCTTTTAAAACATCCACATCAAAATGGATAAAGAAGCCATCTAAATTCTTTTCCTGAATCATTTTTAAGAAATCTTCAGTTGTTTTTGTGAAACCGTTTTTTCTTAAGTTTTCAAGATCATAATAATGTACATCAGAATTGATAATCTGATCAACATATTCTTCGTCATCCATTTCTGCATTTCCGACACAGAAAATGTTCTCTTCTAAAAAATAAGGTTTTAGATCTTCAATATTCGTTAATTTTTCATGTCCCATTCCTGAAACAATAGCCAGATCCATTCCTGCAACACCCCCGCTCGGAGAGAGTTGTGGTGGAATAAAATCGGTATGACCATCGAGGTAGAACAATCCAAAATTTCCAAGCTTTTTTAGTGCAACGGCAGCTCCGATCAGAATACTGCAGTCACCTCCAATCATGATATTGAATATATCTTTATTAAAATTATTGAGAATAAGTTCGGATTGCCTTTTTGCATATTCAATGATCTGATCAGGATTTTTAACCTGTGTTTCTTCATCAAAATACATAGCATACTCCGGAGCTTCTAACCTGAACGTATTTCTGGGACTAAGTTTATCGTGAAAGCCAAATTTTCGAAGCCAGTCAGGAAGTTTTCTAACACCTGGCTCTATCTCGTGTTCTTTTTTGGTGAGACCCAAATTGAATGGAAACTCAAAAATATTGATCTCTCTTTTCATAGACTGAATGTTTATTCAAAGATAAGGATTATCCGTTTGTAAACGACTACAAACGAGTTTAAATAGTTTGTAACCGACTGCAATGTTTCGGGATGACAATCTTTGCAACAGAGATTTGAGAAAGCAGTGAACGTCTCGGATCTAATTATTAATCTTTAAAATATATAGTTATGTCACTAAGAAACAAAGTAACATTAATTGGTTACACAGGAAAAGAAGTCGAAATGGTAAACTTCGATAGCGGAAATGTAAAGGCAAGTGTGTCTTTAGCAACGACTGATCATTACACCAATGCAAAAGGGGAGAAGGTAGAAGAAACCCAATGGCATAATTTAATTGCCTTTGGAAAAGTGGCTGAAATCCTTCAGAAGTATGTTCCTAAGGGAAAGGAAATTGCAATCGAAGGAAAACTGACATACAGATCCTATGATGATAAAGATGGTGTAAAACGATACATTACAGAGATCAGAATTGATGAAATTCTCTTGTTAGGAGGAGGTAATAAATAATATAATAAAAACACAAATGATGAAGGTAAAAGTTTTTAAAATAAGATTGCCTGAAGAATATCTGTACAAAGATCAACAGGCATTAGATGATTTTCTTGGAAATCATGACGTTATCAAGTCGGAAACAGCTTTTGTACATGATGAAAATTATTGGTCGGTTGTTTTGTATTTTGAAGAATCGAAAGCTGTTTTATCCGCTGTTAAAGAACCGAAAATTGTAAAATATGCAGCCGAAAGTGATGTGTTGAATCCAGATGAAGAAAAGATATTAGATGCATTAAAACTGTGGAGATCTGAGAAAGCCAGAGAACAAAATCTCCCGATCTATTTTATAGCCAGTAATAAGGAGTTGGTATCAGTAGCTAAATATAAACCTGCCAAAAAAGCTGAGCTATTGGATATTAAGGGTTTTGGAAAACACAAGATAGAAAACTATGGTGAAGAAATTTTAGAAATCCTGGAAAGTATTTGATTTTTCGATTGATTGTTGAACACAAATGATGAAGTAACGTGGAAGAAGCTGGAGAAAATTATTTTCTTCAGCTTCTGTGATGTATTGTCTTATAGTAAAAGTCTTTTCATTTTCTTATTTTTGCATGACTTATCAATTATTACACATCATTTATCAATTATAAAATGAAGCCAAGCTTAGCAAAAGGAACGAGAGATTTTACCGCACAGGAAGTTTCAAGAAGAAAATATATTATCAATATTTTACAGAATAATTTTGAATTATTTGGATTCCAACCATTGGAAACACCAAGTTTTGAAAATCTTTCGACATTGACGGGAAAATATGGAGAAGAAGGAGACCGTTTGATCTTTAAAATCTTAAATTCCAGCATCAATGAAGCTAAAGAGGAGAAGAAGGCCCAAATGCTCAATGATTTTCAAAGAGCATTAGATAAACCATTCAGTTCAGATAGTCTTACTGATAAAGCGCTTCGTTATGACCTTACAGTGCCTTTCGCAAGATTTGTAGCAATGAACCATGGACAGTTAACTTTCCCTTACAAACGTTATCAGATTCAACCGGTTTGGAGAGCAGACCGTCCGCAGAAAGGAAGATTCAGAGAATTTTATCAGTGTGATGCTGATGTAGTAGGAAGCGAAAGCCTTTTACAGGAAGTAGATTTAATTCAGTTATACTTAAAATCATTTGCAGACCTAAAAGTTTCTGTAACCATTCACGTTAACAATAGAAAAATCCTTTCTGGATTAGCTGAATACGCAGGAATTACGGATAAATTAATTGATTTTACAGTAGCTCTTGATAAATTAGATAAAATAGGAAAAGAAGGCGTTGTAAAAGAGTTATTAGAAAGAGAAATTTCCCAGGACTCTATTGATAAATTAGATTTCTTATTTTCTCAATCTGACGATGCTTTGGAGAATCTGCTTCAGCTTAAAGAAAAATTCGTTGGAAATGAAATAGGATTAAAAGGAGTAGAAGAATTAGAGTTTGTTCTTACGCAGTCTATAAGCCTTGGAGTAGATATTCAGAATCTTGTTTTTGATATTACCTTAGCAAGAGGACTGGATTATTATACAGGTGCTATTTTTGAAGTTAAGGCTGATGAAGCACAGATGGGTTCTATCGGTGGTGGTGGAAGATATGATAATCTTACCGCAGTTTTTGGAGTAAAAAATATTCCGGGTATTGGTATTTCCTTTGGATTAGATAGAATTTATCTGGTCATGGAAGAATTAGGTCTTTTCCCTGCAGAAGCTACATCAAAAGTAGAGTATTTATTTGCCAATTTTGGTGGTGAAGAAACCTTGGAAGCTTTAAAACTGATTATACAGTTAAGAGAAAAAGGTATTTCTGCAGAATTATATCCTGAAAGTGCAAAAATAAATAAACAGTTCACTTATGCAGAAAAGAAAGGCATTAAGAACCTTGTATTTTTAGGTGAAGAAGAAATTAAAAACAGAACAGTAACCTTTAAAAACCTTGAAGCTGGAGAACAGAAAACAGTTTCTCTGGAGGAGTTTTTAGGATAATTACATAGAAAAAAAGAGTCTTCTTAATGGCATAAGAAGACTCTTTTTTTATTTTCCTTTCACTTTTATTTCATCATATATTTTCTGAGTAAATGGAACTTTTATTCCCAACTCATTTCCATATCTGATAATAGCACCGGCAAATAATTCCAGCTCACTATTTTCTTTCCCGGAATTAATATCCAATTGTAGAGAAGTTGGAGTTTCAGGGGGAAATGTAGAGGCTTTTTCGAAAGTTTTGTCAATGATATTTTCTTCGAGAGAAATCCCCTTTTGATGAGCAATTAGTTCTATTTCTTTCATTATTTCCGTCGCCTCATTTTTTTGTACAGGATCTGTGCAAACCATGCCTATAGATGAATTGTGCTTGGCCGTCACCAATCCAAAACTTGCTATAAAAATAAATTTTGTCCAGATATCGACTAATGGATTGTCTTTAAAATCAAAATCAATTCGACTTTCTTTCATTACATCGATCACCCAATTAATATCTTTAGAAGGGTTTTCTGGATCTTTGCCGAAGATCATTTTTCCTGTTTTTCCTTTATGTTCTACAACGCCTTTTTCTTTGATATGAGAAGCTACATAAATACATGAAGGTAAAATAACATGATCAGGAATGATTTTTCTTATTCTGTCATAGATATCTGCACCATTCATCATAGGTAACAGGATTGTGTCTTCATTGATGACTTCTTTTAATTCAGTGCAAACCCTTTCTAGATCATACTCTTTAACACAAATCAAAATAAGATCAGGCTGACCTACATCACTAATGTTTTCATAAACCGCATTAGGATGTGTTTTATCGTTACGATGTTCAGCAGAAATAAGTGTTAATCCCTGTTCTTTTACTTTTTGGTAGGTTTCACCTCTTGCAATAAATGATGTGATATATTGATGAAAAGTTTCATTGTTTTGACTGATCTTAAAACCAAAATAACCACCTACACCACCAAGACCTATTACTACAATATGCTTCTTATTCATGAAATTATTTTTATTTATTTTAAAACTTGTTTTTTTAGTATTACACTATGTTAAAGATGGTGATTTATTTTTATATTCGAAATGCATTTAAAGCATAATTATTGAGAAAAACGATCACTCAAAACAATATTTATATCAGAATTTTATTCACCTTATTATGAAAAACAAAGCTTCTATTGACATTATAGAAAAATGGCTGCAAGGATGGTCATTATCCAGACAACTTCCTCAGCCTGTCAAGTACAAATCTGGATTTACAGTAGATGTTAACACTCCTATGCAGAAAAAGCGATATGTATTTTCTGAGCCCAATGATGACTTTCTCCAATTGGCAGAATTAGTTGATGAGCCTTGGGTTTTCCTGAAAGTATCTTCAGCTTTCGAAACATTTAAAGATAAAATACCTTCCAAATGGCAAATGCAGGGCGATCAATATATGATGTCATGTTTTCATCCAATGACTGTTTTACATTATGATCTTCCCGCAGACTATCGACTTGAATATGATCAGTATAATTCCACCTACGTGATTAAGATTATTACTAAAGATGGGGGAGAACAAGCAGCAATAGGCAGGGTAGCTATTGTTGATGATTTGGCTGTTTATGATCAGATCATTACTGATCAAAACCATAGAAGAAAGGGTCTTGCTTCTTTTTTAATGAAAGAATTAGAGAAAATTGCACTATCAAAAGGAGCATATAATAACTTTTTGGTGGCAACAGTGGAAGGTAAATCTTTGTACGAATCTTTAGGCTGGGAACTATATAGCCTATATACTTCAATTGTTATTCCTTCCCAAGAGTATCAGGATGAATAATTACTGAATTATGAGTAATATTGTATTAAGCAAAAATTAATACCACTCACTAATTAATCATGGAAAATTACTTAGAAATAAACAAAAACTCATGGAATGCTAAAGTAGAACCTCATCTGAAATCAGATTTTTATTTTGTTGATGAATTTTTAAAAGGAAGAAGTTCTCTTAATTCTATTGAATTAGATCTTTTAGAAGATGTTAAAGGAAAAAGTATTCTACATCTACAGTGTCATTTTGGCCAGGATTCCATATCTCTTTCCAGATTAGGCGCAAAGGTTATTGGAATAGATCTATCTGATAAGGCTATTAATACAGCCAAAGATCTGGCTAAGCAATCTGGAACAGATACCGAATTTATATGCTCAGATGTTTATGATCTTCCTAATGTTTTAGATGAAAAATTTGATATTGTATTTACCAGCTATGGAACGATAGGGTGGCTTCCAGATTTAGATAAGTGGGCTCACGTAGTCAGTCACTTTTTGAAGCCGAATGGGAAATTTGTAATGGTAGAATTTCATCCTATAGTCTGGATGTTTGATGATGATTTCAAAGAAGTAACCTATAATTACTTTAATGAAAAACCCATTATTGAAACTTATGAAGGGACTTATGCTGATCCTTCAGCATCTATCGTTCAGGAGTATGTAATGTGGAATCATTCATTGGCCGAAGTTATGCAGAATTTAATTAAAAATAAATTGGAGATAAATGATTTCAGAGAATTTGATTGGTCACCTTATCCGTGTTTTAGACATGTTGAAGAATTTGAAAAAGGAAAGTGGCGGATATCAAAGTTTGGAAATAAAATTCCAATCGTATTTGCTTTAATGGCACAAAAAAAGTCATCGTAATATACTACTACGATGACTTTTCTATATATGAATGTTAAAAAAACTTGTCTTAACTTAAAGAATCCTCAGCTTTTGTTTTCGCTTCGTCCACTTTATTCTGAACTTGAGAAGCTACATCACTTGCTTTAGTCTTAATATCATTTCCCCACTTGTTAAGGTTGTCCTTAGCAGTGTTGATTTTATCTTTTACAGCTTGTTGTTCTTCTGGAGTTGATTTTTTATATTTCCAGTAAGCTAAAGCACCTAAACCTAATAAAGCTAATAATCCGTTTGTCTTATTTCCCATGATTTCTATTTTTTTTAATTAATATTAAAATTTGTTGCTTAGTATCATGTAAATTGCGTGCCAAAAAACTGAAAGTAATGATAAAATAATGTTAAATTAATTGAAGATTTCAAAATTTTGACCATCATAACTTGCGAAGACCATGGTAGGATAAGAATCTTGGTGATAGATATTTCCATTTTTATCAATAGCAATCGCACCTGCAAATCCGTCAATCGTTTTTAATTCTTCAAAAGTTTTCTGAAAGGCATTTTCTAAAGTCATTCCATCTGTAACCCTTGTTACAATTTTTGTTGCCGTAGCATTGCTTACGATATCTTCTCCAACACCTGTACAACTTACAGCGCATACTGAATTGGCATAATTGCCGGCAACAGTTGCTGAATCGGAAATTCTTCCTGGAATTTCAAAACCTTTTCCCCCTGTTGAGGTGGCAACAGCCAGTTTACCATTCTGATCGATCGCAACACAGCCAACAGTTCCTTTTCCTCCATTATTAAGTTTAGCTTCGTATTCTTTTCTCCTTTGGGGAATTTCTATTGAAAAATTTTCAAAACCGTGCTCTGAAGCATATTTTTTAGCACCTCTTCCTCCTAATACACGATCATCTTCTTTCATTAAATCTTTAGCCACAAAAATAGGATTCTTTACATCCTGAATATTGATGACACCACTTAATTTCTGAGTTTCACCATCCATGATAGCAGCGCTCATACGGATTATCCCATCACTTTGAATCTGAGAGCCTATTCCGGCATTAAAAAGTTCATCGTCTTCTAAAAGAGAAACGGCATAAGCCACAGTATCAAAGGCAGAATGAGTCTGTAAAAACTCAAAAGCCTTTTGGGCTATATTTTTTAATGAATTTTGTTTGGCAACTTTTACTTCATGGCTTTGATCGCTTTCAGAGAAAAATCCACCGTGGATAATTATTTTCATATATATTTTGTTGATAAGGAATATTTATACTGGATTAAGTCAACAACAAAGATGCTTACAAATTTAATTAAACTTGTAAATCTCTGTTTTCTACTTTTTACTAATTATTTGTCTTGTGGAATTGGATTAAACTGTGAGTTCTCTATAGTCAGGGTCTTTGTAGTAAGATCATAATGATCATTCATCGACATTACATGCACCGTTAAGTTATCGATAGAGATCGGTTCTCCCAAATTGATATTGGTAAGGTTGGTATCTTTGATAAATCTACCATCTACGATAATAACAAGCCCAGAACCTACCGCCGTCATTACATCATTATGTATGAAAAGGCCTGTATCTTCTCCCAAACCAATTCCCAATGTTCTTGGATTATTGACAACAGCCTGAAAAAGTCTTCCGATTCTTCCTCTTTGTACAAAGTGGGTATCAATAATTACATTATCAATAAGTCCTAAACCTTGTGTCGTTTTTATTTCTCCTTTTAATAAAGCTTCAGAACTACTTCCTTGGTAAATCATGTTTTCAGAAGCTGCAGCAGCTCCCGCAGAAGTTCCGGAATAAATGAAATCCTGTTCCTGATATTTTAATAAAATAGTATCGTGGAATCTTGTTCCACCAAGAATAGAGGTAAGCCTAAGCTGGTCTCCACCCGTAAACATAACAACATCAGCTGCATTAGCTCTCGCTACCATAGCATCAGAATTGGCTTCTTCACGGTTGTGGATATCAAGAATGTTAACATTTTTTGCACCTAAAAACTCAAAAGCCTTCTTATATTCGGTTCCTACAATTTGTGGGATTTGTGAAGCAGTAGTCACTACTTCTATAATAGAGTTTTCTTTTAGCTTAGATTCATTAATGATCTTTCTTAAAATACCTCTTTCAAAAAAATTAAGGTTCTTTTCTATATTCTGATCATAATCGGTTTCTGCAAAACTTCCTTTATTTACAGCGCCTCCGATAACAATTAATTTTCCAACGGGTTTCATCATAGTATGCAAATTTAAAAAATTATTAATATTTGACGAAATATCAAATACATATAAATTGATTTTTAGGTTTTTAAGATTGTTAATGATAACTAATTTTTTTTTAAGAAATCTTTAAATGGCCTATGGTTTTGTTTATGCTTTTACATTATCTTTGATTTTAGAAGATGTTATTATTAATCAAGAAAAATGCAAATTGACTATGAAAATTGAGAAGATACAGGCCTTACGTGGTCCAAATATTTGGAGTATCAGAAGAAAGAAGCTGATACAGATGAGGTTGGATCTTGAAGAGATGGAGAATTTTCCTACCAATAAAATAGATGGATTCAGGGAGCGGATAGAAAAAATGATGCCGTCCTTAATTACCCATCGATGTTCGGAAGGAGTACATGGTGGTTTTTTTCATAGAGTAGAAACAGGAACCTGGATGGGACATGTAATAGAGCATATTGCTCTGGAAATCCAAACCTTAGCAGGTATGGATACAGGTTTCGGAAGAACCCGGGAAACTAAATCTCCGGGAATTTACAATGTTGTTTTTGATTATATTGAAGAGAATGCCGGGATTTATGCTGCCGAAGAAGCCGTGAAAATTGCCGAAGCTTTAATTGAAGGCAAAGAATATGATATCAACGAATGTATTCATACACTAAAAGAAATCAGGGAACGTGTTCGTTTAGGTCCATCTACAGGAAGTATTGTAGAGGAAGCCGTTTCAAGAAAGATCCCTTGGATTAGATTAGGAACTAATTCTTTAGTTCAACTGGGATATGGTGTTAATCAGCAAAGATTTCAGGCAACGATTACTGGAAAGACGAGCTCAATTGCGGTAGATATTGCATGTAATAAGGAACTGACAAAGAAAATGCTCCATGATGCAGCTATCCCGGTTCCGATTGGAGATTTGGTGATTGATGAAGAGGGTTTAGATAGGGTCATTAAAAAGATAGGGTATCCCGTTGTTCTTAAGCCTTTAGATGGAAACCATGGAAAGGGATCTTCTATTAATGTTAATGATTGGGAGAGTGCCAAAGTCGGTTTAGAACATGCTCAAAAATATTCTAAGAAGACGATTGTAGAAAAATATATCACCGGATATGATTTCAGGGTTCTTGTTATAGATAATAAAATGGTTGCTGCAGCAAGAAGGGTTCCAGCCCATGTTGTTGGTGACGGAGAATTGAATATTGAAAAGCTTATTGAAAAAGAAAATAAAGATCCTAGAAGAGGATATGGACATGAAAATGTATTAACGGAAATACAAATTGATAAAGATACTTTAGAGCTTTTGGAAAAACTCCATTATACATTGGAGACTGTTCCTCAAAAAGGAGAAATCGTATTTCTAAAATCTACAGCGAACCTTTCAACAGGGGGAACTTCGATTGATGTAACGGATATGGTACATCCCGAAAACATTACAATGGCCGAAAGAATCTCTAAAATCATTGGTTTAGATGTTTGTGGTATTGATATAATGGCCGAAAATTTAACGCAGCCTCTTAAAGAAAGTGGTGGAGCGATTATTGAGGTCAATGCTGCTCCTGGATTCAGAATGCACCTGGCACCAAGTGAGGGTCTTCCAAGAAATGTTGCAGCTCCGGTTGTAGATATGCTTTATCCTCAAGGGAAACCATTTACCATTCCTATTATTGCGGTGACTGGAACCAATGGTAAAACAACAACAACAAGATTGATCTCCCATATTGTTAAGAATAATGGTTATAGAGTAGGCTTTACTACATCTGATGGTATTTATATTCAGAACACAATGCTTACGAAAGGAGATACAACAGGTCCACTTTCAGCTGAATTTGTTTTAAAAGATCCAACTGTAGAGTTTGCAGTGTTAGAAACTGCCAGAGGTGGTATTCTGCGTTCTGGCCTAGGATTTTCCCAATGTGATATTGGAGTACTGACAAATATTAAGGAAGATCACCTGGGAATGAATGACATTCATAACTTAAAAGATCTTACTAAAGTAAAGAGAGTAGTTCTTGATAGCGTAAAGAAAAATGGTTGGAGTGTCATGAATGCTGATGATGAATATTCCATGCGAATCGTTAATGACTTAGACAGTAATATTGCAATTTTCAGTCTGGATGAAAATAATCCATACATTAAAAAATTCGCTAAAGAAGGCAAAATTACCTGTGTCTATGAGGAAGGGTTTGTAACTATAAAAAAAGGTGACTGGAAGATAAGAATTGGAAGAGCAAAAGACTTTCCAATTACTATGGAAGGGAAAGCTAAATTTATGATCGCTAATGTTTTAGCAGCGAGTTTAGCCTGTTATCTATATGGTTTTGGAATAGAGGATATTTCAAATTCTCTAAGAACTTTTATTCCGAGTGCACAGCTTACTCCAGGAAGATTAAATATTTTTAAGTTTAAAAACTTTAAGGTGTTGATCGACTTTGCACATAACCCTGATGGATATGAAGCAATAGAGGATTATCTTAAAAATGTTGAATCTACAAAGAAGATCGGAATTATTTCGGGAGTTGGAGATAGGAGAGATGAAGATATCAAACTATGTGGAAAGATTGCCGGAAGGATGTTTGACTATATTATTATAAGAAATGAAAAACATCTTCGCGGAAGGAAAGAAGAAGAAATTAACGGATTAATTATAGATGGAATTCATGAAGCAGGCAGAGATGTAAGCTATGAGATCATTCCCAAGGAAATTGAAGCATTAAAACATGCTATGGGAATGGCTGAAGAAGGGACGTTTATTACCGCTTTAAGCGATGTAATTTCAAATGCCATAGAATTGGTTCAGGAATATCAAGCCAAGGAATTTTTGGAAGATGATAAAATTTAATCTAATCTAATAATAAAAAAACCTCCGAAATTTCGGAGGTTTTTTTTATACATTAAGCCAAGGCTTTCCAATTTTCTGCATTTTTATGAGATAAAAATATAAAGGAATTAATTCTAATCTAAGTGTAAAACTTATGTTTGGATTTACAAAAGGGATAATAACCATCATAATGATACAAACAGCAATACCTGTTATAGCATCAATGACAGCAGCTTTTGGAGCCCATTCCAGCTCAAACCAAAGTCCAAAAGCCACAATTCCTTTAAAAATTAAAAGAATACAAACAATAAACCCTGCAATGGTATAAGGATGGGTGGAGTCTATTCCATAAATAGACAATGAAACATTAGTTAGAAAAAAACCGGAAATTAATATTAAAGAAGCAACTGATCCACCAATTAAAAATAACCAGATGAAAATCTTAATCCAGACCGGTAACAGATCTCTTCTCCGTACGAAATTACTGTTTACATCAAACTCTTCAAAAGCTGATTCTTGCTCCATAATATATTAGTTTTAATAAATTTTATTCTTCTCCAAAGAAAACATTAGAGCTTCCAATCCATATGGCATCCTTTTTATTAAAGTCAACATTCACCATAGCAGCTTTTGTCATCCTTCCAAGATTTTCTAAGAGGATAGGGCGTTCATCATTTTCCCGCCAAATATACAATAAACGTATTTCAGCTTTCGAAAATTCTCCGTTGATATCTTCAAAGATTGGTTCGTACTGAACTTTCCTTTGTAAAATATAATTTTCCTTATCTTCAATAGTATTTATAATTTCTATTGTAGGATTCAAATTCACTCCACTTCCTGCAAATGAAAATAGGGGTTTTAAAACATAATTTTCAAGATTTTCATTTTCAGGGAATTCATATAGGAAATAGCTTTTGGGTACGAATTGATGTTTTAATAAAGGTAAAAGATATTTGGAGATTTTAAAGAACCAATTTGGATGGGTGATCCATTTTACATCTACTTCTTCACGGAAATCGAATTCGGTTTTAAGGTTAGGAATATGGTCTAATTCATCGAAAATAACACGATTGTAAATTCTTTTTATTTGAACTAACTTTTCATTATCCTCATAATACAACTTTTTACCGTCCTTTTTTATTTTGGTAAGACAAACTGTTTTTATTCCCAATAGTTTCTCTGTTAAAGCAAAATCAATCGCTGTTTTTTGCTTCTCAGGAAAAATTTCAAGAAGAATTACATTTTCAGGATTTTCATCACCAACAATTAATTCTCTTAAATAATCTGCGAACTGACCAGGAGACATTGGGTTTTTAATTTCAGAAAGAAAAGGATATACTTCACAAAATGTATTTTCAAAAGTTTTTTGAAAAGCATAAAGAGATGGAAATGCCTGCAGTTCTATCAGTTGTGGCTCTATTTCGCCATTTTCATTTTTGCAAACTCCAAAATCAATGGTGAAAAAATGAGGATGATCCGTATCGTTTGGAACTTTGCAGTTTTCAGGAACAGCCTTTTGTAGTATTTCAGGAGATAAAGCCTTTATCTGATCTATAATACTTTCGCTGGCACCAATAAGCTTACTTTCAAATTCCTTCGTAAGGAAAAAAGGACTCTCCGAAATTCTAAATCCCGGTAGAACACCACTCTTTTCTGCTATGATATTTTTAAGCTGTTCATACTTTTCCAGTGAAAAATCCTGATTGAATTGTTTTCGGTATTTTGGGATCATATTCTTTTTCTTTGTGATTTTAAAAAATCGAGCAATTTTGCTCGATTTATAGTGTTGTAATTGTTTATTATTTTTAAGCCACTGCTCCTGCTGCTTTCAAAATATTCTTTTTAGCAAACTGTAAAAATGTAGGAAGAATTTGTGCTCTTGTCAAAACTATTTTATCTTCATCATCAATCCTGTCCAAGGTCTCAAGGTACTTTTCCATTCCAAAGTTTTCAATCATAGCTTCTTTGTTTTTTTCATCTTTTAGATTTTCAATCATGCTTGCAGGATCTGCTTCTGGATGAAACTGTGTTCCAAAGATCTCTTCTGAGAAACGAATAGCCATAATGGCTCTCTCTAAATTAATATGAGGGCGGAATTTCTCAATAGCCACTATTTTCATTCCTAATTCTTCAAAACGTTCGTGATCAGGCTCAATAAACTGGTAAGCTCTTGAATCTACACCATAAAAAGGATTTAAAAGATTTTTGAATAAAAATTCCTTTTCACCATCTTCTGTTTTATGAATAGGCATTACCCCAAAAGAATAGGATTTTCTAGGGCAGATGTTTCCTAAATTCCAATGAATACTTGCTATTTGAAATGAATGACAGATTAAAAACACATACTTTTTATCTTCCTTATGATTATTATGATCATATACAGAATCTAAAAAATCCGCATATTTTGTTTCCCATTCCAGCCCTTCTCTATGAGGGTTTCCTGGCCCCCCTGAAGAAATAAAAATGTCAAAATCTTCTATATTTGGAATTTCATCTTCGTGTCTTACATTGAACACCTGAATGCTTACATTTTCTTCAGAATTCTTTTTAAAGGTTTCTGAGATTTCTTTAATATTTCTAAACCCTTGATTTACATGGTTGTTATTCATGTCCAACAACGCGATTCTAATATCTTTCATACATCATATTTTTGCAAAGTTACCAAAAATATCATGAAATGGTTTCGCCGTGGGTAATACCATATTCGGTTTCAGAAATCATATAATCTACTACTTTGGTAAGGTCACCTGTTTCCTTAAAAATTTGAAGTTGTCGGTCTGCTCCGGTTCCGTTTTCTAAAATTTTCCAGGCGTATTCAACTTCCTGGCGACAACCTAGATCATCTACCACATCATCAATGAACTCAAGAAGTTCTTTCAATAAATGGGGATAAGGTACAGATTCTTCTTTACCAAAGTCGATCAAATGAGCATCGATTCCACTTTTGGAAGCCCGCCATTTATTTTCATTTAATAATAATCTTCTATAGCTTCTGAAGCTTAGGTTTTGCTGATGAAGTTTATAAATCTTTGCTACTAAACTTTGCATGATTGCTGCCAAGCAAACGGTCTCGTCAATTCTTAATGGCATGTCACATATTCTAAACTCAATAGTAGGATAGAATGGATGTACACGAAGGTCCCACCAGATCTTTTTTGCATTATCAATAGTTCCTGTTTTTACTAAAAGATCTACATAACTGTCAAATTCAGCCAATGAATTGAAGTAACTAGGAATTCCAGTTCTTGGAAATTTTACAAAAATCTCCTGTCTGTAGGACTTAAAGCCTGTATTTCTTCCTATCCAAAAAGGTGAATTGGTGGACAATGCATAAACATGAGGAAGAAAATAACGCATTACATTTTGAATTCTTACCCCTT
This sequence comes from Chryseobacterium sp. FW101-FHT12H09, assembly GCF_058790395.1. Taxonomy (NCBI): domain Bacteria; kingdom Pseudomonadati; phylum Bacteroidota; class Flavobacteriia; order Flavobacteriales; family Weeksellaceae; genus Chryseobacterium; species Chryseobacterium sp. FW101-FHT12H09. Next base: position 281,227 of record NZ_JBYTCP010000003.1, on the reverse strand, counting down.
CTTCGCGATTGGGAATTCCAATATGAACATGCAACCCAAAAATAAGATTTTCACGTGCTACATCACCCATATCATCAACAATCTTTACGTAACGTTCTCCCTGAGTAATGGGATTGTCCGACCAGTGAGAAAAAGGATGTGTTCCTCCTCCTGATACACGAAGTCCCTGCTCATGGGCTATATTGATAAGGTGTCTTCTTAAGTTAGTAAGTTCTGTTCTTGCTTCCTGAATATTCTGACAAATGCCTGTTTCCATTTCAATCATGGATTCATGCATTTCGTGCTTTAAATTCTCACTTAAAACAGCTTTTCCACCTTCAATAATTTTAGAAACATGAGAAATTAGATCTCTGCTGTCAACATCAATAATTTGATATTCTTCTTCGATTCCTATAGTAAACTGATGCATTTCCTTGTGTTTTTTATATTCTCTCCCACTGAATTATTTTATTGAATCTTTTACAAAAGTTCCCCATGAAATGTTGGGTTTTCCAGGGACATATTCTTTAGCCTTTTCAATGGCAAATTTTGCAGCATGCTCTACAATCCAGGCGAAATTTTCTTCCCCAACAGAGTTTCTGTCTGCATCTGGTGCAGGATTACAGAAGTCGATGGCATACGGAATACCATCTTTTACAGCGAATTCTACCGTATTAAAATCATAGCCTAATGCCTCGTTCATTGTAATCGTATAATCATGAATGGTTGTTAATAGTTTTTCCAACTCTTCACCATCCGTCTGATGACTGGTAGCATATCTTAAATGAGGCTCATTTCTAGGTTCATAAGGCATAATATGAACATATTTCTTTCCTAAGCAATAAACTCTGTAATAATCATCGAAAATAATTTCTTCCTGAACCATCATAACAAGCTGTTCTGTTTCACCTAGTTTATTCCATAGATCTTCTGGATTTTCTACTCTGTAAACGTTTCTCCAGCCTCCGCCGTCGTGAGGTTTCATATAGGCAGGAAAACCTACATAATCAAAGATGTATTCCCAGTCGTGAGGGAATTTTAAATTTCTGAATGACGTTTCTGAAGTATTAGCCGGTCTTTCATGGGATGGTAATAAAACAGTTTTAGGAAGTGGAATTCCCAGTTTTGACATCAAAGCATTATTGAAAAACTTTTCATCTGCACTCCACCAGAATGGATTATTGATAACATACGTTCCATTCAATGCTGCATTTTTGAGATAAGCTCTGTAGAAAGGGACATCATGAGAAATTCTGTCTATAATAACAGCATAACCATAATCAACACCCTGTTCCAGCTTATCGATATGTACAGGTTCTGCTATAATTTCTCCACCTCCTAATTCATTGACCTTTTCAATAAATGCCCAAGGAAATGTGTTTTCCATACCGAATAGAATTCCCACCTTTTTTGCCATAATTGTTGTTTTTAGTGTTTTTATTAATAAGGGATTGTTTAAAATTTATTCTAAGAGAAAAATGCGCTGATAAATGTTGGAAAGACCATTCTCCAAAGAGGCCAGTCATGATTGATCCATTTTCTTTCATCATACCAGTAATCAATTCCTTTTGATTTTAAGATTTCTGCCATCTCCACATTTTTATCTTTACAGATGTCCTGATCAGAGGTACTCAATACAATATGCATGTGTTTGTATTTCCAGGCTTCATCGTTTTTTATAAATTCTCTGGGACAATTATAATATACCAGATCATCAGAATATCCATCCATAAAATTTCGAATGCTGAATGCTCCTGAAAGACAGAATAGATGTGATACAACGTCAGGGAATCTAAAGGCAAAGTTTGCAGCATGATAACCTCCAAAGCTTGCTCCCGCAATGGCAACCCTATGTGTTTTATGTAATTTCTGAATATAAGGAACGAACTCCTGAATTAGAAATTGTACATATCTTTCATAATTTTTTATTCTTTGTTGTGGAGATATGGAATCGTCATAAAAACTCCAGCTATCAATTGTCTGAACATTATAAAGCTTTACTTTTCCTTGTTCTACAAACCAATTGATACTTCCATTAAGATGAAAATCGTGATTCTGAGTATATAAACCCTGAGAAGTGGGAAACATAATAATAGGATGTCCGTAATGTCCGGTGACCTCCACTTTAATATTCATTCCCAATATATTTGAATAATAATCAGTATGTTCTATGTGTGGCATTTTAGAATAATTAATTTAAAATTGATGTATAATTAGCTCGTAGGCTTGCCTTTTGGAGGTAAAATGTTTAATAAACCTGTATTTATTTTCTCAGCAGCGGCGTCTAATCTTTCCTGTACAATATCAGCATTATCTGACTTATAAACAATTCCGACATGATAGTCTATGGGAAGGTATTTTACAATTTCTTCACATTCAAAATCACTATAATCAGGTTGTTGGGTTTTGATTAAAGCAATAATCAACCCGGCATAATGTTCTGTAGGTTTTGTAATATCATAACGCTTCGATCTTAGAAGAGCATCTTCAATTTTTGCCCATTCTCTCCAGATATTAATATTACTGGAAGCTTCTACAAGATCAGGAATATGGGCACCCCCAACTCTGGATGAAGTTTCTAAAAAATACCATTTCCCATCATCTTTACTTCGTATGAACTCTGTATGGGTCGCGCCATTAAGTAATCCAAAATTTAAAAGTACTTTGGCATTAACTTCTTCAAGAGATTTGAACTCATCGGAATCTTTTCCAAGTGTCTTAGTCCTGAAAACACCACCTTCATGAGAAACCTGCATTGGCGGAGCCAGATATTTTGATGCAGAAGTGAATACTATTTCTTTATTAAAGGTTAAACTGTCAACATGATAAACATCACCAGGTTTAAAGCTTTCCAATAAAAAGAGATGGCGTTCTTCACCTAGAGAATCTAAAGCCTTCCAAAGCTTATCTTTAGTCGTTATTTTTTTTATTCCTGAAGCTGAAGCCTCCGAACGTGGTTTCAAAACCCACGGAGCAGGTACTTTTTCAATAAATGTGTTAATTTCATCATTATTAAAAACTGGCGTGAATTCAGGAACATTAATGTCTGAATCTTTTGCTTTCTGCCTCATGGCCAGTTTATCTCTAAAATAACGATGTGTGGTTTGCCCCATCCCTGGAATGCGGAAAGTTTCTCTGATCAATGCTGCTTTTTCTACATCATAATCATCAAGTGCTACTACCGCATCAATTTTCCTGGTTTGCATAAGATGTGAGAATCCCTGAACCAAATGCTCCAGATTCCATACAGATGGTTTTAATTCAGGCATATAGTACACCTCATCAATAGCGTGCCAAGGCCAGTTCTTTTCTTTAATGTTTTCGGATGTAATCAAGATTATTTTATTACCGAGCCGCTTCATTTCGTCCATGAAATCATAGCCCTTGTAATAGCACGAAATACATACTATAGTTTTCTCCTCCATACAGTGTTTTTGAAGTTTTAATAAATTATCAAAAATAAAAGCAAAATTTTATTGATTAATTAATATCAATAGTTGATCATTGCTGAGATTTTGAAAATCCTAAATCAATTATACAGAGAAATTTTGTAATAAACTAATTTTTAATGATAATTTTCGATTAAATCGGCCAGCAATTGCACTCCAAAGCCTGTTGACGCTTTTTCTTTAGCATATCCAACGCTTCCGAAAGCCACTCCGGCAATATCTAAATGAGCCCATTTCGAATGACCTTCAATAAATTGTTCCAGGAACTTTGCGGCAACAATACAATCACCAATAGGTTTCATGGAAATGTTTTTTAAATCCGCTACATCAGATTGGATATCATCTTTCCAAATATCCCATAAAGGGAGATTCCATAGCCTCTGGTTCGTTCTATCACCGGTTTTTATTAATGTATTTTTTAATTCTTCATTATTTGAAAATAAAGCACCACAAGTATCACCAAACATTCTTACAGAACTTCCTGTTAATGTTGCCAGATCAATAAGAAGGTCTGTTTTATAGTTTTTTGAAAGATAAGAAAGCGAATCAGCAAGAATCATTCTTCCCTCTGCATCTGTATTTAATACTTCAATTGTTTTTCCATTGTAAGCTGTAATTACGTCACTCGGAAGAAAGGCTTTTTCAGAAATTGAATTGTCGGTGATTGGTAAAATAACAACAAGATTAATAGGAAGCTGCATTTCTGAAGCATAAATTAAAGCTCCTAAAACAGCAGTGGCTCCACCCATATCAGATTTCATATAATGCATGTTCTCATGATTCTTTAAAGAGATCCCTCCAGTATCAAAGACCACACATTTTCCCACTAAGCCAATAGTTTTAGCGTTTTTTACAGTTGTTTTGTATTCTAAAATGGTAAAGGCTGCATCATAAGCACTTCCTTGATTTACGGAAAGATAGGCTCCAAGACCTAATTCTTCGCATTTTTTCCTGTTGAAAACAGTATATTTTAGCTGATGTTTTTTAGCTAAGTTTTTAAGATAAAGACTTAAAATATCTGGATTTTTAAGATTTGCAGGTTTGTTTAACCACTCCTGACAGGCCGTTTGGCCATTAGCTAATGCTATTGCTTTTTGGGTGATTACATCAAGTTTTTTCTGACTTAGATTTTCAAAATGAATCTCGAATGCCGGATTCCAGAACGGATGATTTTTATCGAAAGGATAGTTGTATGTTCCTATTAATAATCCCTTTATAAATTCTTCGAACTGTTTTTGATCAACAAAATTTCCTAACACTAACGTGGAAACAGCTTTTAAACTTTTTTTCTGGGTTTGGGAGAATTTTACGGCAACCTGCTGGACTTCAAAATTCTGAATCGATTCTTTTCCTAAGCCGATAAAATAGATTATACTTTCTTCAGTGGTATTAACAAATACTTCGTTTTTCTTTCCAGTGAAAAAAGTGGAAATATTTTTATTGAAATTTTTGCTTGTTTTTGTCCATTCTTCCTCTGTGAATAATTGAAAGACCTGGCTGTAGCTTTTATTTTTTTTGTTGATTAATTTCATAATTTTTACTGTTTAATGCTTTTTTGTTGTGGGGTTACTTCTACAGGGTTTTCTATGTTATCATAAAATAGCCATTCAATAGCCCTTGGAAATTCCTGAGACCAATAGAATTCACTATGTGTACCTTCAGGGTTGATATTGGTTTTGAATTCAAAATCAAAGAAATTTTTTTTCTCCCATTTTCTTAAATATTCTTCAAAGACATGGATTCGTTTTACCATTTTGGCTCCTTCCTGTCCACCACCATATAAATAAATTTTTGTTTTAAAAGGCACTCTGAAATTCATCATTGGGAAATTATTATTTGGTTCTACCCAAAGCGATGGTGAGAAAATTAAGAGCTTAGAATATACTTCTGGATAAAGAAATCCACTGTAGATACTGATCAAGGCGCCTAAAGAACTACCACCGATTCCTGTATTTTCCCTGTCTTTTTTAGTCCGGTACTGTTCATCAACAAATGGTTTTAAAGTATCTGTGATAAATCGGATGTATTTTTTGCCCTCAGACCCGTGGGCAACATGATCATTATCAAATATATATTCTTTTATTCTTTCTTCACTTCCATGTTCAATTGCGATGATTATCACATCTCCACGGCCATATTCAGCAAGAATAGAGAGTTTTTTGTCGATTTCCCAGTTTCCATACTCACTTCCTTCATTGAAGAGATTTTGGGCATCCTGAAGATATAATACGGGATAGCTTTTATTCGAAATATAATAATCGTAAGGTAGTAGTGCCCACACTTTACGGTGTCTGTCAAGTTGTGGGATATAAAATTCTTCCGAAATGATTTCTACAATAGGGAAGAACTCATCTTTAAAAGGACCCCAGTTGAGTCTCCACTTTTCTACAGTATCTGAAACTTCACCTGATGCTTTTTTGACTTTACGATTTGGAGTAATATTTCCGTATTTATCAAGTTCCACATTCTCCCAGCCTCCTTTTGTAAACTTATATTCTATATCAGAAGGCAGTATCTCATCAGCAATATCAATATAATAGTTGTTGGGATCCGTAAGTTCAAGTTTGTATCGACTGTCTTTTGGATTCCAATTATTAAAATTCCCTGTTACATATACAGTTCTTTCATCACTCTCATCAGTGTAAAGTTTAAACTTCATCATGTGTCTTTAAAAAATAATACGGCTAAATTTATAAAAAAACTTTAGATATATCTAGTCTGAAATTTTAGATAAAAACAAATATATAAATCAGTAAATTTTATATATTTGATAGACACGCGGATGAAATAACTTATATAACAATTATTTGAATTATAGTTAATTGTTTCTAGCTGTATTTTTCGTAGTTTCAAAGAATGTAAATTAAACACTAATGAACTCTGTTAAAACATATACACTTTTTACGGATCATGATGTTTATCTTTTTAAAGAAGGTAAACACTATAAGCTCTATGATAAATTTGGAGCGCATTCCGTAGAAAAGGACGGAGTACAGGGAGTTTATTTTTCGGTTTGGGCACCGAATTCAAAAAAAGTTTCTGTGATTGGAAATTTTAACAAGTGGAACCATAAGGAACATATTTTATATCCTCGCTGGGATGGATCGGGCATTTGGGAAGGATTTATCGAAGGGCTCACCTGGGGAACTTTATATAAGTACGCTATAGAGACAACCTATGGGGAGATTCTGGAGAAAAGTGATCCTTATGCATTAAGCTGGGAGCAAAATTTGCAGGCTGCATCATTAATATCTACGACATGGTATGAATGGCAGGATAAGGATTGGATGAACAGCCGGTGGAAAGTGAACAGTTTAGACGCTCCAATCTCAGTATATGAGATGCATCTAGGTTCTTGGGTAAGAGAAGAAGATAATCCGGAAAAGTTTTTAAATTATCGGGACATAGCTAAAAAGCTAGTACCTTATCTCAAAGAAATGGGTTTTACTCATGTTGAATTTATGCCCATAATGGAATTTCCTTACGATCCGAGTTGGGGTTATCAGATTACGGGTTTTTATGCGGCAACATCCCGGTTTGGCTCTCCTCAGGATTTAATGTATCTGATTGATGAGCTTCATCAGAATGAGATAGGTGTTATTTTAGACTGGGTACCCTCTCATTTTCCCGGAGATGCTAACGGTTTGCATCGTTTTGACGGTTCTTTTTTATATGAACATGAAGATCCAAGGAAAGGGTTTCATCCTGACTGGAAATCTTATATTTTTAATTATGGAAGGAATGAAGTTAAGTCATTTTTAATTTCAAATGCCATGTTTTGGCTGGAAAGATATCATGCTGATGGATTGCGGGTGGATGCAGTGACTTCGATGCTTCATTTGGATTATTCCCGAAATGAAGGGGAATGGGAACCCAATAAATATGGTGGAAATGTAAATCTTGAAGCAAAATTATTTCTTCAGGAATTTAATACTGCTGTGTATAAAGAATTCGGAGATACTATTATAACCATTGCTGAAGAAAGCTCAGACTTTCCTTTACTTACAAAACCTGTACATGATGGGGGAGTTGGTTTTGGAATGAAATGGATGATGGGCTGGATGCATGATACATTGGATTATTTCAAACTAGATCCTATAAACAGAAAAAGCAATCATCATAAACTGACCTTTGCTTCTATGTATATGTATAATGAAAATTATATGATGCCTTTATCTCACGATGAAGTTGTACACGGAAAGGCGAGTCTTATTTATAAAATGCCGGGTGATGAATGGCAGAAGTTTGCTAATCTTCGTACATTGTTTGTGTATATGTATACACATCCGGGAGCAAAATTGCTTTTTATGGGTGATGAATTTGGACAAACCAGTGAATGGAATTTTAAACAGAGTTTGGATTGGCATTTACTACAATACCCTGTACACAAAGGATTGCAAACCCTGATAAAGGATCTTAATCATGTTTACAGATATGAATCTGCCTTTTATGAAAATCAATTTAATTCTAAAGGGTTTGAATGGGTAGAAGCAAATGATCAGGATAACTCTGTCTATATATATTTAAGAAAAGGAAAAAGGAGAGATGATATTTTCATGGTCGTTCTCAATCTTACACCACGTATTTTAGATTATAAGATTGGAGTAAATGAAGGAACGCACTGGGAAGTTATTTTTAATTCTGATGATGCAAGGTATCATGGTGGAGGGATTAATCCTGAAGTTCTGAAAGAAGAATATGAAGAATGGATGAGCAGGCCAAAATCAATAACTTTAAAATTACCCCCATTAGCAGGGTTAATTTTAAAACAGAGAAAAGATAAAAAGTATAAATTACATAGAATTAAATTACATAAAAAGTAAAATGATAGTTTATCATCTTAGCACGGAATGTTATCCGATAGCAAAAGTAGGAGGTCTGGCAGATGTTGTCGGGGCTTTACCAAAATATCAGAATAAAATAAAAGGGGTTGATGCCAAAGTTGTCATGCCTTGGTATAACAAATCTTTTGTGTATGATCATGAGTTTGACATAGTTTTTGATGGTTTCATTCATCAAGGCCCGAATATGCTTCAGGTTCAGGTAATGAAGGAGAAAACTGATGTTTTAGGTTTTGAACTTTATATGGTTAAAATTCCAGGACTTTTAGATCGTGATAATCCATATGGATATCAGGATGAGAGTTTTCAGTTTCTGGCTTTTCAACATGGTGTTTTACATTGGCTGAGTGCAATGGAAATTCGTCCTGACGTTTTACATTGTCATGATTATCATACGGGACTAGTTCCTTTTATGATTGAATACTGTGCTGAATTTAAGTTTTTAAAAGGAGTGAAAACCATTGGAACGATTCATAATGGAGAATATCAGGGAATGATGAGTTGGAGTATGGCACATTATATGCCATCTTTTGATAGTTATAAATGGGGGCTTTTAGACTGGAACGGGCTGATTAATCCTCTTGCGAGTATGATTAAATGTTCAAGCGCTTTTACTACTGTTTCAGAAGGTTATCTGGAAGAACTGTTTATAAGTTTCCGGGGACTTGAAAGTTTGGTTCGTGAAGAATTCCGAAAAGCTTATGGGATTATCAATGGTATTGATACAGAGGTTTGGGATCCTGAAACAGATCCCATGTTGGATTATAATTTTAGTGTTAAAAATGCTGTTGAGCAGAAAAAGAAAAGTAAGGCAAAACTTTGTAAAGAATATGGACTGAAACCAGAGCTTCCGTTGTTTGCCTTTATAGGAAGGTTTGCAACTGAAAAGGGAGCTGATCTGTTGCCAGATGTTGTTTCGAGAAGTATAAGACAGAGCTATGGCGCTTTAAATATTATGATCCTAGGCTCTGGTAATAAGTATATCGAAGGAAAACTGCAAGAATATGAGCACTTGTACAGTAATTTTGCTCTTGATCTTGGTTATAAAGAATACCTTTCTCATAAGATATATGCCTCGGCGGACTTTTTACTAATGCCATCAAGGGTGGAACCTTGTGGGTTGAATCAAATGTATTCTATGAGATATGGAACGGTTCCGATTGTAAGATATACAGGAGGACTAAAAGATACAGTACAAGATATTTCTACGGGTGGTGCCGGATTGAATTTTGTTTATCCGGGAGTGGATGATGTAATCCATGCGATGAACAGGGGAGTAAATATATATAATCAGAAAGGTGCCATGAAGAATCTTATTACTGCGAATATGCAATTCGATTTTGCATGGGAGAAGTCAGCGGAGAAATATGTAGCATTATATAATAAATAAAATGTTTAGAGCAAGCTTTTTTCTTTTAATACTATGTATGATTTTATCTTGTAAAAAGGAAGAAACAAATAATAAATATTTTACTATTTTAGGCTATGGCCTTCCCAATATGTTAAATATCGAGGGAAGAAATGGAATAGCTGAAAAATGGAAAATTAAATATGTTGATGTAGCAGGTTGTGAGGTTGACCAAAAGCTGATGGATAGTGTTAATACTGAAAATAAAAAAACATTTGCCGAACTGGAAAATAGATATGGTAAAGACTGGAAGGTAAGGTATGATAAAAATGTTGAGGATTTTATGATCAATAAAGTAGATGTGATGGGTATCTTAATTACCAATAAATTATTTAGAAGTAAGCTTAGAGATTATAATATAGAAATTGATAATGTAGATAAAGAGGTAAAAGAATTGAATGATCAGGGTTTGTATGAAGTTGTTGTTGTTAATAATAATCTAAAATATGAGAATAAAGAGTGTTTTAGAGTGAAAGTAGATATTAAGAAAAGAACAGTAAACCTAATAAATTAAAACGCAAGATATTTTATGAATCGCAATGTTATTTCCATTGTTTTGGGAGGAGGTAGAGGGACGAGACTTTTTCCATTAACCTATTCAAGGTCAAAACCAGCTGTCCCAATTGCCGGAAAATACAGATTAGTGGATATTCCCATTTCCAATTGCTTGAATTCGGGATTGAATAAGATTTTGGTTTTAACACAGTTTAATTCCGCTTCTTTAAATTCTCATATTAAGAATTCTTTCCATTTTGATATCTTCAGCAAAGGCTTTGTAGATATTCTGGCTGCAGAACAGAATGTTGAAAATGAAAGTTGGTATCAGGGAACAGCAGATGCTGTGCGTCAGTCTATGAAGCATCTTGAAAAATATGATTATGATTATATTTTAATTCTTTCAGGGGATCAGCTTTATCAGATGGATTTCAGGCAAATGTTGGATTATCATATCGAAAAAGGAGGTGATGTTACTATTGCTACAATTCCAGTAAATGCTAAAGATGCAACAGGTTTTGGTATTTTAAAATCAGATGAAGAAGGGAATATTACTTCTTTTACTGAAAAACCGGGATTTGATATTTTAGGGGATTGGAAATCTGAAGTTTCAGAAAAGAATAAACATGAAGGAAAGGAGTATCTGGCATCAATGGGAATCTATATATTTACAAAGAGTATTCTTAAAAAGATGTTTGAAGATGGAGCAGGAGATGATTTTGGAAAAGATATCATTCCAAATTCAATCGGAAAATATACAACTCTGAGCTATCAATATGAAGGCTATTGGACAGATATAGGAACAATTGAGTCATTTTATGAAGCGAACTTGGATCTATGTCAGGATTTCCCACAATTTAATTTATTTTCTTCATCACCTATTTACACGAGGGCGAGAATGCTTCCACCATCTAAAATTAATGGTTCTTATGTAAGTAAGGCTGTTTTCGGGGATGGATGTATTATCATGGCTGATAAAATTGAAAACTCAGTAATTGGAAACAGAACAAGGATAGATAAAGGAAGCACGATTGTAAATTCTTATGTAATGGGTTCTGATTTCTATCAAAATACCACAGAAATTGTAATCAATGACCGGGAAGGCCGTCCTAATATGGGAATTGGAAAATACTGCTATATAGAGAAAGCAATTTTAGATAAAAACTGCTATATCGGAGATAATGTAAGGATAATAGGTGGGAAACATCTTCACGATGGGGATTATGAAACCCATTCCGTACAAGATGGAATTGTAGTAGTGAAGAAGGGGGCTGTTTTGCTTCCTGGGACACATATTGGATAATTTTTATAAACATACAACTAGAGTGATCAATATATTGGTCACTTTTTTTATTTGTCTTACTTTTGTGCGATGCGTTTTTTTAAAATAATTAGTGTAATTGTTGTTTTGCTGGTAGGTGCTTATGCGCTTTCTATGTACTATTTTGTGGAGGACAGTAAAAACTTTAAGATAGAAAAGGAAATAGATTATCCCGTGGATAAGGTGTTTCATCAATTCAATAATTTACAGAATTTCACCAGGTGGAATAATTTTTTCACAAACTCTCAATCTATTGACATTGATTATTATACTCCATATGAAGGAATGGGAAGTGCTATCAGCTATGTCGATCCTAAAAATGATAGAGATGGGGAGATGTTTATCAGATATGAAAATCCTAATCAAACTTTAAGATATCAGCTTTTCGAAGATAAAAATGAAAATCCAACTCTTGTAGATGTGAAATTCAAACCTGTTTCAGCTGAAAAAACGAAAATTACCTGGTACGTTCATACGCCTAAATTATCAGTTTTAAGAAGAGTTGAAAACTTCTGGACTGAAGATCGGTTTGCTGAGAATATTGATAAAAGTATGGCCAGTCTGAAAAATGTTTTAGGAAATAAAGTTGAAAAAGATAATCAAATGGCTGCAATTAAATATGACAGTCTGATGGTTGAAAATGAAGAAGAGAAACTATTATTGGGAATTAATGTAAGTACTTCCAATAAAAAAGATGCATTGTATAAAAACATAGTTATGAATTATAATAAAGTTTATAATTATGTAAGTATGGATTTGGGTAAAAAAGAAGATGAATTTGGATTTCCGATTTTACTTACCGATGCAGATAATTACAAGGATAAGGAAGTTTCTTATTTCCTGGGAATTCCCTTATCCAAAAAAATGGGAATTACAGATAATAACTTTAGTTTCAGATCTGTAAGTCCTACTCAAAATTATATCATTTACTACAAAGGATCTTATGCAGGAAGAGTAAAAGCTATTCAGCAATTAATCCAAAAAGCAAAGAAAGATGAAATGCGTTTTGGTGATATTCGTCAGGTTTTTATCGAACGCCCAATAGAGGATCAGGATGTAAACGTGAAGCTTTCCCTATCCGTCTACAAGTAAATTATTGAAAATTATGTCTTTTATGGTTTTTTTAAGAATCTGAGACTGTCCTAAGTCGGTTTTTTTTATTAAATTTGAGGATTAATTATACAAACAAATTTAAATAATAGATAAACTGTAATAATGGACAGATTTTCATTCCTAAACGCAGCTCATTCTCAGTTAATTGAGGATTTATACCAACAGTACTTAAAATTTCCGGATTCTTTAGAGCCATCATGGAAAGCCTTCTTTCAAGGCTTCGATTTTGCCTTGGAGAACTACGGTGATGAAGAAAACATCCAATATATTCAAGCTCCAGCGAATGCTGCCCCGGCAGCACAGCAAATATCTCAGGCGGTATCAAACGGAGAAGTTCCTGAGCACATCAAGAAAGAATTTAAGGTAGTAAACCTTATTGAAGCTTACAGAACAAGAGGTCATTTGTTTACAAAAACAAACCCGGTAAGAGAAAGAAGACATTACACACCTACTTTAGACATTGAAAATTTCGGTCTGAGCAAGGAGGATTTAAATACGAAATTTAACTGTGCTGTTGAAACAGGGATGAAAGAACCTGCAACACTACAGGATATTATCAAGCATCTGGAAAGAATTTATTGTGATTCTATAGGTGTTGAATATACTTACATCAACAACGTTGAAGAGAAAGATTTCATCAAAAAATGGTTACAGGTAAACGAAAACCATCCAAGTCTTTCAGCTAATGAAAAAACTGAGATTTTATTGAAGTTGAATCAGGCTGTAGCTTTTGAAAACTATCTTCATACAAAATTTGTTGGTCAGAAGAGATTCTCTCTGGAAGGAGGTGAAACATTGATTCCGGCTTTGGACCAATTGATCTCAAGATCTTCTCAGTTAGGAGTTGATGAGGTTGTTTTAGGAATGGCTCACAGAGGAAGATTAAATGTATTATCCAATATTTTTGGAAAATCTTACAAACAGATTTTCTCTGAATTCGAAGGAAAAGAATTTGAAGAAGATGTATTCTCTGGTGATGTTAAATATCACTTAGGATCTTCTAAAAAAATCAAAACAGCTTCAGGAGAAGAGGTTTCTATTAATTTAACTCCTAATCCATCACACTTAGAAACAGTGGCCGCCTTAGTAGAAGGGATCTGCCGTGCTAAAGTAGATGATAGATATGAGGGAGATTATTCTAAAATTTTACCAATTGTTATCCATGGAGATGGAGCTGTTGCAGGACAAGGAATTGTCTATGAAGTAGCACAGATGATGACTCTGGAAGGATATAAAACAGGTGGTACTGTACATATCGTTGTGAATAACCAGGTTTCATTTACAACAAACTATGCTGATGCAAGATCATCTACTTATTGTACAGATATTGCAAAAGTTACTGAATCTCCGGTAATGCACGTGAATGCTGACGATGCTGAAGCAGTAGTACATGCTATTCATTTTGCTGCTGATTTCAGAGCAAAGTTTGGAAAAGACGTTTATATCGATTTATTAGGGTACAGAAAATATGGTCATAACGAAGGAGATGAGCCAAGATTTACGCAGCCTAATTTGTATAAATTGATTTCTAAGCACCCTAATCCAAGAGAAATCTATAAAGATAAATTAATCCAGGACAGTATCGTTTCTAATGATATCCTTAAGAAAATGGAAACTGATTTCAAAGAACTTTTAGATAAGGACTTTGATGCTTCTAAGGAGATCGAGAAAAACGCAATGGATATCTTTATGTCTGATGACTGGACGAACTATCCAATTGCAAAAAGAGGAGCTATGCAGTCTCCTGTTGATACAAAATATGATTTAGCGAAGCTGAAAGAATTGGCTATTAAAATGTCTACGCTTCCAGCTGATAAGAAATTTATAAGTAAAATTACAAGACTTTTCGAAAACCGTGTTAAAGCGATTGAAGGAAACTCTTTAGACTGGGCTTTAGGAGAGTGGTTAGCATATGCAACACTACTTACTGAAGGTCATAATATCAGAATCTCAGGAGAAGATGTAGAAAGAGGAACTTTCTCTCATAGACATGCAGTAGTAAAAACTGAAGACACTGAAGAAGAATATGTACCATTAAAGCAGGTTTCTGAAAACAGATTTGATATTTACAACTCTCACTTATCAGAATACGGAGTTTTAGGTTTTGACTACGGATATGCAATGGTTTCTCCAAATACGCTAACGGTTTGGGAAGCACAGTTTGGAGATTTCGTAAACGGAGCTCAGATTATTGTTGACCAATATTTGGCAGCAGCAGAAGAGAAATGGAAAGTTCAAAATGGTTTGGTAATGTTATTGCCTCACGGTTCTGAAGGACAGGGTGCAGAACACTCTTCAGCAAGATTGGAGAGATTCTTAACACTTTGTGCAAATGAAAACATGGTGGTGGCTAATATCACTTCGCCAGCTAACTATTTCCACTTACTAAGAAGACAATTAAAATGGACTTACAGAAAGCCATTAATTGTAATGAGTCCTAAGTCATTATTGAGACATCCTAAAGTAGTTTCTCCACTAGAAGATTTTGCAAACGGAGCTTTCCAACCTATCTTGGATGATCCTACTGCAGATCCTAAAAAAGTAGAAAAAGTAGTTCTTTGTTCTGGTAAATTCTATTTCGAATTGCTAGCTAAGAAAGAAGAACTTAATGCTGAAAACATCGCTTTAGTGAGATTTGAGCAAATATATCCATTACAAACTGATGCTATTGAACAAATTTTCAGTAAGTACGAAAATAGAAAAGAATTAGTCTGGGCTCAGGAAGAACCTGAAAATATGGGGGCTTGGTCTTACATCTTAAGAAACTTCAGAGATACAGGAATTCAGGTAATTGCTCCTGTTCCAAGTGGTGCTCCGGCTCCAGGAAGTCACAAGATGTTTGAGAAAAATCAAAATGCAGTGATCAACAGAGTTTTTAATACCAATGATGCACCAACAAAAAGACCTGTTACAGCTTAATTAAATAATAATCAATTAAAAAATAAAAAATACGATATGTCAGTTTTAGAAATGAAAGTTCCTTCACCGGGCGAATCAATAACAGAAGTTGAAATCGCGACTTGGCTTGTGAAAGATGGTGATTATGTAGAAAAAGATCAACCAATCGCTGAGGTAGACTCAGATAAAGCAACTCTAGAACTTCCTGCTGAGCAAAGTGGTATTATTACTTTAAAAGCAGAAGAAGGTGAAGTTGTACAAGTAGGTCAGGTAGTTTGTTTAATTGATGTAGATGCTGCTAAGCCGGAAGGTACAGCTGCTCCTGCTCCTGCTGCAGAAGCTCCGAAAAAAGAGGAAGCTCCTAAAGCTGCGCCAGTTCAGCAAGAAGCTCCAAAACCAGCTGCACAACCTGTAGCTGCTGCTCAAACGTATGCGACAGGAACTCCATCTCCGGCTGCTAAGAAAATCCTTGATGAAAAAGGAATAGATGCAGGTCAGGTTTCGGGATCTGGAAGAGACGGAAGAGTGACTAAAACTGATGCTGAATTAGCTGCTGTTCCTGCAATGGGAAGTGTATCTTCTACAAATGGATCAAGATCTACAACGACAACTAAACTTTCAGTTTTAAGAAGAAAAATTGCTTCAAGATTAGTTTCTGTGAAGAATGAAACAGCGATGTTAACTACCTTTAATGAGGTTGACATGTCTGAAATCTTCAGAATCAGAAAACAATATAAAGATGAATTCGCTCAAAAACATGGAATCGGACTTGGTTTTATGTCTTTCTTTACAAAAGCGGTAACAAGAGCATTGCAAATGTATCCTGATGTAAATGCATCTATCGATGGAGATTTCAAAATAAACTATGACTTCTGTGATATTTCAATTGCAGTATCTGGTCCTAAAGGATTAATGGTTCCTGTATTGAGAAATGCTGAAGATATGACTTTCAGAAGTATTGAAGCTAATATCAAAGATCTGGCTACTAAAGTAAGAGATGGTAAAATCAGTGTTGATGAAATGACTGGTGGTACATTTACTATTACAAACGGTGGTACTTTCGGATCTATGATGTCTACACCAATTATTAACCCTCCTCAATCTGCGATCTTAGGAATGCACAACATCATCCAAAGACCAGTTGCTGTAGATGGACAAGTAGTAATCCGTCCAATGATGTACGTTGCTATGTCTTATGACCACAGAATTATTGATGGAAAAGAATCTGTAGGATTCCTTGTAGCAGTAAAAGAAGGTATCGATAATCCTGTTGAAATATTAATGGGTGGTAACGAAAGAAAAGCATTAGAATTATAAATTTTAAGAAAATTATAATATAAGTTACAATCTCGCCTTAAAAAAGGCGAGATTTTTGTATTTATTTAATCAAATATAAAGTGATGTTCTCAAAAATAACTTCCAATATCAAAGTTTCAGTTGTTCCTGAATATGATAGTAAAAACAGTTACCCCTCTGAAAACCGTTATGTTTTTAAGTATAATATTACAATAGAAAATGATGGTGGTTTTCCTATAAAAGTTCTGAAAAGAAAGTGGTTGATCTTCGACGTAGGCTTTGGATATACAGAAATTATAGGAGATGGGGTCATAGGATTAACTCCTGAGATCTCTACAGGTGAAAATTTCGGTTATTTCTCTAATGTGATGTTACGTTCAGGAGTCGGAAATATGAGCGGAAAATACCTCGTTAAAAACATGGATACCCAGGAAAGCTTTGAAATAGATATTCCAAAATTTAATCTATTGTCAGAGGTCTTGAGTAATTAGAGCTGTTTAATCTTAGTTCTCAAGTAATCATGAATTTCTTCATTGCTGCTAAGAAATAGCTTTTCAAAAGCCAGTAAAGAGATTTTAGCACAGGCTTCTGCATCGTCTCCGGCTCTGTGGTGATTGAAACTGATCTGATGGTATTCAGACAGGTGTTTTAATCCATATTTAGGAAGGTAATTCCATGATTTTTTTGCCAGTTGAATACTGCATAAATAATTGAGCTTTGGTGTAAACATTCCGTAATGGTTAAGACACCCTCTTAATACTCCTGCATCAAAGCTTGCATTGTGAGCAATCATCAATGTGCCGTACATCATTTCTTCAACCTCATACCAGATCTCATCAAAAGTGGGTGAGTCCTTTACATCTTCAGGGACGATACCATGAACTGCTACATTAAATTTACTAAAATAAGGAAAGCTAGGTGGCTTTATGAGCCAGGTTTTAGTTTCCACAATTTGAGAATTTTGTACGATACAGACTCCAAGTTCACAAGCCGAGCTTCTATCATTAGTTGCAGTTTCGAAATCAATTGCACAAAAATCCATTTTGAAATATAAGTTGTGAGTTAAGAGCTATAAGTTATGAATTTAAATTTAATATGAATTATTCCTAATTAAAGAAAATGTTTGAAAATAAGCCATTTACTTTGATAAAATGTGCTTATTTGTCGGTTTTGACGTAATTTCCATGTTTGTGGAAGTTGTGCATAGAAACCAAAATGAGCTCTTACAACTGCCCAGAGATGAGGGAATCCATTTTTAAAACCAAAATAAATACCTGCAATACCATCTAAACAAAGTCGAAAGAAGATAAGCCAGATAAGCTGAGGGAAAGGTAGATTCTTGAGCATCATCGAAAGGTTATTTCTTATATTTAAATAAGTTTTCTGAGCGCTTTGTTTATTCAGAGTACCTCCTCCTACGTGATAAACTGTAGATTGACCTGTATAATATATTTTCTTTCCGGTATTAATTAACCTCCAGCATAGATCGATCTCTTCCTGATGAGCAAAGAACCTGTCATCGAAACCTTTTTGTTCCCAGAAATCTTTTGAACGGATAAAAAAGCAACATCCAGAAGCCCAGAAAATTTCTGTTTCATCGTTGTACTGGCCTTTGTCTTCCTCTACATCATCAAAGATCCTTCCCCTGCAGTAAGGATATCCAAGATTATCAATTAACCCACCTCCTGCACCGGCGAATTCAAAATATTTTTTGTTAGTGTAGGATAGAACTTTAGGTTGGATAGTCGAAATTTCTAAGTCTTTTTCAAATATATTCAAGACTGGATCTATCCAGTTTTCCGTTACTTCAACATCCGAATTGAGTAGGCAGTAATATTCAGCTTGAATATTCTTTAAACCTACATTGTATCCACCTGCAAAACCATAGTTTTTATCATTTTTAATGATTTTTACTATTGGGAATCGACTCTGCAAATACACTATTGAATCATCTGTAGAAAGGTTATCGATTACATAGATGTCTGCATTGGAAGAAAAACGAACAACGCTTGGTAGAAATTTTTCAAGCCAGTTTTTACCATTCCAGTTTAATATAACAACTGCTAATTTTTTTGACATCTAACCTATATTTTTTCTGAATCAAAGTTTTTAATAGAATCTTTATACTTCCATTTTCTATGTGACCAAAGATAATTATCAGGACGCTTATGTAGGGTGTTTTCTAATAATTTATGGAACTTTTTTACTACTTCATGTTCAGTGAATTTTTCTCCATCCGGGTAAATTCTATGATAATTAACCTGATAAAATCCACGTTTTACTTTTTTCACCTCACAATAGATGAAGGCCAGATCCATTCTTGTGGCTAGTTTATCATAACCAACAAAAACCGGTGTTTTCTGATCAAGAAATTCTAACCCATAATTTACATGTGAAACATGTGGAGTCTGATCAGCAACAAACATATAAATTGAGCTTCCATCATTTTTATTTCTGAAAATATTGAGAATAACTTCATTGGCTTCCAACGCTTCATTGCCAAATTTGTTTCGAACCTTTTTCATTTGTTTTTCCCAAAATTCACTGTTTACTTTCCGGTATACAGGATGGCAATGATCTTGGGGGACAATTTTTGCTAATGCATTTATCCACTCCCAGTTAAAGACATGCCCGGCTAATAAAATAATATTCTTTCCTTCATTCTTAATTTCATGAAATACATCCTGATTGATATGCTGCATTCTTACCCTAGATTCTGTTTCCGAAATACTAAAAGATTTTACAGTTTCTACCAGGTAATCAGAAAAATTGAGATAAAACTTTTTTCTGATATCTGCGATCTCTTTTTTTGATTTCTTAGGGAATGAGTTCGTTAAGTTTTGAGTGATCACCTTCTTTCTATATCCGACGATATAATAGTTCAAAAAGAAAATAATATCCGAAAAAATATATAATATTTTTAGCGGGAGCTTAGAGATCAGGTATAATATCTTGATGAGGAAATTCATAAAACATGCAAATTTAGTAATAATAAAAATATGGTTCTATTTTTGCTTGTAATAAGTATTATTTTTTTACTTTTATGTTATGAAAAAATTGTCAATAACAGCTTTCCTGATTGTAAGTACTTTTGTTTTTTCTCAGGAAACAAAAATAACTCCTGATGCCAAAAATTCAAGAGATAAGGCGTTGTTGGTAAAGACTGATCACGCAGAACTGGATGCTAAGAAAAAAGCAGCTGAGGAAAAAGCTAAACTACCTAAGCCTTATGACCCAAAAGCTGATGCACAAAAAGATATAGATAAACTTGTTGCACAGGCAAAAAAGGAGAATAAAAATATTATGATCCAGGCGGGTGGAAACTGGTGTATCTGGTGTTTGCGTTTTAATCAGTTTGTACAAACTACTCCTGAGTTGAAACAATTAGTAGATAAGAACTATTTATACTATCACCTTAATTTTTCTCCGGATAATAAAAATGAGAAAGTTTTTGCTCAATATGGGAATCCTGGAGATAAGTTTGGCTATCCGGTGTTTATTATTTTAGATAAAAATGGTAAAATGATTCATGTTCAACAGAGTGATGTTCTGGAGCAGGATAAAGGCTATAGCTTAGAAAAAGTGAAAGAGTTCTTTAATCAGTGGACTCCAAAATCATAAAATAAAACCGAGAATTTTCTCGGTTTTTTATTTTTATAAAAGCTTTTTAATCCAGCTTAGCTTTTTATCAGAATAGGGTGGATATTTTATATTGGGTTCACCCCAGGTTACTTTTTCCAATATTGATTTTTGATGTGAAAAGGTTTCAAAACCATACCGTCCATGGTAATTCCCAATACCTGAATTTCCAACTCCACCAAAAGGTAAATTGTCATTGCTTAAGTGCATCACTACATCATTTATACAACCTCCACCAAATGATATTTTTTGCGTGAAAGCCTCTTTCTCTTCTAAATTGTCAGTAAATAAATAGGCGGCAAGTGGTTTCTCCAGATCGGTAATACTAAGCAAAATTTGATTAAAATTGGTAAAAGAAATGACAGGTAAAATTGGTCCAAAAATCTCTTCCTGCATAACATTATCTTCCCAATTGACAGCGGTTAAAATAGTAGGTTCTATATAGAGATTTTCCTCATTGTAATTGCCGCCAAAATAAATTTTTTCTTTATTGATAAGCTGTATAAGACGCTGGAAATTTTTCTGGTTGATAATTCTTGTGTATTGATCGGAATTGGGTTCATACTTAAATTCTTTAATGTATTTTCTCAGCATTTCCAGAAACTGTTCCTGAACAGATTCCTCTACCAAAAGATAGTCGGGTGCTACACAGGTCTGCCCGGCATTTAGAAATTTTCCCCATACAATCCTTTTGGCCGCAACTTCCAGATTAGCATCTTTAGTAACTATAGCAGGTGATTTTCCTCCCAACTCTAAGGTTACTGGAGTTAAATGTTCCGCAGCCGCTTTATAGATAATTTTGCCAACCTTGGTACTTCCTGTAAAAAATATTTTATCGAATTTTAGACGTAAAAGGTCTGTTGTTTCATCAATTCCGCCTTTATAAACATAGATGTATTCTGAAGGAAAGTTTTCATTGATGATTTTAGACATTACATTCATTGTATTTCCGGCGATTTCACTGGGTTTTAAAATACAGCAGTTTCCTGCTGCCAAAGCTGCAACTAAAGGAGAAAGTGATAATTGATACGGATAGTTCCATGCCCCGATTACAAGAATACATCCCAGGGGTTCCTGATGAATTTTACTTTTTCCTATCTGATTAGCGAGGTTTGTGGAGACTTTTTTAGGTTTTGAAAGTGTTTTCAGATTTTTTAAATAATAATCAATGTCTTTTAAAACAAAAGAAATTTCTGTTGTAAAAGTGTCAAATCTTGATTTTCCAAAATCGCTCTCAATTGCACGATATAAAAGCTCTTCATTTTGAATAATAAGTTCTTTTAACTTTTCAAGATACATTTTTCTAAATTTTATATTTTTAGTTTTATGTGTTTTGAAAAATGTTTTTTGACCCGCTATTATTTCCTGAATTTTCATACCTCAAATTTTAGGAAACAATGCAAATTTATTGCCTAAAATATTACATGATATTTCTGATAGCAATTTTAACGGGGTGATATAATAATAGGAGCAAGGCTGTAATAAATGCCAGCCAGAATAATCCAGTGAATATTTCCATATTAGACAGTAAAATAGCCTGAGAGGTGATTTTAGCTTTAAATGCTCCTGCTGTCAGAGATAATGACTCATTGATTGGTAATTTAGAGATGTTAGTTCCAAAGATCTGATTCCATTGGGAATAAAAAACAGGATTTGTATCAGTTAGGTTATAACTTAAGCTGTCAGAGTGTTTTAAAGTTAAAAACAGCATTAAATTTTGCATCAAAGCATATCCTATAGCTGTTGTCCAGAATCGGGTAGTAGTCCCCATAGCAGTGCCATTAGCAACAAAATCTTCTGGAAGACCGGCTATTAAAAAAAAGACAAGCGGAGTAAATAATAAACCTTGAGCAATTCCCTGTAAAAATAAAGGTGGGCAAATAGTGGAGAGCGTAGTGTCAGGATAAAAAGTGTAGGTAAACCAAGCACAATCAATCGCTAACAAGAGAAATCCAGTGAAAAATACGATTCTTGAAGAAATGCCTTTCATCAGGCAGATTCCTGATAAAAATACACCTATAAGAGTTCCTGCAACATTCCAGTATTGAACATCAACAATATAATCCCAGGGCCATTTCCAAACAGTAGCCATGATGCTGTAGACATTATTTAATCCGGAACGTATCAGGTAAAAAACAAAAAATAAGATCATCCCGGCAATTACATTTTTAGAGTTTAATACTTCAAAATGGAAAATCGGCCTTTTAGAGTTTCTCTGTTTTAGGATAAATAGTCCTCCGGATATTAAAAAAGTGAACAAACATAAAATAATGGTCTCAGATTCAAACCACATCAATCGTTTTCCGTAGATAATGGCATAAGCTCCAGATTGCAGACAGGTCCATAGTAAAAACCAACTTGTAATATCTAGCTGGTATAAAGGTTTTTTAGGGAAAAATCTGTTTCTGTTAAACAAAGCGATACCAATGATCAAAACAAAAATGTGAAAGTAGACAATCATTAAAATCATGTGCTTGAAATCATAATCCTGGATACTTGATTTTAATAAAGAGGTGGTCACTGTTCCACCGGTCAGCATGATGGTATACATGAAAAGATAAGCGATCACTTTGGCATGTTTGGTTTTCAATTCTGCTATGATCAGGGGCAAAAATATAGCACCTTCCAGAAGTCCGAAAATTCCTTCCAGAAATCTGATAACAAGAATTACATGATAGTCGTTGGTTATTGATAAAATATAAAGGATAATTACAGAGATCGAAGACATCAGTAAAATATAATATTTAACGCTAAAGTAGGCCATGAATCGCTGTAAAACTAAAAGGGTAACCACAAATGTCCCGTACATCAAAATCAATAAGTATTGGATGTCATCCGGATCTACATCCATAAAAGAGGATGTGAAGGCACTATTAGAATGTAGAATAGATAATAACATCAGGTGGGGAAAAAGCGCCAGAATAAGAAGCGGCAATTTCAGCCATTGTGGTACCCATTTATAATAAACTGAATTATGTTGCATTTTTTATAGTATAAAAACGGAAAGGCAAAAGCGCATGAAATGTAAAAGTAAAAGGTAAAATGGTAAAAATGCTTAAAGAAAAAACTCGCAAATTCACGCTTTCGCAGTTTTACCTTTCCGTTAAATATTTATAGTTGTTTAGATGTTTGGCAGCAGGAACTAGATGAATAATTATTCTCAAATCCGCGGTTTTACAGTTTTCTGGCACTTACCAAAACATTCATTCCAGAAAGTAGTTTTTCATTGTCATGGTTATGATCAAGAATAATTTTCACAGGAAATCTCTGTTCTATTTTCACAAAATTTCCGGTAGCATTATCAGGCTTAACCAAAGAAAACTGAGAACCTGATGCAGGAGATATGGAGGATATTTTTCCTTTAAATTTAATATCAGGAAAAGCATCTGCCTCAATGACTACTTCTTGTTTTTGATCAATTAGTCCTAACTGAGTTTCTTTAAAATTGGCAATGATCCATTTTTCCTTACTTACGATTTGAACCAAAGCCTGTCCTTCTTTAATTAATTGCCCTTCCTGGATTGTTTTTTTGCCAACCCATCCATCATAAGGTGCTGTTACCACGGTGTACGATAGGAATAGTTTAGCATTATTAAGACTCGCTGAGCTTTGTTGAATCTGGCTTTTTGCTGGAGCAACTTTTGTTTCCTGTTCATTTGCACCGGCTCGTACGGCATTTTTTTGCTGTTCTAATGCCATGAGATTAGCTTTTGCCTGATCATAAGAAGCTTTTATATTCTCAAACTGTTGTTCAGTTGCTGCGTCTTCTGCTACCAGATTTTTATATCTTTTAAAATCCTGTTCAGTTCTCCAGATATCAATTTTCGCGGAAGCTATTTTAGCATCAATAATCTTGGTGTCACTTTCTTTAGTATTTACACCACTCTGGATGGTTGTAATATTTTCTGAATTAGCATGAAGATTGGCTTCAGCAATTTTTACCTGGTTGATGAATTCACGATTATCAATTATGATTAAAGTATCTCCTTTATGTACAAACTGATTTTCATTGAATCGTACGGTTTTAATAAAACCCGAAACCTTACTTGAAACAGGAGTGATGTATTGTTCAATCTGCGCATCATTTGTCGTAACATTTTTTCTTGAAAAAAGATAAAAACTTACCATTCCCGTAATTCCGCTTATGATGAGAATCCAGGCTAATAAAGTAATCGTTTTGTTGATCCTTTCTTCTTTTTTAGTCAATTGCTTCTTATTCATAATTTTTATAAGTTTCCGATGGTATATTGAAGTTGGTAATATTTTAATTGTCTGTTGATCTTCACCGAAATAAGATTAGATTGGGTTTCCAGATAAGTATTATCTGCATCAATAAGTTCTGTAATCAAGCTTAATTTGTTGGCATATTTTGTTTTGACTATACGATAGTTTTCTTTAGCCTGATTAATAGCTTCTTCCGCTATTTTTACTTTTTGATCGGTCTCTTCGAATTTTTTATAAGCTTCATAAACAGAATGTTTCAACCCCTCTTCCTTTTCTTCGATCTGTAATTTCGCCAGATCTATGTTTTCCTTTGCTTCCTGCATTTTGTATTTGTTCTTATATAGGCTTTCAATAGGATAGATGAGATTGACTCCAATCATGCCTAAACGATAAGCATATGGCTCTGGTGGAAAGAACATCATATTGGGATATTTAATGAAATATTCTCCTCCTGCCGTGATCTTTGGTAGATAATTTGCCTTTACGTTTTTTTGATCCAGTTCTTTTAAAGAAAGATTTTTCTTTGTAATTTCTATGTTTTCATTTTTAACCAATGCTGTTGCCGTTAATTCGTTGATATAAGGGATTTCCGCATGATCAGAAACAAGGTCATCAGTATTGGTATGTATTTCCTGATTGTCCGGAATAAAAAGAATTGTTTTTAATTGATGTTCGGCTATTTGGATATCATTATCAAGCTCTGTCCAGCTCATTTTGTGATTGGAAAGTTGCAGAGAAGTTCTCAATACTTCATTAAAAGTAACAACCCCGTTAGCCTTTAAAGCTTTTACCTGTTTGATGTTTACAGAATCTTCCTTCATTTTTTCATTAATAAGATCCTGTTGTTCCTTTAAATGATGGATTTGCAAAAAGGCAGTGATGATTTCCATTTTAAGTTCTCTTTCATCGAGCTGGGTTTTCAATGTTGAAATTTCAGTGTCAATAGATGCTTTTTTCTCTGTATTTTTAATTCTTCCACCCATATAAACGGGAATAGATGCTGAAAGGGTGAAATCATACATTCCATTGATGACATCATATTTAGTAGCTTTTCGAAACACACCATTTTCATGTTGAAAAAGGTTGGATACCTGATTGTAACTAGTGTGAAACTCAATATCCGGGAGTTTTTCCATTCTGAGATCTTTCTCTTTGGTTTCAGACATGGTTTGTTTAAGATGGCTGATCAGAATATTTTTATTATTCTTTAAGCCCAATTCTATAGCTTGTTGAAGACTGAGGTTTTGGTAATTGATCACTTGTGAGTGTAAGAAACTGCTTATCAGTAATAAGCACAACGCAATCCAGTGATATCTGCGCGTGCTAAATATCATTTTCATAAATTAATTAAAGGTTTTTTGCTAAATTGATTTTGATACTGCAAAGGTACGAGCTGTCTGCCTGGACACTATTTGTTAAAGCAGAAAAAGATTTGCTCATTTACGCCAAATAAAAATATTCTCATTACCTTTATCCTATGAATGATAGTCATTTTAAAGCGGTAGAAGAAGAGGATGCAGAATTTTATGTTTTTCACGTTCTTACTGGAAATATAAAAACAGATATTCATAATCACAGTTCTGCACAATTAGTGTATGCAGAAGGGGGTATTGTGCATATTTTTACGGAACTTAAACATTGGTATCTTCCGGCACGATGCTTTATGTGGATTCCTGCTGGAATTCCACATTATATTTTTACATCCAGTCCAAAAGTCGATTTATACAATTTTTATTTTAAAAAAGATAGCGAAGAAAATGGCTTCTTTGATGAAATCAATATCTATTCTGTCAGCCATTTACTTCGGGAGATGATTTTATATACAAAAGACTGGGATGGGAAAATCACAAAAAATGATGGTTCAAAATATTATTTCCTCAAAGCATTAAAAGGAATTTTACCGGAAAAAAGAGATAAGAAGTTGGCATTCCCGGTTCAGCATCCTTTTCCTAAAGATGAAATGTTATTGAGGGTAGCAAAATATATTCACGCCAATCTTGAAAAGAATCTTACCATTGAATCTACAGCCAAAGAATTTGGAATGAGTACCAGAACATTATCCAGAAAGTTTAAAGAGATTCTAGGGATGAATTATGTCCGTTTTTTACGTGCGTTACGAATTACCCGTTCATTGGAATTGATGCTTGAAGGAAAATATAATATGTACGAGATTGCAATGATGGTTGGGTATAACAGTCTGTCTTCTTT
Source organism: Chryseobacterium sp. FW101-FHT12H09 (assembly GCF_058790395.1). Taxonomy (NCBI): domain Bacteria; kingdom Pseudomonadati; phylum Bacteroidota; class Flavobacteriia; order Flavobacteriales; family Weeksellaceae; genus Chryseobacterium; species Chryseobacterium sp. FW101-FHT12H09. The sequence goes on along the minus strand of NZ_JBYTCP010000003.1, from coordinate 254,356 downwards.
CAGTACTATCTTCAAGAAAGTAATAGGAATACCGCCCACAGAATATCAACAGAAGTTGAAAGGAGAAGGGGGTAGGAATTAGAAAAGGAAGGATTTAACGGTGATTAAAAGCTAGATAAAAATGAAAACAAAAAAACCACTTCAAAGGAAGTGGTTTATATATTTCGGGAAATCCCGTTTATTCTTAAGCTTCTTCTGATTCAGTTTCAGCTGCAGGTTTAGGAGCTTCTACTTTTTTAGGAGCAGCTACAACAGGAGCGTCAGAAACAACATCAAATTCGAAGTTGTATTCAACATTTCTGTGTAATCTGATGATAGCAGTTACTTTACCAGTTCTCTTGATTGTATTTCCAGGGATTTTGATGTATTTCTTTTCTACTTCAACACCAGCTTTAGCAAGAGCTGCAGAAAGGTCAGCATTGTTGATAGATCCGAATAATTTATCACCAGATCCAACTTTAGCAGGAATAGTGATAGAAGTTTTCTTCAATTGATCTACTACAGCGTTAGCAGCAGCAACTAATTTAGCTTCTTCTTCTTTTCTAGCTTCTAAAGTAGCTTCTAAAGTCGCTTTATTTTTTGGTGTAGCTAAAAGAGCAATTCCTTGAGGAAGTAAAAAGTTTCTAGCATAACCTGGTTTTACATTTACTGTATCAAACTCAAGTCCTAAGTTTTCTACGTCTTTTTTTAAGATAATTTCCATTGTTGTTGTCCGTTTTAGAGTTCCGAGTTCCGGGGTTTATATTCCGGGTTTCTCTTTCCTTCGTTAGAATTTATAAATTAATTCAGCAACAAAAGAAGAAGGCGAACCTTCTTCTCTTATTTATTTTTTTGTTGTCTTATTTTAATAAGTCAGCTACGTAAGGCATTAAAGCCAAATGTCTTGCTCTTTTGATAGCAGCAGAAACTTTTCTTTGGTATTTTAAAGAAGTTCCAGTGTATCTTCTTGGTAAAATTTTACCTTGTTCGTTTACGAACTGTAATAAGAAATCAGCATCTTTATAATCTACATGCTTAATTCCAAATTTTTTGAATCTACAATATTTCTTTTCAGATTTTGTATTGATATCAAGTGGAGTAAGGAATTTTACTTCTGATTCTCCTCCAGCTGAGGCTTGTTTAGCCATTTCATCTATTGCCATGTCTTGTCTTTTTTAATAATGGGTTAATAATTAAGCTTTAGCTACTTTTACTTTAGTTCTTCTTGTTACAGCATAGTCAATAGCATGCTTGTCAAGCTTCGTAGTAAGGTAACGGATTACTCTTTCGTCACGTTTGAAAGCTAATTCTAAATCAGCAACGATAGTACCTTCTCCTTTAAACTCGATTAAAGTGTAGAATCCGTTCTTTTTTAATTGAATCGGATAAGCTAATTTTTTTAATCCCCAGTTCTCTTTAGCAACGATTTCGCAGTTTTTCTCTTTTAAAAGAGTTTCAAATTTTTTTACTGCTTCCTCCACCTGTGCGTCAGATAGAACGGGAGTTAAAATGAAAACAGTTTCGTAATTGTTCATAATGTTAAATGAATTTGTTAATTATTTCGAGGTGCAAAATTAGTGAAAGTATTTTAAGTATGCAATAGATCGTGAATATTTGTTAGAACTGAATTAATAATTAAAAGTTATGAATTATCAATTATATTCCTTAAGCCTTCTTCTTATTTCTTCTTATTTCTTATTTCAGTTAAGAAATTTACTTTTAATACATCGTATAACGAGTGACGGCTAACTAAAATAGAAAGAATAGAGGAAACCATTCCTGCCAGCATTAAATGAAAAATCAATGAGTGCCTGTCGGTCATTTCAAGAACAATAATGGCCGAGGTAAAGGGAGCCCTTGTAATTCCGGTAAGAAAAGCGACCATTCCAGCTAGGATAACGACGTTTGTTTCATTTTGGGTGAGATGGATGACTCCGGAAATGACCGAGCCAATACTTGCACCAGCTGAAAGGGCAGGAGCGAAAATCCCACCGGCACCACCAGAAGTAAATGATAGAGCAGGCCCCAGCATTCTTAAGATGGGAACATACCAGTCTTCATGTTTATTTTTGGTGAAAAGGACCCGTTCCATGATCTCTTTCCCAGAACCTAAAATCTCTCGGTTAATGAAATAGGCAATGGATGCGATGATAAGTGCACAAGCTACAAGAAAAAATACGTTTGCTCCATCTGTTTTAAGGTTTTTCTTTTTCCAGTCATTCATTTTGAGCATCATAACAGAAAGCTGGCTTGCCAAAATACCTGATACACCTGCTACAAGAACAATGGGAAACATAACCATAAGAGAAACATCATGTGTTTTAGGATAACCCAGGTATAAATAGGAACCGGCTAAGGTTTGAGCGGTTAGGCCAGCAATGATCACAGCAGTAAAAAGAGCTGTTTTAAAGTAGTTGATGTGGGTCTTTGATAATTCTTCCACAGCAAATACAATTCCGCCAAGAGGAGTGTTAAAAGCGGCTGCGAGTCCGGCTGCTGCACCAGTCATTATCATATTCTTTTTGGATATTTTCGGCCACCATTCAGGAAGATATTCATTGACTTTCCTAAAGATAGAACCTGCAATTTGAATAGTAGGTCCTTCACGTCCAACTGCACCACCGCCAATTACTAATATAACTGAGGAAATAATTTTAAAAAAGATAATTTTAAGACTAAGCAGACTTCTTATTTTTGTGTGTTCCTTTGGATTGGCTAATTCTACAGCCGCCATTACCTGTGGAATTCCACTTCCTTTAGCATTGGGAGCAAATTCTTTAACAAGCCACCATGACAAGACAAAACAGATTGGAGCAATAATGAAGATCATCCATGAATGCCAATTAAAAATTATATTTAAAAGTCCTTCACCCCAGGCAAATATTTTAGCGTACATCACGGCAAAAAATCCTGTGATCACTGAGCCAACCCAAAATGGAATAGCCTGAAGCAGGTTGTACTTCAATTGTTCGTTTCGGATATTGTCAAAAGACTTCTTGAGACCTCTGCGGACGATGGTAAGAATGGAACGCATAAGACTAATTGGTAATGTTTAAAGAGGGTACGTTGATTTGAGAAGAGGAATGCCAGTGATTTTTTAACCTCGATACTGGCAAAGAAAAGCATTTGTTTTTATAATCTAATTTCATCATTTAAAGTTTGTTTTAAATGTAATACTAATTCGTTTAACTTCCAATAAGTAGAAGAATAGGTCCATAAATCTTTTAAATGATTATATTAGTTCTGAAATTAATAAAATAAAGATATGTTTGAAGTTTTTAAGAAAAATCCAAATGCATTAGCAATCTTGGTTTGCATATTTTTTGTTATTTCTCATATCTTATTTTTAATAATCAATGGATTTTTGACTAATGAGTTTTTTGATACTTATCACTATCTCGTCTTACTCAATCTGTTTGTTATTCTTTTGGGTGTCATTTTTTCAAAGGCTGGGATAACCAGGATATTACTTCTTGTTTTTTTCTTCTCTGTGTTGATTTTTCTGATTATTTACGGGGTATTTGCCGTTTGGGTAATTTCGTTGGCAGGTGCTAAGAATTAGACGTATAATGATTTTTACACGTAAAAAAACCTCCGATAAATCGAAGGTTAATATTTTATAATAAGCAATACGAATTATTGCCTATTACTTATACTTCTGTATTCAGATCCCAGTTTTGAAGGTAGTCATGAACATGTTTCAGGAACATTCCACCTAAAGAACCGTCTACCACTCTGTGGTCATAAGAGTGAGACATGAACATTAACTGACGAATAGCAATCACATCACCATCTTTAGTTTCTAATACTGCAGGTTTTTTAACAATTGCTCCAATTGCTAAAATAGCAACCTGAGGCTGAGGAATAATAGGAGTTCCCATTAAATTTCCAAAGCTTCCTACATTAGATATTGTATAAGTAGCTCCCTGAGTGTCTTCCGGTCTTAATTTCTTATTTCTTGCTCTGAAAGCTAAATCATTGATCGCTTTTGCCAAACCAGAAAGAGAAAGTTGATCTGCATTTTTAATTACAGGAACAATAAGGTTTCCATCAGGAAGTGCCGTAGCCATACCAATATTGATGTTTTTCTTTTTAATGATATTATCTCCATTTACAGAAACATTGATCATTGGATAGTCCTGGATTGCTTTTACAATTGCTTTAACAAAAATAGGCATGAAAGTAAGTTTTTCACCTTCGCGTTTTTCGAATAGATCCTTATGTTTATTTCTCCATTTTACAACGTTGGTAACGTCTGTTTCAATGAAAGAAGTAACATGCGGCGCAATATGTTTTGCTTTTACCATGTTCTCAGCAATGATTTTTCTCATTCTGTCCATTGGAATGATCTCATCACCTACTGAAACTGAGATTGGAGTAACAACAGGAGTTGTAGCAACTGGCTGTGGAGCTGAAATAGCTTGCTGAACTGGTGCTGCCTGAGGCTGGCTACCTCTATTACTTACATATGATAATATATCTTCTTTGGTAATTCTTCCTTCTAAACCACTTCCTTTAATGGATTTTAGTTCAGATTCTGAAATATTTTCTTGTTGTGCAATTGATTTTACAAGTGGAGATAAGTAAAGGTCTCCTGAAAATTCAACATTAGAATTCCCCGTTTTCAACGGTTCTTCAATTGTTTTTAAAACTTGTGTATCCGGAGCAGAAGCTGGAGTTTCAGTTTTAACTTCTTCAGCTGTATTTCCGCCTTCTCCTTCAATTTCTAAAATAGCAATGGCTTCACCAACTTTAGCAACTTCATCCTTTTGCTTTAAGATTTTTATAATTTTTCCCGAAACTGGTGTCGGAACGTCTGAATCTACCTTATCTGTTGCAATTTCTACTACGGAATCATCCTCCTTCACATGATCACCCTCATTGAATAACCAAGTGATAATTGTAGCTTCCATAACACCTTCTCCCATGGAAGGAAGCAATAATTTGTACTCTGCCATTTTTATTTTTTAGATTTTGACAAATATATAAAAAAAATCGGTTTTTTTACGGAATATATAATTTTACAGAAATTCTATGTAAATATTACCGCCAACATTTAATCCAAACAAACTTTTTGCACCATTTTTTTTGCTTCCTTTATAAATGGTAAGCTCCAACAGTTGACTGTCATTAAAAATAGCTGCTGACTGTCCGTGAAATTCAGTCTCCCTTTCCCAATCTGAAACAACCTCAGTGTGACTTGAAAATACTTTTGAAAGACTTAAATTCCTGAATTTGATCGTAAAGTTCTCATGTCCTTTACCTGCTGCTTCAAAAAAATCCTTGCTGATATTTGATATTATATTTCCGAAATTATCAATGTACATGACCTCGCCAATAATCATTTTTTCAGCCTCGTTATAGACCGGTTTTGGAAATAAAAGTTCTTTTACATTTTTTATTTTTCTACCGATCACTTCCGGAAGGCCCCCGTTAGCCAAATGTACTGCCGCCGGCACAAAAATATCTGTAGAAGTAAAATTAATAACATCATCAAACCTGTTATTTAAAGTAATCTCATAAATAGCCTCAGGTTTAATATCAAAAAATACAAGACTTAATAGGCCATTGTCGGCTGCTAAAAAGTAAGAACCATCTGCCTTGTATAAAATATTTCTTCGTGATTTGTGATAAAAGCTGTCTACAGATACGATATGAATGGTTCCTTTAGGAAAATGTTTATAAGCATTTCTTACGATATATGAAGTCTGTATAAGATTGTATGCCTGAATTTCGTGGGTAATATCAATAATGTTAACCTCAGGATTTAGAGAAAGAATCTTACCTTTCACAGCTGAAACCCTGTAATCTAAATTTCCGAAATCCGAAGTAAGCGTGATAATTGACATTTTTGTAGTTGTGGAATAATACTAGTCTTGCAAATTTATTTAAAATAAAGGAAAATCGGGTGTTTACAACTCATAAAAAATAATAAAAAGAGTAACTGCAAGGCGATTTGATTATATAGCTGCCATCTAAAACAGGGCTGATCTCTAAAATTAGATGAATCCCAGATACAATATGAAAACTGTTATTTTGATACTTGGAAATATAACGACAAACTTAAATTTGTATTTATTTTCAATAAATTTAGAATGAAAATGTATTTTATTTAATTAAGGGTTAAGCAATTGTGTCTTAAAGCCCTTGAGATGAAAATTGTTACTAACAAAATTAATACAAGTTTGAAAAAAAACTCTAAATTTAGATCTAATAAAAAAATGCTTACATGTTTGAATTAACATATGATTTGGAAGATATCGATGTGAAAATCTTCTATGGAGTTAATAACCAATATTTCAATTTATTAAAATCCAGCTTTCCAACCCTTAAAATTACTGGTAGAGATCATTATATCTTGGCAAAAGGAAATCAGGAAGCTTTAGATATATTTAGACAAAAACTTGATGATATTGTTAAATTTATTTCAAAAAATAATTCTATTGAACTTAAGGATGTTGAAAACCTTCTTAATATTAAGGACGAGAACGAAAAACATTTGATCTTTGATCAGGATATTATCGTAAAAGGAGTTAATGGTAAAGTAATAAAAGCTAAAACCACTAATCTTAAAAAACTTGTAAAAGAGACAGAGAAAAAAGATATGGTTTTTGCTATAGGACCTGCCGGGACTGGTAAAACATATACCAGTGTCGCTTTAGCAGCGAGGGCTTTAAGAGATAAAGAAGTTAAAAGAATTATTCTTACCAGACCCGCAGTAGAAGCAGGGGAGAGTTTAGGTTTTTTACCAGGAGATCTGAAAGAAAAGCTTGATCCATATTTACAGCCATTATATGATGCTCTTAGAGATATGATTCCTCATGAGAAACTGGAAGGTTTTATGGAGAAAAAAGTAATTGAAGTGGCTCCATTAGCTTTTATGAGAGGTAGAACGCTGGACGACGCCTTCGTTATTTTGGATGAAGCACAAAATACAACACATGCTCAAATGAAGATGTTTCTTACCAGAATGGGAATGAATGCTAAATTCATTATTACGGGAGATCCAACTCAGATAGATTTACCAAGAAACCAACAATCTGGACTAAAAGAAGCCATGCGAATTCTTCATGGAGTCAATGAAATAGGTTTTGTACATCTTACTGAAGAAGATGTGGTAAGACATCCAGTTGTGAGAAAAATTATTCTTGCTTACAATGAAGAGGATAAAAGGTTAAGAGATTAAAAGAATGATGGTTTTCCAAATAAAGAATAGTTCAGTCAATCGAAAAAGTCAAGAAAAAAGAAGCTTATAATATTATAATTTGAACCACTTATTAAGTAAGTGGTTTTTTTATCCGTGTTTTTACTGGTTTTGAAATTAAAAATAAATGTTAATTTTGCAGTATCAATCAAAACTATTTAAAAATGAAAAAACTATTATTATTGGGCGCTTTTGCGCTACTAGGGAGTGCTGTTCATGCACAAGAAGGTTTTAAACTAGGGGGGCATATTGGGATTCCTGTAGCTGATGCCAGTGATGTTTCATCATTTACTTTAGGTGTGGACGCATCTTATATGTGGAATATTGCAAAAGGTTTCGACCTGGGTGTTGCTTCTGGATACTCTCATTTCTTTGGGAAAGACAACTTTGATGATTTTGGATTTATTCCAGTGGCTGTTTCTGGAAAGTATAAGTTTTCAGGGGCTCCTATTTTTGTAGGATTAGATCTTGGATATGCAATTTCTTTAAAAGATGGTATCGATGGCGGATTTTATGCTCAGCCAAAATTTGGTTATCAAATGTCTAAAGGAGAATTGTATATAGGGTACCAAAGCATTAGTAACAGACGTGATTATGGCTGGTATAGAACAAGCTGGACTATAGGAGCTGTAAATATTGGTTACAATTTCTACCTTAGATAAATTTTAAGAAATATTAAGGTTTCTTAACTCCAATTGCATAATTGGAGTTTTTTTATTCAAAATATTGTGAAAAACTTAAAAGTCCCTCTCAGCTGCATTTTATTATTATAAAGCATTGATTTTTGTGAGTGATATTAATCATATTAACAAATTTTAATATTAAGGTACCCCGCTGTAAATTTGCTCTAAGAAAGTATTAAAATTTTTTAAAATGAAAAAATTATTATTAGCGAGTGCTATTGCACTTTTCGGTTTATCTAATGCTCAGATTGCAAAAGGAACTGCATATTTATCAGGATCTGTTGGTTATTCTCAAGAAGAAAGCGACAATGGTAACTACAAAAAAGAAAACTTCAATGTATTACCTACAGTTGGATATTTTGTTGGAACAAACTTAGCAGTTGGAGTTGGAGTTGGATACCAGACTGAAAAAACTACTCAAACAACGACTTTAGCATTGCCAGGTGCTGTAAATGTAACTGAAAGCATTGTTAAAAAACCAGCTTTTGTTGTTGCTCCTTTCGTAAGAAAATATTGGACTTTATCTGATAAATTATATATTTTCGGACAATTAGCAGTACCAATGCAGTTTGGGAAAACTGAAACTGAAAACAATTCAGTAACTACTTCAGGTTCTACTACAGTTACAAACTCAACTTCTACTGAAGCTAAATACACTAAAATTGGTGTTACTGTGAAGCCAGGTTTAGATTATTTCTTAAACAAAAACTGGTCTATCGAAGCTACAATCGGAGAGTTTGGTTACAGCAATTATAAGCCAAAAGACGGTGATGCTACTAACAACTATAACTTCGGATTGAACTTATCTTCCGTAACTTTCGGAGTTAAATATGTTTTTGCTAAGTAATTAACAAAGTACATTAAATATAAAAAGACTTAAGCTTGCTTAGGTCTTTTTGTTATAAATAAAACTAAAATTTTAAAATCAATCGAACATGAAAAAAATCTTATTAGCATCAGCATTGGCTTTTTTTGCGAGTATGAATGCGCAGACTAAATTTGGAGTAAAAGCTGGTTATGCTTTATCAAAATTAAATTCTAATGACAATGATATTGAATTTGAGGAGATTGAAGGAGGCTTAAAATCAAAATCTGGATTTTATATTGGAGCTTTAGTTGAGCATAAATTTAATAATAAATTTGCTGTTCAGGGAGAAGTACAATATGCAAATTTAGGAGGAAAGGCAAAAGTGTCACTGCCTGGTGGGGTTACAGTAACTGAAAATTTAAATTTTAATAGAATTGTAATTCCTGTATCAGCAAGATATTATGCAACTCCGGAATTAGGAATTTATGCAGGTCCTTATGTGAGTTTTAAAACCAATACGACGGCAAAAATTAAAGTAAGTGGAGCAATGGCCAACCCTCAGGGAATCAACGAGGGTGAAGAATATCTTGAAAGAGCTTTCAATGATAATTTAAAATCTACAGATTTTGGACTTTTCTTCGGTGCTGATTACAATGTATACAAAGGATTATTTGTAGATGCACGTTATAGTTTCGGACTTACAAATATGATCAAAAATCCTGTACAGGATGAAAAATTGAAGATGAATTTCTTCCAGATCGGATTGGGATATAAATTCAAATAAAATAAAAACTCTCAGAATTTCTGAGAGTTTTTTTATGTCTTATTATTTTTATATTCACTATTTCCCCATCATACCACCCATTCCCGGCATGTTTGGCATTTTGCTCATCATCTGCATCATCTGCTTTCCTTGAGGGCCTTGCATCATCTTCATCATTTTACCCATTTGATCAAATTGCTTCATCAATTGGTTTACATCCTCAATCTTTCTTCCCGCACCTCTGGCAATTCTTTGTTTTCTCTGTGTATTAATAATAGAAGGTCTTCTTCTTTCATCCGGAGTCATAGAGTAGATGATCGCCTCAATATGTTTGAATGCATCGTCGCTGATCTCAACATCTTTAATTGCCTTTCCAACTCCTGGAATCATCCCCATTAAATCTTTCATATTACCCATCTTCTTGATCTGGTTAATTTGCTTCAAGAAGTCATCAAAACCAAATTCATTTTTAGCAATTTTTTTATGAAGTTTTTTAGCTTCTTCTTCATCAAATTGCTCCTGAGCTCTTTCAACTAGGGAAACAACATCTCCCATTCCTAAGATTCTGTCAGCCATCCTTTCCGGGTAGAAAAGATCTAAAGCCTCCATTTTCTCTCCTGTAGAAATAAATTTGATTGGTTTTTCAACCACAGAACGGATCGTTAAAGCAGCACCCCCTCTTGTATCACCATCTAATTTGGTAAGGACAACACCATCAAAATTCAGAGCCTCATTAAATGCTTTTGCTGTATTTACGGCATCCTGACCGGTCATGGAGTCAACAACAAATAATGTTTCCTGAGGCTTGATGAAATAATGAACAGACTTGATCTCATTCATCATTTGCTCATCAATAGCCAAACGTCCTGCTGTATCCACGATTACAACATCGTGGCCGTTTGCTTTTGCAAAATTGATCGCATTTTCAGCAATTGTAGAAGGGTTTGTAGAACCTTCTTCTGTGAAAACAGGAACTCCGATCTGACCCCCTAAAACTTTAAGCTGATCGATCGCAGCCGGACGATAAACGTCACATGCTACCAATAAAGGTTTTTTATTCTTTTTAGTATTTAAATAATTAGCTAGTTTCCCGGAAAACGTAGTTTTACCAGAACCCTGAAGACCCGCAATAAGAATTACTGAAGGTTTCCCAGAAAGATTAATGCCTTCCTGAGATCCACCCATCAAGTCGACTAATTCGTCATGAACAATTTTAGTCATCAACTGCCCCGGGGTAAGAGAAGTAAGAACATTCTCTCCTAAAGCTTTATCCTGAACTCTTTTAGTAAGATCTTTTGCTACTTTATAATTAACATCTGCATCTACCAATGCTCTACGAATTTCTTTTACGGTTTCCGCGACATTGATTTCTGTAATTTTTCCACGTCCGGAAAGATTATGAAGCGCTTTGTCTAATTTATCCTGTAAACTATTAAACATATTGATTGTAAATTATAGTCTGCAAAAATAAGGAATTTTTAATAATATATATTATATAGAGGACAGAGATTTATTTTGCTTAATAAATTATAATTATATTTTTGCAAAATGAATATTTGGAATAGCCTCATTATTGTACTTTTAATAATAGTCCTTAACAGTATAGTCTACATACTGTTTAAAAGATATTTGTATGGTAAACCGGATGCAGGAATGAAATTTCTTGTGGTTAACCTTTCCAAAGATGTTGTATGGCTTATTATTTCTTTACTAATAATTGATAAAACAAAAGCCGATTTTTTGTTTATTGTGATTTGCTTTATCATCGCTTCTTTCCTTATATATTTATCTATAATAAAACTGATTAACAAATCTTGACTTTTTTGATGATAAAAATCAATTTTTAATATTGGTAAAGTTTAATAAAATCGATATATTTGCACACGATTAAAAAAGAGATATGAACAGAAAAATTTCTTCATTATTTTTCGCATTTTTATTTGTGTTTATTAGTGGTTTAGCTAATGCACAACATGAATCTGAAGGTGAGAAGGCAGCTGAAAAAGTAGAGCATACAGAAGCAGAAAAGGGCTTTAATGCTACCAAAATGATCATGGAACACATTGGTGATTCTAACGAATGGCATTTATGGACTACCAAAGATGATAATGGAGAAGAGCATCATGTTTCTGTTCCATTGCCAATAATTATTAAGGATAATGAAGGATGGCATACTTTCCTTTCAAGCAATATTGCTCATGGTCATGAACACGATGGGTATACATTAGAAGAAGGACAGGTTGTTTCTACTAAAGGAATTCAAAAAGCAACTTTGTTTGCTTTAATAAGTGGAAAACAAAAATCAAGCGATGTTTATTTCGATCTGTCAATTACAAAGAATGCCGCATCAATGTTCTTGTCAGTGATCTTTATGTTGGTTGTATTTATCAGCATGGCGAGAAATTATAAAAAATCTCAGCTTCCAAAAGGTTTTGGGAAAATAATGGAGCCTGTAATCGTATTTATCAGAGATGAAGTAGCGATACCAAATATTGGATCAGTGAAATATAAAAGATATATGCCTTACTTATTAACCGCATTTTTCTTTATCTGGTTTAATAACCTTTTTGGATTAGTTCCATTCTTTCCAGGTGGATCGAACCTTACAGGTAACATCGCAATTACTGCAGTTTTAGCTGTTATTACTTTATTAATTACTTTGTTCAGTGCTAATAAAGACTATTGGAAGCATATTTTTATGCCACCAGTTCCTCTATTATTGTACCCAATTATGGTTCCAATTGAAATCATCGGGATTTTTACAAAGCCTTTCGCTCTAATGATGCGACTTTTTGCTAACATTACTGCAGGTCACATTATGATCTTAGCGATTATATCTTTGATCTTTATTTTTAAATCTCCATTCTTAGGATTTGCATCTGTACCATTAGCATTATTCGTTTCTGTATTGGAACTATTAGTTGCTGCGTTACAAGCTTATATATTCACAGTATTGTCAGCATTGTTTATTGGTATCGCTGTTGCAGAGCACGAACACGAGCATGGACATGAAGAACACGCTCACTAAAAGAGCTTTTAATTTTAAAATAATTTTTAACTAAATATTTATTTATTATGGATTTATCAACTGGAGCAGGATTAATTTACGTAGGAATTGGTTTAGCAGTATTAGGAGTAGGTCTTGGTATTGGTAAAATCGGAGGTCACGCAATGGATGCTATCGCTAGACAACCAGAACAAGCTGGTAAGATTCAAGGAGCAATGCTTATTGCTGCTGGTCTTATTGAAGGTGCTGGTCTTATCGCGATCATCTTTGGTGCTTTCATCAAGTAATTATCCTCAAAGAAATATTCTTAGCAGTGAAGCGGTTGGCTGCTGCTAAGAATTTTAAAAAGATATCCATAAAATTATCACATTAAAAAAAGAATTTACAGATATGGGAATTATTGAACCTGGAATTGGACTTTTGTTTTGGATGACGCTTACTTTTGTTATCCTGTTGTTTCTTTTAGCAAAATTCGCTTGGAAACCAATTGTTAATGCAGTAAACGACAGAGAAACTTCTATTGTTGATGCATTAAATCAAGCTAAATTGGCTAAAAAAGAAATGGAAGATCTTAAAGCTGATAACGAAAGAATCATTCGTGAAGCTAAAATTGAAAGAGATGCTATCCTTAAAGAAGCAAGAGAAATTAAAGATAGAATTGTAGGAGAAGCTAAAGATGTTGCTAAATCTGAAGGCGATAAATTGATCGCAGCGGCTAAACAGACTATTGAAACTGAGAAAAATGCTGCTATGGCAGATATCAAAACTCAAATTGGTGCTTTATCTGTAAATATCGCTGAGTCTATCCTTAAACAAAAATTAGACAACAACGAAGCTCAAAACGAGTTGGTTCAAAATTATTTAAACAAATCTAATCTTAACTAATAATGCTTACATCTAAAGTAGCTAAAAGATATGCACAAGGTTTGCTGGATTTCACAAATGAATCCGGACAGACAGCTACTGTGTTTTCTGAAATGAAAGATGTAGTGAAGTTAATGTCTGAATCCGTGGATTTAAACAAATTCTTCCTTACCCCTTACATTGATGCTAAAAAGAAAACAGAAGTAGCAAATGAGATTTTTAAAGGTTTATCACTTTCTTCTCAGAATTTAATCAGATTGGTTATTAAACAAGGACGTGAAAATCAACTTAAGAATATCGCTCAGGAATTTATCAACAAAGTGGAAGATATCAATGGTGTATTAAGAATAACGCTTACTACGGCTACTGAGCTTTCAAAAGAGAATATAGATCAAATTTTGAAATCTACCAATTTGGTTAGTAATACTTCAAATTTCGATTTGAAAGTAAATGTGAATCCTAAAATTTTAGGAGGTTATATTTTAAGAGTGGGAGACCAGCAGATCGATGCATCTGTGAAAAACAAACTGAATCAGGTTAAAAAAGATTTTCAATTAAATTAAGATAAAAACAACCATACAATGGCAGAAATAAATCCGGCAGAAGTATCTGCGATCTTAAAACAGCAATTGGCCAACTTCGATACTCAATCAAACGTTGAGGAAGTAGGTACAGTTTTAACCATCGGTGATGGAATTGCTCGTGTATACGGGTTAGAAAACGTACAATACGGAGAGTTGGTTAAATTTTCTAGTGATGTAGAAGGTATTGTACTTAACCTTGAAGAAGACAACGTAGGTGTTGCTCTTTTGGGAGAAAGTAAATTAGTTAGAGAAGGAGATACAGTAAGAAGAACAAAAAGAATTTCTTCTATTAAAGTAGGAGAAGGAATGTTAGGAAGAGTAGTAGATACTCTTGGTAACCCTATCGATGGTAAAGGTCCTATTACTGGGGATTTATATGAAATGCCATTGGAAAGAAAAGCTCCTGGAGTTATCTTTAGACAACCGGTAACTGAACCGTTACAGACAGGTATCGTTGCTATCGACTCTATGATTCCTGTAGGAAGAGGACAAAGAGAGCTTATCATTGGTGACAGACAAACAGGTAAAACTACTGTTGCTATTGATACGATCATCAACCAAAAAGAATTTTTTGATGCAGGAAAGCCTGTATATTGTATATATGTTGCAATCGGACAGAAAGCTTCTACAGTAGCTCAAATCGTTAAAACGCTTTCTGATAAAGGAGCTTTAGAGTATACGGTTATTGTTGCAGCTAATGCATCAGATCCGGTTCCAATGCAGGTGTATTCTGCTATGGCAGGTGCTTCTATCGGAGAGTTCTTCAGAGACACTGGTAGACCAGCTCTTATTGTTTATGATGATTTATCTAAACAAGCTGTTGCTTACCGTGAGCTTTCTCTACTATTAAGAAGACCACCGGGACGTGAAGCTTACCCTGGAGACGTTTTCTATCTTCACTCAAGATTATTGGAAAGAGCTGCAAAAGTAATTGCTGATGATACTATCGCAAGCCAAATGAATGACTTACCTGAGTCTTTAAGACCTTTAGTAAAAGGTGGTGGTTCATTAACTGCACTTCCAATTATTGAAACTCAAGCTGGTGACGTTTCTGCATATATTCCTACTAACGTAATTTCGATTACAGATGGACAGATCTTCTTGGAATCTGATTTATTCAACTCCGGAGTTCGTCCTGCAATTAACGTAGGTATCTCTGTATCGAGAGTAGGAGGTAATGCACAGATCAAATCAATGAAAAAAGTTTCTGGTACATTAAAACTTGACCAGGCTCAATATAAAGAACTTGAAGCATTTGCTAAATTCGGTTCTGACCTTGATGCTTCTACTTTAGCAGTAATCTCTAAAGGAGAAAGAAACGTGGAACTTCTTAAGCAACCAGTTAACTCTCCACTTCCTGTAGATAGCCAGGTAGCTATGATATATGCAGGTACTGAGAACTTGTTGAGAAACGTTCCTATCAGAAAAGTAAAAGAATTCCAAATTGAATATATCGCTTTCCTAAGATCTAAGCACCCTGAAACTATGGCTGCTATTAAAGCTGGGAAAATCGATAATGAAATTACAGACGTTCTTAAGCAAGCTGCTAACGATTTAGCTTCAAAATATAATTAAAAAATTCAATGTTTAAGGTTTGAAGCAAGTCTTTGAACCTTAAACTTTATACATTGAAAACATAAAATGGCAAACTTAAAAGAAATACGAGGAAGAATCAGTTCAATTTCATCTACGATGCAGATTACACGTGCTATGAAAATGGTTTCTGCAGCGAAACTTAAAAAAGCGCAAGATGCAATCGTAATGTTAAGACCTTATTCTGAAAAATTACAAGAAATCATCCAGAATGTAAATTCTAGTTCAGATCCTGATCAGGTTTCTATTTATGCTCAGAAAAGAGAAGTTAAAAGAGTTCTTTTTATTGCTGTTACTTCAAATAGAGGTCTTGCGGGAGCTTTTAACTCATCTATTGTAAAAGAGCTTAATATTCAGTTTCAGAATAACGCTCAATATGAGATCGAAGTTCTTACAATTGGTAAAAAAGCATATGATGCTGTAAGAAGAAGCCGTACTGTATATTCAAATGAAAGCGCTGTTTTTGATAATTTGAACTTTGATGCTGTTTCCAACCTTACTGAAGGAGTAATGAATAGCTTCAAAGAAGGGAAGTTTGACGAAGTTTATTTAATTTATAATAAATTTGTTAATGCTGCAACTCAGGAAGTTACTAAAGAACAGCTTCTTCCGATTTTGATGCCCGAAACTACAGAACCTCAGGTAGAAACAGATTATATTTTTGAACCTAATAAAAATGAGATTTTGGATAATTTGATTCCAAAGTCAATTAAAACACAGGTTTTCAAAGCTGTTTTAGATTCAGTAGCATCTGAACATGGAGCGAGAATGACTGCAATGCATAAAGCAACAGATAATGCTCAATCTTTAAAGAATGATTTAGTAATCTTCTATAACAAAGCAAGACAGGCTGCTATTACAAACGAAATCTTGGAAATCGTTTCCGGAGCAGAAGCTTTGAAAAATTCTTAAAAAATTATTAAAATAACAAAAAAAAGCATCGATTTTATCGATGCTTTTTTTTGTTATTTGTATTATGTATATATTCGCGACGATATAAAACACAAATATGAATATCCCTACATTAGTTTCTACTCAGTATGGTAAAATACATGGTGCAGTAGAAAATGGTATTGCTGTATGGAAAGGAATACCTTACGCCCAAGCGCCTATTAATCAATTAAGATTTAAGGCTCCAAAACCACCGCAAAGTTGGAGCGGAATAAAAGATACAACTGCATTTAGTGCAATTGCACCACAAATTAGCCCCGAAGCACTCAAAGAGCAGACCAGTGAAGATTGTCTTTTCCTTAACATTTGGTCGCCTGCCGCTGATGATAGCAAACGGCCCGTACTTTTTTGGATACACGGGGGAGCTTTTGTAACAGGCTCAGGTTCTACACCAGCTTATAATGGCGCTAGTTTTGCGAAAATAGGAAATGTAGTTGTAGTAACCATTAATTATAGATTAGGTCCATTTGGCTTTTTGTACACTAAAGATTTAGTAGATAATGATCTCTTTGACTCTAATAATGGTTTACGGGATCAGTTAGCAGCACTTGAGTGGGTAAAAGAAAATATTGCTGCTTTTGGTGGGGATCCTGAAAATATTACCATTTTTGGCGAATCAGCAGGGGGAGCGAGTGTTGTTAATCAGCTAGGATCACCTTTGTCAAAAGGGTTATTTCATAAGGCCATTGCCCAGAGTCCTTGTTCATCTTGTATTTACACAGATACCAAAACGGCTACCCAATGGACAATCCGTTTTTTAAAAATCTTAGGACTCGGTCCATCAGAGCTTACTAAACTGATTCATATACCGGTTGATACTTTATTAAAAGCATCTACACAACTCATAGAAGAAATGACAGAACTTGTTCCGGGTAATATCGTATTTCAACCCATAGTTGGTGATGATATGCTACCTCTTCGTCCAGAGCAGTCTGTCGTGGAAGGTTTGGGAAGTCAGGTACCTTTAATAGTTGGCTCAAATGAAGATGAAGGGACTATGTTTGCTTTGTTGCCTGTGCCTAAAATTATGCCGGTTAATGATACACTGATAAATATTTATTTGGAGCAAAATTATCCCAATACAGCTTCTGAAATTAAAGAAGCTTATAGAGAAATCCCGGCAGATTTAAGACCCATTAAAATGGGAGGTGATGCAAGCATTTGGATGCCTGCTGTTACTATTGCAACAGCAATGTTGGATAGCAATCCTGTTTTTATGTACCGTTTTAGGTGGGCAAGCGATTATTTAAGAACATCAGGACTTTGTAGTTTTCATTCATTAGAAATTCCGTTTGCATTTGGTAATCTTCAATCAGACGATGTGGTAGAAACGTTGAAAGGTTCGGATGAAAAGGAAATACAAAATCTTTCGCAGACAATGCAACAAGCTTGGCTCAACTTTGCTCACACGGGCAATCCAAACAAAAGTGAGATAAATAATTGGCCTCTTTATAACAAGAAAACACGAGCTTCTTTAGTTTTTGACAAAGAAGTTGTAGTAGAAAATGATATAGAAGCTGAAGTACGTAAGGCTTGGGAAAATAATTAGACAATAATTTCCAGAATAAATAGCTTAAGTTATTTTTAAAGCTCGTAGGTATCTATATGAAATTTAGAAGGATATTTTACTTTTACTTTTTTTTGTAAAAATATCTAAGTAGTATTTCTGAAGCAGAGATCTGAAAATTCGCAAGAAATATTTTTAACAGAATATTAAAGCATCGAGTATATTGATGCTTTTTTTGTTACTTTTATTTTATATATCTTTGTAAAAATTAATTTTATATAATTTTCTAAATGGACTCGGACATAGTCAGGCTTTTGTTAGCCTTGTTTCTTGTATTACTTAATGGCTTTTTCGTAGCCGCAGAATTTTCAATTGTTAAAGTTCGTTACTCGCAAATTCAGATAAAAGCTGCAGAAGGTGATTCTATGGCTAAACAGGCAGAGCACATCATAAAACATCTTGATGAATATTTATCTGCAACACAATTAGGAATTACATTGGCTTCACTTGCCCTTGGTTGGGTGGGAGAAAGCGCATTGCATCATGTTATCGAAAATCTTTTTATATCAATTAATTTTGAATTGAGCCCAGCTTCTGTTACGTCAATATCGTTAATAATCAGTTTTGTTATCATTACGATTATGCATATTGTTTTTGGAGAGCTTATTCCAAAGTCAATTGCTATAAGGAAATCAGAGGCTACGACAATGGCAACTGCTGTTCCTTTAAGGGTTTTCTATACCATCTTTAAACCTTTTATTTGGTTAATGAATTCCATGTCTAATGGGGTTTTAAGATTAATGAAAATTCACCCTGCTTCAGAACAGGAGATTCACTCCACTGAAGAGCTTCAGCTTTTGGTAAAACAAAGTGCAGATAGTGGAGAAATTGAAGAGGAGAACTATGAGATCATTAAAAATGCGTTTGATTTTACAGATCATTCTGCGAAACAAATCATGGTTCCGAGGCAAAATATTACATCAATTGATTTTGAAGAAGATATCAGTGATATTATTAACAAAATTATGGATAGTGGTTATTCCAGAATTCCTGTATATATAGACTCTATTGATAATGTAATAGGTATTCTTTATACAAAAGAGATTATCCGGGAATTTGTTAAGAGAAAGGGAGAACTGAATCATGATGATTTAAAAATCTTGATGCGAGATGCATTCTTTGTGGTTGGAAGTAAAAAGATCTCTGATCTACTAAAGATTTTCCAACAGAAAAAGCAACATTTAGCTATTGTGATTGACGAATTTGGTGGTACCGAAGGTATTATCACACTAGAAGATATACTTGAAGAATTAGTGGGTGAGATTCAGGATGAAGAGGATGATGAAGATAAGGTGGTGGATAAAATTGGAGACAATATTTATTGGGTACAGGCTACGCAGCCTTTAGAAGAAATTAATGAATTTTTACCTAAGAAATTAGCGCCTTCAGAAGAAAGTGAATACAATACATTAGCAGGTTTTATCCTTCATGCTTTGGAAGATATTCCAGTTGAAAATCAGGAATTTGACCTTGAGAATTATCATTTTAAGATCTTAAAAATGAATAATAAGAGCGTTGAGCTTGTTGAATTGGTTTATGAAGGACCAAATATTTTAAATGATATCGCAGATAGATTAGGAGAAGTTTAAATAATTCTAAAATGATTTTTTATAACGGAATAAGGGATTACGAAAATCCAAAACGTCAGTATGAAGAAGAAGTTCTTGTGTTGGAAGAAACGGATGATGTTTACAAATTAATTTTACACAATGATGACATTCATACTTTTGATTATGTAATTGATAGTTTGGTGGAAATCTGCAAACATACCTTAGAGCAAGCTGAACAATGTACCATATTAATACATTATAAAGGTAAATGTACAGTAAAAACAGGCTCAATGGAAGTTTTGAAGCCGATGCACGAAAAATTAATTTCAAGAGAATTAACAAGTGAAATAGTATAATATAGCCCTGACATGATGTCGGGGCTTTTTTTGATCTATTTACAATTATTTAATATTTTATTAAGATATTTTAAAATAGAAGGTCTTATCTCAATAATCTTTGCTATTTTAGTAAAACAACTTAAAAAATATTATATGAGATTAAAAATTAATTCTTTACTCCTTGGGTGTGTACTGGCATCTTCCAGCCTATTAGCCCAAGAATCTTCTTTTGAAGCACCTGCGAAAAAATGGATTAGTGAAAATTCTAGGAATCTAGGAATTCAAAGTAGTCAACTGACACTAAACTTTGTGAAAAAAGGAACCTCTGGAGAAACATTGCGCTTTCAACAATATGTGAAAGATGTACCTGTTTTTCAATCTGAGATCCTGGTACACTTCAATAAGGAAGGTAAAATCACTTATACCTCCACTGAAAATTTAAAAAAGAATATTGAAGAAGTAAATACAGTTCCTTCGCTTAAAGCCTCTGAAGCGCTTCAAAAAGCCCATACTGTTTCAAAAACAAAAGGGAAAGTTACTTTTGAAGAAACTAAACTGTTTGTTTATGCCACAAAAAGTGGTGAAACAAAACTTGTCTACAGAGTACTTACAAATTCTCATGATAATCCCGGAAGCTGGGAAACAATAGTAGATGCACAAAATGGTAACATAATCAGTGTAGAGGATATTGCACTTTATCATCATGATAAAAATGAAATCAAAAAGCCCAGAAAAAAAAGCACAAATAAAGAAATAAATACAAAAAAAGCTTTTGTACCCGGCTCGGGTTATATTTTCAATCCTGATCCTCTCTCTAAAATGCAGGTTACTTATGGGGGACAGTATATAGATAATGATGATGCAACTAATGCTAGTTTGGATGCTGCAAGAACTCTGGTTACCATTCCCGAAGTAGATTTTGCTGGGGGAGTGTATAAATTAAAAGGTTCTTATGCAGAAATTAAAGAATTAGAAACACCGGCAACAGGGCTGTTTACTCAAGCAACAAATCAATTCCTGTTTAACAGAAATGAACAGGGTTTTGAGGCGGTAAACGCTTACTGGCATATAGATAATAGCTTAAGATACATTAATGAAACCTTGAATATCGTATGTAAACCATTAACTAACGAAGGGATATTGTGGTATGACCCACACGGAGTGGATGGTGATGATAATTCTTATTACAGTAATGGCAGATTGGTTTTTGGCGAAGGCTGTGTAGATGATGCTGAAGATGCCGATGTTATTTTACATGAGTTAGGTCATGGAGTACATGATTGGTTAACGAATGGAAATTTGTCTCAGGTTCAGGGATTGAGCGAGGGATGTGGAGACTATTGGGCTCAGTCGTATAGCAGAAGCCTTAATCAATGGCCTTCATCTGCTCCACAATATAATTGGATGTTCAGCTGGGATGGACATAATGAATGCTGGGCAGGAAGAATTACAAACTATACAGCTTTATATCCAGGGAGTGGAGCTATTCACATCAGAGGACAAATATGGGCTTCTGCTCTTATGAGGATTTATGATCAAATAGGAAGAGCGAAAACTGACCGGGCATTTTTGGAGGGAATATCTATGACAGGATCGAGCACTAATCAGCAACAGGCAGCAATTGCAGTGAGACAGGCGGCGATTGATATGCTTGGGCAATTTGGATTCACTTGTGGGGATATTGCTATTATGACACAGGAATTTACTGCTGCAGGATATGTTTTACCAGCTTACAGCTGTCAGCTGAGTGTTGATGATGTTTCTAAAAAAGAAATTATTGCTGTTTATCCCAATCCGGTACATGATGTATTGAACATTTCTTTAAAAATAACTAAAGAAGAAAAAGTGGAGATCTACAACATGGAAGGCCGAAAAGTTTTAGAAACCACCATTGGAAACGGTAAAAATAAAGTTGATGTTTCTAATCTTCAAACAGGTGACTACTTATTGAATATGAAAGGCATAAATTTATCTACTAAATTTATCAAAAAATAAAACTCTAATGAAAGCCGGCATTTTATGCCGGCTTTTTTTTATTCAAGAATTACAGAGGCATTACTTTACTTGCATTCAACTAAAATAGTATATTTGTACCCAACTATATAGAAACTCAAAAAGAATGCTTGTAATAGGAATTGCAGGAGGAACAGGATCCGGCAAAACTACAGTTGTTGATAAAATACTCCAACAGCTTGATATCGAAGGAATGAACATCCTTTCTCAGGATAATTATTATCATGATAACCATAATCTTACACTGACTGAAAGGGAAGCTTTAAATTATGACCACCCGAAGTCAATAGATTTTGAACTGATGTTAAAACATGTAAAAGCTTTAAAAAATAATGAACCTATTGAACAGCCGATTTACAGCTTTGTTACTCATTCCAGAACCGGAGATCATGTTACTGTAGAACCTAAAAATGTTTTGGTTGTGGAGGGAATTTTGGTACTTACTAATAAGGAGTTATTGAAAGAATTTGATTTGAAAGTTTTTGTTCATGCAGATTCAGATGAAAGACTAATTAGGAGGATTAGAAGAGATACTCAGGAAAGAGGAAGAGATTTAAGTGAAGTTTTACATCGCTATCAAACCACTTTGAAACCAATGCATCAGGAATTTATCGAGCCTTCAAAAAATGAAGCCGATCTTATTATCCCTAATATGAAACAAAATTCCGTAGCGATTGATTTTTTAACTACTGTTATAAAAAACTCGTTGAGAAAACACTAAAATGGCAAATAAATTAATTAAAGACATACAACCAAAATCAGAAGTATTAAAGCTTCTTCAAAAATACATTGTAAACAGGTATTTTATCACTATCTGTTTATTTTTGGTTTGGATGGTTTTTTTTGATAAAACTTCGTTCTTGGTAATTAATGAACTTAATGGTGAGATTAATAAATACCAGGAACAATTACAGTATTATAAAACCGAGTATGAAAAGAACGATACGTTTTATAAAAAACTGATGAACAATAAATCTGAAAAAGAAAAATACGCAAGAGAAAATTATTTTATGAAAAAACCAGATGAAGAGATCTTTATTCTGGTGGTAGACAGTACAAATATTCCTAAAAAATAGGATTCATAAATTATTCTCTTAACTCATAACTTTCAACTAAATGTCAAATATAAATACATTTCCCGACTGGGAAAATTTAGTAAAAAAGCAACTTAAAACAGAAGATATTTATACCATTCTGAAAAAAGAAAATTTAGAAGGAATTGTTGTAAAGCCTTTTTATAGTGCAGTACAAAAACCTTTAGTAAATCTGCCAAAAGTTGAAGAAAGTACACATTTAGTATCTAATTACCATGAAAGTTTAGAAGATGACGTTTTTGCTTTCCTTTTGGATCAGAATGTAGAAAACCTTGAGCAAAAAACAATTTTTGTTAATAATAAAGACCTTGCCGAACATATCAGTCCAAAAGATGAAGATCAGTATTTCTCATTAATCGATGTGTTCGATGAAAAAGAAGGGATAATTAATGAACAACTTGTCAAAGAATTACTTGCTAAAGACTTTAGAAGGAATATTTGCGTAGATATTTCTCTTCATCAAAATTCAGGAGCTGCGATCTTTCAGCAGTTAGGTATTGGTCTGGCAAAATCTAAAGAACTTGTTGAAGTCTTTGGAACTGAAATTTTAAACAAACTAATTTTCAGGATAGCAGTTGGAAGCAATTACTTCTTTGAAATGGCCAAAATAAGAGCTTTCAAATTGATTTTTAATCAACTTTCAAAAGAATATAATTTAGATCTGATTCCATATATTTTTGCAGAAACTTCTCTAAGAAATAAAGCGTTTTCAGATAGTGAAAATAACCTTATCCGTTCCACATTAGAGCTTGCAGCTGCTATGATAGGTGGGGCTGATGCTGTTTATAGTAACGATTATAAGATTGAAAAAAGCTCTGAAAACTCACAAGAGATCTCTTTCAAGCAGCAGATTGTATTAGCTTATGAAAGTATAATTAATGTATTTGAAGACGCTTCTAATGGTAGTTATTATGTTGAGGATCTAACTCAACAGATTGCAGATAAATCATGGGACTTATTCCTGGAAATAGAAGATGCAGGAGGGTATTTGGAATTAATTAAACAAGGAATTGTACAGAAGAAGATCTATGATCAAGCCATTGAAGAACAAAAATGGGTTGAAGAAGGTAAAATAAAGCTGATCGGAGTGAATCTTTATCCAAAACTAGAAGTTAAAAGGTCAATTAAAGAGCTTTACAACGAGAAAGAAATAAAACCGGTCCGTTGGGCAGAAATGTTTGAGTAATGAATGAAAAGTTAATTGATTTATTTGAATATACTCATCATTATAATCGAGAAATTATAAAACTTATTAAAGAAGAAATCTCGAAAATTGATGAAAAAACCATTGCATTGATAAACCATACGCTTGACGCTCAACAAATCTGGAATGCAAGAATATTGGGAGAACAACCGTTTGGGGTTTGGCAGATAAATCCACTTGAAGATCTGGAAGAAATCAACCATCAGAATTTTTTAAAAAGTATTCAGATTGTTCAAAATTTTAATTTAGATAACAGAATAGGTTATCAAAATTCAAGAGGCACCAAATTTGAAAATAGTGTGTTTGAGATGCTTTTTCATGCTATTAATCATTCAACTTATCATAGAGGTCAGATCAACTCTTTATTAAAGCAAAGTGGGGTTGAGCCATTATTAACGGATTATATCTTTTACAAAAGATAAATATTTATTGGAGTAAATTTTTGTTCCCACAGATTTCACAAATCACACTGATTTGTAAATTACTTCAAATAAAACTACACAAATGAATGAAAATGAAAAGTGCATCACAAACAATTATTAACTTATTTTAAATTAACTGGTTTTAAGTTGGGCATATTAATTAATTTTAATACAGACTTTATTGCTAAAAGTATAATTAGAAAAATAAATGGAACTATTGATTAATGGTTTTTTAATCTGTGATATTTGTGAAATCTGTGGGAAACAAAATACTAGACCAAAAGGTTCAAGAATTCATTAATGCAAATACAAATTCAGATTTGCATTCTTTATTATTGAAAAAATCTCCATTTCCTGAAGTGACGATTCAGGAAATTGTTCAGCAAATAAAAGGAAAACAAGTGGCATTGAAAAAATTCCCCTTTTTACTGCACAATGAAATTGTTTTTCCACCACAGCTTAATTTAGAGCAAGCATCTTCAGAAAAAACAGCCCTTTATAAATCAGAATCTTTACATGGGAATAAGTTTATTGATCTTACAAGTGGCTTTGGAATAGATGCTTATTACCTATCCCAAAATTTTAAAGATGTTACCTTAATAGAACAGAATACAGAGCTCTTAAAGATTGTTGAACATAATTGGACTGTTTTAGGAAAAAAAGCAAAATTCATCAACACAAATCTGGAAGATTTTTTAAGTGAAAATAAAGATTTTTTTGATGTTATATATTTAGATCCCGCAAGAAGGGATAGCAACAAGAATAAAGTTTTTCTTTTAGAAGACTTGTCTCCCGATATTTTAGAAATTCAGGATCATTTACTATCTATCTCAAATGAAGTTATTATAAAACTATCACCATTGATTGATTTGAAGTATCTGATATCTGTAGTAAAGCACATTTCAAGAATTGATATTATTGCTGTCAGAAATGATGTAAAGGAGGTTGTTATATCTTTGTCAAATAAAAATTCAGGAAATATTATTTGCCATTGTGTGAACCTGGAGGTTAATGAATCACCTTTTACATTTCAATTTGGTGAAGAAGAAAATGCTCACTCTGAATATACTGAGCCTGAAAGATTTATTTATTTACCCAATAATTCAATATTAAAATGTGGAATCTTTAATTTAATTTCAGAAAAATTTAATTTGGAGAAACTTCATCCCAATACCCATATTTACACTTCCGATAAAATGATCAGTAATTTTCCTGGGAGAGTTTTAGAGATGGAAGTTATTGATAGTAAGAAGATTAAAAAGAAAGAGCAATTTAATATTATTTCTAAGAACTATCCTCTGAAGCCAGATGAAATTAAGAAGAAATATGGTTTAAAGGATGGTGGTGAGCAATATCTTATTTTTACCCAATCCAAAAAAGGAAAAATTATTTTAAAATCAATATAAAAATGTTGCCAAAAGAGGCAAGATTTCTTAATTTTGGGCAATCTAAAATTTAAGCATGAGAAAATTAATTATATGTTTAGCCATTGCAAGTGTAGCAGTAAGCTGTAAGAAAATACAAGCTGGAGGGAATAAGAATACCTTAAAACTGGAAGAAGGAGCAGAAAGATATTCTGATGACGCGCAAGGAGGTGGAGAAGCTCATGGTAAGGGGCATGAAGCTGCTGCAGAGCACAAAGAAGCTGGTGTTACTGAAAAACAGGATGCTGAGGCTCCAAAAAAAGATAGCGCTACCACTGCAAAGCCTGTAGAAGCTGAGAAAGCTAAAGCTGAACACTAATTATTAGTAGAAAATATAAAAATGTCTTGCAAAACTGTAAGGCATTTTTTGTTTTAAAACGTTGATAATTTCTAAATTTCCGATAAATATAGATTCCAGGGAAAATTCTCTGTTTTTGCTTGCTCCTGCGACCCATTTTCTTTAATTTTAACAAAACAAATTTTTACAATGCAAGAGACATTAAATTACATCAACGAAAACAAACAGCGTTTCGTAGATGAGTTATTTGAGTTATTGAGAATTCCTTCTATTTCTGCAGATCCTGCTTACAAAGGTGATGTATTGAAATGTGCAGAGGTATGTGCAACACATCTTAAGAATGCTGGTGCTGATAATGTTGAAGTATGCCAGACAAAAGGCTATCCTATTGTTTTTGGTGAGAAAATTTTAGATAAAAGCCTGCCAACGGTATTGGTTTATGGACATTATGATGTTCAACCTGCTGATCCATTAGAACTGTGGAAAAAACCACCTTTCGAACCTTATATTGAAAAAACTGAACTTCATCCTGATGGGGCAATTTTTGCAAGAGGTTCTGCAGATGATAAAGGTCAATTTTTCATGCACCTGAAAGCTTTTGAAGCAATGATGAAAACCAATTCTCTTCCTTGTAATGTTAAGTTTATTTTAGAAGGAGAAGAAGAAGTTGGATCTGTAAGCTTGGGAGATTTTGTAAATGAAAACAAAGAGAAATTAGCTTGCGATTGCATTTTAATTTCTGACACCCATATTTATAGCAACGAACAACCTACTGTTACTACAGGTTTAAGAGGTTTAAGTTATGTAGAAGTAGAAGTGGAAGGGCCGAACAGAGATTTACATTCTGGCCTTTATGGAGGAGCTGTTCCAAACCCTATTCATGTTCTTTCAAGGATGATTGCAAAATTGATCGATGAAGATGGACATATTACGATTGATGGTTTTTACGATAATGTGGATGTAGTTTCAGATGAAGAAAGAGCTGAAATGAATAAATTGAAAGATAATCCAGAAGAGTTTAAAAAAGCAATTGGTCTTGGCAATGTAGAAGGAGAAAAAGGATATACAACCTTGGAGAGAACTTCTATCCGTCCTACTTTAGACTGTAATGGGATTTGGGGAGGTTACACAGGAGAAGGAGCAAAAACAGTTATTCCTTCAAAAGCTTTTGCAAAGATTTCAATGCGTTTGGTTCCTTATCAAACTCCGGAAGAG
This sequence comes from Chryseobacterium sp. FW101-FHT12H09, assembly GCF_058790395.1. Taxonomy (NCBI): domain Bacteria; kingdom Pseudomonadati; phylum Bacteroidota; class Flavobacteriia; order Flavobacteriales; family Weeksellaceae; genus Chryseobacterium; species Chryseobacterium sp. FW101-FHT12H09. The sequence continues at coordinate 226,795 of NZ_JBYTCP010000003.1, read as the reverse complement.
ATTACAGAAAAATTTACAAAATATTTCGAGAAAATTGCTCCTGATACTGTTAGAGTGAAAGTTACTCCACATCATGGAGGGATGCCTTATGTTTTGCCAACTGATACCAAAGAATTTGCAGCTGCAAAACAAGCAATGGAAACAGCATTTGGAAAAGAAGTATTACCTTACAGAGGAGGCGGAAGTATTCCTATCACCTCTATGTTTGAAAAAGTATTAGGTGCGAAATCTGTTTTAATGGGCTTTGGTCTGGATTCCGATGCTATCCATTCTCCCAATGAACATTATGGCTTATTCAATTTCTATAAAGGAATTGAAAGTATTCCATTATTCTTCGAAAACTATTCAAAATAAAAGCTATTTGTGAAAGATAATTATTGTTAAAGTAATTAACCACTAAGCTTAAAATCAAAAAAGAGAATGCCTGTAATGGGCATTCTCTTTTTTGATGGTTATATTTTAAATAAAAAATACTTAATGGTTTATTTTATTAATTATAAAAAATAATATAAAAATACTTATTTTTCACTTAATAGTGTATTGTGTTGTTTATTTTATTGTTTATATGACTGATTATTTTTGATTATATATTTTTTAAATTAAAATTTTTTTTAATCAAGAAAAAAAAATATCTTTACAAAAATAACTAAAAAATAATATCATGAGAAAAATCTTTACATCTTTAGCGGTTGTAATATTTGCAGGTACAACCTTTGCACAAGTAATATCACAAAACGCAACACAGAATACAGTAGTATCAACTGGTTCTGTTGCCTGCGGAAATCAAGCTGGAGGCTTTACTTCAGATAATTCATATTATAGAGTTTTTAAATTATCCGATTATGGGATTAACTATAACTATAATATTACTAATGTAGCGTTTGGAGTTCAAACTGCTAGTACAACTCTTCCTGTGGAGGTCAATCTTTATACTTTAGTTGGTACATTTCCAACAGGAACTCCTACTTTTCTTGGAACAACAACGGTTAATGTAACACCAGCTAACGTGTTAGGAATGGTAAACACTGGAACTGGTCTTTCGCAAATTGTTCCTGCAGGAGGTACATTTATAGTAGAACTATTTCATGATGGTAGTGGTACTACCCCACCACAGTCTTTTTATTTAGGAACTAATGCAAGTGCGCAAACAGCACCTTCATATTTGTCTTCAGAGGCTTGTGGTATTGATACACCTATTGCAACCGGAACAGGTGCCTTGGCGGCTTTTGGTTCAGCAAGATGGGTTATTACAGTTACAGGACAAAATACTTTAGGAGTTACAGAGGTAATTAATTCTAAAGATCTACAGGTTTATCCAAATCCAGTTAAAGATGTCCTGAAATTTAAATTTGGAAACAATTTGAAATCTGAAGGAATAGATATTTTTGATATGAATGGTAGAGTAGTTACTTCTATCGGAAATAACAAAAATGTGAACGAAGTGAATGTATCAAGCTATCCAAAAGGAAACTATATTTTAAAAGTTAAAGCTAATGATGGAAAAGTATATATTCAAAAAATTATTAAAGAATAATTACAGGTAAATCTTAATTTACATAAACATACAGCGCTCCAATTGGAGCGCTTTTTTTGTATATACATTCAATTAGACAAGTGTGAATGTTTACAGTTTTATAGATTTTGATGTAAATAATACTTTTATTATAAGACTAATTTGTAATCTACTTAAAACTTGTAATACTAAAAATACCTAATATCAGGTATAAATAATTACTTGTTTTTAAGTATTGGTAATCTCTTAATACCAAAATAGCTTTGTAACGATCAATTTTGCTAATCATAGAATTAAAGAATTTCAGAAAATTAAACAAATAACTTGTCAAAAATGCATCTTAATAAATGATTATGTTTTTTAAATTCATTGATAGGAGACATTTTGTTTATTTTTTTATTCACAGGCAACCTTTTTTAACTTTTGTTGTCTTATCAATAGAAGCTAATTATAAATAGTTTCAATAATAATATCAAATTAAAAAAAATCTTATGAAAAAAATTTTACTAATTAATGCATTTTTATTTGTTTTATTACAGACATTAAATGCCCAATCTTTACAAGAAGATAATTTTAATTCCTATAATATAGGAAATGTCGGTACAACCGTGACCCCGACTACTTTGGGGCAAGGTGGGTTTCGTACAGATTTTGCAGGAGGTCAAAATTCAGATGCACAAATTGTAAATATCGATGCTTCTCATGACAAATCTTTGCAGCTTACGGGAAGTTCAACCGCAACAGGAACAAAGTATATGTGGAAAGATGGACTGCCTGCTGCGTGGGCTGCAAGAACACCAGGAAATAATATCCTTGAACTGGAATTTAATTTATACACTGGAAGTGTGACAGGTGGCGTGGGTAGAGCAACTGTTTTAGTTTATGATGAGACAACCCATAAAACGCTGCTTGGAGCTGGATATGAATTTGCTACACAAAGAGTTGTTGGTATAGCAAACTATCACAATACTAATAGTGGGGCAATGGGGAATATTCTTTTTTATTTGGAGCCAAACACCTATACTTATCCTGCAAATACATGGATCACATTAAAGTGCACATTTAATAAAACCACAGGAGCGGTTACATGGACAGGACCTGGAGGTGTTGTTTATAGCCCTGCTTCAAATTATATACCGCTTGCTGCAGGCATAGATCCGTATGAAATGGATTTTGTTTCAGTAGTTGGTTCAGGAAATACAGTGGCTCACATCACTTCTTTTGATAACTATATGTTAACCGCTAAAAATACGACAGTATTAGCGACAAAAGAGGCTGTTGCGAAAGAAAATGATATTTCAGTTTATCCTAATCCTGCAACTGATTTTATTACTATACAATCAAAGTCACAGATTACTAAAGCTGAAATTTTTAATGCGGCGGGAAGAAGCATAAACGCTAAACTTAATGGTGATAAAATAGATGTAAGAAATCTTCTTCCAGGAGTGTATATCCTTTCTATTGAAACCAAAGGGGAGCAATTTTCTAAAAAATTCATTAAAAAATAAATTACTGATAAATCTTAGTCCCAATAAAACGCTTCAATTGAAGCGTTTTTTTTATTTTAGAGAAATTAAAGTGAAATATATGATCGAGAATAAAGTTGCCTATATAACAGGTGGAACCAAAGGTATAGGTTTTGGAATAGCTAAAATTTTGCTTGAGAATGGAGTATCTGTTGCGTTCTCAGGAAGAAAACGGGAAGATGTAATGGAAGCGGAAAAAGAATTACAAAAATATTCCAGTCAGGTATTAGGAATTGTTTCTGATGTGAGAAGCTTGGAAAGTGAAGAAGAAGCTATCAGATATACCATAGATAAATTCGGAAAATTAGATTTTGTTATTGCTAACGCTGGATTAGGGATATTTAAACCGGTAGATGAATTAACTTCTGAGGAATGGAATTCTATGATAGAAACTAATTTAACAGGTGCTTTTTACACATTAAAAGCATCAGTAGAAGAGTTGAAAAAGTCAGAAGGATATTATATCACAATTTCAAGTTTGGCTGGAGCTAATTTCTTTGAAAATGGTACCGGGTATAATGCTTCAAAATTTGGAGTTGTAGGATTTACACAAGCTGCTATGATAGACCTTAGAAAATACAATATTAAAACAACGGTGATCATGCCAGGTTCTGTAGCAACAAATTTCAATGGAAATGTAGTTTCTGAAAAGGATGAATGGAAAATCCAGCCCGAAGATATGGGGAATTTGGTATTGGATATTTTAAAAATGAACCCACGGGTTTTGCCTAGTAAGATAGAGTTTAGGGCAACAAAACCAGGTAAGTAATTACATTTAATGTATTGAATAATAAAATCATAAGTATTATGCATGCATAATATATTTTTTATTTATATTTACAGAAATTAATCAAACAAAATCTCTGCATAACGGTACAGAACTTTTATGCGATAAAAAGAGAAAAATAAAATAGTACACATGAAAATATTAGTTTGTATTAGTAGTGTTCCGGATACTACTTCCAAAATTAACTTTACAGCAGATAAATCTGCTTTCGACAAAAATGGAATTCAGTGGGTTATTAATCCTTTAGATGAATTTGCATTGACAAAGGCGGTTAAACTTCAGGAATCTCAAGGAGCTACGGTTACAGTAATAAATGTAGGAGACATTGCTACAGAACCTGTAATAAGAAAAGCATTGGCAATTGGTGCAAATGATGCAGTTAGAGTAAATCTTGATCCGAAAGATAGTTATTCAACAGCTAAAGAAATTGCTGCTGTTGCTCAAAATGGAGGTTATGATCTTATCCTTTGTGGTAAAGAATCGATTGACTATAATGGAGGCTCTGTTCCAGGAATGGTAGCTCAGTTATTAAACCAACCTTTCGTGAACGCATCTGTAGGTTTAGATGTAAATGGAAGTGAGGCAACTGCTGTAAGAGAAATTGAAGGCGGTAAAGAAACTATTTCTGTAAAACTTCCTGCTGTAATTGCAGGTCAGAAGGGATTAGTGGATGAGAAAGATCTTATTATTCCTAATATGAGAGGAATTATGTCTGCGAGAACAAAACCTTTACAGGTTGTTGAGCCTACTTCTTCAGAAGTAAAAGTTCAGGGAGTTTCTTATGACAGCGTTCCACCTAGGGCTGCTGTGAAAATGGTTTCTCCTGATAATTTGGATGAGTTGGTAAGACTTCTTCATGAGGAAGCTAAAGTGATATAAAAATTAGAAACTGGATGTCAGAAGCAAGGATATTTAAAGATCCTGTTCTAAATCCATTTCTTTAATCCTTTAATTTTTTAATCTTTAAATTTTAAAAAAATGGCAGTATTCGTATACGCAGAAAATATAAATGGAGTTTACAAAAAAGCAGCTTTCGAGGCAGTTTCTTATGCTAAAGCTGTTGCAGATCAGGCTGGAGATACCGTTACAGCGATTTCTGTAAACCCTACTGATTCTTCAGATTTATTATATAAATATGGAGCATCAAATGTTATCAATATTAAAGACGAAGGTCTTAAAAGTTTTTCAGCAAAAGCTTTTGCTCAGGCAGTAAGTGAAGTAGCTGATGGAAATATTATTATTTTCCCGCATACTACAGATGCTTCTTCTGTAGCACCAATGTTAGCTGTAATGAAGAATTATTCTTTAATTACTAACGTTCTGGAAGCGCCAGAAAGTCTTTCGCCATTCCAGGTGAAAAGAAGAGCTTTCTCAGGAAAAGGATTTATGCATGCTAAAGCTGAAGGTACAGGAGTGATCGTTACGGTTTCTCAAAATGCTTTCGGGGTTAAGGAAAATGCAGCTTCCGGTTCTGAAGAAGTGAAAAATTTATCTGTAGCCAATGAAGATACTAAAGTAGTTTCTCATGAACAGAGTTCTGGAAAACTGGATCTTAAAGAAGCTGAAGTAGTGGTTTCTGCAGGTAGAGGGATGAAAGGTCCTGAAAACTGGGGGATGATTGAAGATTTAGCAAATGTTTTAGGCGCTGCTACAGCTTGTTCTAAGCCTGTTTCTGATATAGGTTGGAGACCTCACACAGAACACGTAGGACAAACAGGTAAAGCGATCTCTCCAAATCTTTATATTGCTGTAGGTATTTCTGGAGCAATTCAGCATTTAGCTGGAGTGAATTCTTCTAAAACTATCGTAGTCATTAACAGTGATCCTGAAGCTCCGTTTTTTAAGTCTGCTGACTATGGAGTAGTAGGTGATGCTTTCCAGATTATTCCTGCATTAACTGAAAAGATTAAAGCAATCAAAGGATAAAATTTAGTTTATAATAAATAAAAAAAATAAAAGTTCGGGCACTCCGAGCTTTTATTTTTGTCTAAAAAGTAAAACCTACAATAAAAAATTAATTTATCTTTGTAGTTATGGATTATAAACAGCTAATTATTCGAGGAATATCGTACAGCCAGACCCAATCAGGGGCGTACGCTTTGTTATTGGAACATGAAGAAACACATATAAAATTACCTGTTGTTATAGGAAATTTCGAAGCACAATCCATTTCTCTCGGTCTGGAGAAAGATATTCATCCACCACGTCCTCTTACACACGATTTATTTACAAAATTTATAGTTTCGGCGAATTACGAATTGGTCTCAGTCATTATTTATCAGATTGTAGATGGAGTTTTCTTTTCTAATATTAACTTTAAAAACAAAGTAACAGAAGAAGAGCTTATCTTAGATGCCCGAACTTCTGATGCTGTTGCTATGGCGGTACGTTTTGACGCACCAATTTTCACCACCCAACAAGTTTTAAATGAAGCAGGAATTCTTTTGGAATTAGAAGATGTTTCGAAAGAAGAACAATCATTCTCTGAAACCGTTCAGTCTGAGGATAATTTAAAATCTCTTTCAATGGAAGAACTTCAAAAATTATTAGAAGATGCAGTAAAAGAAGAAGATTATGATACTGCCTTAGAAATTCAGGAAGAAATCAAAAGAAGGAAAAAGAAAATTGATTAAAAGAGATATTTATAACTAAACTATGAATTTAAAATTACGACTTACCATCCTCAGCTTTCTGCAGTTTTTTGTTTGGGGAGCATGGCTGATTACGATGGCTAATTTTTGGTTCGGTACAAAACATTGGGACGGGACACAGTTTGGAGCTGTTTTCGGAACAATGGGGATAGCTTCTATCTTTATGCCTACCATCACCGGAATTATTGCAGACCGCTGGGTAAATGCGGAGCGAATTTTTTCGGCTCTACAAATTCTTTATGGGATTGTTCTATTTATCTTACCACATACAGGAGATCCTAATTCGTTCTTTTACGTAATGCTTGCTGCCATGTGTTTTTATATGCCAACAATTGCACTTGCGAACTCTATTTCTTACACGATACTAAAGAATAGTAATTTGGATGTTGTAAAAGATTTTCCTCCCATTCGTGTTTGGGGGACAATTGGGTTTATTGTAGCAATGTGGATTACAAATCTTACAGGAAATAAGGCAACAGAAGGACAGTTTTATATTGGTGGAGTTGTTGCAATTTTACTTGGAATCTATGCACTTACCCTACCAAAATGTCCACCACAGAAATTGATTGATAAAAGTGCACCTTTATCAGAACAGCTTGGTTTAAATGCATTCAAGCTTTTCGGAAACTATAAAATGGCATTATTTTTCTTGTTTTCCATGCTTTTAGGGGCTGCATTACAGTTGACTAATGCTTATGGAGATGTTTTCCTAAGTGAATTTGCACATTTTCCAAAATATGCAAATTCTTTTGTAGTACAGCGATCAACAATTATTATGTCCATTTCTCAGGTTTCTGAAACTTTATTTATACTTGCTATCCCTTTCTTTTTGAAAAAGTTCGGAATTAAAAAAGTAATGTTGATGTCAATGTTTGCATGGGTTTTAAGATTTGGATTTTTTGCTTACGGAATTCCCGATGGATATGGCTTGGCTTTAATTGTGCTTTCTTGTATTGTTTACGGGATGGCTTTTGATTTCTTTAATATCTCAGGTTCCCTTTTTGTAGAAACTACAACTGATAAAAAGATCCGTTCTTCTGCACAGGGTTTGTTTATGATGATGACCAATGGTTTTGGAGCTGTTTTTGGAAGCTATATGGCAGGTTGGGCTATTGATAAATTCTTTACACATAGATTTACTAATGTTTCCGATTTATCATCTTACCTAGAAACAACACCGGATAACCCTACGTTTTTAGAGATTCTTAAAAATTCTTTTAATGCTGCGGTAAATAATGACGGAACTTTATCTTCAATTGTTTTGGTAAAAGACTGGCATCAGATCTGGCTATCTTTTGCAGCATATGCCTTGGTACTTGCCATACTTTTTGCTCTCTTATTTAAACATAAGCATGATCCTAAAGAGGTAGCTAATGTAAATCACTAAATTTTATTAAGTTAATTATCAATATATTAAAATGCACTTTAAAAATAAAGTGCATTTTTTTTATTTTTGAGGCAACCTTTTATCATTTCCCTCGTCTTATAGATAGAAACTCATACATGAAGAACTTAGAGGAAAACTTTATACTTGCTAAAAAACAAGATCGGAGAGCTCAGAAGGCTCTTTATGAAGCTTTCTCGTGTAGAATGTTGGCTATTGCAAATTCATATACTAATAATATTCATGATGCAGAAGATGTATTATTAAATGCATTTCTAAAGTGTTTCACAAAATTAAATGAGTGCAGAGATTATAAAAGCTTTCCTTTTTGGTTGAGAAAAATTGTAGTTAATGACTCTATAAGTTTTGTACGGAAGTCTAAAAATATACTTTATGTAGACATTGATGTTGCAGATGATTTTTCTGATGAAAACTTTGAAGAACAACTAGAGGAAATTAATCTTGAAGAAGTATTCTCTAAGATGCCGGCAGGATATAGGATAATTTTTAATCTATATGTTTTTGAAGAGAAAAAACATCAGGAAATAGCTGAAATTCTTAATATCTCCGAAGGAACAAGCAAGAGTCAGCTGAATAAAGCTAAAAAATGGCTTGTTGAATTTTTTAAAACAAAAGAAAATGAAAAAAGAAACACTGAGACAATTAAGATCTGATTACGAAAGCAGAGAAATAAAGCCGTCTCGTGATCTTTGGGATAGAATAGATCATGGAATGGGAGAAACCTCTGATTTGCCCTTAAAACAATCTGTTCAATGGTGGAAATACGCTGCTGTCGTATTGCTTTTGATTTCTTGTGGAATATATTTTTATTTTGATTCAAAACAAGTTGAAAATACTGTATTAGTTACAAAATCTGATAAGCCTGACAAAACTTCAACAGTAGAAAAAGAGGATGATAAATTTAATCGCTTAGAAGCTGAAGAAGTAAAGCATAAAAACGTAGCGATTTCAGATAAAAGAAATGCAGCTGAAATTAAATCTGAAAAAGCCATAATTAAAACTTATCCAGAAGAGTTTAAATCTTATAATCCGATTTTAGTTAAAGCTAAAGAAGAAAAAAATACAGAAACCCTCGTCAATATCCCTACTGTGGAGGAGAAAGCCCACGATCAGATTGTTGAAAAGCCAATTGTAATTGCTCAAAAGAAAAAAGCAAATTATATCAATGCTGATGAATTACTGCTAGGAAGAGAATTTGATAAAACCCGTGAAGAGAATCATAATGAACATAAAAAAATGGGAGTGGTAGATATGGATAAAATTAAAATTAAAGGCCCTAATTCTTTTAAAATCCTCGGACTGACCGTGTTTTCCGATTCTTCTGATACCAAATAATCTTTAAATTTTTTAATACAAAATATACTGTTCTGAAAATGGAGCAGAGGTAAAATATGGTCTCAAAAATAACATTTAAACTATGAAAAATAAAATTACTCTATTGGCTGCCGTAATGGCCTTTTCTTACAATTTTGCGCAGGAAAGCCCACAAATGGAATCCCAGATAAAGATTTATTCTAAAAAAATCGACAGCATTGTAGTTTCTGAAAAATCAAATCTGAATACAGAACTGGATGTTATTGATAAAAGTTTTAAAGAAAATAAAATTACATCTGATGAAAAGAAGAAAATGAGAACAGAAATAGCTTCAAAATATGAACAGATTATCAATGAAAAAGTAGATGCACAGCAGTCCGAGCTGGAAAATGCAACAAAAGAAATGGTGAAAAACTCGGTTTTACAGAAACCGGATACTTTAAATGGAGATAAAAATGAAATGCAGTTCGGATTCAATGGTATTAGGGTAAAGCTCAACAAAAATAAAAAGACACCTAAGGACTATCTACATACATTGGAGTTTTCAATAAGCTTAACGGGTGCCATGCTTACCACAAAGGATAAACCGTTTAAACTTTATGATAAGGATTCTGATGTGAAAAATACGGTTATCAATTCTTCAAGTTATACATTAAGATATGAAGATCAGATTGGAGGTTTTACAAGTTCTGTTTTTTATAGAGTAGGACTTGGAGTAAGGATGGATAGATTTGTTCCAAAATATGGTAAGGCGTTTACACAGGATAGCAAGACTTTGTTCACAGAGGATTTTACACGGGGAAATTTAAAAGATACCTATCTTACCAATTCTTATCTTTTTGTTCCTGTTGATTTTAAATTTGTTTTAAATCCTAAATATATAGAATATGATGGTGTAAAATATCTTGATAACAGGAAAAAACAATTCAGCATTATAGCAGGTATTTATGGAGGTGTGAAAGTTGGAAGTGTTATATATAACAGATTTTCAACGGAGAATACCAAAAGAATTGTGGAAAGAGAAAGAGCAATGCATGGCGTTAATAACTTTATTTTTGGTGGAAAATTTGGAGTCAGCTATGAGGGTATCAACATATTTATACAAAAAGATTTTACTCCGGCTTTCAACAATGATGCTAAGCTAAGGAATAAATATGGATTACAAATCGGAATTGAGATTGCCAATATCAATTTTTAATTAAACAAAGAAACTTATTTTTTCTTATTAAATTATTAGTTTTTCATTAGATTTTTTATAGCCGTCAATGTTTAAATTTGAAAAATTTGTTTTTAAAACACACTGATTTAAAGTGTGTTTTTTTTTGTATTTTGGCACTTTAAGAAATATGAAAAATATTCAGTTAATAGGAGTACTACTGATAATAGTAGGGAGCTTTTTACCACTGGTTCACGTTCCCATTATAGGAAATTGGAATTACTGGAAATTAGATCATTATTTAGCTGTTGCCTGCTGGATCCTTACAGCATGCGCGCTTTTTGGAGTAGTTAATAATAAACCAAAAATAGCACAGATTTTTGGAGTTTTGTTAATCCTATTATTCATTTTTACCTTGATTGCTGTTAAGCTTCAATCTTTGGATTATTTCAGTTTTTTACCCTTTAAATCCTGGCGGGAAACCTTTGCAGGTGTAGTAAAGCTAAAATGGGGTTGGATCGTTGAGTTTTTGGGAGCTTTTTTATTGCTAATTAAAAAAACGCAACAGAAATATGAAACATCTTAACACTTTATTAATTGTATTTTTTTGTATGGGATTTTCTAAATTGAAGTCTCAACAAAATATGTTCTTAACATCTGATAACCCAACTAATTGTCAAATCATAAAGGCCGGAAAATTTCTACGTGTTGATATGCCTATTGATAAATGGGTAATGACTGTTCAGGATAATATCCAGACAGAATATTATAATGATGGTAAAGATTATGTGAGGTCACGCCTGGATTTTGTTGATAATTGTAGTTATAAAGTTACGATAATTGGAAAATCCGATGAAAATTATCCTGTAAAATTAGGTGAAGTGATGGTTAATAGAATCATAGAAACTGATCGCAATTTTCTGAAATTAACCTCAGAATATAATAATAAGACCTCAGAATTTATACTTAGTAAAGTAGAAGATATTAACTAAAGTATAACAAATTATTAGTAAAATGAAACCGTAAGGTTAAATATATCAATAAAAAAAATATATCATACACATGAAAGAAGTATTCATCGTTTCCGCAGTAAGAACACCAATGGGTAGTTTTATGGGAAGTTTATCAACTGTTCCGGCTACTAAGTTGGGGACTGTTGCTGTAAAAGGAGCATTAGACAAGATTGGTCTTGATCCTAAAATGGTTCAGGAAATTTACATGGGGAACGTTTTACAGGCAGGAGAAGGACAGGCACCTGCTCGTCAGGTAGCATTAGGAGCAGGACTTTCTATTGAAACTCCTTCTACTACAGTAAATAAAGTTTGTGCTTCAGGAATGAAAGCAGTAACTATGGCAGCACAGGCAATTAAAGCAGGTGATGTAGATGTAATCGTTGCCGGAGGAATGGAAAATATGTCTTCAGTTCCACATTATTATAATGCTAGACTTGCAACAAAACTAGGTGATGTAAAAATGCAGGACGGAATGGTTTTAGATGGTCTTACAGACGTTTATAATAAAGTTCATATGGGAGTTTGTGCAGAAAAATGTGCAACTGACTATTCTTTTTCTAGAGAAGATCAGGATCAATTTGCTATTGAATCTTATAAAAGATCAGCTAAGGCATGGGGTGAAGGGAAATTCAATGATGAGGTAGTATCTGTTGAGATCCCTCAGAGAAAAGGAGAGCCTGTAATTTTTGCTGAAGATGAAGAATATAAGGCTGTTAATTTTGACAGACTTCCAACACTTCCAACAGTATTTAAAAAAGAGGGCGGAACAGTAACAGCAGCTAATGCATCTACTTTAAATGATGGAGCTTCTGCGTTAATCCTTGTTTCTAAAGAAAAAATGGAAGAATTAGGTCTTAAACCTTTAGCAAGAATAGTATCTTATGCTGATGCGGCTCAGGAGCCTGAAAATTTCACAACAGCACCTGCTAAAGCTCTACCTATCGCTCTTAAAAAAGCTGGTTTAGAAATTAGTGATATTGATTTCTTTGAATTTAATGAGGCTTTCTCTGTAGTTGGTTTGGCAAATAATAAGATCTTAGGATTGGATGCTGCTAAAGTAAATGTAAATGGTGGTGCTGTCGCTTTAGGACATCCACTGGGAAGTTCTGGTTCAAGAATTATAGTTACTTTAATTAACGTGTTAAAACAAAACAATGCTAAATATGGTGCTGCTGCGATCTGTAATGGAGGTGGTGGTGCTTCTGCCATTGTTATTGAAAATATGTAATCCTTCAAATAGGATTTAGAATGCAAAAAGTTGGAGCAGATAGCTCCAACTTTTTTATTGTAGATAGATGAATAGATACGCTGATTATGAAAGCCTTTATTTAACTTTGTGGTAAAGCTTAAATCAATAGATTGTAAAACTAAGTTTAGCATTAAATAACTACCTTTAAATTATCATTTATCATTATCCAATGCTTGATTATTTTATAAATTATTTAAAAGAAAAAATCACTCTCTCTGAGCAAGAGATTGAGTTAATAAAAAGTGTAGCGGTATTAAAAAGACTCCAAAAGCGCCAGTATTTACTCCAGGAAGGTGACGTGTGGAAATATAATGCTTTTGTTTCAGGTGGATTGGTGAAGACTTTTTCTGTAGATTCCAAAGGTCAGGAACATATCATGAATTTTTCGGCAGAAAACTATTGGACAGGTGATCGGGAAAGCTTAACATCTGGAAACCCCTCAGAGTTTAATATCGTTGCATTGGAAAATTCAGAAATTATCCTTATTACGAAAGATGATTTTATAAGTATATGTCAGAAAATACCACAATTAAATAACCTGGTTAATGAAATTCTACAAAGAAGTTTCCTGGTTTCACAAAAAAGAATACACGCAAATATAAGTTTATCTGCAGAAGAAAAATACCAGGATTTTATTCAAAAGAATCCATTAATAGTGAATCGAATTCCTCAGCACATGATTGCCTCATATCTGGGTGTTTCACCTGAAACGCTTAGTCGCATACGAACACAATCAACAAAAAAGTAAAACCATTGATAATTGTCAATGGTTTTTTCCTTTAAATATCAATGGATCACGACGGTTTCTGATACTAATTTTGCCTCAATATTAAATAAAAAATTTAAAAGATATGAGCAAAACAATTTTCATTACAGGGACAAGTACCGGATTCGGAAAATTAATGACAATTACATTGTCACAAGCAGGGCATACTGTTATTGCAGGGATGCGTGGAACAAAAGACAAAAATGAAGCAGTAGCTACAGAACTTTCGGCACTTCCAAATGTAGATGTGGTAGATATAGATGTTACTAATGATGCATCAGTAAAAGAAGCTTTTGAAAATACACTGGCTAAACATGGAAAAATAGATGTACTGGTGAACAATGCGGGTCTGGCAGGTTTTGGATTGGTAGAGGCATATTCTATCGATCAGATTAAAAAGTTTTTTGAAGTCAATTTCTATGGTGTTATTCGTACCTATCAAGCTGTTTTACCAGGCATGCGGAAGGTGAAGTCAGGGCTTATTATTAATATTACTTCCGGAGCTAGTGGACATGCAATGCCTTTTATGGGACCTTACCTTGCCTCTAAATTTAGTGTTGAAGCAATTACAGAAGCTATTCAGGATGAGCTATCTCAATTCAATATAGAAAATGTAACCATCCAGCCAGGAGTGTATCCAACAGAAATGAATTCCGGGAGTAAAGCAGGAGTACAAGCTGATAAGCCAGAAATTACCAAGGAATATGATCCTGTTGCTACAGAAATGTTTAACAATATCGGAGCTGGATTATTTGGTAAAATGGCTGAATTCAATATGGATCCCCAAGTCATTGCAGATGGCGTATTAAACCTTATTAATATGGAGAAAGGAACACGTCCTTTACGTTATCCTCTGGATGCTATAGCCCAAGGAACAGATATAGAATTTATCAATGCGAGAGCCGAGCTTAAAGCAAAATGGGTAGAAAAGTACAGTTAATATTTAGTAAAGAGAAATGGATATTATAAAAGCCTTAGAATGGAGGTATGCAACAAAAAGAATGACAGGAGAGTCCATTCCACATGATATTCTCGATGCAATCATTAAAGCTGCTCATCTGGCACCATCAGGTATTGGATTACAACCTTACGAAATCTTTATTATTTCCGATAAATTATGGAAAGAAAAACTTTTGCCGATTGCGATGAATCAACCACAAATTGTGGAGGCATCTCATGTATTGGTATTTGCAGCCTGGGATAATTATACACCGGAAAGAATAGATAAGGTATTTGATCATTTAAACCTAATACGAAATGCAGATACTACAATTTCGGATAGGCAACGAAATTTTGCTAAACAATTTTTTGGCAAAATGTCTAAAGAAGAAAACTTTCATCATGCAGCAAAACAGGCTAATATTGCTTTGGGACTTGCACTTGCAACCGCTGCTTTAAACAAAATTGATGCTTCGCCAATGGAGGGATTCGATCCTGTAATGTTAGATGAGGTTTTAGATTTACGTGAGAAAGGATTGCGTAGCTCTATGCTTCTTGCATTAGGTTATAGAGATGAAACAAACGACTGGAACCTGCCATTAAAAAAAGTGCGGAAACCCTTGGATGAATTTGTAAAGAAAGTAAATTAATAAATTTTGTTAAAAATATTCTAGCAATGTCTTTTAGTCTTTATATGAGGTTTTGTAAGATAGAGCCAGCAGAAATTATAAATATAAAAAGCTGTTTAATAATTTATAATCTTTCACAATAATCTAATTAATAAAAAAAACCGTTGAATATTCAGCGGTTTTTCTATTTTTGTGCATCTAATATATTTGAAATGTCTGAAACAGAGAATCAACAACCAAAAAATATAAAGAATAACCCGAAGATTATGAAGGCTTGGGCCGTTTATGACTGGGCCAACTCTGTATACTCCCTGGTTATTACTTCTACTATTTTTCCTATTTACTATTCTATTCTTACTACCGCGTATGAAAAGAAGGAATATGTAGTAGAAACCAAACAATGGATTGATGTCCCTGTAAGGCATTTAATAAAAGTCTTTGGAAAAGAATATCAACCGGATGCTGTATATGGCTATTCATTGACAATCTCTTTTTTCATTGTGGTTTTACTTTCTCCATTTTTATCTTCTTTAGCAGATACAATTGGAAATAAGAAATCATTTTTACAGTTTTTCTGTTATTTAGGTGCTACTTCTTGTATGGGATTGGCTATGTTTACAGGAATGCATAATGTTTTTTTAGGGCTACTCTTCAGTATTACGGCGAGTGTGGGATTCTGGGGGAGTTTGGTATTTTATAACTCATTTTTACCAGATATTGCGACTCGGGATAAACAGGATGCACTTTCAGCAAAAGGCTATGTTTATGGGTATATAGGATCTGTAGTTCTGGTGGTGATTTGTTTGGTTTTGATTCAGGTCTTTGCAAAAGGAGCAGCTCAGCAATTGCTATTTACAAGAATAAGCTTTCTTTTAACAGGAGCATGGTGGTTTGGATTCTCTCAATATACATTTAAGCATTTGCCACAGTTTGGTAATGTAAAAGACAATCTTCCTAAAGATTTGGTATTATTGAACTATAAGAACATATTTAAAAAACATGAAGAGCAAGGAGGTTTCTTTGAGGTTTTAAAGGATAATATGAGTTTTTATAAAGATATTGCCAAAGAAAGTTTTCATGAGCTTTTTAAAGTTGGGAATGAACTGTTTAAAGATAAAAACCTTAAGTTTTTCTTATCGAGTTTCTTTTTCTACAGTGTAGGAATGCAAACGATCTTTTTAATGGCAACATTGTTTGGGAAAAGTGAAATCAATCTGGCACAGGATAAGCTTATAGGAACACTTTTAGTGATTCAGATTGAAGCTATTATAGGTGCTGTTATTTTCTCGAGATTATCAAGAAAAATAGGTAATAAAAATGTAATCTCTATTGCTATTGTTTTATGGATTGTAGCTTGTTTATGGGCATATTTCTTAAATAAAGAAAATCCTACAGTAGAATATCAGTTCTATGGGGTTGCTGCAGTAGTTGGTTTAGTTATGGGTGGACTCCAGGCAATGTCAAGATCTACCTATTCAAAACTATTACCGGAAGATTCCATGGAAAATACAACTTTCTTCAGTTTTTATGATGTGTTAGAAAAAATAGCGATCATTATAGGAACATTTATTTTTGCGACATTAATAGAGCACTTTAATAATATGCGTATTGCAGCGCTTTCTATGACATTATTCTTTGGTGTTGGGCTGATATTGATCCGATTCCTAAAAGTAAATACGTTGAAAGAACGAGATACTTTGTAAAAAATAGTATATATACAAAATGAAAAAGACGTTATTTTAACGTCTTTTTTAATTTTAATCTTGATGTTTTGTGGTTAATATCAAATAAAGTATGTTTTTTAATGAATTATTTTAATTTAATTCTCTTTTAATTGTTCATTAATTAGTAAATTAAGATAAATTATGATTATTAATCACTTAATGTGGAATTTTTTTGTTTATTTGCATTAATAAATTAATAATAATGATAAAGAAAATTCTACTTCTTGGTATTTCAATGTGCTTTATCTTAAGTTTTTCTCAAAATTTAAGACCCATTGCTCAAAAAATAACAGAATATCATAATCAAAGTAAAAGTTTTGTGAAATATGATTTGTTTGAAGTCAACAAAGCTTCATCAAAAATGGCTGAATACAAAAGAGCTGCAACGGATATTACAGCAATGTCTATTAATTCTGTTGAGCTAAAAAAACTTGTAAAAGATAAGCCCGAATTTCTTGAAATGTCATTTCCTTTTGAGGGAGACAAAAAAATAACCATAGAATTATATAAAAGTCAGATTTTTACAGATAATTTTAAAATAACCACTAATAAAGGGGAGATTGTACAGTATACTCCTGGGGTTTATTACCGAGGTATTATTAAAGGAGATAATAGCTCTGTGGTCGCTTTTAGTTTCTTTGATAATGATGTTGTAGGTGTAGCTTCCACTTCTGATCTTGGAAATGTGGTTGTAGGAAAAGTGAAAAATTCTGAAGATTTTGTCAGTTACTCAGAATCGAAGTTGACTGGGGCTAATCCATTTGTTTGTGGAGTAGATGAATTGAAAGAAAATCAAACTCAAAAAATAACTTTTGATCCTAATACTAGTAAAAAAGCGGTAACAGAAAATTGTGTTAGAATTTATTATGAAGTTTGTTTTGCACCTTATCAGAATAATGGTTCAAACACGACTACCGTGACTAACTGGCTTACTGCGGTTCACAATAATATAGCTACTCTTTATAGCAATGATGATGTAAGAGTAGCCTTAAATGAAATATTTATATGGACAACTGTAGATCCATATACAGGAACTCCGAGTGGTAATTTAAACAGTTTCAAAACAAACAGACCCACTTTTAATGGTGATCTGGCTCACCTTGTTAATGCACCAGCAACAACAAGTATAGCTTTTCTGAATTCGCTTTGTACAGGAAATAAATATGCTTATTCTGGAATCTCTCAAACATATTCAAATGTACCTGTATATTCATGGACTATTCAGGCAATGACTCATGAAATGGGGCATAGCTTAGGGTCACCACATACTCATGCATGCGCATGGAATGGAAATGGAACTCCGATCGACGGATGTGGGGCACAAGCTGGTTATAGTGAAGGCTGCACAGGACCCATTCCAGCGACTACAGTTAAAGGAACGATCATGAGTTACTGCCATCTAGTTTCTGGAGTAGGAATTAGTTTTAGTAATGGATTTGGTCCTCAGCCTGCAGCATTAATTAGAAATACAGTAGATTCTAAACCTTGTCTTGGTACCAATTGTACAACCGCCTGTAATCTTACAGTTACAGCAATGAATATTTCTAATGTTACAACCAATACAGCAAGTGCTACCATTACAGATGCTACTTCTATATCCTGGAAATATAAATTGACAACAATGGATGGAACATTAGTTACATCAGGAAATACAACTACACAAAACTTTAATTTAACCAATCTTCAACCTGCAACTTATTATAAACTTTTTGTAGGTTCAAGTTGTTCCGGATCCAATGCTTATCAAAGATCACAGATATTTTTAACAGACGCCAATTGGTGTGGTGGTGCCTTGTTTACAGACACTGGAGGGGCAACTGCTGCTTACGGAAACAATGAAACCATCGTTAAGACATTTTATCCTAATGCAGGTTCAGCACTTACACTGAATTTTACTGAGCTTGCGCTTGAACAAGATTATGATTATTTGTATATTTATAACGGACCATCCACTGCTTCACCATTATTTACTAACGGGACTTTAACTGGAAATACCCTACCTGGATCGTTTACTTCTACTCATTCAACAGGAGCAATTACGGTAAAATTTGAATCAGACCCTGGAGTTACTGAAAATGGATGGAAAGCTAATTTTTCATGTGCAGTTTTAGGAATAGAAGAGGTTGGTACTAAAGATAACACTGTCAGTATCTATCCGAATCCTGCAAAAAATTTAATCGTCATTTCTTCTAAAGAAAACCTGAAATCATATAAAATGTATGATGAAGCAGGAAGATTAGTATTATCTTCTTCTTCATTAAAAGGCAATAAACTTGAAGTCAATCTCTCTTCAATTCAAACCGGAAATTATGTAGTTTCGGTAGAAACGGAGAAACAAACGGTTACTAAGAAATTAATAAAACAATAAAAATATATACCTTATTTAAAAAGCCTGATTATCTCAGGCTTTTTTCTATTAATTCCTAATCGTTTTAAAGTTAGTTGGATTATAACCGTTGAGTCCTTATTATTCAAAAAAAAATTGTAATTCGGCCTGGATTTTGCTTATATTCAGCAGAATAATTATAAATTTGCAAAAAGATTTATTGTCAAGATGACGAACCCTCTATTTTACGCAAAAATAATTCTGTTTGGAGAATATGGGATGATAGAAGACTCTCAGGGTCTTGTCGTACCTTATAGCTTTTACAAAGGAGCTCTAAAATTTTCTGATTTGAATTCTGAATTTGAGTCAAAATCAAATCAACATCTGCAGAAATATGCTAATTTTCTTGGTGAGCTAAACCTTTCTGATGATTTCAAGCTTAATATTGAAGACTTTAAAAAAGATATTTCAAAAGGACTTTTCTTTGATTCTAATATTCCGCAGGGATATGGGGTTGGAAGTTCCGGAGCTTTAGTAGCAGCAGTTTTTGAAAGATACTCATTGAATAAACTGAATCCTGAAAGCATTTCTAAAGATAATCTTAAAAAATTAAAAGCCGTTTTTGGTGAAATGGAAAGTTATTTCCATGGTAAAAGCTCAGGTATGGATCCTTTGATCTGTTATATGAATTTACCTATTCTTATTGAAAATAAAGAAAACCTTGATAGAGTTTCTATTCCTGATGGCGAGAAAGGAAAAGGAGCCATCTTCCTTATTGATTCTGGAATGAGCGGTGAAACAGGACCAATGATTCAGATTTTCTTTGAAAAAATGAAAACCGAAGGTTTCCGTAAAACTTTGAAAGAAGAATTTATACGTTACAATAATGCTTGTATTGAGTCTTTCCTAAAAAAAGATATGAACCCTTTCTTTAGAAATTTAAAAAAGCTTTCACATTGGGCTTATGAACATTTCCGTCCAATGATTCCTGAAAGTATTTTTAATATCTGGAAAAAAGGACTAGACTCTAATGCATACTATCTTAAACTCTGTGGAAGCGGAGGTGGAGGTTATATTTTAGGCTTCACAAAAGACTATGAAAAAGCTGAAAAAATGCTTGATGGTTTTAACAAAGAAGTAATTTACAGATTCTAAATAGGTTGGGAATGAATTCTGAAAAAGAAACTTTCCAATCACAAAATTTTATATCCAAATCTTTATTTTATAGATTCTCACAATTCGTGGGCTTTCTTTTGGGTGCCAGGTTCTTTGTAGCAGGTTTGCTTACTTTTGCCCTTTACGTATCTACCTTTTTTTTATTTAATCAGGAAGAAAGTTTCAGGAATTTTGTATTTGATTTTAAAGTTCACGGAATTATCTTCTGTACTGTTTTAACAATTCTTGCTGGCGGTATTATCAACCAATTCTATGATTTTGAAAAAGATCATATCGTAAAACCTTTCCGGACGAGATTACAGAGCTTTATTGCTCAGAAATATTTTCTCTATGCCTATTTGGTATTAAGTGTTATATCCTTGGGAGTGGCATGGTTTATTTCACATAATGTCTTTATATTTTTTCTGATCTATCAGTTTTTTATGTGGTTTTACAGCCATAAATTAAGTCGTATCCTAATACTCAATAACCTTACTTTTGTAAGTCTTACACTCTATCCTTTCTTTGGAATGATGGTGTATTATGAAACTTTTTCGAAAAAAGTTCTTTTAATGGCTATCTTTCTTTTTCTCATTCTTTTGTGTATTGATATTGTAAAAGATACCTTAACGAAAAGTGTGGATAAAGCATTTGGATATACTACAATTCCCAATTTTTTCGACAATAAAAAGACAAAGATCATTATCATTTCTCTACTTGTGATCACAATGGCTGTGTCCATGAAGCTTATTGTAAAAACGGGAATTTCCGGATTTATGGCCTATTATTTTACCGGAGGGATGTTTATCATGATTGTATGCATCTATTTATTGTTAAATTACTCAAGGAAAAGTAAATTCATTACCTTAAATATATTAAGGCTTTGGGTTTTTGTAGGAATCATTGCCATGCTTTTAAATGGAATCGAAAGTAAATTATAGAAAATATTCTTTAAAAAGACTAAGGTTATTATTACCTTTGCCAAATTAAATTTAATAAAAAGGAATGCCCATTTTTAACGATACTAAAGTTGCATTTGCAGACAAAACAGATGCCCAATTAAGAAAAGCTTATTGGATGTTTAAAATGATTGAACAACCAGCTTTGACAAGTGTTGGAACTTCTATTCTTAATTTTACAGTTCATAATAATTTTCCGTTCGTTACAGGAATTGTGAAGAATACCTTATTCGAACAGTTCTGTGGTGGTGAAACACGCGAAGAAAGTATGAAAGTTGTAAAGCAACTTTTCAAGCGAGGAGTCGGAAGTATTTTCGATTATTCTATTGAAGGGAAAGAAGATGAAGAGACCTTTGATGCAGTATGTAAAGAAATTAAAGATATTGTAAGATTTTCAGTGGGAAATCCAGCAATTCCATTTATTGTTTTTAAACCTACGGCTTTTGGTAGAATTGATCTCTACGAAGCTGTTGGCAAGAATGCTGAATTGACTACGAGTCAAAAAGAAGAATGGGAAAGAGTTGTAAAAAGATTTGATGAGGTTTGTAAGCTTTGCCATGAAAATGATAAAAAAGTAATGGTAGATGCTGAAGAAACATGGATGCAGGATGCAGCAGACCATCTTTGTGAAGAAATGATGGAGAAGTACAATCAGGAGAAGCCTATTGTTTGGAATACTATTCAGATGTACAGAACCGGAAGACTGGAATATATGGAAGAGCATTTGCAAAGAGCCAGAGAAAAGAATTATTTTATTGGCTACAAAATAGTTCGTGGTGCATATATGGAAAAAGAAAGAGCAAGAGCTGAACAAAAAGGATATGCTGATCCAATTCAGCCGAATAAAGAAGCTACTGATCAGAATTACAATGCAGGAATTGATTTCGTAATGAATCATTTGGATAAGGTGTCTGCATTCTTTGGAACCCATAATGAGATCTCTTCTGAACTGGTAATGGATAAAATGAAAGCAAAATCTCTTGAAACTGGAAATCCACATGTTTATTTTGGACAGCTTTATGGGATGAGTGATAATATTACATTCTCATTATCAGATAAAGGCTATAATGTGGCTAAATATCTTCCTTATGGGCCTGTAAAAGATGTTGTTCCATATCTTACAAGAAGAGCTCAGGAAAATACTTCTGTAGCCGGGCAGACAGGAAGAGAATTGGGACTTTTAAAGAAAGAATTAGATAGAAGAAAAAATAACAGATAATAATAGTAATATTCTATTCTGTATATAAATAAATAAGCCTCACAATTTGTGAGGCTTATTTTATTCTATTTTCATCATAAAATTCTTCATCAATCTTATAAATTCTTTATATTTTATATATTGTCTTAAATTTAAAAGACTAGGATTTTCCTTTTTAAGATATTCTTATTTTAATAAGGTTTTTATGGCTCAAAACTTTCGAATTTTCCATTTTCATAAAACAAAACAATTCTTTTTATTTTATGACTCTGATTTTCAATTACTTGGTTGATCATTTCGTCATTAGGTTTTTCTAATCGCTGAGAATCGATTATTTTTTCATGAGATTGGATCTTGTATGATATAGGAGATTCTCGGATAGCTTGTTTTTGAGGGATTACTTCTGTTTCTTCAATTCCAAAATCTTCATCATTATTCATCATAGTAAATAGATCCGGAAGTGAGGTTGGCTTTAATTTGTCTTCATCTGTTTCTTCTGCTATCTGTTCAGAAGTTTCAGGTAGAGCAGACTTCAACATCTCACCGTCACCATTTACTAACCAGTCCCAAAGGATCTCGGGGAAGTGAGACTTTATTTTTATGATAAACTCTAAGGAAGGTTTATTCCTTCCCGAAGTGATATGAGAAATAGAAGAACGTTGTACATCAATTTCATCAGCGAACTCTGAAGGTGTAAGTTTGGAGTACTCTATAACTTTGGAAATTCTTTCATTTAAACTCATAAAATAAGCTTTTAATCATTTTACAAATGTAAAGATAAGATTTACAAATGCAAAATACAAATGTAAACAATTACAAAGTTATCAAGTATACAAAAGTAAACTACATATTCGTCTGATAAACAACTATTTATAATGTTGATAAAATTAATCATTGATTTTTATTCAACAATTTATCCTCAAAATCTGTTTTTTGATAAATAACTTAAAGTAATGGATGAGGTAAATGAGTTATTGATAAAATTCTATGTAAATATTTCTATTAAATCTCCTGGTATAAGCTATTATGGTTGTATTTATACGCTTTGTTATAGCTAAGAGTGGGAGATAAGCTAATAATCTGATTATATAGATAAATGACTATCGCAATGCTTGTGATATGATACATTTTGGGGCATAAACACCCTCTATAATTCAATTTTAACATTTATTTTTAATATACGTTATTTGGTATTATAGACTTTCTTTAAAGCTTATTTACCTAATTAAACTCAGATTAAATTTGACGAAAAATGGAGTTGAAATTAAAAAATAATCCACAATTTACATTTGTATACGATAGATAAATGCAATGTTTTCCACACTTTTTCTTGTTTAAAAGAATTACACTCAATTGTTGATAATCAGAATATTATTCACTTAAAGTAAAGTTAATTGTATAATATAGATAAATCTCATAAATAACTGACTTTTAAATATTTAAATATATTACATTTAATTATATGTAATCCACAATTTTATCCACAGACATAATGGCAATTTACATCGTTTAACTATATTACAAATGTTAATTTCATTTTTCACCTAAAAATGGTTATTTTTGACTCATGTAAATTATTAGTCAGATGAACTTTGAACAGCTCTACCTTCAAAACCCTACATTTCCTAATCGCTATATTTCCCCTGAAAAATTATTTTCTTACTTACAGACGAATCTCAGCGATTATATTCAGGAGATTGGAAAATCATATTTAGATAAACCTATTTTTAAACTAAGCATTGGAACAGGAGATATTAATGTTCTGGCTTGGTCACAGATGCATGGAAATGAATCAAACGCTACTCATGCCATGTTAGATTTATTAGTTAGCTTGGATAAAGATCACTTTATGAAGCAGGAACTCTTTAGCAGGATTAAACTGGATTTTATCTTTATGCTGAATCCTGATGGTTCTGAAAAATGGACCAGATTAAATGCCGTAGATATTGATCTCAATCGGGATTTCCATAATGAAGCCAGTAAAGAGATTAAGCTCCTTAAGAATATTGTTTCTCAAAATAGATATGATTATGCACTGAATCTTCATGAGCAGAGAACCATCTTTACAACAGATGGAATTCATCCCGCTACACTTTCATTTTTAGCTCCATCTGAAAATGAAGAACGGACGGTTACAGATAATCGAAAGAAATGCATGGCAGTGATTGCAAATATTTATAATCATCTACAGGAGTTGATCCCTAATCAGATCGGAAGATACTCAGATGAGTTTTATCCTACATCTACGGGGGATAATTTCATAAAAGCCGGAATGCCTACTATTCTATTTGAAGGAGGACATTTTATAGATGATTACACCAGAAAGGGAACCAGAAAATATTATACAATAGCATTATACTATGCTTTAAAAGCAATCAGTGAGCTAAACTCTGGTATTACTGGTTGGGAGACCTATTTAGATATCCCTGAAAATAAAGAAAGCCATTATGATATTGTTTATAGAAATGTAAAGCTCAATACGGATCATCATTGTGTCCTGGATATAGCAGTACAATATCGAGAAGTAAAGGAGGAGGAAAAGGATGATCTGTCTTTTATACCTTTTGTAATGGAAGTGGGAGATGTTAAAAAAAGAAAAGGATGGTTGGAAATAGACTGTACAGGAAAGAAATTTGTTTGCTCTACTAAATATCCAAAACTGGATGAGAAAGTAGATTTTACTATTGAAGATTAAAAAAGCGGAACAATTTGTTCCGCTTTTGTTTTATAGATACTCTTTTAATTTGGATTAATTTACCACCTTAATTCCATTTGCTACAAATCTGATCTCTTCTTTCGGTGTAGTGATCGCATCAATCTCTGATTGTGGTTTTTTAGCGTCCTCTGCATAGTGTTTCTGCTCGTCAATAGAAATTATCTTTCTTTCAGCGTCACCCTCTAAAACTACGTTTTTCCCTTTTAAAGCGGTAGGAACAAAGAATGCATAATCTTTCATTTTTACGAAAAATTGAGAATTATCTTCTGTCTGGATTGTTAACCAACATCCTTTTTTCTCACAAACATCGGTTACTTTTCCTTTAATCGCTACATTTTCAACCTTTTTATTTTCTTTCTTAAGTTTCTTACCTAATTTTTCAACGCTGATAGCCTTTGATTCAACAGATGAACCAACGCCAGCTCCGTAGGTATCACCTACAATAGCATTTCCTGCCGGTGGAGAAAATTTCTTTTGTGCTGTTTCTTGTGCAAAAGCTACAGTAGAAGCACTGATCGCTACAGCAAATAGTATGGCTTTGAATTTCATTTTTAATATTTTTTTCAAAAATAACAATAAAAATTGAATTAATAAGTGTGATATACTTGATAAAAAATAGGCGTATCACTAAATTTTACACAAAATTCAAAATCAAGTGCATATTTGTTTATATTTGGGAATTCTAAATAATTTATGCATAAAAAATTAAAACTTTGGGATGCCATTATGTTAGTAATGGGTTCAATGATCGGAAGTGGAATCTTTATTGTAAGTGCAGACATGATGCGGAATCTGGGTTCTGGTTACTGGCTGATCATTGTATGGGTTATCACAGGAATAATGACGGTAGCTGCGGCAATAAGCTATGGGGAACTTTCTGCATTATTTCCTAAGGCAGGAGGACAGTATACCTATCTTAAAGAGATCTTCGGTAAGAGGATGGGTTTCTTGTATGGATGGGGACTTTTTACGGTAATCCAGACGGGTACTATTGCTGCTGTAGCAATGGCTTTTGGTAAATTTACTGCTTACCTGATTCCAGCTCTTAATGATGCAGAAGCTATTTTTCAAAGTGGAGAATTTAAAATTACATGGATTCAGATATTAGCAATTGCTATTATTGTTCTGCTTACTTATATCAACACTAGAGGTGTAGAGAGTGGTAAGATATTACAGAATATTTTTACAGGATCTAAAATTGTTGCTCTGTTGGGACTAATTGCCGCAGGTTTTATTTTGATAGATGTTTCTCATCTTTCCGAAAACTTCAGCTCTGGTTATGACGCTTTCAGTAATCTTAAAAAGGATCTGAGTGGAAATTTTCTTAAACAAGGCTGGGAGCCTATTGGAGGAATGACCTTGCTAGGAGGTATAGCAGCAGCGATGGTTGGTTCTGTTTTCAGTTCTGTGGCTTGGGAAAGTGTCACTTTTGTATCAGGTGAAATTGAAAACCCAAAGAAGAATGTTGTGAAGTCAATGATTTTCGGAACTTCTGCTGTAATGATTCTTTATATAGCAGTAAATTATGTTTATTTAAATGCTCTCGATCGGGATTCAATTGCTTTTGCAGCAAATGACAGGGTAGCTGTTGCAGCTTCACACAATATATTTGGAAGTGCGGGAACGGTTATTATTGCTTTACTGGTAATGATTTCTACTTTCGGATGTAATAACGGATTAATCTTAGCTGGAGCAAGGGTTTTTCAAACGATGGCTAAGGACGGAATGTTTTTTCAATCAGCAGAAAAAAATAATAAAAATGAAGTTCCCGGAAATGCACTTTGGATGCAGGGAATCTGGGCTTCCATATTGTGTCTGAGTGGACAATATGGAAATTTACTGGATATGATCTCTTTTGTTATTGTTTTATTTTACATGATAACAGTTTTTGGAGTGATTTACCTAAGGTTTAAACAGCCTAACCTTGAGAGGCCTTATAAAACATGGTTATACCCGATTACACCTATCATTTATCTGTTGATAGGAGCTGGTTTCTGTATTTTATTACTGATCTATAAACAACAGTATACATGGCCAGGTTTTGTAATGGTTTTACTCGGACTTCCGGTTTACTACTTTATTAACAGAAATAAAAGAGATAGCAAATAACTTGCTAACCAAGGAATATGGTAATTCCTTTTGCTTTAAAATATTCAATATTCATTTCGAAATAACTTCATTTACGGCTTTCAAACAGGTTTGAAAGCCGTAAATTTTAAGGAATATTTTTATTTCTGTATCATATATTATTTATTGAAAAATGTTTAAATTGGTATTTTGTTTTATGCGAATGAAAAAATAAAGAAAAAGCAAGAAAAGTTGATATATGGACACACCAAATTACAGAATGCCTTTTGTTCCGTCAACATTAATGTCCGAAGGAGGAAGTATAGATACCTGCGACATGGGGGAGAGTATCGCCCATAACATTATGTTGTTGATAACAACTAAAAAAGGAGAAAATAGATATGATGAAAATTACGGAAATGATGTATGGAATCTTGAATTCGATAACGGAGTTACAAGTGCTGTTTGGGAGAATATTTTTATTAAGAGTCTAAAAAGACAGATACAGGAATACGAACCAAGAATTGTTCAGCCACAAGTTGACGCTCATGTGCAAATCGTAGAACATAATTATGACACCAAGGAACATACAGAGATAAAGAAAAAAGTACGAATCGCCATTAATGCCAAAATGGAGGCGACAGGTGACCGATTCAGTTTTTCTACAGAATTATTTCTGAGCCCTATGTCTATTGATTAAATATTTATTGTAATTAAAATTTATGAATTTAGATCAGAATATATATTCTAAAGAATCCGTAAAAGCAAGAATGCTTCAAAATGCAACTAAAGTCTGGGGATTAAAGAGCCCACAATCTTTGGATCCATTTGTGAAATTATTGATAGATGCATTCAGCACTGAGATTTTCAAAGCGAATAATGAGATACAGACCGTAAATGCCCGCATATTAGAAAAGCTGGCAAAATTACTTACGCCATCTATTTATACTCACCCTATTCCTTCTCATTCTATCGCATTTACCCAGCCTTCAGAATCTTCTGAAGTATTGCTGGAACATACAGAGTTTTTCTTCAGAAAGCAGATGACTTCCACTGTAAAATCAGAATCAGATAAACAGGTTAATATTCCTTTCACTCCGATTGGCAACGTAAGGATCAATAAAGTACAGACGTCAATCATGTTTGTAGGGAATACCTGCTACAGTATTGATGAAAGATTGAACAAGATTCCTATTGCTAGATTCCAAGGTAAACCGGAAGATTATCGCAAGGTTACTATTGGTGTAAATGTCTCTAAATATGTAAGTGAGAACTTTCCTAAATACCTTAGTATATTTTGTTCAAACCCGGCTTTTGAACATCTTGATTTTGTATATAAACTTTTACCTTACATAACGGTTACAAGTGATGGAAATCCTTTGTTTATAAGAGAAGGATTATCCTATTTGAAAAATACTCAGGCAGAAGGGTATGAACAAATGTTCCGTGAGCAATCTATCAAAACAAAAACGATAGAAGATATTAAAAGTATTTATCATCATAAATTTATCGAAATAACAGGCTTATCAGATAGTTTGTTTTCGGAACCCGGAAAACTCCCTGAGAATCTAGACTTTCTTGAAGGTAGAGAGGAAATTGAAAAATACCTTGAAGGAAAGCGCTATTTATGGCTGACCTTTGAGTTTCCACCACAGTTTTCTGCTGAAATTTTAGATAATTTTTCATTCGTATTTAATGCTTTTCCAATTTATAACAGAGGGTGGAAAAAAACTGAATATAGTTTGGATATTATGGGAAATAATATTCCGCTGGTAACCGACGAAGGGGAGCATTTTTTATATGTAGACGAAGTTCAGGATGGAGAAGGTAGAAGATATACGGAAATTCCTTTTACACCAGCTGATGATTTAAAGAAAGGTCTTTATACAGTCAGAAAAGGAGGAATGGAACGTTTTACCAATAGAAATGCAGTTGATATGATTGCTAATGTTCTAGAACTGACAAGAGATGAAATTGCAGCATTTTCTTTATTAAACAGGGATAATGTAAAAGGAGTATTGAGTGAAATGTCAGACAAAATGAAGTCTATGGTACAAAAAGTAAATAATGCCAAAAGAAGTATCAAACAAGAACTTAATTATGTGATAATGGAGCCTGTTGAAAAGACAGACCATACGTATGCTTCTTTCTGGATCACACATTGTACTCTTGCTAATCATATGCGTCCTGGAACAGAGCTTTCAAATCAGTTGAAATCACAGTCTTTAGTGCTTCTTACTGAAACTATTGGTGGAGCTGAAGAGCAGAAAGGGACAGACAGCATTCAAGCTTATAAATATGCTCTGACAACTAGAGATAAAATTATATCCCTGGAAGATGTCAAGAACTATTGCAGGATGATTTTAAAAGATGAGGTAAAGGAAGTAAGGGTAAAAAGAGGTACCATGATCAGTAATAAACCAAAAGAAGGTTTTGTACGTACTGTTGAGATTGAAATTATTCCCCAGAACTACTCTTTTTATGGAAGAGCCTATTGGGAAAATATGTCAAATATGCTTCGAAACCAGATTATCTCAAAAGCAATAGACGGAATAGAATATCTCGTGAAAATAAGTAATGAAGATGTTGATTTCTTTGAAAATTAAAATTAAAAATTCCGGACTACCAATAGTTTCCGGAATTTTTGTTTTTAAAAAGATTGCTATAAAATTTTATCCATAAGAATTACTTCTCTACTTTCCAGCAATGGAACGATTTTTTCCAGAACTAAATTTTTGAAATATTCAGAATTACGATGTATTTCTACAGCATCTTTATCTGTATAACCTTCAAATAAGATTAATGTATATTCATCCTGTTGACTTTGATGAAGATTATAGAACAAATTTCCTTCTTCCTTAGAGCTTTTCTCAGCGACTTCTTTCAAGAGATACAATACGGTGTCTAGTTTCCCTTCTTTTACTTGCCATTTGGCGTATATATAAACAGCTTTTTGACTCATTTTCTTGAATTTAATGTTAAAGGTTATTTCTTTTTTGATTCTAAAATTGCAACTATTTTTTCACCAACACCTTTTGCAGAAGCTGGGTTCTGTCCGGTTACAATATTTCCATCAGCAATGCTATTCGCAGACCAGGGTTCTGCAGCGTGAAAAATTGCGCCCTGTTCAGTTAATGCAGTTTGCAGATCAAAAGGAACCTCAGCTCTTGCATAATTATCCTCTTCTTCTGTTGTGAAAGAAGCAATATTTTTACCATTGATCAGATAAGATCCATCGCTTAATTTTACATTCAGTAAAGATACCGGACCATGACATACTGCTCCAACTACTGCGTTACGCTCGTAAGTTTCGGCAATAATTCTTTTAAGTTCTGGAGCTTCGGGCATATCTACCATAGGAGCAAGACCTCCAGGAATAAAAATTGCATCATAGGTATTTACATCTACGGTTGATAATTTTACCGCATTATGCATATCTTCCCAACCTTTACCCGTTAGGAAGGCCAAATTATCAGGATCATCCGCTAAATTTAAAGCATCAAGATAAGGAGAGTCTCCTGTTAAGCTCGCAAAATCAATTTGATAATCTGCTTTTTTAAATTCTGCATAAGGATGGGCTACTTCAGGTAGGAATGTACCTGTTCTTCTATTGTTAGGTCCGATTGAGTTTGCATTGGATACAATGATTAATACTTTTTGTTTCATGACTTAAAATTTTTCAGATTAATAATATGTTTAAATTGTTATTTTTTTCTGATGTAAAATTACCACGGAACTTATCCGAAAATGAAGGAATAAAGTCACAAAAAAAGTGTGATTGAAATCACACTTACATTTTATTACTGTTCACATATAATCTACTCAATGTTTCCCTGCTTACACCCAAATATTCTGCTACATATTTTTTTGGAATTTCAAGGATGAGATCGGGATATAATTTTGAGAACTCTTCATATCGCTGTTGAGGAGTACTTGATAATAGAAGGGTTATTCTTTGTTGCAGAGCGATGTAGCCGTTTGTTAATTTTACCCTAAAGAAATGTTCCATTTTGTGAAATTCTAAAGCAAGTTTTTCTCTTCCTTCTAGAGTGAGACATAAAACCTGGCCATCTTTCAGGCATTCTACGAACATAGTAGCATTTTTTTGTTTGAAAAATCCTACGTAATCTGTCATCCACCAATTTTTTTTAGCAAATTGCAGGATATGCTCCTTACCGTTTTCATCAATGTAAAACACTTTATATATACCATCCAAAGCTAAAAATTCAAACTTCACTTCGTCAGCTTCATTAACCAAAAATTGATTTTTACGAACATTTTTCAACGTAAAGAAGGTTTGAATACGATCAAATTCCTCATCTGTAAGAGGAATTACTTCTTCAATATGCTCGCGTAATCTGTTCATAGTGGTGAATTAATGAAATGTAAATTTAAATAAAATTGATTAAGTAAAGCGGGTAGGACAGCTTTAATATATTTTCCCGATCAATGTAATTTCATATAACCGTTATCTCATTTAAAATTTAAATTAAAATAAAAACTTTTGATTCATTTACTGCGAATAAACTAACACTTTTTAACACAAAAAATTCCATAAAATTCCGTAATTTTGCACAGCGTGATTTTCAGGTAGGATCACACTGAATTATGAGTAAATCAACAGAATATATAGAAATTTACGGTGCTCGAGAGCATAATTTAAAAAATATAAACGTAAAAATTCCACGCAATGAATTGGTAGTAATTACCGGGCTTTCCGGCAGTGGAAAATCATCATTAGCTTTTGATACTATTTTCGCAGAAGGTCAGCGTCGTTATATTGAAACATTTTCAGCATATGCGCGTCAATTTTTAGGAGGTTTGGAACGTCCTGATGTCGATAAGATCGAAGGGCTTTCTCCTGTAATTGCAATAGAGCAGAAGACCACTAATAAAAATCCACGTTCCACTGTAGGAACAGTTACTGAGCTTTATGATTATCTGCGTTTACTGTATGCAAGGGTGTCGGATGCTTATTCAATGGCTAGTGGAAAAAGATTGGTAAGCTATACGGAAGATCAGATCCTTGATACAATTAAGGAAAATTATAAAGGTGAAAAGATCATGCTGATGGCTCCTGTTGTTCGCTCGAGAAAAGGACATTACCATGAGCTTTTCGTACAGATGGCAAAAAAAGGCTATGGACAGGCAAGAATTGATGGTGAGCTGCAGGATATCGAATATGATCTAAAGCTCGACCGTTATAAAACCCATGATATCGATATCGTTATTGACCGCTGGATTATTGGTGAAAGTGCCTCCGAAACCAGAATGGAGAAATCCCTGAGAACAGCGATGGAGATGGGGGAAGGAATTATTGGAATTCAAAAACTGGGAAGTACGGATATTGAATATTTCTCAAAGAATCTAATGGATGCGGAAACAGGACATTCATTAGCATTACCGGAACCTAATACCTTTTCATTCAATTCCCCTAAAGGAAGCTGTCCGGATTGCAAAGGATTGGGAACTATTAAAAAGATCAATACAGACTATTTTGTTGATAATCCAAAGTTGTCGATCAATCAGGGAGCTTTATTGCCTTTAGAAGATATTAAATCTAATAAATGGATTTTAGCACAGATCAAGAATATTCTTGAGATCTTCGGTTTGGGTTTAACGACTGCAATGAAGGATATTCCTGAAGAGGCATTGGAATATATTTATCACGGCTGTCATAAAGAATTTAATAAAGACCTTAAATATGCAGGAATTACCAAGAAAATAAAAATCAATTTTGATGGGTTAATTCCTTTTATGGAAGAAATTATTGATGAGAAAGAATCTTATGAAGGTGTTTTGCTGGAAAGACATTTTACTACTGAAGAGACTTGTCCTGAATGTAATGGAACCCGTTTACAGCCTTCAAGTTTAAGTTTTAAAATTGATGGAAAAAATATTGCTGAGGTCAATGGTTTAAGTTTATCGGATCTGAAAGACTGGCTGCATGATATTAAAGACAAATTCTCAGAAAAAAATAAAATTATTGCTTACGAAATTTTAAAGGAAATTGAAACCAGACTTCAGTTCTTGCTGGATGTAGGATTAGATTATTTAAGTTTAAGTAGGAGTTCCAAAACGCTTTCTGGAGGTGAATCTCAAAGGATCCGCCTGGCAACACAAATTGGTTCGCAACTGGTTAATGTCTTGTATATTCTGGATGAACCAAGTATCGGTCTCCATCAGAGAGACAATGAAAGACTTATCAAATCATTAAAGAATCTTAGAGATATTGGTAATTCTGTTTTGGTTGTAGAGCATGACAAAGATATGATCCTTGAAGCTGATGAGGTATTGGATATCGGGCCAAGAGCTGGAAAATTTGGAGGTGAAATTCTTTGGCAGGGAAAACCGAAAGACCTGTTGAAGGCTGATACTATAACAGCTGATTATATCAATGGAAAAAGAAAAATTGAAATTCCAGAACAAAGGAGAGTAGGAAACGGAAAAAATATTTTATTAAAAGGGGCTACTGGAAATAACCTTAAAAATGTAACTCTTGATATTCCTTTAGGGAAATTAGTGGTTGTAACAGGAATTTCAGGAAGTGGAAAATCTTCCTTGATTAATGGTACCTTATATCCAATCCTTAACAAACATTTTTACAGAGCAGTTCAGGAGCCTTTACCATATAAAAAAATTGAGGGTCTGGAAAATATCGACAAAATAGTAGATGTAGACCAAGCTCCGATCGGAAGAACACCTCGATCAAATCCTGCAACCTATACGGGAATGTTCACTGATATCAGAAATCTTTTCGCTGAATTACCGGAAAGTAAAATTCGTGGTTATAAGCCAGGGAGATTTTCTTTTAATGTAAAAGGTGGAAGATGTGAAACCTGTCAAGGTGGTGGACTGAAGGTAATTGAGATGAACTTCTTACCGGATGTTTATGTTCATTGTGAAACCTGCAACGGAAAACGCTTCAACAGGGAAACCCTTGAAGTTCGTTATAAAGGAAAATCTATTTCTGATGTATTGGATATGACAATTGATGAAGCAGTAGATTTCTTCCAGCCAATTCCTAAAATTTTTAGCAGAGTTAAAACACTGCAAGATGTTGGTTTGGGCTATATCACAATGGGGCAACAGTCAACAACCCTTTCCGGAGGAGAGGCTCAGCGTATTAAACTGGCCACAGAACTGGCGAAGAGACAAACAGGAAATACACTTTACATTCTGGATGAACCTACAACGGGATTACATTTTGAAGACGTTAAAATATTAATGGATGCGATCAACCAACTGGTTGAGCTTGGAAATTCGTTTATTATTATTGAACATAATATGGATGTGATTAAACTGGCTGATCATATTATTGATGTTGGTCCGGAAGGAGGGAAACATGGTGGACAAATTGTTGCTCAGGGAACTCCCGAGGAAATTATCAAGTCTAAGAAAAGTTTGACAGGGAAGTTTTTGAAGAAAGAATTCTAATACCTATACTTCGTATTGAAAAAAGTTAAATGTGTGATTTAAAAGTATTACAATAATGACTAAAAAAGGCTGAACCGATAAAGTTTGGTCTTTTTTTATAATCTAATTTGAAGTTCAATATTAATTTTTCAATTATTTTAAAAATTTAATATACTGTATATCAGTTATTTGTGTTCTAATATTAACTCAATGTTAACTAGATGTGAATTTAATATGAATTATTTTTAATAACTTCGGGTAAGAAATACAAACTAATGTAATTATAATATTTAAAACCATACAGTTATGAAAAATAAAATTCAAATATTTATAGCTTCACTTTTCGTTTTGGGATTTGTTTCAATGAATACTTTTAAAGCACAGACTAACAATACTAATGTAATTCAGGAGATTCAATTGAATAAGAATGATACGTTCAGTGACATAAGAAATGAATTATTAGATAACTTCGATTTTACGAATTACGAATATAAACAAGGAGTTGTAAATTCAGAGGTAAAATTCGATATTACAGAAAATGGAAAGATCGTGAACGTTCACTCTACTGGTGATTGCAAAAATGTAAGTAAAGAAATTGAAAATGTTTTAACTAACCTTAAAATAAATCGCAAAAATTTTAATGAAAATATGATGGCTTATACCTATGTGATGCCAGTAACGGTTGAGATAGATAATAGGTAAAATTCATAAAACATTTATATAGATTTGGCAAATTCTCTATAATTTTTGTTTTTAAGATGCAAATAGTGAAAATTTTCCACAAAAATTTGTAATAAACTAATTGGTTTTTCGTTTTAAATTTAGCCAACTATTAAATTAAAACAATATGAAAAATTTAAAGAAACTTAACAAGCAAGAATTAAAATCAGTGTATGGAGGAGAGCCTAAAAAATACTGTGTATACTGTGAAAGATTAAATAAGACAGTTTGTAGCGAAGTTCCAATCGCTCAGTGTCCTTAAAAAACTTAAGCTGCTAGAAATAGCAGCTTTTTTATTGTTCTAAATTTTCTTCAGCATAAGAAATAAACCCCTCCAAACTATTTTTAAGATCTGTAGCGGTACTGATAGAATTATTAAATGTTATATTGTCAATTTTCCAATGCTTGTCATCTGTATTAATTAAATGTATAGTATCAGTCCATATAATTTGAGGGGATACCTTATCATACTCAAAATCAACAGAAACATTTGCTCTATTAGCAATGATATCAACCGATTTTATTTTGTAAGTCGTATATCCTTCATATAAACTTGAGAAAACTTCCCCTTCTAATATTAAAGGCTTATCCGTTGGATGAGCACTGCTTTTTACTTTTTCAATATCTGCTTTTGAAACACTAATTGCTTTTTTTATTACATCTTCCAGATCAGAAGAAAATAGATCCTTTTGAAGCGGGCGATCATAAAGGGTTTCATTAGAACGACTATACAAAGTGTATAGTTTATTTACTTTTTCTCTGATTTCGGGTTCTGCAGATTCTTTTTTATAATCCTGATGATTTTTACAGCTGAGTAATACTAAGAAAATACTTAGATAGAAGAATAGCGCTTTCATTATTGTGTTTTTTAAGGATATAAGGTCCTGAAATTGAGTATCAAAGTTTGTACCAATTTATAGATGGTCAAAAAGAAGATGATTGAAAATTTACTTCGATATTTTAAGATTTCTTTACTACATTTGAATAGATAAAAAATATCTGTGGATCCTATTCTTAATGTTGTTGTTCGTTCCCTTTGCGTTTACCTTTTCATGGTAATTGCAATCCGTTTATTTGGTAAAAATCAACTTTCTCAGCTTAATGCAGGAGATGTTGTGTTATTACTTCTTATTTCCAATGCAGTACAAAATGCCATGGTGGGACCTGATACATCTCTCCAGGGAGGGCTTATCGCTGCACTTGTGCTTTTCGCAGCTAATTTTATCTTAAAAAGATTAATGTTTGCAAACCCGTCCTTCGAAACTTTTATGGAGGAAGATCCGGTGATTTTAATAAGGGATGGTGAAGTAGATCAAAAAGCGCTTGATAAAGTGAAAATTACTAAGGGAGAATTAGAAGAGGCAATAAGAGAGCATGGTGTGGAAAAGATAGAAAATGTAAAACTATCTGTTCTTGAAGTTGATGGAAATATAAGTGTTGTCTCAGAAGATGGTCAAACAAAACAAACTCATTATTCAAGAATAAAACGAAAAAATAAAAGAAAATATCTTTAAATAAAATGAACTACGAAATCAGAGAAATGCTTCCCAGTGACGAAGTACGTGTTTTAGAAATATTTCAGCAAGGAATAGATGGCGGAATTGCTACTTTTGAAACCGAGGCTCCCAATAGAGAAGTTTGGAACACAGAATTTTTTAACGACTGCAGATGGATTTTGGAAAATGAAAATAATGAGGTAGTTGGTTGGGCAGCCTTAAAACCAGTAAGTAAAAGAGAATGTTTTAAAGGAGTTGCTGAAGTAAGCATTTATTTTGACATTAATTACCAGGGAAAGGGTTTAGGGTCAGTATTACTTAAAAAGATGATTTTAGACAGCGAAAGCCATGGTTTCTGGACCTTACAGTCTAATATATTTCCTGAAAATGAAGCATCCATAAAATTCCATCAGAAAAATGGATTCAGAACAGTAGGAATTCGTAAAAAAGTTGGAAAACTAAATGGAGAATGGAAAGATCTTGTTATGCTTGAAAAAAGAAGCGAGACAGTAGGTTTTGACTAAAATTAAGATATTAATATTCTCTTAATATCTTATCTCTGCTATGTGAATTCGATCTTTGGCATCAACCTTGTTTATTTTCATACGAAATTTGAAACAATGAAAATATGAAAGGTTTAATAAAAGTAGTGGGAGTAGTTTCTCTGGGTTTTATGCTGTCTAGCTGTACCGTGCAGGAGCAACACTATCATGGTAGGAGAGGATTGCCACCAGGGCAGGCAAAAAAGGTGTATGGCGGAAGTGCCAGATATTATGCACCAGGCCAGGTTAAGAAGAGGGTATACTACTATGAATATGATGATAGAGGTCATAACAAACATCGAGGACATAAAAAACATCACAGAGATTAATATCTTATAATAGCCCTGATTTTACGGGGCTTTTTTCGTAGGTAGTTAAAAGCTATATTTTAATTTAACTTTTTGGCACTCGGATTGTTGGTATTAGTTTGAATCATAAAGAATAAAAATATGAAAACCTTAACTAAAATTATCGGAGTATTGGCTTTGGTTGGTGTGTTGGCTTCATGTTTACCTCACCCTCCTGCGCCTCCAAAACCACCGCAACATCCAACAAGATAAAAGAAACTTATTTTGATTTAAAAATCAAAAAAATGAAAGGCCCTGAAATTTCAGGGCCTTTTTTATTAAAGTCTGGTTTTCTTTGGATTTAAAAAAGTGTTGAAGATCATAACTTCCTGTCCGAATTGTTTCTCTATTCTCTCAGAGATGTTTAAGAGCTCACTCTCAATAAAATCTGTTCGCAATTCATCATTGTCAAATATTAAAAGAAGGTTGTAGTTTTTTCCATCCTCAATATAATCACTGTCTACTTCGGAAAGAATATATTTGCTGACATCCATCAGATTTTCAGTCATTAAAACCAATGTCTTGTCCATATAATTTTCCCATTCTTCCAGATTGTTTTTCGTGCAGTGGAAAGTTATACTTAATACGCTCATATTTTAAGAATTTTTAAGATTTTGTGGATAAATTCTACTACAAAAATCGGTAAAAATTTCGTAAATTAGCCCGTTAATAAAAAACCAAAATAAATAATTTTCAGACTCACAGCTAAAAGTCTGACTGTCATTATAATAAAATTTGTTTATGCAAAAAG
Organism: Chryseobacterium sp. FW101-FHT12H09; assembly: GCF_058790395.1. NCBI lineage: Bacteria > Pseudomonadati > Bacteroidota > Flavobacteriia > Flavobacteriales > Weeksellaceae > Chryseobacterium > Chryseobacterium sp. FW101-FHT12H09. Next base: position 188,430 of record NZ_JBYTCP010000003.1, on the reverse strand, counting down.
AAGGAGAAAGACTAATTCCTATCAACATTGTTGATGAAATGAAGTCATCTTATATCGATTATTCGATGTCAGTTATCGTTTCAAGAGCGTTACCTGACGTAAGAGATGGCTTAAAACCCGTTCATAGAAGAGTACTTTATGGTATGTATGGATTGGGGGTTTTTTCTAATAGAAAATACTTAAAATCTGCGAGAATTGTTGGAGATGTTTTAGGTAAATATCATCCACATGGAGACTCTTCTGTATATGATGCAATGGTTAGAATGGCACAGCCTTGGAGTTTACGATATCCTCAGGTTGATGGTCAGGGTAACTTTGGATCTATGGATGGTGACCCACCGGCGGCAATGCGTTATACTGAAGCCAGACTAAAGAAAATTTCTGATGATATACTTTCAGACTTGGACAAAGAAACTGTTGATTTTCAGAATAACTTTGATGATAGCATGACGGAACCTACCGTGATGCCTACAAAAATTCCAAATCTTTTAGTTAATGGAACTTCTGGTATCGCTGTTGGGATGGCAACGAATATGGCGCCGCATAACTTATCGGAAGCTGTAGATGCAATCACGGCATACATTGATAATAAGGAAATTACCATTGATGAATTGATGCAGCATATCATTGCTCCTGATTTTCCAACAGGTGGGATTATTTATGGGTACGATGGGGTGAGAGATGCGTTCCACACAGGAAGAGGAAGGGTTGTTCTTAGAGCGAAAGTTAATTTCGAAGAAATAGGAAACAGAAATGCTATTATCGTTACTGAAATTCCTTATCAGGTAAATAAAGCAGAAATGATCGCCAGAACAGCTGAACTGGTTAAAGATGAGAAAATTCCCGGAATTTATGAGATAAGAGATGAATCCGACAGAAAAGGTCTTCGTATCGTTTATGAATTAAAGAATGATGCGATTCCTAATGTAGTATTGAACTTATTATATAAATATACTTCACTTCAGACCTCTTTTAGTGTTAATAATATTGCTTTGGTACATGGTAGACCTGAGCAGTTGAACTTAAAAGATATTATCCATCATTTTGTAGAACACAGACATGAGGTGGTTATCAGAAGAACTCAGTATGAGCTTAAGAAAGCTAAGGAAAGAGCACATATCTTAGAGGGCTTCATGAAAGTGATAGGAACTCAGGATTCATTGGATAAAGCTATCTCAATTATCCGTCACAGTGCAAATCCCCAAGCTGCTAAAGAAGGCTTAATTCAGGAGTTTGATCTTTCTGAAATTCAGGCTCAGGCAATTCTTGATCTTCGTTTGGCTCGTTTAACGGGAATGGAACTTGATAAGATCCGCGATGAGTACGATGCTATCATGAAAGAAATTCAGAATTTAGAAGATATTTTAGCAAACGAAAGCAGAAGATTCGAAATTATTAAAGAAGAATTACTTGAAGTAAAAGAGAAATACGGTGACGAAAGAAGAACTGAAATAGATTATTCAGGAGGAGAAATGTCAATTGAAGATATTATTCCGAATGATGCTGTGGTTCTTACTATTTCTCATGCTGGATATATCAAAAGAACTTCTCTTTCGGAATATAAAATTCAAAGTAGAGGTGGTGTAGGAAACAGAGCAGCTACGACAAGAGATGAAGATTTCTTAGAGTATATTGTTTCTGCAACCAATCACCAGTATATGTTATTCTTTACGGAAAAAGGAAAATGTTATTGGTTAAGGGTATTTGAAATTCCTGAAGGTTCTAAAACAGCAAAAGGCAGAGCAGTTCAGAATTTGATCAATATTGAGCCGGATGATAAGATTAAAGCATACATCCGTACTAACGATCTTAAAGATACTGAGTATATAAATCAAATGAGCGTTGTGATGATTACTAAAAATGGTACCATCAAAAAAACGTCTCTCGAAGCATATTCAAGACCAAGAGTAAATGGTATCAATGCTATTGAGATCAGAGATAATGACCAGTTGTTAGGCGCATGGTTAACGAATGGTACTTCACAGATTATGATTGCTACTAAAAATGGTAAATGTATCCGTTTCCCAGAAGAAAAAGTAAGAGAAGTAGGAAGGGGTTCTATTGGGGTTCGTGGTATTACTATGGAGGATAGTGATGAGGTAATTGGTATGATTGTTGTGAACGATGTAGAAAATGAAACCGTTTTAGTAGTTTCTGAAAAAGGATACGGTAAGAGAACTGCCGTTGAAGATTATAGAATTACCAACAGAGGTGGAAAAGGAGTTATCACGCTGAATATTACTGAAAAAACCGGAAATCTTATCGCAATTCAGAACGTAACAGATGAAGATGGATTAATGATTATCAATAAATCTGGTGTTGCAATCCGTATGAATATGGATGAAATGAGAGTAATGGGTAGAAATACTCAGGGAGTGAGAATGATCAATCTTAAGAAAAATGATGAAATTGCAGCAATTGCAAAAGTAGCTATGGATAAAGATGTAGAGGAAGAATTAGAGGAAAATTTAGAAGGAGCGGAAACTACGCAAGATAGCGGTACAGAAGCAAATGTAACACCACAATTAGAGAATAATTCAGAAAATGATAAACCAGCAGAAGACGCTGAAAATTCTGATTCTGAAGAATAAATGTAAATAAAATAAATTCTGATTATGAAAAAGCTAATTTTAAGTATAGCGATTATTTCTTCAGCTTTTGTTTTCGGACAGAAGAAGGATACAAATGCTCAGCTACAAGAAGCTAATAAAGCAGCTATGGATGCATATAATGCGAAAAACTATGCTGTTGCGGCTCCAAAGTTTTTAGAAGTATATAACTTGTTGAAAACTAGTGGCCAGGATGATAAAGTGTATATGTATTATGCAGGTCTTAATTATGCTTTAGCTAACAACGTAGACGAAGCTATTAAAATATATACTGAGTTAATTAATTCAGGATATACTGGAGTTCAGACTAACTATACTGCAAAGGAAAAAAAGACAGGCCAGGTTGCTACTTATGATAAAGGAACTTGGGATATGCTGAAAAAGTCTGCAGATTATTCTGACTTTAAAACTGAGCAAACACCAAGTGTTGAACCTGATTTGTATGAAACTTTATCTACTTTGCTATTAAATGCTAAGAAGAACGATGAAGCTGTTGCAGTTATTGAAAAAGGATTAGCTAAATTTCCTAATAATGCAAAGTTGAAGGATTTCCAAAGTACTGCTTACTATCAGTCAGGAAATACAGATAAATTTGTTGCTACCTTAAAAGAGCAATTAGCAAAAAATCCTAATGATGCTACCAATTGGTATAATTTAGGAGTAATGCAGTCTAAAAATCCTGCAAGTGCAGCTGATGCTGAAGCTTCTTTTAAGAAAGCAATAGAATTGAAACCTGACTTTGCTAATGCTTATCAGAATTTAATTTATTCCGTAATTGGAGAAGATGAAAAAGCGGTAAGTGAAATCAATACACTTAGGAAAACTAAGCCGGATGATGCTACTAAATTAATTGAAGCAAGAAAAGAAAGGTTTAACAAAGCTTTGCCTTTTGCAGAGAGTTGGTATAAAGCTCTTCCTAATGACGTAAATGCTGTTACAATGCTAAAAGAGATTTACAGCATTACTAAAAATCAGGCTAAAATGGCTGAAATGAAAGCTAAAGAAGCTGAACTTCAGGGAAAACCTAAATAGTATTCTTTTAAAAGAATTTATAGATAATAAAAACCGAAACAATTTTGTTTCGGTTTTTTATTTTTTTGATATGAAATTAAGAGATAAAATTCCAGTATTTTTTTACATGATAATCCTTATTTTTGAACGTTAAAATTCTTTGCAATTCCGTATCTTTGGGAAAATTTTTACAAAATGATTGAGTGGAAAACCGTCAAAGAATACGAAGATATTACCTATAAAAAATGTAATGGTGTTGCGAGAATTGCTTTTAACAGACCAGAAGTTCGTAATGCTTTCAGACCTAAAACTACCTCAGAATTGTACGATGCTTTTTATGATGCTTATGAAGACTCTTCTATAGGCGTTGTTTTACTTTCGGGAGAAGGTCCAAGTCCTAAAGATGGCGGATGGGCTTTCTGCAGTGGAGGTGATCAAAAAGCAAGAGGACATCAGGGATATGTTGGTGAAGATGGAAGACATCGTCTGAATATTTTAGAAGTTCAGCGTTTGATCCGTTTTATGCCTAAGGTGGTTATTGCTGTTGTTCCAGGATGGGCAGTAGGTGGTGGACATTCACTTCATGTGGTTTGCGATCTTACTTTAGCAAGTAAAGAACATGCTATTTTTAAGCAGACTGATGCTGATGTTACAAGTTTTGATGGTGGATACGGTTCTGCATACTTAGCAAAAATGGTGGGTCAGAAAAAAGCTCGGGAAATCTTCTTTTTAGGAAGAAACTATTCAGCTCAGGAAGCATTGGAAATGGGAATGGTTAATGCTGTAATTCCTCACGCTGAACTAGAAGATACAGCTTACGAATGGGCGCAGGAAATTTTAGCAAAATCTCCAACTTCAATCAGAATGCTGAAATTTGCAATGAACTTAACTGACGACGGAATGGTAGGGCAGCAGGTTTTTGCAGGAGAAGCAACTCGTTTGGCCTATATGACTGAAGAAGCTCAGGAAGGTAGAAATGCATTCCTGGAAAAGAGAAAGCCGGACTTCGGAGAAAATCAATGGATATCTTAAATAAGATATTAGAGGTTAGATGTCGGATATTACAAGAAAAATGTTTATAAAATCTAACTTCTAACTTCTGATTTCTAACATTTACATAAAATGAAAGACTGGATAAAAGCCGCAAGGCTAAGAACTTTACCGCTTTCTTTGAGCGGAATTATTATGGGGAGCTTCATCGCTAAGTGGAAATTATATGGTGCTGGTGGAACTTGGGACTGGAAGATTTTTGCACTGGCTCTTTTAGTGACTTTACTGTATCAGGTTTTATCAAACTATGCCAATGATTATGGTGATGGAGTAAAAGGAACGGATGCTAAAAGAATTAACGAGGCAGAATCAAGAGCCGTAGCTTCAGGAAGAATTACAGCTCAGCAAATGAAGAATGCTGTGATCTTACTTTCAATACTATCTTTTATAGCTACAGTAGTCTTGTTGTATGTTGCTTTTATTCCTAAATATATGAATGAATTCTACATTTTCATAGGATTAGGAGTAGCAAGTATTTTAGCAGCTATTGGATATACAGTTGGAAAAAAACCTTATGGATATATGGGATTGGGAGACCTTTTTGTATTTATCTTTTTTGGTTTGGTTTCAGTTTGTGGGAGTTATTTTCTTTTCACTAAAACTTTCAGCTGGGATATTTTATTGCCAGGAACAGCAGTTGGATTGATGAGTATGGCTGTTTTGAACCTAAATAATATGAGAGACATTGAAAGTGACAGACTATCGGGGAAACACAGTTTTGCTTTGAGATTAGGCTTTAAAAATGCAATGATCTATGAAATGATTCTGTTGCAGCTTCCTCTTATTTTGATTCTTGTCTTTTTAGGGATAAATGGTTTTATAGAATCAAAAAATTACTATGTTTTCATTGTGATGATCCTATTGATCCCATTTGCTAAGCTGAGAAGAAAAATAATGTCTGTAAAAGAACCTAAAGAATTGGATCAGTATTTGAAACAGGTCGGAATTCTTACTTTTACTATGGCTGTTCTTACAGCAATTGGACTCAATTTCTTTAACTAAATAAAATTTCATTATGAGTAATTCTCCTATCTACGTTGAAGCTCAAATGCTTATCAGAAAGCCTATTCAAGAGGTATTCGAAGCATTTGTTAATCCTGAGATCACGACCCAGTTTTGGTTTACAAAATCGACTGGAAAGTTAGAAAAAGGTAAGACGGTTACCTGGGAATGGGAAATGTATGGGGTGAAAAATAATGTTACCGTTCTTGAAATAATTCATAATCATCTGATAAAAACAGAGTGGGGTGATCCTGCAAGTAAGGTGGATTATGAATTCAAAGAAATGGAAAAAGGAACCTTTGTGGTGATTAAAAGTTATGGATTCACTCAGACTGGAGAAGATCTTTTAAAAACCGTTAATGATAATACTGGCGGTTTTACCACTGTCTTGGATGGCTGTAAAGCGTATCTGGAACATGGAATTAATTTAAGATTGATCGAAGATAAGTTTCCACAGAAATAAGGTTTCATCATCTTAATAAAATCTCCCACAGAGAAATATTAGCATTCTATTGCTTTTAAAAAACTAAATACACAAATACTTTCACAAATTTCACAATATTTTTGCTGTGACTAGTGACGAGATATTAATGCTATTTGTGTTTAAAAATAATTAAAAAAATAAATTAAAAATGAAAATACAATATTTAGGGCAAAATTGTTTTTTGTTCACTTACAAAGATAAAACGATTTTAAGTGATCCGTTTTATAACTACAAAAAAGCTGAATCGGGGTTTGATATTTCAGCACAAAAAATAGATTACATTTTATTAACTCATGCTCATGGTGATCATATTGCTGATGTAGCAGAAGTTTTAGAGTATCACCCGGATGCTACTGTAATTGGAGTACCTGAAGTTTGTGGTTATTTTAAGATGGCCAAAAATAAAGATGATGTGAACTTAGGAGGATCGGCAAAAATCGACGATCTTAAAATTTCCATGGTTCCGGCTCATCATACGAGTTCTTTCCCAGATGGAAGCTACGGAGGTGTTCCTGTGGGCTATATTTTCAGATTACCTGAAGGTAAGAATCTTTATTTGGCAGGGGATACCGGAGTAATGGCCGATATGGAATTATTCTCAAGATTATACGGAAATATTGATTTATCTATTTTACCTATCGGAAGTCATTATACAATGTGTCCAAGAAAAGCAGCTTTTGCAGCAGCAGAATTATTGAAAACGCCTAAAGTTATTGGATGTCATTTTGATACTTTCCCTGCTATTGAAATTAATCATGAAAGTGCTTTAAAGCATTTCGCTGATAAGAATGTTGAACTTGTTTTACCGAAATTGGGAGAGAAGTTTGAATTTTAAACTAAGGGAAATAAAAAATGGCAAGCTATCTACATCACACCGCTACGACCAATTACCTTTGCTGTGTTCCCACCCTGGAGGATTCTCAGGAGCTGGTTGTGTAGGACTTGCCGGTGCAAAGATAGGAATTAATTATAAATTTGAAAATAATATTACAGAAAAATGAACGAAAAAATGCTTTACCTAAGCTAAATTGCTGAAATTTAGAGCAATAATTTTTCTAAAATTTTTCTAAAAATAAGAATATGACGAAAAGTCCATCCACCATAGGAATTATACTGTTTATCGCTACAATGATTGTTTTTTTTATAGCGTATTACTTTTTCTCAGGAATCCATTATTTTGATACTTCTCTCAAAATCAATGCTTTCGTACTGCCTATTATTTATGCTGCTGCAGCATTCTGGTCAGTAAAATCTCATTGGAATAACCATAAAATGGGTTTCAGAGAAGCTTTCAAAAGATCTTTCGTTCCAATGTTCATTGGCGGAATTCTTTCAATATTTAGTATTTATGCATTTTTAAATTTTGTAGATACAGATGCAAAAAAGCTATTAAATTACCAATATGTTGAAAGACAAAAATCAGAACTTGATTCAGAATACAAGTCTGCAAGAAAGATTTTAAAACATCAAAAAGATATCGACGAGCTCGATCAGAAATATAAAGAGAGAATTCAAAGCTTTTCTCCACAAGCTGTTAAAGGAAAAGATATGCTTACGGCAAGTCATTTTTCAGGATATTTTGCAGCAATTCTTATATTTTACGTAGTTTTGTCAGTGTTTTTTGGAGCGTTTTTCAGAACAAAAACAATTCACCAATAATTTTATAAAAGTTAAATGAATTTATCTATAATTATTCCGCTGCTTAATGAAGAAGACTCTTTGGAAGAGCTTTTCTCAAGGATTGATACTGTTTGTAAAACAAGCAATTTATCCTATGAGATTTGGTTTGTAGATGATGGAAGCACGGATTTGTCATGGAGTATTATCGAAAATCTGAAGGTTCAAAATCCACAGATTCATGGGATAAAATTTTCCAGAAATTACGGAAAATCTCAGGCATTGCATGCTGCTTTTGAAAGAGCACATGGTGATGTAATTATCACAATGGATGCTGATTTACAGGATTTTCCAGAAGAAATCCCTGATCTGTACAAAATGGTAATTGAAGACAATTACGATATTGTTTCAGGTTGGAAGAAGAAACGTTTTGATAATGTAATGACTAAAAATGTTCCTTCAAAGCTTTTCAATGCAGCGGCAAGAAAAGTATCAGGAGTTGAACTTCATGATTTCAACTGTGGTTTGAAAGCATATAAAAAACAGGTTGTAAAATCTATAGATGTATATGGAGATATGCACCGTTATATTCCTGTTTTAGCTGCTAATGCAGGGTTCAGAAGGATTACTGAAAAAGAAGTTCGTCATCAGGCCAGACCTTATGGAACTTCAAAATTTGGAACTGAAAGATTTATTCGTGGTTTTCTTGATTTGGTAACACTTTGGTTTGTAAGTCGTTTTGGAGGCAGACCTATGCATTTTTTTGGAGCAGTAGGAACGATTATGTTTATTTTTGGATTTCTTTCTGCATTTTGGTTGGGAGTTTCAAAGCTAATTGATGTATCAAGAGGAATTTATGGGCATCTTATTACCAATAATCCGTGGTTTTTTATTGCTTTGACAATGATGATCATGGGAACGCTTCTGTTTATTGCAGGGTTCTTAGGTGAAATGATCATAAGAACAAATAGAGAGCATAAAAATTATAATATTGATGAAGTAATCTGATATGGAGAATAATCTGCCAAAAATATATTCCAAAAAAGCTATTTTAGGTTTTTCTATTTTAATGTCGACTCTTTTCGGAGGTATTTTATTGTATCAGAATTTAATTGATATAAAGAAGAAAAAAGAGGCTTATATGGTATTGGGAATTTCAATTTTGATGACTATTGTAACGATTATCATTGTAAATATTCCGGAAGAGCCGAAAAGCTCACTTGCCTATGTTTGCGGAATTGCTGGCGGAAGCTTACTTTCATATTATTTCGTTCCGACCTATTTCCCGGATGAAGAGCAGTTTCCTAAAAAAAAGATATGGAAACCTTTAATCATTGCGGTTATCATAACGGCAGCTTTTGTAGGTCTGATCATTTATGCAGGATCGCTTGAAAATACTTAAAATAATGTGATGTTTTTTCATGAGTAAAAAGAGTTGTTTGAACTGCGGTTATAGAATTTCCGATGAGTTTTGTGCTCATTGCGGACAGAGGGCCGACACTGCAAGAATAACTCCGCATTCTCTTATTAAAAGCGATATTTTAGGATCAGTTTGGCATGTAGAAGCAAGGTTTTTCCGAACATTAAAACATATTTTATTTAGTCCTGGAAAAATGGCAATGGATTATATTTCAGGTAAAAGAGTTAAATACTATAATTTATTTTCTCTATTACTTATTTTATTTGGTTTCAATGTTTTAGCCCTGCATTTTTATTTGGATCTGAACCCTAAGGAAATTCCCAAAGAAAGCTCAGATATTGTTGATTTTTTCTCAAAATACTCTAAAACAATTTTGTTTGCTTTGATCCCGATTCTGGCTTTGAATGGATGGGTTATTTTTAAACGAATTAAGCTGAATATTGCAGAACATGTGATTATTGCATCCGTCAGTCTTTCAGGAATTCTGGTATTATTGTTATTAGATGATGCCATTAGCATTATCGGAGTTTATGAGCCATTGTCAAAAATCATTAATATCTTAGATAAAATTTTAGTTAGTGGCTTGGCTTTATTTCCTGGTTTTACTTATTTTAATGCTTTTAAAGATTCATACTCAAAATTAGGCTTACTATGGAGGTTATTAGTTTTTTATATCTTACTAATAATTGGATGTTTTGCAATAATTATACTTTTATATAACATATTTTAAAATAAAAATGAAAAATATATTCTATGTAGCTGCTGTCTTTGCCTTAGTTTCCTGCGGAAAAATTTCTCCAAAAGGAAATATTGAAAAGAAAGATATTGATGTTTCAGAATTTGTGAATCTTGATATGCAAGGAAAGTTTCGTGTGTTTTATGCAAGAGGACCAAAAAACTTTATTGAAATAGAAACATATCCCAATGTTGCCAATAATTTAGATGTTGATGTAAAAGATAAAACCCTTTCAATCAAGGAAAAAAGAGGTACAAAGGGGGTTGATTTTTATAATGTAACCATTTATTCTAAATATAATCTTGAAAAAGTATCGGTCTCCGATTCTGTAGAAATGAATATTTCAAGCGAAATAAAAACAGATAACTTTAAGCTTAATTTAAAGAATAACGCTACATTTATGGGTTCAGTGAATACAAGAAGAGCAGAAGTGGAGATGCTGAACAAAAGTAGGGCTAATTTTTTAGGGGAAACTAAAAATGCAGTGATAAAGATCTCTGATACTGCAAGTTTGATTGCTCCATATTGGAAAATTACAAACTTGAATATTGATTCTAAAAATGGAAATTATGCAGAGGTTAATGTAAAAGATTCTCTAAAGGGACATATTCAGAATACTGCGAAGTTTTTGTATTATAACGATCCGATCCGTGCTTTTAAAATTGATAAAACAACAAGGGTAGAGAATAAGAAATTGGATTAAAAAGTTTATTGTCATTCAGAACACAAACTACAGGTCCAGGAACGTAGTTCAGAAATCTTTAAAAATAACCATAGAGATTTCTCGTTTCTCAAAATGACAATTTATAAAAAATAATTAGACACAAATTTAAAAGAACAAAGTACAAATATGACAACATTAGAAAAAGCGAAACTTTGGTTAAGTGATACGTTTGATCAGGAAACGAGAGATGCTGTACAATTATTGATTGATGGTAATTCCCCTGATCTGGAAGATTCTTTTTATAGAGAACTGGAATTCGGAACCGGAGGAATGAGAGGAATTATGGGTGTTGGAACAAATCGTTTAAATAAGTATACGTTAGGTCAAGCAACACAAGGACTTGCGAATTATATGTTAAAGCAATTTCCAAATGAAGAAATTAAGGTTGCTATAGCTTATGATGTACGGCATAACTCTAAGGAATTTGGAAAGTTGGTAGCTGATGTTCTAACGGCTAACGGGATTAAAGTATTACTTTTTAAAGATCACAGACCTACTCCCGAATTGTCTTTTACCGTTCGTGATAAAAAATGTAACGGTGGTATTGTTTTAACCGCTTCACACAACCCACCGGAATATAACGGATATAAAGTATATTGGAATGATGGAGCACAGATTGTTCCACCTCATGATGAAGCGATTATTAATGAAGTTTATTCTGTAAAATTCAATGAAATTAACTTCAATGGGAATGATGATCTTATAGAATGGATCGGAGAAGAACAGGATGATGTGTATATTGATGCCTGTATTGAAAACTCTACCTATCAGAATGTTGGAAAAGAGAACCTTAATATTGTTTTCACTTCCATTCATGGAACTACGTATACAACAGTTCCAAAAGCTCTGGAAAAGGCCGGATTCAAAAAAATTGACCTTGTAAAGGAACAAATGATTCCTAGTGGGAATTTTACTACTGTAGAATCTCCAAACCCTGAAGAGCCGGCAGCATTGGAAATGGCAATGGATTTAGCGAAAATTACAAATGCTGATATTGTGATCGGAACAGATCCGGATGGTGATCGATTGGGGATTGCGGTAAGAAATCTCGATGGTGAAATGCAACTGCTGAATGGAAACCAAACCAATACAATTCTTACCTATTATATCCTTAATGAGTGGAGAAAGCTTGGAAAAATTACAGGAAAAGAGTTTATCGGTTCAACAATTGTTACTTCAGATATTTTCTTTGATATTGCTCAAAAGTTTGGTGTTGCCTGCAAAGCTGGTCTTACTGGATTTAAATGGATCGGAAAAATGATTCGTGAGGCTGAAGGAAAAGAAAAGTTTGTTTGTGGTGGAGAAGAAAGTTTTGGTTTTATGACAGGAGACTTTGTTCGTGATAAAGATTCTTGTGGAAGTATTCTTGTTGCTTGTGAGATTGCTGCCTGGTGTAAAGCAAACGGCAGAACGATGTATCAATATATGATTGAGATCTATCAGGAAACCGGAATGTATTATGAGGGATTGGTAAACCTTGTAAGAAAGGGACGAGACGGAGCTGAAGAAATTCAGAATATGATGAAAAATTTCCGTGAAAATCCACCTAAACAAATAGCTGGTTCTCTAGTGGAAGAAGTAAAAGATTTTAAGGAACAAACCAATTTTATTGTTTCTAAAAATGAGAAACAGGTAATGAATGATATTCCAAAATCAAATGTATTGATCTATTATACACAGGATGGAACTAAAGTTTGTGTAAGACCTTCAGGGACTGAACCAAAAATTAAATTCTATATTTCTGTAAAAGATAGTATTACTTCTGAGGCTGATTTTAGAGATAAATTAAAATCTTTGGATGAGAAAATCAATCAGGTAAAAACAGACTTACAGTTAACATAAATAAGAGTGGGCTTGGTGTTTAGAAATAGAGTTTAATGGAAAATTCCTAAAATCTAATTTCTAATCTTTAATCCCTGAAAACTTAAAATAATTCTAAATTTTAAATAAAGTGAAAGTTTCAAAATTAGCGGCGAACCTGATTGGTTCTGAAATTGTAAAAATTGGTAATGAAGTAAATGATTTAAAAGCAAAAGGAGCGGAGATAGCCAATCTTACTATTGGTGATCTGAATTCTAATATTTATCCGATACCTGCAAAGTTGAAGGAAGAGATTCAGAAAGCTTATCAGAATAATCTGACAAACTATCCGCCAGCAAATGGGCTTTTATCTTTAAGAAATGAGGTTTCTAAAGATCTTAAAACAAGATGGAACCTTGATTATTCTGCAAATGATATTTTGATCACTGCGGGTTCAAGACCATTGATCTATGCTGTGTATAAAACAATTGTAGATGAAGGTGATAAAATCATTTATCCAATTCCTTCATGGAACAATAACCATTATGCATACCTTACATCAGCTGATGCCATTGAAGTAAAAACGACACCTGAAAATAACTTTTTACCTACTGCCGCTGATATTAAACCTCACTTAGGTGGTGCTGTTTTGTTAGCACTTTGTTCACCATTGAATCCAACAGGAACAATGTTTACAAAGGATCAGCTTTCAGAAATCTGTGAATTGATCATTGAAGAAAACAAGAAGAGAGGTGAAGATGAGAAGCCGTTGTACTTAATGTATGACCAGATCTATTCCAACCTTACTTTTGATGCAAAGCATTATGATCCTGTTTCTTTATTTCCTGAGATGAAAGAATACACCATATACATTGATGGTATTTCAAAATGTTTGGCTGCTACGGGAGTTCGTGTAGGATGGGGATTCGGACCAGCTCATATCATTGATAAAATGAAAGCACTGCTTACTCACGTAGGAGCTTGGGCACCAAAACCGGAGCAGGAAGCAACAGCTAAATTTTATCAGAATACTGAAGATGTAAATACTTTCGTTGACGATTTTAAAGCTAAGTTGGAAGAGAGTCTAAAAGTGCTTCACAAAGGAATTCAGGATCTGAAAGGAAAAGGATTGGCAGTAGAAAGTATCGAACCAATGGGGGCTCTTTACCTTACTATTAAATTAGATTATATCGGAAAAACAAAACCAGACGGAACTGTTATCGAAAATTCATCTGATCTTGGATTTTACCTGATCAATGAAGCTGGAGTGGCATTAGTTCCATTCTCTGCCTTCGGTGAAGAAAAATCTGAACCTTGGTTCCGTGCTTCTGTAGGTGGATTAGCTGTAAATGAAATTGAAGTAATGATGCCAAAACTTGAACAGGCATTAAACAATTTGAAATAAAATACATACCCGCAATTAACTAAATTTTTTCTTTCGAACTTTATTTCCCGTCATAAGTTCTTTTGAATATTAGGTAAATAGTTAATTGCGGGTATTAATATACACACATGATGAAAAGAATTAGATTGATATTGTTACCGATATCTGTCATGGTATGGTCTCAAAAGAGCGATAGTACAATTATCGTAAACCCTCCAAAGTCCCAAAATTATACGCTAAAAGATGGCTCTGTTAGAACCTATTCTAAACCAAAGCTTTTTGAATTTATTACAAGAGTTCCCAAAGATTTTATTGAGACAAATAAAGATTTTGTTGCAAAAGATCATGCCTATTATCTAGGTGGTGCAGTGGCAAGTACTTTAGTACTATTACCTTTTGATCAGAAACTTATAGATAACTCAAGAGAGCTGGGTGATAAATGGGGAATGAGTGCTGACAATAATTACAGTAAAGTTGGTGGATTAATAAAAATTCCAAAAGATATTGGAGCAGGCCTGTATTTAATTGGTAATGGGTCTACAGTTGTACTGTTAGGGATCGGTTTTGCTGCTTATGGATTAATAAAAGATGATTATAGAGCTCAAGCTACAGCAAGTGGATTAATGGAAAGTTTAATACTTTCAGGTGTTTTTTCTCAAACCATAAAAAGAATGACGGGAAGAGAAAGTCCATTTGTAGCAATTGAAAATGGTAACTCTGGGGGACATTGGACTCCGTTTCCTGGTTTTTCTGCATTTTCAAGTAATACTTCGCGTTATGATGCGATGCCCTCAGGGCATTTAACTACGTTTATGTCGGCATTAACGGTTATAGCGGATAATTATCCTGATGTAAAATGGATAAAGCCTGTAGGCTATACATTAGCCGGAGCATTGGCCTTTCAAATGATGCAGAGCCAGGTTCATTGGGCATCTGACTATCCTTTAGCTTTGTTGATGGGATATTTTATAGGAAAAACCATTTCCAAAAACAGATATACCGTTTCAGGATTTAATGCAGGAAAGGTACACTATAAAGTTAACTTTACCGCTTCTCATAATTTTGGTTACAATATGGTTGGTATTAACTTATCTTTTTAAAATGAAAAGCATATTTTGCCTATATTTAAAGAAAATTTTAAACAATTAGATTCATTCAATGAAGATCATAGCCGTTATTCCCGCTCGTTACGAAGCGAGCCGTTTTCCAGGAAAATTAATGCAGATTTTAGGAGAAAAAACAGTGATCACAACTACTTATCAGAATGTTGTAGAAACTGGTTTATTTGATGAAGTTTTTGTAGCCAGTGATTCTGAGATTATCTATAATGAAATTGTAAATAATGGTGGGAAAGCTGTGATGACAGGACAGCATGAAACGGGGAGTGACCGTATTGCAGAAGCTGTTCAGAACATAGATTGTGACATTGTTATTAATGTACAAGGAGATGAACCTTTTTTAAAAACTGAACCCCTCAAACAATTGATCGAAGTTTTTAAGCAAGATGATAATCAGGAGATCTCATTAGCTTCATTAAAAATAAAACTGACTGAAAAAGAAGAAATAGAAAACCCTAATAATGTAAAAGTGATCACAGATAACAGTGGATTCGCCTTGTATTTTAGCCGTTCTATTATCCCTTATCACAGGGAAACTTCTTATGATGTTGATTATTTTAAACATATCGGAGTCTATGCTTTTAGAAAACATGCTCTATTGCAATTCTCTAAATTGGAAATGAAACCTTTAGAAATTTCAGAAAAAATAGAATGCATTCGTTATCTGGAATACGGAATGAAGATCAAATTAATAGAAACCAACTTTATCGGTGTGGGAATTGATACTCCTGAAGATTTAGAAAAAGCAAGGAAGCTAATAGGTTAGCTTTTAAATCTGTAAAATCCCTGGAATAAAGATGGTTTTACTTTTTTGCAAATTCATCTTTACCTTTCATAAAAACCTTATATTTGAACTATAAATTGAATTAATGAAGAAATTACTTTTAGTATTCGTACTGATTTATTCGCAACTCTCTTTTGCACAGACCGCAAAGGAAATTATAGATAAAAATATAGAATTATCAGGCGGATTAACGAATTGGAAGCTATTAAATTCAGTATTACTTCAGGGTAAAGTAATTTTAGGAATTAAGGATGAATACCCGATAAAAATTTACCAGCAACGTCCGAATCTTACTAAGACAGTTCTTACGATCAATAATAAAGAAACGGCGATTGAAGGTTATGATGGAAATAAAGGATATGCCATGAATTATGCAACAAATAAAGTTCAGGAATACCCGAATTATGTTCCTGAAAGCTTTGATAATGACTTTATAGATTGGGAGAATAAAGGATTTGATGCAAAATATTTAGGAAAAGAAAAAGTAGGAGATATTTACTGTCATAAGGTAGAATTAACGAAAAATGTAAACAAAAATTTATACTACTTCGATACCAATACTTATATGCTCTTAAAAGAAATAAAGAAAGAAGAAACTTTAAACTATTCGGAGTATAAAAAAGTTGGAAATCTGGTTATGCCATTCAGAATAGAGTCATCAAGTTCTAAAAAAGACGGTGATTTTGTGATGCAAATTAATAAGATCGATATTAACAAAGTGTTTCCGGCAAATATTTTTAAATTTTAATTCGATTTAAGCTACTTTTCATCAACTGAACCGTAATAGAAAAGTAAATAATGCACAAAGATTTATTGCTGCTAGGCATGTTAAATAGTAAAAGCCTCGGATCAAATCTGAGGCTTTTATTTATATAGTGTTTTTTGATAAAAACATCTATTATATTTCTACTTTTAGACGATTACTTAGGAAATTTTTCATTCCAATTATCTGGCTTCTCATTATTAGCTTTGGGTTTCTCATCCCATCCCTCTGGTCTAACATCCTTAGGTTTAGGTGGAGGAGTAATTGATGTATCAGAAGCAGGAGTATCATCCTTAACCTTATCAGAAGTTTCTCGGGCTTTACCCATAGCACCTGCGGCTGGATCAACTACTGACGAAGGATCATTCATTGATTTCTCTACACTATCACTAGATTGTTTAATATCAGAAGTCACCGATTTTATGAAATTGAATACAATATTGGATTGTGGGGATGTTTCTCTCACAATTTTCGGATCTTGTCGAACCGGTTCTTCGGGTTTAAATGGATCGTGAGGAGGAGTACTGATTGATTCATTTTCTTCTTTTGGTATGAATCCAAAAAGTTCCCCTTCTGCTTTGCTTCCTCCGGCAGATATACTGCGGGAAAAATTGAATATATCTTGAAATGTCATATTTGTTGTTTTTTTATAAGTTATATTGATTTTACAAATTATGCGGACGCTCTGTTCCAAATTTTTGACTACCATCTCTACTAAGTGCCTTGGTATCGAAAATAGTATGATTTACATCCAGAGCTGATACTGTTTCTGCTATTCCCTTTGGTCTGTATAGTTTATTTTTCTCTACAAGCTCTAAAAAAGATATGCTAACAGGAATTACTTTAGCTGGAGGAGCTGAAGCTGGAAGTGGCCCGTCTGCATTCACAATAGGAAGAACCAATTCATCATAATTCAATGCAATGAATCCATCAAACGTAATGGGTATTTCGTAAGTAAATTGCTTCACCTGACGCCTTTGTGTTGCCGAGGTTTCAACTCGAGAGTTGGCTGGGATGCTTCCTGAAACATTAGAATCTGATTTCCATGATGTTGTTAGTGTACCAGAAATCGTACCCGTCAAAGAAAGCCCAAGTTCTGCAGCTAGCTCTCCACGACCAATAGCAGTACCAGTCCCTGTGAAGCTTAGCCTGTTTGAATTGGTGAAAGTAAAATTAGTTGTTTTAGTACTTGCTGATTGATTTGCGGCAGAAGATACAGTTTGGACACCTATATTGTCTTTATGATTATGTATGTGCTTGGTTTGCGTGATGGTATTGCTATCATATTTTGCTAAACTATTAGACAAACTCTCTGTCAAAATCGTCTCTATAGTTTTCGATATTTGTCCTTGCAATTCCCCAGCAACTTTTCCGTCAAAAGTAGTAGTTCCTGTACTTGACAAAGCCCAATTGATTGTATTCCCTACAGTAAATTCAATAGTATCAGAAAATTGACGGATTTCAGACGATCTATTTTCATAGGTTCTGGTAGATATTACATCAGCAACAGGTTGAATGATATTTGATCTTTCTTCAAACAAGGGAGCTCCAATTTCAAAAAAAGCCATCCATCCTCTTTTTGCAGCATTTGGATCAGGGAAAACACCAAATTTTTTATCGTTTATAGATACTCCTACTGGCCATAACGGGATTTGTCGTCTATTACTATCCAGAATAGGTTTTCCACTTTCATCTACTTGGGGTCTCATTAATCCAGGTATTTTTTTAGTCAAAAAATCCTGAAGAAATTCATCTGTTATTCCTATTTCTTCCATGTTTTTAACTGTAAGGATGCGACGTTTCGCAGGGTCAACAGTGTAAGTTTTTATCTGTGCCATATTTAAAAATTTTAATTAAATGATGTTATTTTACTAATTCCTTGACAAAGCAAGAAATTAATTGTTAAGGGTTTGTTTTTTGCCGTATATTATCGACATAGAGTTCTTGAAATCAATATTTTCGTATTTATTCTGTACTGCGCACATACAAAATATAATATTAATCTATTGACTGGTCTTTAATAAAAATAACGATCTAGGATTCCCAAAATGAGCTGAGATCCCCATTTCGTTTTTTTTTATTCTCATTGCTTGAAACGTTATCCATTGTACGACACAAAACAAGAGAAGTACGTGCAGCTAAATAAATAATTTTTTCATAAATGTTTTTTTTATTGGTTTTAAGTTGCCAATCTATGATTAAAAATTATTGTATGTGCAATAATTTGGGCTCAAAATTATTTTTTCTAATTATTTAAAATGAATGTATTGTTTTGATTATAAGTGATTTATATTATTTTTATTAATAATATATCACCTGTTTGGGATTTTAAAATAAAATTTAAATGCCAGCAATAATAATTGGATATAAATATTTTTTTTCTCTGATTTTAAGAATAGAATAAAAAATAAATTGAAAGTAAATATTAAAAGAAATAAAATAACAATCCTTACGAAAAGCAGGATGAGAGTATATACTGATCTATAACAAAAATTGATTTTCAGTATTTTTGGCTTATAAATAATGTGTTTTCAATATGTGAATAAAATGTATTTTGTAACTGACAGAGTCAAACGATAGGGGATTAGTTGGGAAATAAAATATGGTGATATAACAATCTTTTCTTTTTATCCCTAAGTAAATATAATTTGAGATATGAACAAGATCCGATTAAGTAAAAGGTTATCCTTTTTCTAGATAAATATTCTAAATGAAATATCCGGCTTTTAAAATAAATTTTGTAACTAGCAAGGTAAATATACATCATTCAAATGAAAAAATTTTTTGTATTGCTGCTTTCTTTTGTGGCATTTTTACAGAGTTGTACGAATCAAAAAAGTGAAATTTCTAAAGCTAAAACCAACGAACTTATGGGAAAAACAATATATGATTTCAAAGTTGAAAGCCTGGATGGGAAGGAAATCAATTTTGCTGATTTTAAAGGGAAGAAAATCCTTATTGTAAATACTGCTTCCGAGTGTGGATTTACTCCACAGTATGCTGATTTAGAAAAAGTGTATGAAGAGTATAAAGATAAATTGGTCATTGTAGGTTTCCCTGCCAATAATTTTGGAGGTCAGGAACCAGGAACAAATACAGAAATCGGAGCTTTTTGTCAGAAAAATTATGGAGTAACTTTCCCTTTGGCAGCTAAAGTTTCTGTGAAAGGTGATGACACAGCTCCAATCTTTAAATATCTGACAGAGAAAGACCTGAACGGAGTAAAGAATACAACGATCCTTTGGAATTTTACAAAATTCCTGATAGATGAAAATGGTAAATTGGTGGACAGTTTTGTAAGTACTACAAAACCTACTGATGAGGCTATTACAAAGTATTTGAAATAAAATTAAAAAGTATATTTTTACAAAGTGGATGTTTTCATCCACTTTTTTTATGAGAATATTATTGAACAGATAAAACGTAATTTATGAAAAAAATATTTTTTGCTTCTTGCATTCTGGCTTCTTTTATACTAGGATTTGCTTTTAAATCAGCTACAGAAAAGAAATCGGATGATCTGAAAAGAGTAACAGGTATTGGTGGAATCTTTTTTAAATGTAAAGATCCTAAAAAGATGAGAGAATGGTATAAAGATCATTTAGGTCTTAATACAAATGAATATGGTGCTGTGTTTGAGTGGTATCAGGGTGCGGATAATTCTAAGAAAGGATTTTCACAATGGAGCCCTTTCAATGAAAAGACAAAATACTTTCAGCCTTCTGAAAAAGATTTTATGATTAATTACCGTGTAGAAAATCTTGAAAAATTGGTAGAAGAACTGAAAAAAGAAGGTGTAACAATCGTGGATAAGGTCGACACCTATGAATACGGAAAATTTGTACACATCATGGATGTCGAAGGTAACAAAATAGAACTGTGGGAGCCTAATGATATTGAGTATGAAAAATTAGGGAAAAGTATGGGAAGTAAAACCACGAAATAACTAGGTTATAGGTATCAGATTTTAGGAGCTATAAGATTCGGGTTTAAATTGAAATTAAAAGTGGAAAGTTTAAAAGTTATGGGATTTGAGATGCGGGTTATGGATTTCGTGGTTCTACTTAAAATTATTATTTTCGATCTAACTTCTAAATTCTAACTTTCAATTATTATTCATTTGTCTTTTCTGCAAAGCAGAAAATATTTCCCAATTTGATACTGGAATAGCCATTGCTTTTGATTTTTGAAGAATTGATCATTGCTTTGGCTAAAATATATGTAGGTAAGGGTTTTTGACTTTCTAAAAGTCCAATTTTATTTGCGAATTTTATAATTCTGCTTCCCAGGACTTCTCCTGTTCTGTCAGAATCTTTTCTCTCCAACATTCCGGGTTTGAAGATAGTGATCTTATTAAAATGGAGTTGTCTTACCGCATCTTCCAGTTCTCCTTTCATTTTAGAATAGAAAATTTTTGACTTAGGATCAGCTCCATAGGCAGAAACCAGAACATAGTCATCCACATTATTTTCTTTAGCAGCTTTTGCAAATTGATATTGATAATCGAAATCCACTTTTCTCTGGGCTTCCTTGCTTCCTGCGGTTTTTAAAGTAGTTCCGAGACATGAGAAGGCTACATCACCTTTTACCGAATCTTTCCATTCTTCAGGATTCTCAAAATTCACTACGTGAACTTTTAATTTATCACTTTTTATATCCAGCGGTTTTCTAACGAAAACATCTACTTCATCAAACTCTTTATCATTCAACAATTGACTGACTAAATCTTTACCTGTGGCACCAGTCGCGCCTATTACCAAAGCTTTCATAATAAATGTGATTTGTGATAAGTATAATTTTTCTTTTCCTTTCTAAATTTACTAAATTTTGATTAATAAAACAGAAAGATTAAAATATTAACAACCTAAAAATGAAATTATTCGCTAAAAATTATTATTGAATATAACTGAAACACACTCTGAAATTTTACCAAATTTTGCTAAGTTTGTGTTGAACCTTTTATAAATATTATGGAAACATTAAAAACGGTCAGCACTCAGTACGGAGACGTTAGTGGCATTAAAAAAGAAGATGGTATCTTAGCATTTAAAGGCATTCCTTATGCTGCCCCACCTATTGGTGTAAACCGCTTTCAACCACCCAAACCTCCAATGCCATGGACGGGTGTAAAAAATGCAACAGAATATGGTGCCACTCCGCCACAAATAACCCCAAAATCTGGACCGTTTGCTGGATTATTACCCAATGTGGTAATTCCGGGAGATGATTATTTAAACCTTAATATTTGGACTTCAGGTGTTGCTGAAAAAAAGCCAGTCATGGTTTTTATTTATGGTGGTGCCTTTACTCTTGGGTCAGGTGCTGTTTCAGGCTATGATGGGAGTCATTTTGCACGAGATGGTGTTGTTTTAGTTACCATAAATTATCGGATTGGTATTGACGGATTTTTGTGGTTTGGTGATGGGGTACCTAACCTTGGTATACTTGACCAAATTGCTGCACTCAGATGGGTTCGGGACAATATTGTAAACTTTGGTGGTGATCCTGATAATGTTACTATTTTCGGTGAGTCTGCTGGTGGAATGAGTGTTTGTACTTTACTCGCAATGAAAGAAGCAGAAGGTTTATTTCGACGGGCTATTGCTGAGTCGGGAGCAGGACACTCAGTAATTAGTCCTTCCTCTGCAAAGCTTATTGGTACCAGGCTTGCTGAAATACTTGGTGTTGAGCCAACACGCGAAGCAATCGGACAGGTTACTCTTGAAAAGCTTTTTGCTGCACAAGGTCAATTGGGATCCGAAATTATGGCAAATCCTTCAGCAAAATTATGGGGTGAGGCTGCTTTCAACTTAATGCCGTTTGAGCCAATAGTTGATGGTCAGTTATTAACAGCAACCCCTATAGAATGCATTGCTAAAGGCGCAAGTAAAGATATAGATATTCTTATTGGTAGTAATAGTCAGGAATTTAGATTATTTCTTGTACCTGAAGGTACCATATCAAAAATCACTGATACGGCTTTAGATATGGCAGCTTCTGCTTATGGACTATCTACTGAGGCCATTCAAATCTATAAGGCAAACCGTCCAGATAGTTCTCCTGGTGATGTGCTAAGTGCAATTATCACAGATTGGTTTTACCGTATTCCAGCTTTGCGCGTTGCAGAAAAGCACGGCAACACACATGTATATGAATTTTCATGGGAATCACCTGCATGTAACAATCTACTTGGAGCTTGCCACGGTCTTGAGATTGCTTTTGTATTTGATAATCTGACTAATGCTGGCTTTTCCGAAATATTAGGCAACCAACTTCCACAACAATTGGCTGACAGTGTACATAAAGCATGGGTAAATTTTGCTACTAACGGCAATCCTGGTTGGGATACTTATAATGTTAATAATCGTATATCTATGCGTTTTGATACTGTATCACAAATTACAGTCAACGATCGAGCTGATGAACGTTCTCTCTGGGATAGAATTAGATAATTAAAAGATTAAAGGAACTTCCTAAACATTAATTTTGCACTATCAACTATCAACTATCAACTATCAACTATCAACTTTCCATTTTCACCTTTCAACTAACAAATTATGGATGCTAACGAAATATTAGATTATTGTCTTGCTAAAAAAGGAGTCACAGAAACTTTTCCTTTTGATAATGAAACGCTTGTCATGAAAGTAGGAACAAAAATGTTTCTCCTGATGGGTTTGGAGAGGCAGCCTTTGGGAATTAATGTAAAGACAGATCCCGAATGGAGTGCTGAGCTTCGCGAACAATATCCACAGATCACCGGGGCTTATCATATGAATAAAACCCATTGGAATTCAGTTTCAGTAGATGGTTTAAAAAGAGATCTTATTTTTAAACTGATTGATCAGTCTTATGAATTGGTTTTTAATTCTTTAACGAAAAAAGCGAGGGAAGAAATTACAAATACTTAAAAATCAAATTCTTCAGTCAGTCTTTTATCTTCATCCAATCTTTCAATTAACTTTTCAAGGCCTTCAAATTTGATCTCATCATGAAGAAAATCTCTGAATTTTACCGTGATATCCTGATCATAAATATCTTCATTAAAATCAAGTATGTAGACTTCGACAGTTAAAGTATCACCGTTTACGGTTGGATTGGTTCCAACACTCAACATCCCTTTATATGTCTGACCTTTTACTTCAACTTCAACAATATAAGCTCCTTTTTTAGGTAATAACTTAATGGAATCAGTACCAATATTAGCAGTAGGATAACCAATTGTTCTTCCTATTTTCTTTCCATGAATTACTTTTCCTGAAACAGAGTAGGAGTAGCCCAACATTTCATTGGCTGCAACAATGTTTCCAGCTAAAAGTGCATTCCTGATTTTTGTAGAACTGATATTGTTTTCGTGGATATTGATTGCTTCCATTTGTTCCACTTCAAAATTCAATTCTTTTGAAAGTTTTTGAAGAAGTTCAAAATTCCCACTTTTATTTTTTCCGAAAGAATGATCGTATCCTATAATAAGGTATTTTACATTCAGCTTGTCGATAAGGATTTGACGAACAAATTCCTCTCCGGTGAGATTCCTGAATTCTTCATCAAATTCTTTTAAGAATAAATTATTGATACCATATTTATCGATCAGTAATTTCTTTTCATCTAACGTATTTAAAAGTTTTAAATCTTCATTTGGATTAAAAACAAATCTTGGATGTGGCCAAAAAGTAAGGATAGCAGTCTCTAGTTGGTTTTCTGTACCCACTTTTTTTAATTCGTCAATAATACATTTATGACCTAGATGTACTCCGTCAAACATTCCTAAAGACAATGCTAGAGGCTTTTGAGAGGAATAATCTTTAAAATTCTTGAAAACTTTCAAAACGGAAAAAATTTGACTGCAAATATAAAGCCTTTAAAATAATCTACTATAATGTATCGCAAGTTATTTTATGTTATTGTATTTTACGTTGTCTATTAAGTGTATAATTGGTTACCCTTATTATATGATGTTTATCTCATTGATCTGTAAATTAACTTCAATCCGACGCATAATTATATTAAAATTAATTGAAAATCCAAAAAATTAAAAGCCAGAATCCGAATTTTAGAGAGGTTAAAAAGTATGATAAAAATCTTTTTTTTACCAATTGCGGGTTTGTTAAGATTCATTATATTTGCACCAAGAAAAAATTTAGCAATGGCAAACCAAATTAAAGGAAAAATTTCTCAAATTATTGGTCCTGTAATCGACGTAGTTTTTAATAATGTGGAAGCAATTCCAAGTATTTATGACGCGTTAGAAATTACTAAAGGAAACGGTGAAAAAGTAGTCTTAGAGGTAGAACAACATATTGGTGAGGATACAGTAAGATGTATCGCAATGGATGCTACAGACGGTCTTCAAAGAGGGCAAGACGTAATTGGATATGGAAATCCTATTACAATGCCAATCGGTGAGGCTGTGAACGGAAGACTATTCAACGTTGTTGGTGATGCTATCGACGGGCTTCAAAATATTTCTAAAGAAGGTGGTCTGCCAATTCACAGACCAGCTCCAAAATTTGATCAACTTTCAACTTCTGCAGAAGTTTTATTTACAGGTATTAAAGTAATCGATCTAGTTGAACCTTACGCAAAAGGGGGTAAGATTGGATTGTTTGGTGGTGCTGGTGTAGGTAAAACAGTATTGATCCAGGAGTTGATTAACAATATTGCAAAAGGACACGGTGGTCTTTCTGTTTTCGCTGGAGTAGGTGAAAGAACGAGAGAAGGAAATGACCTTTTAAGAGAGATGCTAGAATCAGGAATTATCAAATATGGTGATGATTTTATGCACTCTATGGAAAACGGAGGTTGGGATCTTTCTAAAGTAGACTTAGAGGCTATGAAAGAATCTAAAGCAGCATTCGTTTTCGGACAAATGAACGAGCCACCAGGAGCAAGAGCTAGAGTAGCACTTTCTGGTCTTACATTAGCTGAATACTATAGGGATGGTGGAGAAAGTGGACAGGGTAGAGACGTTCTATTCTTCGTAGATAATATCTTCCGTTTTACACAAGCTGGTTCTGAGGTATCTGCACTTCTTGGTCGTATGCCATCTGCGGTAGGTTACCAACCAACACTTGCTTCTGAGATGGGTGCAATGCAGGAAAGAATTACTTCTACTAAGAACGGATCTATTACTTCTGTACAGGCTGTTTATGTACCTGCGGATGACTTAACTGACCCGGCTCCGGCAACTACGTTTGCTCACTTGGATGCAACAACAGTACTAGATAGAAAAATTGCTTCATTAGGTATTTATCCGGCAGTAGATCCATTGGCTTCTACTTCAAGAATCCTAGCTCCTGAAATTATCGGAGAAGAGCATTATAACTGTGCTCAAAGAGTAAAAGAAATTCTTCAAAGATATAAAGCTCTTCAAGATATCATCGCTATCCTTGGTATGGAAGAACTTTCTGAAGAAGATAAATCTGTTGTTTACCGTGCTAGAAAAGTTCAGAGATTCTTATCTCAGCCTTTCCACGTTGCAGAACAGTTTACAGGTATCCCAGGTTCATTAGTAGATATTAAAGATACTATCAAAGGATTCAACATGATTATGGATGGTGAATTAGATCATTTACCAGAAGCTGCTTTCAACTTGAAAGGAACTATTGAAGAAGCTATTGCAGCAGGACAAAAAATGTTAGCTGATAACGCTTAATAAATTAGACAAAAGATGTCAGACACAAGACATGAGACTTTAATGCTGTCTGAAATCTGAAATCTGGAATCTGAAATCTTCAAATCTAAAGAAATGAATATAAAAATTTTAACACCAGAACACGTAGTTTTTGAAGGTGAGGTAACTTCAGTATTACTGCCGGGAAAAAATGGTGAATTCCACATCATGAAAAACCACGCAGGAATCGTTTCTTCTTTAATTAACGGTAAGGTAAAATTATATGTGAATTCTATTGATGAAACGTATGCTAAAAACTTTACAAGAGAGAATGAAAAAGATTCGGTTTTTTCTTATCCTATCAAAAGCGGTGTTGTAGAATTTAATCATGATAAAGGGATTATCCTTTGTGAGTAATTAAATGAAAAGCTAAATATATTTTCAAAAAGTGTAACTTTGGTTACACTTTTTTTATGTAATGTAAAAATCTGATTTTATGAAAAAAAGTACGGTCATGTTGTTTACAGTTTTGAGTATCTTGTTTAATGCTCAGAATTTTAAAACTAAAAGGGGGATTGTAAGTCTTGATGGTGTGCACGTCGCGAAAATTTCAAATAAATCAAATCAATACACTTTTATGGATCTTAAAGAAACTCCGATCTATACAATGGAATTCATTGATAAAAGTGTTGTTGATTCTGTAAGAGATAGTTATATAACATTAAACAGGGTATATAACAGGGATAAAACAATAGAACTGGATTATATCTCTCCATCAGCTTTTTCTGGTGAAGAAAAATCGGCAGTTTATACTTCTATAAAAGGTTTGAAACTGATTGATAATAAAGGGATCAATGTTAAGAATTTAGATGAGCTTTTTACGAATATGCCTAAACGGAAGCTTGATAGTAAAACAAAAGATGCTTACGCTATAAGAAGTAAAATTGATAAACTGAAAATTGAAGTCAACAGCGTTGGCGAAATTCTAAGTAATGGTGTTCCTGTAGGGTATTTTACCAATCTACCAGTCAGCTTTGGTTCTGATGATACAATCGCCGAAAAAACCTTTGTTGATATTGAAATTTATGATGCTAAGAGTAAGTATATTGGAAAATATATTACAACCACAAAGCAGATCAAAACCGCTGGTGGGAAATCGTTTACGCTCTATAGAGAGATGTCCGGAAGGGCTTCAATATTAAAATTTCCTACCTACAAAGCTATCGCCGAACGAATGGCAATTATGGATCCTAATTTTATAAAAGTCCAAGAAAAAGTGGTAGTAGGAGCTGTGGTAAAAGATGGTGTTGAGAAATAAAAAGTAGAATCATTAGTTGAAAATTGCTGAACTATCTACGAAAAAATCAGATTACAAACTTAAAATAACACCATTATCTTTTAGCTGCTGCATAGGTTTTGAAAACCAAAATAATTCAAAATCTTCAAAACTTTCTTCAAACTGAGTTTTAAGCTGCTGAAGTGTAATTTTCTTCGCACTTTCTTTAGAATTTTCTTTAAGTATTTCCATTAACCATTCAGCTTTTTCCTGTTCCAGATCCACTTTTACAATATTGGTTTTTAAATGGAATGTAAGCTGGGTATACGGCCAGGAGTTCTGTTTTTTTGTTTTAATGTAATTCTCAGCGATCACGTTTTTATCTAAGAAAATAATTTTTGAATTTCCTTTAAATATAAAACTATCATCTTCTAAAAGACAATCGTGAATATAATCAGGGTGAATGGTTGTTTTCGGGATTTTAAAATCAAACCAATCCTGCAGAGGAATTTCAAAATTGATCCCATGCATATAATTGAATAAAGATTTCTTTAAGCCAAAACTAAATTTACTATGATCAATACCTGTTTTATCTGTAAAATCAATATCGTTATTAGCAAACAAAATTTCCTGTTTAATAGGGGTAACTCCAAACTCTTCTGGATTTAAGCCTACCGGTGAATGAGCGGTCATGGCAAACTGATGCCAAAATCCACTTTGTAAAATTCCCATTTCAAATAATTGACGAACCATCTCCAGAGAGTCGACGGTTTCCTGAACTGTTTGGGTAGGGTAGCCATACATCAGGTAAGCATGGATCATAACTCCGGCCTCAGTGAAATTTCTTGTTACCTGAGCAACCTGGTCTACCGAAATCCCTTTATCAATTAATTTTAATAAACGGTCACTGGCAACTTCCAGTCCTCCGGAAACAGCTACACAACCTGAAAGTTTTAATAAAAAACAAAGATCTTTGGTAAAGCTCTTTTCAAAGCGAATATTGGTCCACCAGGTAACTACTAAATTTCTTCGTAAAATTTCCAAAGCAACTTCTCTCATTAGAGCGGGTGGTGCTGCTTCATCTACAAAATGAAATCCTGTTTCGCCTGTACTTTTAATGAGATCTTCCATTCTGTCGACCAGAATTTTTGCAGAAATAGGCTCATAAATTTTGATATAATCTAATGATATATCACAAAAAGTACATTTGCCCCAGTAGCAGCCATGTGCCATTGTAAGTTTATTCCATCTTCCATCACTCCATAAACTGTGCATTGGATTTGCAATTTCAATAACCGAAATATATCTGTCTAGCTGTAAATCGGTATATTCAGGTGTTCCTACTTGAGCTTGCTTATAATCGTGTCTTTTCGAATTGTTCTTATAAGTTACTTTTTCATTTTCTATTAAGAAAGTCCGTTTAAATTCTGCAATTTCGGATTGGCTATTTAGATTTTCGTAAAGAAGTTCAATAGGAAGTTCACCATCATCCAGTGTAATAAAATCGAAAAATTCAAAGACTCTGGCATCTTTTACTTCTCTTAATTCTGTGTTTGGGAAGCCTCCGCCCATTGCAGTTTTAATGTGGGGAAAGTTATCTTTAATGTATTTTGCACATCTAAATGCTGCATACAAATTTCCAGGAAAAGGAATAGAAAAGCATACCAGTTTTGGCTGAGCAAATTCTAATTTTTCCTGAAGAATACTTAAGGTTATATGGTCAATAAATGTTTGGCCTCCGATCAGTTTTAAATACAATTCGTCAAAAGAATTAGCACTTTTTCCCAAACGTTCCGCATATCTGCTGAAACCAAAATCTGAATCTATATTTTCAATAATATAATCAGATAGGTCTTCTAAATATAAAGTACACAGATGTTTAGCTTTGTCCTGTAAACCCATGTTTCCGAAAGCAAATTCCATATCATCCAATTGGTTGAAACGGGAAGCTTCCGGTAAAAAATTCATGCTGCAGATCTGCCTTGCCAATGTGAAATTTTTACCTTGTAAGAAAAGTATAACCTGATCAATGGTTCTTAGATATTCTTCTCTTAAAGCAAAAATTCTCTGAGAATTTTCTGAAGTATTTTTAAGGTTAATTTTTTTATTAAAAATATTCTGAAGCCCGTCTTTTGAGAATAACTCCAAAATAACTTCAATCCCCAAATCGATCTGATAGCTGGAAATATTTTTGGTATTTAGAAAACCTTTAATATAAGCTGTTGCAGGATAAGGAGTGTTAAGTTGGGTAAAAGGCGGAGTGATAAGAAGCAGATCTTTCAATAGAAAAATTTTTACAAATTTATTTTAAATTATTATATTCTGTACTATAAAGACTAGCAGCTTATAAAATGTGAAGGTGTGAAGGTTATTTATTTAAACCAAACTTTGTAATTGTAAGATTTATTTTTTTCATCCATTCATTAGGTTTCGCAGAATAGCCTGAAGAAGCAATCGCTTTAACCCATTCAGTATAATTATTATTATCTTTTAGTTTAGTGTAGAGTTTCTTTTTTGAGAGCAGTCGACAAAAAGCCTCATAACTTTCTTTTACAGAGCCAAAGCTCTTAAATCTCGAAGAATTAATATCATTTTTCCCTAACATACCAAAATGATTGTTTAGGGTCTTACTGGCTTTACTGGTTCCCGCTCCGGATTCAACAATGGCAATAGCCAATATAACCGAACTTGGAATTCCGTACTGTTTTGAGAGATCCATAGCGATATCTTTATGATTATCGATATAGGAACGTTGAGCCGTAGCGTTAGTGAAAAAAAGCAGTAGAAAAAGGCTAATAATAGCAATTCTGATATTTTTAGAATTTTTCATATAAATTCATTTTGACGTAAATTTATTAGACAAAAAGGTCATTATATTTCAAATGACCTTTTTTATTTTTAATTAAATTTCTTTAAACTGAATATTATTTTCTTTAAGATAGCTCTCAGCCTGTTCTTTATAATGTCCACTCATTAATTTGTCGTGAATTGCTTCAAAAGCGGCAAGAGTTTCATTGATCTCAGAATCAGTATGAGATGCGGTAGGAATTAATCTTAATAGGATCATTCCTTTAGGAATTACCGGATAAACAACAACAGATGTAAATATTCTATAGTTTTCTCTTAAATCTTTTACTAAAAGAGTTGCTTCTACAGGAGTTCCCTGCATCATTACCGGAGTTACACACGTATTGCTGTCTCCAATATTGAAACCTCTTTCTTTAAGACCATTTTGTAATTTATGAGTGTTTTCCCATAATTTAGCTTTGATCTCAGGCTTTGTTCTTAAAAGCTCTAATCTTTTCAAACCTCCAATTACCATTGGCATGGTAAGAGATTTTGCAAAAATTTGAGATCTTAAATTGAATTTTAGATATCTGATGATGTCTTTGTCTCCTGCGATGAAAGCTCCAAATCCTGCCATTGATTTAGCAAAAGTAGAGAAGTATACATCAATCTGATCCTGACATCCCTGTTCTTCACCAGCCCCGGCCCCTGTTTCACCAAGAGTTCCGAATCCATGAGCATCATCTACTAATAGTCTGAAATTATATTTTGATTTCAGGTCACAGATTTCTTTAAGTTTTCCCTGTTGGCCTCTCATTCCGAAAACACCTTCAGTAACTACTAAAATACCTCCTCCTGTTTCCTGAGCTACTTTCGTCGCTCTCTGAAGGTTTTTTTCCAGACTTTCAATATCATTGTGTCTGTATGTAAATCTTTTTCCAGCATGAAGTCTTACACCGTCTACAATGCAAGCGTGAGAATCTACATCATATACAATAACATCATTTCTGCTAACCAATGCATCAATAGTGGATACCATTCCCTGGTAACCAAAATTTAATAAATAAGCGGATTCTTTTTGAACAAAGTCAGCAAGTTCTTTTTCCAACTGTAAGTGCTGTTCTGTTTCTCCAGACATTGCTCTTGCTCCCATTGGATAAAACATCCCGTATTGAGCAGCAGCTTTTGCATCAGCTTCTAATACTTCAGGATGATTACACAATCCCAAATAATCATTAGCACTCCAGAAGATTACTTCTCTTCCCTGAAACTGCATTCTAGGTCCGATAGGGCCTTCCAGTCTTGGGAAAATAAAATAACCTTCGCCATAATCTGCAAATTGTCCAAGAGGTCCTGGATTTTCTTTTATTCTGTCAAAAATATCCAACATTTTATAAGTGATTTTTTTAAGTAAAAAAGCCTTTTGTGATCTACAAAAAAGGCTTTATTTGTATGGTAATTTATTTCTATTTAATGAATTCTGTTTTAAAAACTTCATCGTAATTGTGTACACAATTATTTACAAAACCTTGCTCAGCCATCCATTTGTCACTATATACTTTAGTGATATATCTTGATCCGTGATCCGGATATATTAAAACAACAAGATCGTCTTTTGAAAATTCGTGAGATTGTGCATACTGTATCAATGCCTGTGTCACAGCTCCTGTTGTATAACCACCCATGATGGCTTCCTTTAATGCTATTTCACGAGTTCTATATGCAGACATTTCATCGTTTACCCTTACGAATTCATCTACTTTGTCAAAAAGCAAAGCAGCAGGAATCAGGTTTTTTCCCATTCCTTCAATCTGGTAAGGATGAACATCTTCTTTATTAATTTTTCCAGTTTCATGATAACTTTTCAGAATAGAACCATCTGCATCTACTCCGATAATTTTGATATCTGGATTTTTTTCTTTCAAAAATTTTCCTGATCCCGATAAAGTTCCACCAGTTCCGGTACAAGCAAAAAGATGGGTTATTTTTCCCTCCGTCTGCTCCCAAATCTCCGGTCCTGTAGTTTGGTAATGGGCATCAATATTCAACTCATTAAAATACTGATTGATATAAACGGAATTAGGCGTTTCTGAAGCAACTCTTTTTGCCACTTCATAATAAGATCTCGGGTCATTTGCTGCTACATTCGCAGGACAGACATATACCACAGCACCAAGTGCTTTCAGATAGGCAATCTTCTCCGGTTTTGTTTTGTCACTTACAGCAAGAATGCATTTGTATCCTTTGATGATGCAAACCATTGCAAGAGAGAATCCAGTGTTTCCGGAAGTGGTCTCTACAATTACAGAATCTTCTTTTAATAAACCTTTCTTCTCAGCGTTTTCTATAATATGAAGTGCGATTCTATCTTTAGTGGAATGTCCAGGATTATATGATTCTAACTTGGCATAAACAGTTGCAGGAATATCTTTCGTTACAGTATTTAGCTTCACCATAGGAGTATTTCCTATAAGGCCAAGGATATTATCGTAAACATTACTCATTATTTGTTATTTTTCAATAAAAATCTGAGGGCAAAAATACAAAAAAATAAATAATTTCTAAACTTTTGTTTGATTTCTAAGTCGCCATTAGTTAATTCGTTATTTTTCCTTCCTCAATCATTGCTCCATTATTATCGCAAATACCACACCAGTATTTTTAAAATTTGTTAAAATCGGCATAAAATGAGATAAAAGCCCTATTTTCGCGTAATTGATTTTATACTATGAAAAACTGGACTTTTAGGCAATGGAACACCGTTTTAGGGTGGGTTATTTTCGTCATTGCATTTTTCACGTACTTATCAACGATAGAACCTAAGCTTAGTTTTTGGGATTGTGGTGAGTATATTTCTTCAGCAGTTAAATTAGAAGTAACGCACGCTCCTGGAGCTGCTTTATTTCAAATTGTGGGCGCAGTAGCGGCCATTTTTGCATTAGGAAAAGGTGAAAATTATTCTATTGTCATCAATGCGATGTCCGCAATGTTCAGCGCGTTTACTATTTTATTTTTGTTCTGGACGATTACTCATTTTGTGAGAAGGCTTTTGAACAAAGATTTTGAAGAAGTAACCAAACATCAGGAAATTTCTATTTTATTTGCTGGGGTAATTGGAGCTTTATGCTTTACATTCTCGGATACCTTCTGGTTTTCTGCGGTAGAAGGGGAAGTATATTCTATGGCCTCGATGTTTATTGCACTTTTGGTCTGGCTGATTACAAAATGGGAAAATGAATACAGTGCCGCGGATAATGAGAGATGGATTATTCTTATTTTCTTTA
This sequence comes from Chryseobacterium sp. FW101-FHT12H09, assembly GCF_058790395.1. Classification (NCBI taxonomy): domain Bacteria; kingdom Pseudomonadati; phylum Bacteroidota; class Flavobacteriia; order Flavobacteriales; family Weeksellaceae; genus Chryseobacterium; species Chryseobacterium sp. FW101-FHT12H09. The sequence goes on along the minus strand of NZ_JBYTCP010000003.1, from coordinate 154,968 downwards.
TTGTAGGACTTTCTGTAGGGGTACACATGATGTGTATGTTATCAATTCCTGCTATTTGCTTAGTATACTACACCCGGAATTATAAATTTACCTGGAAAAATTTTATCTGGGCTAACTTAATTACACTTGGAATTCTGATCATTGTATTTAAAATTATCTTCCCATTGATCATGACGATGTTTGGGAAACTTGAAATATTCTTTGTTAATGGTTTAGGACTTCCTTTCCACTCAGGAACTATTGTAGCGTTTATTCTTATGATTGTCCTTTGCTATTTAATTATTAAATATGCGAGAAGAAGTAAAAAAAATGTTTATCAAACGGTTGCATTATCTGTAGTTTATATGATGATAGGTTTTTCATGTTGGATGGTAATTCCGATAAGAGCCAACGCAAATCCACCAATGAACCTTAATGATCCGGATACAGCAATTGGTATGCTGGATTATTATAACAGAGAGCAGTATGGAGACTGGCCAACAATTTATGGACAGAACTATACAGCATTCCTTGATGCAAATGGAATTGAAAAAAATGAAGATGGAAGTTTTAAAACACAGAAAACAGGAGAGATCTTCGAAAAAGATGAAAAAACGGGGACCTACAGAAAAACAGGAGATCGTTTTAATTATGTATTCAGTAAATCCCAGGTAAGTTTAATGCCAAGGATGTTTAATGAAGATAAAGCAGTAATGGCTAATTACATTTCAATGTACGGAGCACCTGACTTTACTTTTAACTATGGAAATGAAGATGTAGCAGATAATCCTCAGGCTAAACAGATTTTTGAAGAACTAAGAAAGAAATACGAAGATAAATCTATTACAGCAACAGATTATTTAAAAGTAAAACCATATGATCTTATTACGGTTCAGAAGCCTTCTCTGGCTCAGAATATGGACTACTTTATTACTTTTCAGAACGGATATTACTTTGTAAGATACCTGTTGTGGAACTACGTGGGTAGACAGAATGATCTGGAAGGAAATATGGAAAATACAAAAGGAAACTGGATTTCAGGTTTTTCTTTTATTGACAATGCTTTGTGGGGTAATCAGGATAAAATGCCTGCTAAGTTTAAAAATGAAAGTACGGTTGCCTTTTTCTTCTTACCGTTGATCTTGGGATTAATAGGTTTCTTCTTTCAGCTTAACAGAGACTTTGGAAGGTTCTACGCTATATTATCATTATTTGTGATCACAAGTGTTGGAATCGTCTTTTATACGGGAGTAAAACCTTTTGAACCAAGAGAGAGAGATTATGCTATGGTGGGCTCCTTCTACGCATTTGCCATTTGGATAGGTTTAGGTGCAGGAGCTATCTTGTGGTTTGTACAATCTAAAATTAAATCCAACGCTGCGAATATTATTGCAGGGATCGTTTTATTGGGAGTACCTTTTATGATGGGATTCCAGAATTATAATGTACACGATAGGAGTAACAGATATACTGCCTATGATTATTCATACTCAGTGTTAAAATCCTTACCTAAAGAAGATATCTTATTTGTGTATGGAGATAATGATACGTATCCGGTTTGGGGACTTCAGGAAACAGAAAACTTCCGTGATGATGTAAAAGTAGTTAACTTTACTCTTTTATCCACTCCATGGAATATTGATCAGGTAAAGAGAAAGACATATAATGCGAATCCTATTCCTAGTCAGTTAACACATGAGGATTACAGAGATGGAGTGAATGATCAGATCTATCTGATGAAAAAAGAGGACTGGCAAAATATTTTCAGTAACCTTCAGGAACAGGGAGCTCCTTCAACAGAATTCCAATCCTTTAAAAAATACCTTACACAGGATTCTATTACCCTTAAAGAAGCAATCAATTTCATTAAGATGAAATCCCCTGAAAAGGATGAAGTACTGAAAATGATATTTGGTGAAGCACGTTATGAGAAATACAATTTTCTACCGGTAAGCAAATTTATTCTACCTGTTAATAAAGAGAATGCCTTAAAAGCAGGAATCATTAATCAGGCTGATTTACCAAATACGGTGAATCAGATCATGATCGATTATAAAGCGAATACACTCTATAAAAATAATCTGATAATGTTTGATATTCTTGCCAACTTCGATTGGAAAAGACCGATTAACTTCTCTTCTGGAGGAATCTATGACAGTGAGAATATTTTCTATTTAGATGATTATCTTCAGTTGGATGGTTTCAGTTATCGTTTGATTCCTATTCATACACCTCCAAATTCTGATGGTGATATGGGTAGAGTAGATGCCAATTCACTATATAATGTGGTGAAAAACTTCAAATGGGGTAATTTTAAAGATCTTAATGCTCATTTTGATGAAACCGCTACTTCTAATATTATCAGCTACAGAAGTGCTGCAAGTAGAGCAGCAGCTGCTCTTTCTCTAAATGGCCAAAAAGCTAAAGCGGTTGAATTATTGGATCTTGCAGCAAAAGAAATTCCTGTAGAAAAGTATAATGATCCCCGTTCATTAAGTTCTATCGTTTATGGATATATTGTGGCAGGTCAGGAGCAGAAAGGATTGAAACTGGCAGAAACACTTAAGAAAGGAATTTTTGAAGAATATGATTATTATTTAAGCCTTACTCCAAGTGAGCAAAGATATCTGAGAAGACAAATGGGGTCCAAACCAATGGAATATTCTCTTGTTGTTTCATCTGTTACTAATGCCTACAAAGCGATCGGACAAAAAGATAAAGCCTATGACTATCTTGTGAAATCGATAGAGCCAATTGATAAAAAGTTCAATGTGTTCGTAAAAGATCTTCAACAGATGGGTAAAGAGAAGGCAATGAGTGAATCTGAAAATGTACAGAAGATCACACCATTCTATCAGTACTTATTTGATATCATGGAACCTTTTGATTCTACTTATTCAAAAGAAAAGGAAAATCAGATTACTACAGCCATTATGAAAGCAACACAATAGAAAGCATAATTTTAAAAACGGAACTTGGTTCCGTTTTTTTATTGCCCTATTATTCTGTTACGCTTTTAATTAATACTAAAACAATGGAATATAATGAGTTGTATTCCATTGTTTAATTACATAAGTCCTAACGGTATTCCTAAAAAGTTAAAGTTCAAAAATAAATATTCACCATTAAGTAAATTATTTTAACAAATGTTATCAGAAAGCCTTGAAAAAAGTATCTTTGGAACTTTACTGGAGTGTATCCTGAATTTGATAAAAAATTTATTTAGAAAAGGTTATTAGAAATTAATTTTTGTATGAAGAACTGGACTTTTAAGCAATGGAACACCATTTTAGGGTGGGGAATTTTCATCATTGCACTTTTTACATATTTATCAACAATAGAGCATTATTTGAGTTTCTGGGATTGCGGAGAGTATATTTCTTCAGCAGTTAAACTAGAAGTAACACACGCTCCGGGAGCTGCTTTATTTCAGATCATGGGCGCAGTAGCTGCTATTTTTGCATTTGGAAAGGAAGATAATTATGCTATTGTCATCAATGCGATGTCTGCGCTGTTCAGCGCATTTACTATTTTATTCTTGTTCTGGACGATTACTCATTTTGTAAGAAGGCTTTTGAAAAAAGAATTTGAAGAAGTAACCAAACATCAGGAAATTTCTATTTTATTTGCAGGCGTAATTGGAGCATTATGTTTCACTTTCTCCGATACCTTCTGGTTTTCTGCGGTAGAGGGAGAAGTTTATTCAATGGCCTCGATGTTTATTGCGCTTTTGGTCTGGCTGATTACAAAATGGGAAAATGAATATAATGCGGTTGACAATGAGAGATGGATCATCCTTATCTTCTTTATTGTAGGACTTTCTGTGGGTGTGCACATGATGTGCATGTTATCAATTCCTGCTATTTGCTTAGTATACTACACCCGAAATTATAAATTTACCTGGAAAAATTTTATCTGGGCGAATTTAATTACACTTGGTATCCTGATCATTGTATTTAAAATTATCTTCCCATTGATCATGACGATGTTTGGGAAACTTGAAATATTTTTTGTTAATGGTTTAGGACTTCCTTTCCACTCAGGAACTATCGTAGCGTTTATTCTTATGATTGTCCTTTGTTATTTAATTATTAAATATGCGAGAAGAAGTAAAAAAAATGTTTATCAAACGGTTGCATTATCTGTAGTTTATATGATGATAGGTTTTTCATGTTGGATGGTAATTCCGATCAGAGCCAATGCAAATCCACCAATGAACCTTAATGATCCGGATACAGCAATTGGTATGCTGGATTATTATAACAGAGCTCAGTATGGAGACTGGCCAACGATTTACGGACAGAACTATACAGCATTCCTTGATGCAAATGGGATTGAAAAAAATGAAGATGGAAGTTACAAGACGCAAAAGACCGGTGACATTTATGAAAAAGATGAAAAAGCGGGTATCTACAGAAAAACGGGAGATCGTTTTAATTATGTATTCAGTAAATCCCAGGTAAGTTTAATGCCTAGGATGTTTAATGAAGATAAGGATGTAATGGCTAATTACATTTCAATGTATGGAGCACCTGATTTTACTTTTAATTATGATAACGAAGAGGTAGCAGATAATCCTCAGGCTAAACAGATTTTTGAAGAACTAAGAAAGAAATATGAAGATAAATCTATTACTGCATCAGATTATTTAAAAGTAAAAGAATATGATCTAATAAAGGTTCAAAAACCTTCCCTGGCTCAGAATATGGATTATTTCTTTACCTTTCAGAACGGATATTATTTCGCCAGATACCTGATGTGGAACTTTGTCGGAAGGCAAAATGACAGGGAAGGTCACATGGAAAGTACCAATGGGAATTGGATCTCAGGTTTTTCTTTTATTGACAATGCTTTGTGGGGTAATCAGGATAAAATGCCTGCTAAGTTCAAAAATGAAAGTACAGTTGCCTTTTTCTTCTTACCGTTGATCTTGGGATTAATAGGTTTCTTCTTTCAGTTAAACAAAGATTTTGGAAGGTTCTATGCATTGCTGTCTTTATTTATATTGACAGGAGCTGGAATTGTTTTTTATACCGGAGTAAAGCCCTTTGAAGTTAGAGAAAGGGATTATGCTATGGTGGGCTCCTTCTATGCATTTGCCATTTGGATAGGTTTAGGTGCAGGAGCTATTTTATGGTTCTTGCAATCTAAAATAAAGTCGAATGGAGCAAATATCGCAATAGGAGTACTCTTATTAGGAGTGCCATTTATGATGGGCTTCCAGAACTACAATGTACATGACCGTAGTCGTAAATCTGCGGCTCATGATTATGCTTATTCATTTATAAAGTCTTTACCAAAAGAGGATATTATATTTCTTTACGGAGATAATGATACATTTCCGGTTTGGGCAATTCAGGAGACAGAAAGATTGCGTGATGATGTAAAATCAGTTAATTTCACGTTACTTTCGACTCCGTGGTATTGTGATCAGGTAAAAAGAAAGACGTATAATGCGGATCCTATTCCGGGACAGCTGACCCATGATGATTATAAAGACGGGGTTAATGATCAGATCTATGTAATGAAAAAGGAAAACTGGCAGAATATTTTCAGTAACCTTCAGGAGCAGGGAGCACCTTCAACAGAACTTCAATCTTTTAGAAAATATCTTACTCAGGATTCTATTACCCTTAAAGAAGCAATGAGTTTCCTTAAGATGAAATCTCCGGAGAAGGATGAGATTTTGAAAATGATTTTTGGAGAAACACATTATGAGAAATACAATTTCTTACCGGTAAGCAAATTTATTCTACCTGTTAATAAAGAAAATGCCTTAAAAGCAGGAATCATCAATCAGGCGGATTTACCGAATACAGTAAATCAGATCATGATCGATTATAAGGCAAATACACTTTTTAAAGGAAACCTTATGATGTTTGATATTTTTGCCAATTTCGATTGGAAGAGACCGATTAACTTCTCCTCAGGAGGGGTCTATGACAGTGAGAATATTTTTTATCTGGATGATTATTTGCAGTTTGATGGCTTCAGTTATCGACTGGTTCCTATTCATACACCTCCAAATCCTGAAGGCGATATGGGTAGAGTAGATGCCAATTCACTATACAATGTGGTGAAGAACCTTAAATGGGGCAATTTTAAGGATCTTAAAAATCATTACGATGAAACAGCAACATCGAATATTATAGGCTATAGATCAACAGTTAGCAGAGCTGTGGGAGCATTATCTTCAAGTGGCCAAAAAGCTAAAGCGGTTGAATTATTGGATCTTGCAGCAAAAGAAATTCCTGTAGAAAAGTATAATGATCCCCGTTCCTTAAGTTCTCTTGTTTATGGATATATTGTGGCAGGTCAGGAACAGAAAGGATTGAAACTGGCAGAAACACTTAAGAAAGGAATTTTTGAAGAATATGATTATTATGCAAGTCTTAGTCGTGGTGAACAAAAGTATTTAAGGAGACAAATGGGATCCAAACCGATGGAATATTCTCTTGTTGTTTCATCTGTTACTAATGCCTACAAAGCGATCGGACAAAAAGATAAAGCCTATGACTACCTTGTGAAATCTATAGAACCTATTGACAAAAAGTTCAATGTGTTTGTGAAAAACCTCCGACAGATGGGTAAAGAGAAAGCTATGAGTGAATCTGAAAATGTACAGAAGATCACGCCATTCTATCAGTATTTATTTGATATCATGGAACCTTTTGATTCTACTTATTCCAAGAAAAAAGAAGATCAGATTACCACATCTATGATGAAAGCAACACAATAGAAAATATATTTAAAACGGAACTTCGGTTCCGTTTTTGTTATTGTATTCATAAATTTTTAAGATTATATTTGTGCCATTAAAGAAGCACAATGTCAGAAAGAACAAATAAACTCCCAATTTATGCTGTAATTTTTACAGTTATTTTTAAGCTCCTCTTTTTATTGACGCACCATATTCAGGAAGACGCATTCATCACCTGGAGAGTTGCTCAAAACCTAATGGATTATGGGGTGATTGGATTTAATGGCGAAACCAGAATTTCAGCGTCAACAACCCATTTATATGTTTTTGTTTCTTATCTGTTCAATCTTATATTTGGGAAAGAATATTTCATTGAGCCTCTTCTTATTTTTAATTCAATTCTTTTCACAATAGGGAGTTTGTTTTTATCTCATTTACTCCTAAAAAATCCCTGGCATAAAGCAATTTTTATTTTCCTGTTTGGGATATTACCGCCTTCTATAAAAATTTCTATCCTGGGCATGGAATATGGGATTCTCTTCTTTTTAGAAATGGCTTTGCTGTATTATGGGTTTAAAAAAGAAAAAAAATGGGCGTTTATAGTACTTCCGATACTGATCTTATTTACAAGAATTGATACCGTAATTTTCCTGGGAATCGTTTTTTTAATTGATATTTTCTGGAATAAAAAAATAAGATGGAGCTATATCATAGGTGGTGTATTAGGTGTTTCTGTTGCCCTTGCTTTTAACTGGTTTTATTTCGGCGAATGGGTTAATAATACCATTGTTGCCAAAAAACTTCTTTACGACAAGAATTTTACATTTAGCCAGGATGTGGAATATTTTATGACCAATTACGGAAACTTCTGGGGCATGTTAAAATTACCTGGAAATTTCAATCCATTCACCATACTTGTTCTGATCTTTGAACTGGTTTGTTTTATATTTCTGATCCGTCAGAAAGAAAAAAGAAATTATTTTCTATGGATGATCTTTCTTTTCGGTTGGGTAAAACAATTGATCTTTCTGTCCCAAAAAAGTCTTTTTGATTGGTATTACTGGGTTCCGCAGATCTTACTTTTTGTTCCTGTTTTAATATTTGTATTGGAGCAAAAGGTTAAAAGAAACCTATGGCTGTTTCTGCTAATTATCATCTATATTCTACCCATGTTGCTTTTTCAGACTATTCATTCTATTGCAACAGGAAATGGGGAATGGAATTACAGAAGGTCAATTGGAATATCTCTAAACTTTTACGAGAAAGATAAAAAGCAATGGATATTATTGGAACCGGCAGGATATATTCCTTATTTCTCGGGATTAAAGACCATTGATGAAGTAGGATTGGTAGATAAGAAGATTCAGAGTGAAATAAAGAAGGATAAAGCACATTACTGGATTAATACCGTAAAAAACAGGAAACCAAAATATCTGCTTTCGTACAATGATTTATTTAAGACTCCGGATGCTGAATATTATAAGACCCACTATAGATTATTAGAAGAATTCAGAATTAAGGATCATCTTAAAAGTAACAATACAATTCTTGAAAAGATTTATAAGCTGAAACCTTCGGGAACGGATTATAATTTATATGTGAGAATTAAGAATTGAGGATTAGTTATTATTTCGCTAAATTCATTACCTACAACCTTTAATCTGCAACCTAATATAATATAAAACTAAAAATATGAAATACTGTGCTTTTCTTAGAGGTGTCAATGTAAAAGGAACAAATATGAAAATGGTTGATGTCTGCAAGGTTTTTAAAGATGCAGGAATGGAAAATGTAAGTTCTATTTTGGCATCAGGAAATATTGTTTTTTCTTCAGAGAAGAATGTATCCGATTTAAAGAAAATTCTTGAGAAATCAATGTCGGAGTATTTTTCTTACGAAGCTTTTTTGTTTATTAAATCTTTAAAAGAGATAGAGAATTTCTGGAGTGGAAACCCTTTTGAAAAAAATGAAAATTTCCATAGTTATACTTTTGTTGGAAATAAAGGAGTAGAAGCGGTTTTAATGAAAGAATTTGAAGAGTCTTCTAAGGTTGAAAATGAAAAAGGAGAAATCATTAATGATATTTTTTACTGGCAGGTTCCTAAAGGAAATACGTTAGATTCCAGCTTTGGTAAAATTTTAGGTAAAAAAAGCATGAAAGACCAGTTTACAAGCAGAAATATCAATACTTTTGAAAAGATTTTAAAAAAAATGAATTCTTAATAACAGTATCATTTCTTAATTGTTTTATTAAAACCTTACTATTAAAATTTTGTTTAGACTCTTAATACTATTAAGGTTTTAAATTATTTCCGATTCTGAAACTTTATAAGTATTTTTACTGAACTTTTAATTATAATAAAATGATTCAGTATTTAGATAATATCCAACACAAAGATTCAAAAAACTTTTTTCTTACAGCAGGTCCTTGTATTATTGAAGGGGAAGATATGGCGTTGAGGATTGCAGAGAAGATAATAGAAATTACCAATAAATATAACATTCCATATATTTTTAAAGGAAGCTTTAAGAAAGCTAACAGAAGTAGAGTAGATTCATTTACTACTATTGGTGAGGAAAAATCTTTAGAAATTCTAAAAAAAGTTGGAGAGACTTTTAATATTCCAACCACTACAGATATTCATGAAAATGAGCACGCAGCATTAGCGGCTCAGTATGTAGATGTTTTACAGATCCCTGCATTTCTAGTACGTCAGACCGATCTATTGGTTGCTGCAGCAGAAACAGGAAAATGTGTTACCTTGAAAAAAGGACAATTCCTTTCTCCGGAATCCATGAAATTTGCTGTTCAGAAAATAACGGATTCTAATAATCAGAAAGTAGCGATCATTGAAAGAGGAAACTCTTTCGGATATACAGATTTAATCGTTGATTATAGAGGTATTCCAACGATGAGACAATATGCGCCTGTTATTCTGGATGTTACGCATTCTCTACAACAGCCTAATCAAAACTCTGGTGTTACAGGAGGAAGACCGGACTTAATTGAAACCATTGCTAAAGCAGGAATTGCTGTTGGAGCAGATGGACTTTTTATAGAAACACATCCTACACCAGAAACTGCATTATCTGATGGAGCCAACATGTTAAGATTAGATTTATTAGAAGATTTGTTACAAAAATTAACAAGAATTAGAGAATCGATTTTGTAGTTGTTAAAAAATACTTAATTTTAGAAATTCTTAAAACATTTCTTTTGAAAAAACTAGTTTTACCACTGAGCCTTATGGTTCCCATGTTAGTGTTCTCTCAAACAAAAAAGAAAGATACTACAAAAGTCACAGATATTGAGGAAGTCGTGTTCCAGAAAAAAGTCGTAGGACGAACAACTGACCTTAGTACTGTAAAAATTTCAGCTAAAGACGCTAAAAATGTTGCTAGTATTTCCGGAGGAATAGAAGGGATCCTTAAAACCCTGCCATCCGTAAACTCCAACACAGAGCTTTCTTCGCAATATATGGTTCGTGGTGGAAACTATGATGAAAACCTTATTTATATTAATGATATTGAAATTTACAGACCTTTCCTGATTAGAAATTCTCAACAGGAGGGATTGAGTATCATTAATCCGGATATGGTGTCAACAGTTAATTTCTCGGCAGGAGGTTTTGAACCAAGATATGGAGATAAAATGTCTTCTGCTTTAAATATCTATTATCGGGAACCCGAAAAATTTGAGCTTTCAGGAGAAGCAAGTTTAATTGGTGGAAGATTGACTGCAGGTTTAGCTTCAAAGAATAAAAAACTGACAGCCTTATTTTCTGGAAGATACAGAAATACAAACCTTGTTCTGAATACTTTGAAAGAAGATACTAACTTTAATCCTACTTATTGGGATTTCCAGTCTTATATTAACTATCATATCAATCCGAAGCTAAGTCTCTCATTCGTAGGATACTATTCTAAGAATGATTACGAAATGATCCCCAAAGAAAGAAGTGTTGATTTTGGAAGTCTTCAAAGACCTCTTAATCTAACTGTTTTTTATGCTGGAAAAGAAAATGACAAGTATAAAAACATGATGGGAACTCTTTCTATGAACTACAAACCATCAGATCAATGGAAGTTCACCTTGGATGCTTTTGCGTACCAAAACCGTGAAAGAGAATATTATTCTATACAATCTCAATATATACTACAGACCTTTGATCCTATCACAGGAGCACCTCTTACAACATATGATACAGGAGGACAAATAGATCATGCAAGAAATGACCTTTTTGTAAGGACTTATGGAACACAGCTCAGAGGACGTTTTTCACCTAATGTAAACACAGATATTGAAGTTGGATTTAAATTTGAAAAAGAAAATCTGAAAGATCTTACCAATGAATGGAAATTGGTAGACTCTGCGGGATATAGTACTCCGGTAGCTATTGATGATCCAAGATTTGGAACTCCTGGAGATCTTAAATTATTCTACAGAATAGCTGGTCAAAATGCCATTGAACCCACAAGGTTATCTGCTTACGCACAATATTCACAGAAATTTTACTGGGGAACGAAAAAAGTTTTCATTAATGCTGGAGCAAGAGTTTCTCACTGGAGTTTTAATAATGAGACTATTTTCTCTCCACGTGTGCAATTTGCTGTTAAACCTGATTGGGAAACTGATATGCTTTTCAGGCTTTCAGGAGGGGTATATTATCAGGCACCTTTCTACAAAGAAATTAAAGATCTGGATGGAAACTTTAACAATACAATAAAATCTCAGCGTTCGTTACAGGTGATTTTAGCGAATGATTATGAATTCCAGATGTATGACCGTCCATTTAAATTGACGACAGAAGCTTACTATAAAAAAATGGATGATCTTATTCCATACTACATGGATAATGTAAGAATCCGTTATTCTGGTAATAATAATGCTACTGGTTATGCTTATGGAATTGATACCAGATTATTTGGTGAATTTGTACCAGGGATCGATTCTTGGTTATCTGCAAGTTATGCCAGAGTGTATGAAAATATTGATGGGAAAGGAAATATTCCAAGACCTACCGATCAAAGGTTAAGGTTTGCGATGTTCTATCAGGATTATATGCCTCAATATCCTTCAATGAGGGTGAATCTTACACTAACTTATGCAATGGGACTACCAACTGGAGCACCAATTATATTAGACCAGAATGGTGCGCCTGACGTAAATGCTGCTTATCAATATCAGAGAACATTACCTTCCTATAAAAGAGTGGATATCGGGTTGTCTAAAGTATTTATCGATTCTAAAGATAAAAAGCAGAAATATGGATTCTGGGGCAATTTTGAAGAATTAATTTTGGGAGTACAGGTTTTCAATGCATTTAATATTAGAAATACAGTAGCCAATCAATGGATTACAGATGCGAATACCAATTTTATGTATCCTGTTCCAGTTCGATTAACAGGAAGATTCTTTAATGTGAAACTTGAATTTAAGATTAAATAAATAGTTATTTGGCAGCAGATATAAAGTATTAAGTAGCAAAGGTTGGAAATCTGCTCAATCTGCATAATCCGCGAGAAATAAAGACAATATAAACTTCTGAAATTTTCAGGAGTTTTTTATTTGCTGTTTTCCGAATTTTATAACAACATTACATAATTTTATAACAATTGCTAGAAAGTTATTTTTACCTTTGCTTCAGCATATGAAAAAGATTCTTGCCATATTGTTTTCTGTTTTCTACTTTGGATTTTCTTCCGGAGCAGTTTTCAGTGTACATTATTGTATGCAGGAAATGGTATCAGTAAGTCAGAAGACAGATGATATTTGTGCTAAATGCGGTGTTAAAACTAAAAAGGATTGTTGTAAAACAGAAATCAAAGTTGTAAAAGTTGATGATTCACAAAAATCAGATTTCTTAAAAATTGATTTTTTAAAACAGATTGCTGAATTTCAAAACCATGAGTTTTTCTTTACGGATCACTCTTTTTCAGCTGTAAAATTTACATCAATTCAGATCAATGCACCACCTGAAAATCGATCTATACCTATCTTTATTACACATTGTAATTTCAGAATTTAGAATTAAGTTCTTCGTTTAATGGTTTCATTATAACGAACGGCAAGTTTTGTCGCAATAGGCGACTCTCAGTTATTCTTATTAAAAACTTATTTAATTCTAAATTTTAAAACAATGAAAAAGTATATCGTAACCGCAGTATTCTCTTTATTTTCAATGATTTTTGTGTCTGCACAATCAAAATCAAATCCTCAGGTTTCAAAGTTATATAAAAATTATATTGCTATTAAAACAGCATTGGCATCCGATGATGCTGATAAAACGTCAAAAGCAGCATCAGAATTCATTAAAACGGCTTCAACAATTGACTATAAAGTAGTTTCAGAAGGAAACTTAACGATTCTTAAAAAAGATGCTACCGCTATTTCTGAGGCCAGAAGCATCAATACACAAAGAGAGACTTTTCTTAATCTCTCTGATAATATGATTGCATTAACAAAGCAATTTAAACTTTCAGAAAAACCAATTTTTGTTCAGTACTGCCCAATGGCTGATGGAAGTTGGTTGAGTGATGAAAAGCAAATTGTAAATCCCTATTACGGAAGTAAAATGCTTTCATGTGGAAGTGTTAAAACTGAGATTAATTAATTTTTATATTGATCTATAAAATAGGTAGTTGTATAGTTTAAATTATAATTTACTTTAATTGAATAATTAAACTATACAGCTTTAAATAAACTCGAAATATTATGAGAAAAATAATAATATTTCTGATGTTTTTGTTCTCTGTTTTTACTTTCACACAATCGACAAAAACTTACTATACCTGTCCAATGCATTCTGAAGTAGTTTCCCAAAAACCTGGAGACTGCCCGAAATGTGGAATGACCTTAGTAAAAAAAACTGTTGCCATTAAGCCTAAAGTTATTTCAAAACCTACAGCTAGGCCAATTGAAAAACAAGAAACAAAGACTCAGGATATAAAAAGAAATAATAAGCCTGAGGCAGAGAAAAGGAGTTATGTAAAAATAACCTCTAAAGCTCAACCTATCTCTAACCCTAAAACGCTCTCAAAATCTCAGACAGCCTATAGTTGTCCGATGCACCCAGAGGTAATTTCCGATAAACCGGGAAAATGTCCTAAGTGTGGAATGGATTTGGTAGAAAAGGAAGATCAGAAACAAAAGACGGTAGAAAATCAGAAAGAAGAGACCTCAGTTTTAAGAAGAAATTCTGAGAACGGTAAAATTACTTTTGGGGGTAAAACCGTTCGTTATGATCTGTATGTTAAAGATACGATTGTCAACTTTACAGGGAAGAACAGAAGAGCTATTGCGGTAAACGGTAAGTTACAGGCTCCGACCTTATATTTTACAGAAGGTGATACCGCTGAAATTTATCTTCATAATATGCTAAAGGAAAACACAGGATTTCATTGGCATGGAGTTATTCTGCCCAATGAACATGATGGAGTTCCATACCTTACCACAAAACCTGTAATACCTGGAGAAACTCATCTATATAAATTTAAAGTTTCTCAAAATGGGACCTATTGGTATCATTCGCATCAGGGACATCAGGAACAGATTGGCATGAATGGTATTTTAGTTTTCAAGAAAAGGGAAGGAGAACCGACAGAGCAGTATACAAAGGAAATCCCTATACTACTTGGAGATTGGAGTGATGAAGATCCAATGCAGATTGCCAGGAGACTTCATATGGCCAATACAGATTGGTATGCTATTAAGAAGAATGCTGTTCAAAGTTATTGGGAAGCTATTAAATCTGGAAATTTTGGAACAAAAGCCCTGAATGAATGGAAAAGAATGGAGGCGATGGATGTAAGTGATGTGTATTATGATAAATTTCTCATTAACGGATTGCCAAGTTCTGAGTATTCCAATCTAAAAGCTGGAGATAAAGTAAGGCTAAGAGTGGCAAACGGTGGATCTTCAACCTACTTTTGGTTAAATTATGGTGGCGGAAAAATTAAAGTCGTGGGTAATGATGGAAATGATGTAGTTCCTACAGAAGTTGATCGTCTGATCGTAGGAGTTTCTGAAACCTATGATATTGAGGTGACCATTCCTGAAGATAAAAGTTTTGAATTTCGCGCTACTTCGGAAGACCGAATTGGACATTCTTCACTTTGGCTGGGATCAGGAGAAAAGGTAGAAGCTCCTGATTTACCAAGATTAAAACTTTTTGAAGGAATGAAGATGATGAATGGAATGATGGAAATGAGTGGAAATATGAAGCCTATGAGTATGACTATGGGTAACCAGATGATGGATATGAATGAAGTGATGTACCCTGAACTTTCTGAAAGCCAGCGAAAAATGACGATGAAGCATATTAATGAAATGATGGGGGTAAAAACAAAAGATGAAAAAGAGGATCATTCCCAACATTCTGGAATGGATATGAAAGAGGAAAAAACGATTAAAAGGCTTTCCTATAATATTTTAAAAGCTCCTGAAAAAACAATCCTTCCAACCGAAAATGTCAGAGAGCTTAAGTTTACATTGGAAGGTAACATGAACCATTATCTGTGGACTCTAGATAATAAAACAGTGACGGAAACGGATAAGATTTTGGTTAAGAAAGGAGAGATTCTGAGAATTACGATGTATAATAATTCGATGATGCGACATCCAATGCACTTGCACGGACATGATTTTAGACTGATCAATTCAAAAGGAGAGTACTCACCACTAAAAAATGTAGTGGATATTATGCCAATGGAAACAAACACGATAGAATTTGTTGCTAATCAGGATGGCGACTGGTTTTTTCACTGTCACATTTTATACCATATGATGGCTGGAATGGGAAGGATATTCAGCTATGAGGATTCTAAACCCAATCCTCAGCTTCCAAACAGGAAGTTAGCCTGGAAAAATTTCCTTAAGGATAACAGAATGGTGAGCTCAATGGCGATGCTGGATATTGCAAGCAATAAAATACATACTGAAACCATGACGATGTTCGGACCGAGATGGGCTAATCTGAATGAATTTCATTCCAATTGGAACTTCGACCATTTTGATGGAAATTTTAAAGTAGGAAGATTCTTAGGGAAATTTCAATGGGCACTTCCTTATGCCGGTTTTAGGATTCAGAAGAATCATGAGATCATGGAAAGACAAATGACAGAAGAGATGGGAATGAAGTATGAGGGTAAGAAAACCTGGTTTGGACAAAACATCGCCTCAAAGAATAAGGCTACTTTCATTGTGGGTGCACAATACCTTTTGCCTATGTTGATTACAGCAGATGCAAGTGTAGATCAGAATGGAAAAGTATTACTGGAGCTAAGCAGGGAGGATATTCCGATTTCCAGAAGGATAAGAGGAAACTTTAGTCTTAATTCTGATGGAGAATTTACTACAGGACTACGGTATATCGTACAAAAATGGTTCTCAATTTCAGGAAATTATGATAATGAAATGGGTTGGGGAGCAGGTGTTACACTGACTTATTAAATAAAAAAAACCGTCTCATCACTGAGGCGGTTTTTTCTTGCTTTATATTTGAAAGCGTATATTTATTTTATGATATTCCAATGAAACGAAAATCCCACATGCTATTGAATATGCTAAAGAGAGAAAAATTAAATCTTTTGAAAGCTTGAATATAATAAATGGATCTAGTGAAGAGTGGGTATTAAGTTTTAAATAATTATCAAAATCAACTTGTCTTTGATAATTATTTAAAACTTAATACCCCAAGAATAAAAGTGAAAGGTATATTTAGTGGAAAAATCGACGGGACAGAAACATTTGTAGAATGGGGTGATTAGGATCATATGATGACTAATTCGTTACATTTCCAGCGTCGCTATTTTTTCAATCATTTTTTTGTTGATACTTTCAGGGATAATACCCATTAAAAAATTACGGAGAGAGGTTCCATATTGCCATTGTGAAATGTTTCCAACCTGTCGGCTTGTACTGACAATATAATCTACTTTTTTTCTTCTTATTTTTTGAAAGTCTTCAAAAACAGAATTGAAATTTTTACTCTTTTCTAATAATTTACCAATAATGTAAGCATCTTCTATTGCCTGGCAAGCTCCCTGACCCATATTAGGAGTCGTTGCGTGCGCAGAATCACCAATGAGGCATAAGTTGTCTGAATGCCATTTTGGGATGGGAGAAAGGTCTGTAATGTCGTTGAAAATAATATTTTTAGGATCTGTTGCTTCTAAAATTTTAATAACTAAAGGATCAAAATCGCTATAAGTAGAAAGCAG
Source organism: Chryseobacterium sp. FW101-FHT12H09 (assembly GCF_058790395.1). NCBI lineage: Bacteria > Pseudomonadati > Bacteroidota > Flavobacteriia > Flavobacteriales > Weeksellaceae > Chryseobacterium > Chryseobacterium sp. FW101-FHT12H09. The sequence goes on along the minus strand of NZ_JBYTCP010000003.1, from coordinate 138,068 downwards.
ATCAGTATCCGGGTTCAGATTTTTGTCTTTGATCACTGCATACCAATAGACTTTTTTATCTGATATTCTTACAAAGCCAAAGCGTTTACCAACTCCCCATGTCTCAAGGGCTTCCTGATTATATTTTTCCGGTAATTCAAAATCGACCAGTCCACGCCAGCATTTTTGTTTTGTATCCCGGATTGTTCCTGTTTTTAGAATTTGATTACGAATGTTTGATTTAATTCCATCAGCGCCAAAAACAACAGTACTTTCTATTTCCTGTCTATTTTCAAAATGGAGATGGTAATTTTCTTTTTTTATAATTTGTTTTAAGTTATAATTGAGCTGAATGTTTTCAATACCCATGTTTTCAGCGAGAATTCTCTGTAATTCTGCTCTGTGAATTGCCACATTACAGGAATTAAATTTCTTTTCAAATTCAAGGCTATTGGTATCAGAAATAGGTTTTAGATATTGATTGGTAATCGATATTTTATGGATTTTATTACCGGCTTCTTCAATTTTCTGTTTTAATCCCAACTGATCAAAAACCTGCATGGCATTCATAGCCATCATAATTCCGGCTCCCACTGGTTTTATTTCCGGTACAGAATCATAGATACTAAAATCAATATGTTGCTGTTTTAGGATATTTCCAAGTGTTAAACCGCCAATTCCGGCTCCAATTATTGAAATAGAATTCATAAGCAGATGAAGTTGTTAATTTGAAAGCTTATTTTACATCGTCAGAATGTAATTTTCTGATACTTTTGTGAAGCCATATTTTTCAAAGAAATGATGTGCTCCTTTATTATCAATCCCACTTTCTAAAAGAATAAAGCTGACATTCCAATTTTTAGATTCCTGAATGGCATTTTCCAGTAAAGTACTTCCAATAGATTGTCCACGGAAAGCATTATTCAACAGCATATCTTCTAAAACAGCATATTTTTTAAAACCACTGTAGATTACATTAAAGACCAACATTCCAATGATGTTGCCATCATTATTTTCTGCAATTAAAATTTCTAATTTTGAGGAAGAAGAATCTTCTGAGTTAAAATCGGTAGTAAGCTGGTCTGTTAGTATAGACTCAAGATTTGAGCTCCATTCGTGAGTATTTTCAGCTCGGCCGGATATTATTTCTCCATGCGAAATATAAGATTCTGTTTTATGGGTAATAAAAAAATCTACTAATTCTTTAACACGGCTTTTATCACTGAGCCATTGAGTGGTATATTGCATCATTGTGACTTTTATAGACTTTTATTTTGAATTATTTCAAATTTTTTAATTCGGTCAATAGTTTATTTTGTTTGTTAATGAAGCTATTTAAATGATCTGGCTTCAAAGGATGTGCATTCTGATATTTTTCAATTTCAGGAAGTGTTTTATTGACTTTAAAAACGGTGTATAAATCATTCATTTTCTTTTCATTGGTATTCACCTGATTGATTAAGTCTTTGATGTTTTTAACTTTTGAAAAGTATGTATCGGAGCTTGCTTTAATAGATTTTGTGATTTCCTTTTTCATCAGGGAATCGCTTATTGAACTGGTATGATATTCAGCATCGCGATAATAGGATTCAGATTTATCAAAGACTTTTTTATATTCGAAGATAACTTTACCTGCTTCCTGATTGATGCTTTTTATTTTATCATCCAGTGCCTGAAGGTTTTTATCGTTTTTAATAAGTTCAGAATAAATCTGATCGATCATATCTTCACTCCGTCCACTTTTAAATGAACCTGATACAGAAGATTCTGCATTATCTACAACATTATCCGGGATGGGAGTGTTTTCAGACTTATTTTCTGTACAGGAAAATAAAAATAAAACCAGCGCAGAGGTTAATAGTATTTTTTTCATAATTACCATTTATAAGTATTAAAAATAAGCAAATAAAATAGATTTTTACTGATGATCAAGCTGATATTCATTGGATTCAATAACTTATAATTTCACTGCCATTAGGACCGTCATTTCGACTATGGGAGAAATCCATTAATAATTTATCTTTTTTTGAGATTCTTCATTCCCCTTACGCTTCATTCTGAATGACAAATTTTATGATTATTTTAACTAGTTGAAGATGTAATATAAAGATAAAAAAAACGGAGTCTGAAAAATCAAACTCCGCTAATTAATTATTTAGGCTAAATTATTTACCTAGGTAAGATTTCAAAATCTTACTTCTTGTATTATGTTTTAGTCTTTTGATCGCTTTTTCTTTGATCTGACGAACTCTTTCTCTCGTTAGGTCAAAAGTTTCACCAATTTCTTCTAAAGTCATTGGATGTTTTCCATTTAATCCGAAGTACAATCTTACAAGATCCGCTTCTCTTGGAGTTAAAGTATTCAATGCTCTTTCGATCTCAATTTGAAGAGATTCAAGCATTAGATCTTTATCAGGACTTGGAGATTCTCCAGAACGTAATACATCATAAAGATTAGAATCTTCACCTTCTACTAAAGGTGCATCCATAGACAAGTGTCTACCGGAGTTTTTCATAGATTCTTTAATGTCTTCTTCACTCATGTCAAGAACTTCAGCCAATTCTTCCGGAGAAGGTGGTCTTTCATTTTCCTGCTCAAGGTGAGCGTATGCTTTATTAATTTTGTTAATTGAGCCAATCTTGTTTAGTGGTAATCTTACAATTCTTGACTGTTCTGCCAAAGCCTGTAAAATTGATTGACGAATCCACCAAACTGCGTAAGAGATAAATTTGAAACCTCTGGTCTCATCATATCTTTTTGCAGCTTTCATAAGTCCTAAGTTACCTTCATTGATCAAATCGGGTAAAGAAAGACCTTGGTTTTGATATTGTTTAGATACAGAAACTACGAAACGAAGGTTGGCTTTGATTAATTTTTCCAATGCGGCTCTGTCACCTGCACGAATTTTCTGTGCCAAATCTACTTCTTCGTCTGCAGTAATCAATTCTACCTTACCAATTTCCTGCAAATACTTGTCTAGTGAAGCAGTTTCCCTGTTGGTTACCTGCTTAGTAATTTTTAACTGTCTCATTTATTTTATCCTCAAACTAGAGTTACTATATATTATACGCTTGAAGAGGTTAAAAGGTTACACTAGTTTTAATTTTTTTTAAACTTAAGCTGAATTTTATGAAAACAAAAAAGGCAAAACCGAAGTTCTGCCTGTATTTTTATGATAGCTGATCATGAATGTTGGTTTCAATTTGATGTTAACATAAACTGAGATCCATTAATCTTTCAATTAAAATAAATCATTCAATAGTTTTGCTAGTCTTAAACCTCCGTAAAGAAGCTGTCTTTCTAATGTATCATTAAATTTATACTGATAATCGAAAGATAAATTTGAACCATCAGGAGTTTGTGCATAGATTTTATTGGCAATTTTATGAGAATCATATAACCAATCTTCTAATGTTCCGTATTGGATCTGCTTTACTTCATCCTTAGATTTAATATCCAATAACTTTGAATATTCCGTATAGCTGTATTTTTGAGAATCTACTAATTTCCCATCCCATACTGAATGTAAGTTTGTTTTATCTCCAAAATAAGTTACATTAATTTTGTTGCCTCCTAAATCTTCAGCTCTTCCGACATGCAAAGGCTGTGCAAGATCTCCCATTATATGAATAAGGAATACCAAAGCAATTTTTCTGTCTTTTTCAGATGTTTTTTCATCTTTTACCTGTGCAGATAATGTTTTTACCTGAGAATAAAGACTTGGACCTGCCTGAGCTTTTAAATTTTGCTCAAATGTTTTAAAATCAGCTTGCGGCGCTATATTTACATAATGCCATGCTGAGGCCTGTTTCCAAACGCCTGTGGTATCAGATTTAATAAAATCCGGCCAGTTTGCCCAATAAGCAAGACGTTCCTGACCCATTATTTTTCTGATTTCCCTTCTTGCTTTTCCGGAAAGATGGTTTTCTGCGATTTCTGCAATAATTCTGTGCCCCGTTAATCCCCATGCAAATGAATAAAGAGAAGAGGAGATGAATGCTAAAATTAAAATTTTAGAATAAATACTTTTCATTGTAAATAACATTTTCAATCTGCAAAGATAAACCAGCTTTTTATAAGTAGAGATAAAAAAGATTAATTTCTTATGAGAAAGAGATTAATAAAATTTAATTTAAATAAAAGAAGGAAACATTTGTTTAAATAGATCAGTATGATAGAATGTTTTCCGATATTATAGATGATTTTATATTAAGCTGTATCTTAATAAAGCATCTTATTATGTTTTTTAAGTAGTAAAGTGTACAAGTATAGTATATCAATGTTTTTTATTCCTTAATTTTTATCTACATCTGCCTTTGATTATACAAAAATTTTATATTTTTACTCCTACTAATAATGATATTATCTTTGAAATGTAAAAATTATATAATATTTTTTTTCCATCTCATGAGATATATTATCTTTACAAGTCATAATCACGGGAAACACTATGTATGAGAATAATATTGTAGATATGCATTACAATAAACTGCAGACCGATTTTAAAGCTGAATCGGTAGCAGTTAATCTTTTGAAATATCACAGATCAGTAAGCAATATTTTCATTGACCGCATTGGAATCAATGACAGGGCTTATTTAAAAGATATCAAGAGTATTTCGAGCAATTATTTAGGATTTGATGAAGAAGTATTTACGATAGAGACTTATAGAGAGGGGATCTATGATTATCTTCCGGAAGGCTTATTTCATCCACCATCATTAAGTACTACGAGAAAGAACGTAGAGGGTGTTGTTAAGGAAATCCGTAAACAAAAAAAAGTAGAGGAAGACGCGAGAAAATTTTTTCGTCCCTTCGAATTAGAGATATTTTTTACAGAGATCAGCGCTTTATCAAAAGAGTTTGATTTTGAAGTTTCCAGTGATACCGATACATTGCTTGAAACCATTACTGAACTTTGGCCTATTGTAAAACAACTTGACCAGAAAAATGCGTACATCTTTATGCACATCCTACCTTTTTTTCATCAGATTCGTGGTGATAAAAGATGGTTTGAAAGATGTCTAACTGCTTTTTTGCGTGTTCCGGTAGAAATAACCTTTACTCCAAATGTCATTGATGATATTGAAGAAAATGATGATTCAATGTTATTGGGGAATTCAAGATTAGGGGTTACCTACATTCCAAGTGGCAGACACATGGATGGACAACGAAATTGGGTGGTCAATATAGGACCTATTCCTTATGAAAATATGAAAATGTATATTCCTGGACATCCTTTCAGAAAAGTGCTTCAGGCTTTATATGATTATTTCCTTCCTGTGACAGTAGATATACATGAGAATTTTATAACAGAGAAACAAGAATATTCGTTTAAGCTGGAAGATGATGAAAGAAATGCGAACCGCCTTGGATACTCTACCTTTCTGTAAAATATTTTACTATATTTACAAGCACCAATACATTATAAATTTGAAAAACGACCAATGGAAATTTCTTCAGTAAAAGGAATCTTTTTAAGATATATTTTAATGCCTTTAATAGCAGTTATTATGATGATTATACTAGGTGTAATCAGACGAAATAAACCTGCTATAAAAATTAAGGTCATCATCATTTATGTTCTGCTATGCAGTTTATGTTTAGCCTTACCTGGTTTTTTTGGATTTGCCGGGAATTTATTTAATCCTTACTGGTATCTTATTGCACAAATCGTCTATCTGATTTTTGGTATTATCCATGTAAATTTGTTAGACAGGTATTTTAAAAAACATATTGAATCTGTGCCAATGAGTATATTATTTGAATCTATACTTTCATTGACGTGTATTGCTTTTGGAGGGTATCTCTTTGTACTTCTGTTCAAATGGATGAGTGTGGGAACAGGGTATCCGGTAATGTCGGCGACGAGTGTAATTATATTTCTTGTTCCGATGGTATTTCATTACTGTTATGTTCAGTTTATCAGTATTCCGGTTGATATTTATAAAACATGGCGTTATTCTCCGGATCAGAGGCTTCCTGATTTTGAAGGCGCGGATTTTGATAGACTCATGGTATTGAATGTAGAACTGAGTAAAAATTTGGAAGATGCCAACAGATTTAGAATTAAAGCTAAAACACTCCCAACAGGGGTAACTTTTGGGGACTGGTTCTATAGAGTGGTGGATGACTACAATCATAAAAACCCTAAGTCGATCATTCATCTTACAGACGAAGAAAGAGAATCCTATTATTGGATCTTCTATACTAAAAAATCGTTTTTCAGTTTCAGAAAGTATATTGATTTTGACCAGGATATCATGGCAAATGGAATTTCTGAAAATGAAGTCGTTATTTGTAAAAGAGTTATTCAGCATGAAGAAGAAGGAATAACAAGAAAATCATAACCACACAAAATTTAAAGTATTTAATATGATACAGCCTATTAAACATTTTGCAATCAATTGGGTAGATGGGATGAAAGTTTCCCAGAGACACCTTAATGATCAGGATAATTTTTTAATTGATACCATTAGAGATTCCAATTCACTTGGAATTACTCCATATAATTATGGGCTTCTTCCCATTTCCAATGAGTTTACCGATAAAACAATATTTGATGTTCATAATACAGCAACGAATGATGTTCAATTGGTGATCAAGCGTTGTAGTGCTGTTACATTGGCAGGCTACAGAATGGAGATGAGTGATAGGAGAGTGAGTGTAAAATCATTGGCAAAATCGATGAATGAAGAGCAGGCCGATGGTGAATATTATATTTTAATTTCAGTTAATCCTTTTGATAAAGTACCTTTTGGGGATATTGATCCTGAGGAAATACCTCCGCGTCATCCTAATGCACAGCCCAATTATCATATTGAATTACTTCCTGTTACTTCTTTAAACAGCAGCTATTCGGGAGGAAATTATCTGATCGTTGGGAAAGTAGATTTAAAAGGAAATATCGCACAGGTTAATTCTAATTTTATTCCGCCATGTACTTCTATTCAGAGTCACCCTGTTTTGGTTGATTATTACGGAAGCTTTGCAAAATCTATTGGAAATTTACAACAGTATGCTTTTAAGATCGTTCAGAAGGCATCTCATAAAAATCAGAATACAGCTTTAGCACAAAACGTTAAATTTTTGTGTAGTACCCTGATCAATACATTTGGCGATATGTATTTTCAATTTAGAAATGTCATTCCTTCGCAGCCACCTATATTTTTAATCGAATCTTTTGCTAAACTGGCACTTCGTTTATATAATACTACCCAAGTTTTAGTTCCTGCAGAATTGGAAGAGATGCTAAACTATAGTTTAGAATGGAGTGAAATAGCTCCTCATACCTTGCTTAATCAACTTTCAATTGTTGCTGAAACCAATTATGATCACCATAATTGTGGAGAGCCTTTACTGTACATTCAGCAGATGCTAAGAAGTTTGGAAACGATTTTCTCTAAACTAAGTGAACTGGATTATATCGGACAGAGAAAAGAAAATATTATTGTTAATGAACAGGAAGTATCTAATAATGCCAATCCGAAAAGAGGTTGGAGTGTTTTAGATTAATCCAATACCATTTAAATATATTAAATCCCGTTTATCGGGATTTTTTTGTTTTAAGAAACAGAACAAAAAAGACCTAACAATTTGTCAAGTCTTTTTTATTTTAAATTCTATTTTTTATTTTCATTTAGAAGTTCCAGTGTATGTTCTACATGACCTCCACCTTTCCATTCGTCATGTCCGGGAACAACCATCGTTGCTCCAGGGTATTTAGATTTTAGTTTAGCCATTGTCAAAGGCCACTGCTTTACATTGGCTTCACCAGTATAGCCCAAGTCTGTTGCATTTCTGCTTTTTACAAGACATCCACCATCCAATATATTGTATTTTGGAAACCATACCACGACATTATCTGCAGTGTGCCCTTCTCCAAGAAAATCTACAACAAACTCTTCTCCTCCTATACGATAAGGCTTTCCTGTTTTTGTGATCTCACTTGATGTAGCTTTTCCTTCTTTCTTCAATAGCTCATTGGTTTTTACAGTTGCGTAAGTTTTAATTCCTTTATTATTGTAAAAACTTAAATCTCCCGCTCTATCATCATGCGAATGTGTTGCAAATACAGCAATAATCGGTAGGTTATGGCGTTTTTTTATAGTATCCATCAGGCTTTGATATTGCGTTTTCTGCCAAGGCACATCAAAGAGAACGACTCCTTTTTTGGTAACTAGATACATCGCATTGGTAGAATATTCTCTGCCTCCAAATACACCAAAAGTTTTGTAAATATACAGATTGGGTTTAATGGGAGGTTCGATCACAAAATCTCTTACCTGAGCATTAACAAACTGACTTAAAAATAAAACGGAAATAATTAAAAATCGAATACTTTTTCTCATAATTTTTTTGAATGATAATTAAAATTTTACTGCTTTTAGGAAAAGACGGAATCGAAGCAGAAAGTTTTGCAAACCTAATTAAAATTAAAATATTGAGCATTTATGGAATAGAATTTAACCGTTTTTTAACGGTTGAGCGTATTTATGGTTCTATATTTTAATCAATTTGCTTTTGTAAAGTTTTTAAACTAATGCAACAAAGTTGCATTAGTTTGTTTTTTTTTAATACTTTTGCTTTTTATTAAAATAGGGTTTCTTTTAAAGTTGAAACTAAGTTTTAAACTAATTACGGTTAAATATGATGTATATGAACTTTAGATTTATTCTGTCAGTATTAGGTGTTTTTATTATTTCCACAGTAAAAGCACAGGATGGAGAAGCAACGGGAAGAGTATTTTTTGAAAACGGAGGATCTTCAGATACTGAAGTAATATTAAAAGATACACAGACAAAAACAACCACCGATAAAAACGGAAATTATACGATTAAAAATATAGTTCCGGGAAATTATAAACTTTTAATTAAAGCTAAAGGATATGAAAATATGGAGCAGGAAGTTTCCATAGAGAAAAAGCATACCGTGATTCCAAATATTTTATTGATCCGCGACAGTAATAAAATTGATGAAGTAGTGATAACAGGAGTTTCAAAAGAAACTTTAATTAAAGAGAATCCAGTTGCTATTATAAGTATTTCTTCCAAACAGATTGAAAAGACGATAGCTACTAATATTATCAGCTCTTTGGTAAAATCAGCTCCGGGTCTGAGTGTGGTAGAGACAGGACCTAATATTTCCAAACCTTTTATCAGAGGACTGGGATATAACCGTGTATTAACACTCTATGATGGAATACGGCAAGAAGGTCAGCAATGGGGAGATGAGCACGGTATAGAAGTAGCTCCTTATATAGTTGAGCGTGCAGAAGTGATAAAAGGACCTGCCAGTTTGATGTTTGGTTCTGATGCACTGGCTGGTGTCGTTAGCCTATTTCCTCATATTCCTACTCAGGATGATGGTATTATTCATGGAAAAATAACCAGCGAGTATCAGGGTAATAATAGTCTTATAGGAAATGGGATGCAATTTGATTATAAGAAGAATTCTTTCATAGCCTCATTAAATGCTTCTTATAGAATGGCAAAAAACTATAGAAATTCTATGGATGGGAGAGTATATAATACCAATTTTGAGGAAAAGAACTTTTCCTTTCTATTAGGACGTAAAACAAGAACCAGCTTTTCGAAACTTAATTTTACACTATATGATAATCTTCAGGGGATACCAGATGGTAGTCGTGACGCTAAGACCGGAAAATTTACATATCAGGTGGGAGAGGGTGAAGATGATGATGTAGAAAAAAGACCCATTGTTTCAGAGAGAGAACTCAATTCATATGCTCTTTCACCTTTACATCAGAGAATTCAGCATTACCGACTTTATGCGCAGCATACTCAACAAATTGGAAAAGGAGACCTGGATGTTCAGCTTGCTTTGCAGAAAAATATCCGTAGGGAATATAATCACCCGACTTTACCTTCCCAGCCGGGAATGTATGTTCAGCTTAATACTTTAAATTATGGAGTCCGCTATAATTTTCCCAAGTTTTCTTCTTTTGAAATTTCTGCAGGTGTTAACGGAATGATGCAAAATAATAAAAACAAATCTGCCACGGATTTTCCTATTCCTGATTATGACTTAAGTGAAGGTGGTGTCTACGCTTATGCCAAATGGAAATATAAGAGATTGAACATCAGTGGTGGTGCCCGTTATGACATCCGAAATGTCAGGTGGAATAATTTCTATGTACAGACCAATCCGGTAACCCAGTTTGAAGAACAGGCTACTCAGGTATCTTCTCATGCTGAATTGAGATTTCCATCATACAGCAAAACTTTTGGCGGGGTATCAGCTAGCATAGGATCTGCTTTTCAATTAACAAAACAGATCAGTCTTAAAGCTAATATTGGAAGAAGCTACAGGGCACCAAATATTACGGAGATTGGTTCCAATGGACTGGATCCGGGAGCTCATATTATCTATAAAGGAAACAGGGATTTCAATCCTGAATTCTCATTGCAGGAAGATCTGGGGGTAAGTACACGTTTCAAAGATTTCTCAGCAGATGTAAGCTGGTTTAATAATCATATTCAGAATTATATCTATCTTTCATTACTAGTAGATGGACAAGGAAATCCTCTTGTCGACGCTCAGGGAAATAAGACCTATCAGTATCAGCAGGCCTCTGCTCAACTTTATGGTATGGAAGCATGGCTATCACTACATCCGGAAAAATGGAAAGGATTTAACTTTGAAACCAGCCTGTCTCTTATTTATGGATTTAACCGTGATAAGATGTTTAAAAGTAAAGGAAATAACGGAGAGCATCTTCCTTTGATTTCTCCGCTAAAACTATCCAGTAGCATATCACAGAAAATAGCTACCCGATCAAAAGTCTTTTCATCCATGACTCCTACAGCGGACGTGGAATTTTCAGCAGCACAAAACAGATATTTGGGTTTGAATGATACAGAAACGGCAACAAAAGATTATACTTTATTTAATATAGGGATCTCTGTTAACATGAACTATTCTGAAAACCATTCTGCAGTCCTATTGCTTCAGGTGAATAATGTGTTCGATCGTGCTTATCAATCACATCTTAGCAGACTAAAGTATTTGGGAAATATTTATAATATGGGAAGAAATGTGTCGTTGAAACTTATTGTTCCTTTTTAAGTTGGAACTTAAGAACAAAAAAGGTGGCTGAAGCTCTCAAAACCACCTTTTTTATTTTATTTTTTGACTAATATTTTCTCGGTTGCTTTTTTACTAAGGACCTCTCTCTTTCCTTCAATTTCTATAGTGACAGATTTGTCAAAGTTTTCGATTTTTATGATCTTAATTCTGGTATTCAGCAGTAACTTTCTTTCTGTAAGATAACTTAAAAAAGCATCATCAGATAAGGTGACAGAAGCAAAAATTACAGTTTCACCAACTTCACAATTGCTTAATTTCTGCAAATCCTGAGCGATGATATTGCCATCTTTATCAGGAATAGGTTCTCCATGAGGATCGAATTTTGGATAATCTAAAATTTCATCCATTTTATCAAAAAAGACCTGAGAATGTACATGCTCCAGCTGTTCTGCAATTTCATGAACATTTTCCCAGCCGAAGTTCATCTTTTTTACCAGGAACATTTCTGTAAGCCTGTGCTTGCGAACCACCAAAGCAGCCTCCCGTTTTCCTTTATCAGTGACACGAAGGGGTTTGTAGGTCTCATAAATTACCCAGCTCTTTTCTGCAAATTTCTTCATCATATTATTAACGCTTGGCATTTTTACATTTAGAAATTTGCTGAGTTCGTTAATTGTTACTTTACCTTCATTATCAACCAAATGAAACAAAGCTTTCAGATAATTTTCTTCTGTTAATGTTGTTTTCAAAATGTTAGATGATTTTAACTACAAATCTAACAAAATTTTGTGAAAATTTTATGCTTGTTCCTTTAAGTTTTTTTAATTTTGTCTTATGAAATTTTCTTTTAAAAACGATTACTCAGAGGGGTGTCACCCTAATATATTACAAGCACTTTTACAATCTAACCTTGAACAGGAAGCTGGCTATGGAGAGGATAGATATTGTTTAGAAGCTAAAGAATTGATCAGAGAAAAGATAGGCCGTAAAGATTCTGAAATTTATTTTGTTTCTGGAGGAACACAAGCAAACCTGATTGTTATTTCTTCGATTTTAAGACCTTATCAAGCGGCTATTTCTGCTGCTACCGGACATATATTAAATAATGAAGCTGGTGCTATTGAGGCAACGGGGCATAAGATCTTAAGTATTGATACTGAAGATGGTAAATTAAGACCATCAGATATTATTCCTGTATTGGAAGGACATAGCAATGTTCCGCATCAGGTGATGCCTAAGCTGGTTTATATTTCAAATTCTACTGAATTAGGAACAACCTATAATAGGAAGGAACTGGAAGATCTTTCCAGTTTTTGTAAGCAGAATAACTTATATCTGTTCATGGATGGGGCAAGATTAGGTCATGGTTTAACAGCTGAGACTAGTGATCTGACTTTAGAAAAAATAGCAGAATTAACTGATATTTTCTATTTAGGTGGAACTAAAAATGGAGCATTAATAGGAGAGGCGATTGTGATCAATAACCCTGTTCTTAATGAGAATTTTGGTTTTAGCATTAAACAAAAAGGAGCCATGTTGGCTAAAGGAAGACTTCTTGGAATTCAGTTTTTAGAACTGATGAAAAATGATCTTTATTTTGATCTGGCGAAACATGCTAATCAGCAGGCTATGAAAATAAAAAATGCTTTACAGGAAAGGGGAGCTTCTTTTCTTTCTGATTCGTATACCAATCAGATATTTCCTGTTTTAAATAATGATCTGATTGAGATCCTGGCGGAGAAATTTGAATTTTATGTGTGGAAAAAAATAGATGATCAATCTTCTGCTATACGGTTAATAACCTCCTGGAATACTTCTGATAAAGGGGTAGATGATTTTATAGAAACTATTAAAAACAACTAAGAATTATAAATAAAAAAACAGCCTTTTAAAAGCTGTTTTTTTTATTTCTTTATACAAGAGGTTAATCCTGCGGATGTGGTTGAAGTATTTTTTTTATGCCTTCAACAACTTCATCTTCAAGACGTTTGATCTTATCTTTTTTCATTCTGATATAAATAGCAATCGGAAATTGGAATATTAAATAAACAATAGGCATGTCGTTATTGGTTTGTGTAGTTACCATACCTGTTTCGGGATTGGCATTTATTTTTACATTTCCTGTAATTGTAAAACCACTGGTACGCACCTGTAATGCTCCAAAACTTGTCTGAATTTTATATTGAGGAAATGTTTTCCTTAAATCTTCAATAAATTCTTTTTTTGAAAACGGACTGAATAGTAAACTCTGCATAAATTGTATTTAGTTATGATTCCTATGAATGAAGTTCTTGTATAGCAAATACTATGCTGAAATATTTCATTACTGTATGAATAATAACGAAAAATATTTTATTTTAATCCTTTTGAGACAATAGAGCAATCTGCTGTTTCCATTTTTGGACCATCTTTATAAGTGATCTTCTTTTCATCAGCGTATTTACTTTGTGAACCTTCTTCTTTATGGTCACCAATTCCTTCGATCAAAGCATTATCTTTTTGAATGAAGAAAATATCGCGTTTGCTTTTTGAACCTTCAGACTGAAATTCATAGGTTAGTTTTAAAGTATCACCTGATTTGAAGCCTGTTATATCTCCTGTAGAACCGTCTTTCTCACTGTTTTTGTACGATAATTTACCGGAAATTGTTCCCAAATTATCATCAATAGAAGCAAAAACACTGTCTTTACCAATCACCCCTAAATAACAAAATGACTTAGGACCTAATGTATCAACAACAGCTTCAGTAGTTGCAGTGGAATCTGTATTCACTTTTGGAGTTACATTTTCTGCTTTTTTATTACAATTCATTAAAAAAACTGACAATGAACCCAACACAATTAATTTTTTCATATCCTTAGTATTATATTAAATCAAATTTCAATTTTGCTAAAATAGCAATAGTATTTAAATCAAAGATACATTTATTGTAAATAAAATTTCATCAAAAAAGTATTGAAAATACTTGTGTATATCATAATTTCTCTAATTGCTGAGAATCGTTTAAAAAAAATATTTGTGAATATTTATTCGTACAGAGGAAAATAATTTAGGCACAGAAAGTGCTTATAAAATGGTATTAAAAAAGGTCTATGTACAAAATTTTTGAAATCTTAACTGTTGTTTTATTTTTCTGTGGAATTAATTTATTAAGATCGCAGACGCCACAAAATTATATTTACACTTCCTCCGGGGATTTAGAGCAAATAGAAAAAATGATCAGCCGAAAAGATATAGGTGGTGTCCAAATTGTTTATAACTGGAAATCCTTAGAAACTGAAAAAGATGTTTACGATTTTTCAAGAATTGAGAAGGATCTTGATTATTTGACAAAATTAGACAGAAAATTATTTATTCAGCTACAGGATAGATTTTTTGAACCTCAGGCAAGATATGTTCCGGATTATATTTTAAAAGATAAAGAATATAACGGCGGACTGGTTCCTCAATATGATAACCCAGGTGAAAATAAACCAATAGGAAATGGATGGGCTACCCAACAATGGAATTCAGAGGTTCGGAAGAGATTTCAAAAACTGATAGGAGAGTTGGCTAAAAAGTTCGATGGAAAAATTCAGGGAATCAATTTACCAGAGACTGCCATTGATATCGATATGAAAAAAGATAAAACAGGATTTAGTTGTGATTCTTATTTTCAGGCCGAGCTTGATAATCTGAAGTTTGCACGAAGCGCTTTCTCAAAATCTTATGTTTTACAATATGTCAATTTTTTCCCTTGTGAATGGGAAAATGATCATCAATATATGTCAAGGCTGTTTGAGTTTGCAAAAGAAAATAATATAGGCTTGGGAGGACCGGATATTGTTCCCAATAAAAATGCACAGATGAAAAACTCTTATCCTTTCTTTAATAAATATAAGGGAAAACTTCCTTTAGTAGCGATGGCTGTACAGGAACCAACACTTACCTATAAAAATCCCAAGACTAAAAAGCCTTTTACAAAAGAGGAATTTGCAACGTATGCAGAAAATTATTTAGGCGTGAATATTATCTTTTGGAGTGTAGAATCGCCATGGCTGAAAGTAGGAAAGACTAAAGAGTAGAGAGGGTTTTAATAGACCATATTTATTTAAAATTTTTTGTCTCGCAGATTTTACAGATGGCGCAGATCCTTTTTCTTTGAAAAATAAATCTGCTGAATCCGCTAAATCTGCGAGCGATAAAAATATTTGGTAGTAGATAAAATGTTAAATTCTAAATTTTGAATTTTAAAATTAGAAATATTTAACAATCAAATGCCTTAATTCAAAATCCACATTTGAGATCTAGAATCCTTCACACCCTCAAAGATCCACGAAAACCTCTCGCAGCATAATAGGAGTCTGCTCCGTTGTGGTACATGAAAACTTTATTGTAACGGCGGTCGCAAAAGATTGCTCCTCCTAATTCACGAATGTCGGAAGGTGTTTTTACCCAGCTTGAGGTTTTCAGATCGAACTTTCCTAATTCCTGAAGTTGACGGTATTCATCTTCGGTTAACAGTTCGATTCCCATTTCTGAAGCTTTGTCAATTGCATTACTTTCCGGTTTATTGGCTTTTCTGGACTCCCAGGCCTGATAATCATAGCACAAGCTTCTACGCTTTGGACTCTCTGGAGAACAGTCGAAGAAAATATATTCGTTTGTTTTTTTATCAAAACCTACAACATCGGGTTCGCCTTCAGTTTCTTCCATTTCGTTTAAAGACCAAAGCTTTTCGGAATTGGCTTCTAATTTTGTCTGGATTTTGTTCCAGTCGAGATCTTTATGACGATTCATATTTTTCTCAAAACGAATTTTTAAAACTTTTAAAAGTTCCCGACTTTGTTCCGATGAGATTTTTTTATTTTTTTTCATAAGAATAGTTTGTGGTGGTAGTTTTATACTGAATGTATTTAAATTATTTTTCTTTCTGCTGGCCTAAAATACCAGGATATTACAGTAAGAACAAGAAGTAATAATGATGCGAATATTTTACTAAAGTTATGATCTGAAGCTAGGTGAGAGATAATAGCTCCTGACATCACAAAGAAAAATCCAGCGTATGCCCATTCTTTTAGTAAAGGACGCTTTGGAATGAGAATGGCAATGACACCCAGAATTTTCCAGACTCCGATAATGGTCATTAAATAAACTGGAAATCCTAAACTTGTGAAGTTTTCTACTTCATCCTTGTTTTTTAATAGCTGAACAGCAGCTGTAGATACCATTCCTAATGCCAGCCATAGTGTAAAAATCCAGTAGATGATTTTGTTTCTTTTTTGAGATTGCGTTTGTGTTTGTACTTGTGTTGTTTGTGTCTGTGTTTCCATGATATTGTGATTTGAACATTAGTCATTAAGTCCTTTACCGGCAAGAATTTGAGGAATGCATTTTTCAATTCTCGCTTCGCGGGTTTTGGATTGTTTAGGTGAAGAAAAATGGAGTAGGTAGGCCCTTTGCCTTCCGGGAGTTAAAGCCTCAAAAGCGGATTTTAATTCTGAATTATGATCCAGTGTATGCTGAAATTCTTCAGGCATTTCAAATTGCTTTGTTTCTTTCAGTATGACTTTTAAGCCTGCTTTTTCTACTTCAAGTGCTTGATACATATAAGTTTTAAGTACCTTTTCCAGATCAGCGATTTCCTTAAAATTGGTAAATCGAATCTGTCTTGCAGCTTGCACGTTTTCAGATTGAAGGATCAGAATGTTATGAGTGTCGTTCAATAAAGCACCTTTAAAAAAGAGTAGGGCGCAGTATTCTTTAAAGCCATGGATCAGAAATATATTTTTCCCATGGTAGGTATAACAGGGACATCCCCATTTTAATTCCTCTTCAAGTCCTGTGTCTAAAGCAATTGTTCTTAATTTTTCAAATTCTTTCTGCCATTGTTTGGCTGTTTCAAAGAAGAAGTCAACTTTTGGATTCATGGTGTTTTGAGTTATGAGTTACGAGGTTCGGGCGTTGCTGTGTATTTTAAATTTCATCCCTTGATTGTCATTTATGCCTAATTTTAAAATTTAAAATTCAGCTTCTGTCTTTCCATCTTTTAATTTTTAAAAACCTCCTGCAATCTATTATGTGCCATATTAAGTCCTTGTGCAAATGGTAATTTCAGCATTTGGTCTCTGTAATCGACTGATTTATAGATTACGTTGATGGTGAGTTTGCTGGTGTTATCAGTTAGTTTTTCAAAATTAAGAAATTCAAACTGGGGTGGGAAAGGAGCATCATTCATTTCAAAAGTCCGTGTGATTTGCTGATTGGGAATGATGTCGTGAATAGTTCCATGTGCACGAAATACTACGTTTCCATTGGGATCAGAAGTTTCAAACTGATAACCACCATGTTGTTTATTTTCAAGTTTTAAGACTTTTGTTCCCATCCATTGTTCTACAATTTCCGGTTCTGTATATGCTTTAAAGAGCAACTCTACAGGAAGATCAAATTCTCTGGTTATCTGTATTTCCTGTTTGTTGTCTTCAGCGTGAATTTTTGTTTTGAGTTCCATATTTTTTTAGTTTTGGTGTTACGAGCTACGGTGTTTCGGATTCAAGTTTGAGAGTGTGAGTTACGGGTTCTGGGTTTTGGTATTTCAAAATCTAAAATTCAAAATTTAGAATTTAACTCCCACCTATAACCTTTTACCCTTGATACTTTTTCATTATATCCTCCAGTTTATTAAATCGGTCATCCCACATTTTGCGGAAAGGTTCTATAAAATCGGCGATTTCTTTCATTTTATTTGGATTTAGGTGATAGATCATTTCGCGGCCATTTTGTTCCTGCGTCAGTAATTCACATTCCGTAAGAATCTGAAGGTGCTTGGAAACCGTAGGTCTGGCTGTATCAAACTTTGAGGCAATACTTCCGGCAGTCATAGATTGAGTTGCTACCAGCATCAAAATCGCTCTTCGGGTAGGATCTGCTATTGCCTGAAATACATCTCTTCTTAAGTTCATCGTGTAGTTATTTGACTACAAATATATATGAAGTTATTTAACTACGCAAATATTTTTGTTGAAAATATTTTAATTTGTAACGAATTAGGTTTTACATAAGAAAATTGATGTGTAGCAAGAGCTACACATCAATTTTGTGAATAACTATTAAACTATCTTTTGATTCTTGTTGCTATTTTTTCTGCAATCTCTTCAATCATGAAATCTGTAGTATTTATTGCAACCATATCTCCAATGGTTGGGCTATAACTCATTACCTCATTTTTAGAAATTTTGTGCCAAATTGGTAGTATAACTTTTTCTCCATTTACTTCTCTTGCAAACAACCCATCTAATTCTCTTTGGGGCCATTCTTTATTAAAGAAAGCATCAGATAACACTACAATTCCATACTTAGAATTTTTGAGCCCATTATCTATTGAACGTCTCAAACTATCACCTACTTGAAGTTCAAAATCATCATACCATACAATTACATCTTTAGCTCTTAATGCTTCTACAAATGGTCTCACAAAGCCTGCTTTATCTTCCGAAGCATGAGAAATAAAAACATCGTAGCTCTTTTGTGCATTAACATGTAATTCAAAATTCTTTTTGGGTAAAGAGTTTAGGGATAGATTTTTTTGTCTTTCCATTTCTCTAGTAATGCTTTGTTGCATTGTAAGAATTTCCTTTTGCTCTTTTTTTGTTTTATCTCTAACTTTTTGTTCTTCCTTATTTAAGTCCTGAACCTGTTTTAATCTTTTTGTTTGCTTTTCTGAAAGGCTCTTTGATTTTGAAGATTTGTCTTTGTTTATTCTATTAATTTCGTCATTCTTTCTTAGAAGGTCTTTGTTATAAGTAATTATTTTTTTCAAATCTTTCTCCTTACTTATTCTTTCTAAAATCGAAGTAGCTTCTTTTTCTTTACGGCCTAGATTATTATTGATAGTTTGCAACTGATTTTCTAAACTACTAATTTCTCGGTCTAAACTAGAAATTGAACTTGTAATACTTTGAACACTCATTTTATTATTATATAAAGTAATTATGGTAAATAATGATGAAGGAGATCTTTAACTTCAAATAGGTTTAAACCTGATGCTTCAACATCAGATGGATGAACTACAATTACTAATTTTTCCGAAAATAAGTTATCTTCGGATGCATTAATAAATGATTGTGCTATAATTGCAATTAACTTTTTTCTACTTGTGGTTAATCTTCCTAGTCCGGTTCCGATTAAAGGAATGGCGGTAGGCAGCTTCTCACCTTTAGTTTCTATAAATTCCCAAAGCCCATCTAATGCTTGATGAACATTTTTGAGTGTCGTTTTTGCATTATTACTATGGTTTAAATCTGCCATTGCAAACCAATAGAAAAATTGCCCTGACAAATTTAATTTTACAGTAGTTCCAAAATCATATCTCTCGGTTTTTCCTGCTTCCTTTTGGATATGACTTTTTGGTAAACCTTGCAATCCTTTATTTAAGGCTTCATCAAGAGCTGGTAGATTAGAAGGGAAGAATTTTTTGGTAAACTGCCCTTGTAAACTTCTAGGATTTATAATCCCACTGGAAATATCAGTATCAAAAGTTGTATTAGTACTTATAACCTTTTGTCCAGAAACATCAAAAAGGTTCCCGATGCACACTTCAATAGTTAAATCTTGTCCGGGATATTTGTATGATATTTTTTTTACAGGCCTTCTAGTGATGATTACTATTATTAAACCAAATATTATAATTGGTATTAAGTACCACAGTGTAAGCTTTTCTTTATCTATTACTTTAAATGAGCTTAGAATATCTACAAAAAGCCATACTCCACCAACAACAGCCATAAAAGTTTTTACAGAATCTACAGACCAAAGTGCATATACCCAATATGATTTTGTTTTAAACGATCGAAAATAATAGTTCATACTTAAATTCCTAAAGATGAATAAACTGAATCATCATAATAATATGGCCCAGTTTCTTTTTGTGCTCTATGCCTTCTTGCACTTGATGGCCAATTCTTTATAGAATAATCTATAATTTTATGACTAAAAGGGATATGAATTGCAAGCTCATCTCTAAGAATAGGAGGACAAAGAGCTCTATTTATAGATTTCTTACCATCTAAATTAACCACAATTATTGAAAGCTCCATTTCGATAGCTACTTCTATTTCCCAACGAACGAATTTGTAAAGGTTTTTTGTACTTTCGCCAACTAACACAATTAATACATCACTAGCTTTTAGGCGTGTTCTTAAACTACGTTTAATAGTTTCTTCTGTACTTGTATCTCTAGACTGGGTAATATCATGGGCATTGAAAAATGTAAAGTCAAACTTTTCATTCTTATCCCAAGCTTGCATTAATCTATAATAACGAATATCATTATCACCATCAAAACAAACGTAACATGTTGGATTCATATAAATACATTTAATTATTAGTTTTTATTTTGTTTTTATTTACCTTGAATAAGTCTCTCCAATTTCTCAATCATTTCCTTCTGCTGCTGAAGCATACGCTCATAAAGCTCAACCATTTTATCAATAGGGTTAAAGCTTGGTTGATAATTGAATACAGCTGGATTTGTCATTGTTGCATGGTCATTATTGTTGATTGTGTTGGCTATTATGTTTATTGCCGAATCCTCATCAAAATTCTCAATCGCTTCAGTAGGAATCTTAAGAATCTTAGCAACATGTTCTAAGATATCTGATTCTACAGTTTCTTTCTGTTCGAGAAGGGAAATTTTCTTTTGATTCCAGTCATCACCTAATTCAAAAGCTAAGGCTTCCTGTTTAATACCTAACATTTCACGGAAACGTTTGATATTTCGGCCCTGATGTATTTTTTTAGTTTGCATATCTGTGTTTGTCATAATAACAAATATAGAATTTTAAGTTTGAAGAATAAAGTGTTCCTGGTATAATTATCCTTCTGAATTATCCATTACAGTGAATAAGTTATCCTTTATCCAACTTGAATATCTAAGGTCTTAATCTTTCTTTTACAGGATAAAAACACGGATATGAAAAAGCCAGAAGCGAATAATAGTAAAAATAAACAAGTTCGTGACCGTAACCTTACGGTTTCCCATAAGTCATTTGAAAGATCCTACCATCGGCAGGTTTTCTTTCCTGAGATCAGGATAGCAGGGAAGTGGGTTCTGGAATGCGGCTTTGAACCCGGTGACAGGGTAGTCGTGAAGGTTCAGAGAAATCAGATTATTCTCAAAAAGCAACTATAGAAAGTTCATAAGAAAATCTCCTGTTTGCGGAGGTTTTTCAAATCCCATCATTTTTTATTTAATAGCTCAATAGGATTATTATCATGTATGTTACTTTCTTGTATTTGAGCATCTAAATCTTTCAAAAATTTTTGCTTTTCTTCGTTGTTACGAAAAATTATTTCACCGGTAAAAGCTTTGTTTCTATATCTTTCCAATGGACTTTCTTTAGATATCTGTTCAAATTGATTTAAAGTAATTTGCTTTGCCTCTTTATAAGTATAATCATTTAAAACCAAGTAATTAGACTTTTGTTTTTGTACAGAGATAATTTCAAATGAATGCGTGTCTGTTTTATCATAAATTTTTAAGATCAGTCCCGGTAAGCCGTAAAATTTATATGGGCCATCAGAAATAGGAATACTAGTAGTAAACCAAGCCGTCCATTGTCTTCCTGCAAAAAAAGTCGTTGCCTTTTGAGCGGTATATCCCAGTATGTTTTCTTTTTCATTTGATATTACCCAATTTATTTTCCTGTCATCTTTAATCTTTAAAACAGGGTTAGGCATATGGTTCGGGGTATAGAAATATACTGTACTGTTGTTAATTTTTTCTACTACATATTTGATTTTCATTGAAGTATCAGGGAATAACATAATCCCTTTCTGGGACATTGCTGTCATAGTTGAGTCAGATATGATGTGTTTTAGTCCGGTGAAAATGGATTGTTTACTTTTGCCATTAAAGTCTAAAATCATAATTTCTTCCGAGATAACATCTTTTTTCAAAGTATCTGTAACAAATTTATAATGATAGCTGAATCTCATATCTTGAGAAAAACATAAAGAAGGTAAAAAAAAGCAAAAAAGAAGTATGTTTTTCATATTATATTGAGATAAAAAAAGCCACTTTTCAGATAGGCTTTCATTAATTTAAGGCTTTTGTAACGAAATGTATTTTAGAATTAAGTTGTAATATAGAGAATAAATCATTCATTTCTGAGAGGATTTTATTATGTTAACCTTAGGTTTAAACCCAGAAAACGTGAAGTAAGAAGATATTCATATTTATCACTTTTTTGTGATTTAAATTAAAACCCTCTTATCATAATAACAAGAGGGTTTTAGATATTATTTTTTTCTAACCGATATTAATGTCTGCAAAATAACAGAAGTAATGATCAGTAGAAGTCCTATATAAAAGGCCATGTTAACCTGTTTGCTTTCATTAAAGAATAAAAAAGCCATGATAATAGCATACACAGGCTCTAAATTGAAGGTTAGATTAACTGTAAATGCTGGAATCTTCTTTAAAACCTCCGCAAATATAACATATAAGCCAACTGTACAGAAAAGCGCGAGAATGATCAGATAGCCAATATCTTTCAAACTCGGAATAACACTTTCTACAGGGAAAAAGTATAAATAAACCGGTAGGATAGCTCCTAAAAAAACCGTTCCGCCAATCATCTGATAGTAATTAATTACTTTGGTATCATAACGATGAACCAAGCGCTTATTGAAAATGGTATATAAAGCGCCAATGGCAGATGAAACAACCCCTAGACCAATTCCCAATTGATAAGATGCATCAAAATGAAAGATCAGACTGATTCCTAAAAGTGTAAAAGTACTGAGTAGCAATTCGGAAACTTTGAATTTCTCCCGATCGATCAATGGTTTAAATATAGCCGTGAAGAAACTTGTCAGGCAATAACAAACCACACCAATTGAAATATTGGAATACTTAATACTGGCATAGAAAAATAACCAGTGTAAAGTAATCAACAGTCCAACTTTGGCTATATTGACTTTTTCCCGATTTGAAATCGTATAACGGATTCTCAGCGATTTTAAAATCAGGAATAAAATAATGGAAGAAAACAGTAACCGGTACCAAACCAGCAGACCTTCATTCAGAGATATGAGTTTTCCGAATATACCTGTAAACCCAGCCAGTATGACGGCCAGATGTAATAATACATATGATTTTTTCATGAGACAATTTGCCTGTCTGTGAAGACAAAGATTTTTAATTAATATTTAATAGAATCTGAAGCATTAGAAAACAACCGATAATATATTATCAGCGTCAATACTTCAGGTATACTTTAGAAATATTAAAATCCTGGAGGAGGCAAACAGCTTGAATGGTTCATATTGAATTATATTAAAACAAATATAGGAAATATCCTTTTATTTCTACATATGAAATACGTTATAGGTATGGCCATCCGGATCAGCAAATACGAATCCATAATAATTATCTCCAAAGCTTTCAGGTTTTGAAACAATAGTACCGCCAGCTTTTTCAACTTCTTTGGCCCAGTCATTTACCTGATCTATAGTTTCTGCAGATAGAGTAAAAACGATCTCATGTACTTTTTGGGTATCACAGAATTCTAAAGGCTTTAGATTGGATTCCAAAATATTCTTCAGGAAAAAATGGATGACAAAATCATTTTCACCGAAAAAAAAACTTACCAGCTGATCAGAGGTGTGTGGACCATTAGGTTTAAATCCTAAGTCAGAATAAAATTTGTGTGTTCGTTCCAGATTGGCTACGGCCAGATTTGACCAGATCATTTTAGGCTTCATAATATTTTATTTTTTGGTTAGGATAAAGGTAGCCCGTTTATTAAAAACTAAGATTGCCATAGGACAAGATTTTAATGGCTGAGAATCGGATGTAGAGAAATTGTAAGGAAAATGTGAGCGATAAAGCTCTCCTTTCGGGCTCATTAAAAAATCCTATAATTTATATTATGTTAAATTGTATTTGTGTTTACTTTTTATAATTGCTTCTGGCCTGCCTATTTCAATGCAAATAAAATAGTTCCACTAATTATCAACACAGCTCCAATTGTGGTCTTTATTGTCAGCGTTTCTTTGAAGAACAACACGGAAAGAATTATGGCAAGAGCAACGCTTAATTTATCTACAGCTGCCACTTGTGATATTTTTCCGATTTGCAATGCTTTAAAATAAAACATCCAAGACAGTCCTGTTGCTATTCCAGACAGAACTAAAAATATAATATTTACTTTTGATAATGAACCAATATTTTTACCCTCACCATTTATAAACACAATACTCCAAACCATGATAAGAATGATCACAGTTCTTATACCAGTTGCAAGATTAGAGTTAATATTGGACACTCCCATTTTTGCAAAAATGGCTGTAAATGCAGCGAATAAAGCTGATAATAAAGCATAATAGAACCACATATATCTATATATTAAATTCAATTTTAATTATTTATTAACTGAACATTCACTTCCTTGAACTTTGAAAGTATTTTTTGACCATAATCAGTGTAAAATTGATGTGCCCTCAGAAAACTGAAATTCTTTGCCATCCATTCTTCATCGGTATAAATTAAACCAAGGTATTTTTCAAATTCTTGCCTTATTGCTTTTTCATACTTTGGATAATTGGGTCGCGTTAAATGGTACATATCGGCATCACACATTACTTTTTCAATTAATGAGGAAGGTTGAGCAGGATATTTTGTTGATTCTATACAGCTTAAAACAATGTCAATCATTTTTTTTCCGCACCCGAAATTTTCTAAAAAATTCTTTGCTATTTTTTTACTTTCTTCTTCATGACCGGTATATACATTGGCATATCCACAATCATGAAACCATGCTGCAACCTGTAAAACAATTAATTCTTCCTCAGAAAGGTTACTTTGTATGCCAATTTCGCATGCTGCACCTACAACATCATAGGTATGGCCAATACTGTGAAAAGAAAGATTCTCTGAAAGATTTTCGGAAAGAAATAATATAACATAGCTACTTACCGCTTCTACTAAATTATCCATGATCATTTTTAATTAAAATTTATACCTATAGCCAATCCTACAACTTAAGTTTCGTAATAATATTGTCCTGGTTGATATGCAATAATCGGTAACGATTTAGAAGAAATTTCGAATTTTTAAGGAAGTTCTGGAGGAAAATGATATATTTTATTAAAAACAGAAATAAAACATAAAACAAAAATCACCCTGTTATAGGGCGATTTTTTGAATCATATTCTATTAAAAACTGAATTATTTATAAACCTGCTTATCCTCTGATTTTCTTTTTTTGTAATTCATAAGGTAAATTCCTTTATCAGAGCTTTTTGAGAAATTATTACTAAATTCCCAAACAAAACGCGCATTTGCTCTGGCATCTTCGTTGGTGAAGTTTTCGTATTCAATTCTATAAAGTGAACTAAACAACCGTGAACGTCCTACCCCATGATGGCAATGAATTAAAACCGGATAATTTTTGGGATCATCCATAATTGTTAGAAACTTTTTTACAGTACTATCCTGAGGAATTTGATCTGTAGGCAGATTAAAATAATGAACACCTGAAATTTTGTCTACGGCATTTTCTTCTGCATTCACCTGCTTTTTTGTTTCAGGATTTAGTTCTGTTTGTTCTACACCATCCCGTAAGTCGATAATGGTTTTTATGTGATGATCCTTTAGAACACCAGGTAATTTATTGGGGGGTATAACCCCTGAGTTATAGACTTTATTTTCTGAAATCGTTACTAAATTATACCGTACTTTTTTCTGATAAAGAGAACAAATTAAAAATAAGAATCCTATTATTACTAATGGAATTATTATTCTTTTTATTGTGGTTTTAAAATTTAAATTCATTAGGATTAAATTTTGAATATTGTAAAGCTATAATTTATTTTAAAAATACTCATTTTCTCATCATAAAAAGGTGGAACATTTAGAAAAGCAAAAAAAGGGCGCCACTACCCTTTTTTTGCATTATCAAAAAACTCTCCATTGATAATGTTCTGGAAAGAAAAATAAAGATCGATTTTAATGTAAATTAGCATAAACTACCACAAATGGAAATATTATCTGATATACTTCAAACGGAGAATGATTATGTATATCTTATTCTTAGACTTGCTGCCGGGATTATTATTTTTCCTTATGGAATGCAAAAGCTATTGGGTTGGTTTGACGATATGGGCGGCGGTGTAGGAATTAAAGAGACTTTTTTAAAGATGAGAGCTAAAAAAATTCCGGGCTTTATTACCTGGATGGTTATTATAGGGCAATCTTTGGGAAGTATTGCTTTGATACTAGGCTGTCTTGGGAGAGTTGCTGCTTTAGGCAATTTTGTTATTTTTTTAGGAGCCTTGTTTGTACATCTGCCTGAGGGATGGACCTTGAACTGGCTCAAAAACAAAAAGGGCGAGGGTATAGAATATTTCGTATTACTGCTGGCAATTTTACTGATTATTATCCTTAAAGGAAGTGGTACTTTATCTGTGGATTATTGGTTGATCTCTTCTAAGATTATATTAAGATAAAGTTGTACTCCAATTATTGTAACTCATCAAATTCCAGATATATTATTTCAGGATTATTAAAGCTGATATTTTTATACTCTTTAGTACCACTGCATTTCTCTTTTAAAGATTGAGTTTTTTTTGCTTTACTGGAAACAATTGCTATTTCACCATTTTGTAATGTAGCCGCAACGTTCTTATTTTTTATATCAATTTTTGAAAGTTCATCAAAATCCGGACGATTTAAAATCTGATGGGCTAGAAATTGTTCTTTTTGATCTCCAAATAAAATATAATCACATGGGTTTCCTTCACTTTTATCTTTGTTTAGCTTATGAAAATACAATACTTTGGTTATTTCTACTTGCGCATCCTTTATGATAAGTTCTCCGCCGCGCTCAAAATGACCTCTGTAAATGTTAGCTTTAAAAGTGGTGATATCATTGAGGATGCCTGGAAGCACAAATTTTTCAGGTTCCAGTGTATACATATTATTTTCCGGATGTACTACTCTATCTTTTTGATAGTTTAAGGTAGATGTCTCATCTATTTTTATTTTTAGAATAACCTGATAATCATGAGGTGAATGAAAAAGAGGAAGATGGGAAGCATATTGAGTATCGCTCCCGAGTAAAACCATACCATGAATTCCGGGATGATCTTTTGTATCATGTGTTTGAGAAAAAGTAAGTATTGAACAAGTGAATATTATGGCTAAAATAACACGGGATACAATGGAAGAACGCTTCATTTTTATTATTGATAATTAATCTTGCAAAGTTACGTTGGAAACTACTATCAATACCTCTTGAAATAATATTTTTTACTTAAAAATAATTCATTGGAAATTTCTTTTTGGTTTTTTTATTTAAGAATCATCATCCTTCTCTTTTATTTTCGAATTATTTAAAAGAAATAGAGCTATCCCAGAAAATCAAAAGGATATGTTTTCTGACCATATTTTTGATCTATCTCTTTTAAGAATTCTTTTCGCTCTTCAGTTAATTCCGGAACGGGTAAAATCTGACCTGGTAATACGGAAGTACCTATCTCTCCAAATAAATTCTCCAATCCTGCCGGGACAACAGTACAGAGTAACCGGGCATATTTTTCAGAAGTATTTTTAAAACAATGTATAGAACCACCAAAAGGAATATTAACAAAACCGTCTTTACTTACAATTTGCTTTCCTGCTTCAGTTTTAAACTCTACTTCCCCTTCCAGGACATGAAACATTTCTTGGGTATTTGGATGTGAATGTGGCGGCGGACCTCCTCCCGGAGGCACAACCATTTCTATAACAGCGTAATTGCCACCAGTTTGTTCGCCAGAGATTATAATTCTATAATTGCCACCCGCAACAGCTAATAGTTTCCCTTCGTTTTTGTTGATAATACTGATATTTGAATCCATATCACTTTCTTTTATTGAACTCTTAAATTACGTTTACCAAACAAATATAAACAGATATTAGATAATCTCTCACATTTACTAGTTGCCCTTTTGTTAAGTGGTTAGTAACCTTCAATTTTACAATAAAGATCAACAAAAACAGATCTATTATTAAGAACTAACAATTTAAAAATTAAGTAAAATGAAAAAATTTATCCTCTTACTGTCTTTTGTATTGGTGTGCCAAAACCAATTAACTGCCCAAAAAATAATTACTGATCCAGGTACTACTGCTCCTGCGCCAACCTATAACATTACGGTTACCAGACAAGATGATTTTGCTCCAACTACGCCGGGTTATGCACCCACTACTATTAACCTTGAGATAAAAAAAGGGTCTAATTCTCAAATTAAAGCATTTGGCCCAGGCGCTCTTCCTGGAATTTACACTTTTCCTATTTCTATTTCTCTTCCTGGTTTCCCCCCTCCAGTAACTTATGTTAAAGTAACTTCTAATGATCCGGTGTATCCATCATTATTTAGTGCTTATTATCCACTTTCAACTGCTGTAGGAAGTCATACAACAATTTCAGATCCCAATATGATCGTATACGACCCATACCCGGGTCAATATGGATATGGAGTTGATCTTTATTGTACAGCTCCGAATCAATATACAATGAGGGTTACTAAATTCTTATGTTATATATGTGTTCGTCCTCCTGTTTCAAAAACTGCAAATCCTCAAAACAATGTATCTCTGGTACCCAACCCAAGTATGGGATTCTCTGAGCTTTACTATACCGCTGCTGATAAAGAAACCATTTCAATTAATGTAGCTGATATGAATGGTAAAATAATAAGAGCATATACTACCGATATAGAAGCTGGATTAAACAAACTGCCGATCGATATCCAAAATCAATTGGGAGGAACTTATATTGTTCAATGGAAATCAAACGCCGGAACAAGTGGAACTTTAAAACTGATGAAAAAATAATAATCATAACTGATATCCTATTCCATATTCCAAACTCCCGCAATTTTTGTGGGAGTTTTTTGATGCCTTTATTCAGTTTCCTTATCCTATTAGATGATTGATCATGACTAAGACTATTAAAAATAAGATCAAATGAAAATCTGTGCCTTCAGAATAGATGATACTCAGTACAAAACAGGATTTCTAAGATCATAAAACGATGAAACCAAAGTAGAGCTTTCCTGCTTTGTTTTTCATTTAAATAATCTTATGATTGGTAGCAAAAGCAAGTGCTTCTGTAAAGTTTTTAACTCCAAAAGTGTCAAAAATTTTTCTCCTGTAATATTTGACGGTATCCGGTGAAACAAATATTCTTTCTGCAATCTGATTGATCGTTAATCCCTGAGCATATAACCGAAGTATCTTCAGTTCTTTT
Organism: Chryseobacterium sp. FW101-FHT12H09; assembly: GCF_058790395.1. Classification (NCBI taxonomy): domain Bacteria; kingdom Pseudomonadati; phylum Bacteroidota; class Flavobacteriia; order Flavobacteriales; family Weeksellaceae; genus Chryseobacterium; species Chryseobacterium sp. FW101-FHT12H09. The sequence continues at coordinate 108,765 of NZ_JBYTCP010000003.1, read as the reverse complement.
TCTTTGAGTGTTGGTTTGTTTTCTGCGATCCAAATTTTTTTGGATAGGTCCAATTTCCATAACTGATCTGAACCCTGCTTATTGATGGTGATATTTCCAGCCTTTTGATTATGAGAAATAGATACTATACATAATGATTTCCATAAAGAACCATTTCCGCTGAGGAAAAGAGGGGTTAATTTGTGGTTGATAAGAACAGGCTTATCATACTTACCTTTTAAATGAAAATCATAAGAAATGCTGTATAATTTTCTGTCAGCATCTTTAGGCAGCTTATCATAAAAATCAAATCCAAGTGTATTGATCATGCTCAGTAGCTCAAGATCTTCTTTAGGTACATTGTTGAAATAAAATTCATAACCCATCTCAAATACTTCTTCCGAAGAATAGCCGCATAAAAACAAAGGATTGTTTGAAACATATTCAAACTTCATTTCCTTATAATCGATTACATAAACACTTTGATAAGTAATTTTCGCAAAAGACTTTACGACCTCCAGATAATCGCCAAACTGAAGTTTATCTTCATCAGATATTGTTTTTATCCTATTTCGATTAAGCAATGAATTTTTTTCATTTTCCATTGGATAAAAATAATAAAAACTAAACAAAGGTGTAAAGTTGGTTTAAAATGATTTATCGTTTTTTGCGGTAGGATTTAGTTCCGGCCATATGATAAAAAATCATTTACAAAAGATAGTACCGTTTAATAAACACCATTCGAATTATGAGTGAAGAATTCTGTTCAAACTGCAAACAAACTGTAAAACCAAAAAGAATTGATGGCCGGTATATCTTGCATGAAATCGAACATGTTTTACATTTTGAAAGAGGTATTTTATATACCATACGGGAATTATTAGTAAGACCCGGACAAAATATAAAGAATTTTATTAATGAAAATAGAAGCAGACTTGTAAAACCCGTGATCTTCATTATTGTAGCATCGCTGATTTATACTTTGATCAGTCATTTTTTCCATATTGAAGAAGCGTATATTAAGTATGATGATGCAACAAAAGGAATAGAAGTCAATGTGATTAACGATTGGATTCAAAGCCATTATGGATATGCAAATATTATAATGGGAGTCTTTATTGCTTTTTGGTTGAAAGTATTTTTTAGAAAATATGATTATAATTTTTTTGAAATATTAATCCTATTATGTTTTATACTTGGAATGGAAATGTTGATATTTTCTGTTTCTGCACTTTTTGAAGGATTAACTAATTTTCCATTAATGAAGGCTGCCGCAGCTATTGTCTTTATCTATTTTTCGTGGGCCGTTGGTCAATTTTTCGATAAAACAAAGGCTATGAGTTATGTAAAGGCCCTTGTTTCTTATATATTGGGAATGACCACATTTGGTATTGTAGTCATTATTTTAGGAATTTTAATGAACCTGACTTTAAAGCACTAAAATTTGGAAAGAGCTTTTTTACGATAAGATGCAGTATTTTAAAATATGGATGCCTGATCCTCTTTAGCACTTTTTTCCTGAATAATATTATTGTTCAGCGACGGAATGCAAATCCATAAAAAAACCGCTCTGAAAAGAGCGGAATAACTAACTAATAAATACTTGATTATATTAACAAGTAGATTCAAATAAAAGTAATTTGAGCTACTCCATTAACTGCAGATTGTATGTTGCACAATGATTGCTTACAAGAGCCCCCAATATCATGTACTATAGGGGTTCTATTTTTTTATTGCTGATTTTCTACAAAAAAAACCGCTCTAAAAAGAGCGGTATACTTTTAATACTTGTTTTTTTAGCAAGTAGTAGCTCCACAATTAAGTAATCTGATGTGGATTACATTATTGATTTCACACTGTACTTGGCATAATCCATTTCCTAAGTTACCTACTACGTTACCAACGATACCTCCAACACCGCTAGCAACACCGCCAACGATACCTCCAACAGTTCCAGCAACAGCTCCAACAACTCCTCCAATTAGACCTCCGATTGGATCAAGTAATCCTTCTCCTGAAATAGATTTCAACTCGTCTCTGTTTAATTTTTTAAAATTTTTCATGATATAAAATTTTTATGTGGTTAATACATCACTAAGATATGAAAAATTACAATACCCTTCTATTTTTTTGGAAAAAATAATTAAATATTCTTATAACTTAATATTTCATTAATATAAGTGGTATTTGATGAGGATATCACTTTTGTGATTTTTCCTTTATAAAATGCCTTTAGACAAATATCCAGGCTCATTTTTGTGAAATGTAGTGTTCCTTATTCTCCCTTAAAGAAAGTTTTTTCAATTTTAAGAATTTGTAAAAAAACCTAATAAATGTCACATAAGTGTGTCATTTGTCATATATTTGTGTTATGAAAAGTACAGAAGACAAAATTATAGAAGCAGCAGTACATGTATTAAATGGTAATGATGCTGCTACAATTGATGATATCGCTAATCATATTGGAATAAACCGACGAACAATTCACAGGTATTTTAAAGATAAAAATCTTCTTATCGAACAGTGTAAGCAAAAAATGATGACAACATGTAATGCAACAATGATAGCTGCTTACCAGAGCAGTAATGAACCGATTGTTCAAATGGAAAATATGTTCTATGCAGCTCTTAGTATTGGTAATGAATACTCATTTGTAAAAAAACGTTTTGACCGCAGTGGCTATTCTGAAGTAGTAAGTAATGAAGAAGGGTTATACGACGATGTTAAAGCAAAATGGTTTAGAATTGTAGAAAAGCTTCAGGAAGACAGGATGGTTGATAATAAATTTACAGTTGCATGGATCTACAATCTTTTTGGAGGTATCATTGATATTGCCATCGCTGCATTGCGTAATGAAGAGATAGCGGGTAATGATCTGAAAAAGTTTGCCTGGTCTTCTTTTAAAGGCAGTATAGGATTGAAACAATCAATAAATAATTAAGCAATATGGACTCAAAATTGGCAAATCAACATTTGGAAAATTATCAGGATAACGAACTTGTAAAATTGATAATCGGATTTACCAGCCATATCGAACACTTGGAGGATGGTATTAAATTACATTATGTTACTGGTGGAAAAGGTTCACCTCTTGTACTCATTGCAGGTTGGCCGCAGACCTGGTGGAGCTTCCATAAAATAATGCCGGCATTGGCAGAGAAACACCATGTGATTGTTGTAGATATCAGAGGAATGGGAAGTTCCGATAAGCCTGAAGATGGATATACAAAGAAAAATATGGCTGCTGATATATTGGCATTGACTAAAAAGATTGGATATGAAAAGATAAGTATTGCCGGGCATGATATTGGGGCGGGTGTTGCCATTAGTTTTGCTGGGCATTTTCCAGAAAATACCGAGAAACTTATTGTTTTAGATACCCCTCATCCTGATGAAAATATGTATAAACTTCCTATGTTGCCGGTGGGGGCGCCGATATTTCCTTGGTGGGTAGCTTTCAATCAGGTTAAGGATCTGCCCGAAAAACTGGTGGAAGGGCGCTTTCATATGATCCAGGATTGGATCTTTGATCATCTTTTGCAAAACAAGGCTTCAATTAGTGATTTTGACCGTAAAGTATATGCAAATGCTTATGCTGATACGGATTCTATAAAAGCTTCAAATGCCTGGTATCAAGCATTTACCCAGGATATTCAGGATATAGAAACAATGGCGGCTATTCAGGCGCCAACAATTGGTATTGTGAGTAGTGACAGTTTTGAAATGCTTAAGTTCTCTTTATCACAATACATCAATAATTTAGAAATGAAGGAAATTAAAAGAACCGGGCATTTTTTGATGGAAGAGCAGCCTGAAGAGGTCACACAATTAATCTTAAGCTTTATGGGTAAATAACCTTTTATTTATTATTCTATCGGACAAAAAGTTCAACTTTTTACAAGTTATTAAATTTATTATTTGATAATCAGTATTTTAAATAAAAATTAGACAGATCTGTCTAATTTTTAAATTAAAATATTACCTTTGTTTCATGGATACAAAGAATCGCATTATGGAAACAGCTGATAAGCTCTTCTATTTTCAGGGTTATCAGTCGACGGGGATTAATCAGATCATTGCAGAGGCGAATGTCGCTAAAGGAAGTTTATACAATCATTTCCCTTCAAAAAGAGAGCTCGGTCATGCTTATGTAAAACAATCCAGCGAAGAATGGTTCAAAGGGATTGAAGAAGAACTAGAGGCTTATTCTGATCCTACTCAAAAGCTTCTTGCTATTTTTTCATTTTCAGAAAAGTATGCTCAGATCAATCATTTTAACGGGTGCCGTTTAATTAATATTTTAACGGAAGTTACTGATCAGGATGATCAAATTACGACAATGGCAGTGGCTCATAAACAAAAATTCCGGGAATTTTTATATCAACTCACAACGAAGATATTTACCAATTCAGCTCAGGCACTTGAAATATCCGACACCATTTACCTACTCTATGAGGCTGCAACTGTTGAAAGCAAGATCTTTAAGAACAAATGGCCCATTGAACTGGCTCGAAAAAATGCGACACAGATCTTAGCACAAAATCAAATACCAAATAATAAATAGCTAAATGGATATTAAAAAACAAACCGAACTTATTTTTGAACCCATTCTTTTGCCTCAGGATTACAAATTTGAATTGCCTGAAAATGTTGAAGAGATTTTTATTAATGTTGCCTCAGAAGTTAACTTAAATGGTCTTTATCATAAGACGACAAAAAGTCCGTTACTCTTGCTCTATTTTCAGGGAAATGCGAAAAACATGCAGAATTTTCTTGATAACCATTCTATGATATTAGATTGGGGATACAATGTTTTGGTTACTGACTATCGTGGTTTTGGAAAATCAACAGGAATGATTGACGGGGAACAAAATATGTATAATGATGCCGAACAGATCTATGATTATGCACTACAATTAGGATATCGTCCCGAAGATATAATCCTTTACGGCTATTCTATGGGAACCTCAATGGCCGCCTATCTGGCAACTAAAAAAGATGCTAAGGCTCTCATTCTTGAAAGTCCCTACTCTTCTATTGCGGAAATTGATATTTTTGGAAATCAGGCACCTGCCTATCAACTCAATACTGCAGCTAGAGCTGATGAAATTACTATTCCTACTTTACTGATTCATGGTGAGCAGGATGATGTTTTACCTCCTGACCATTCAGAGCGAATATTTGCTAATCTTCAAACTCAGGAAAAAGAAATGACTGTAATTTCTAAAGGAGGACATGGTGATCTAAAAAGCAGAAGTGAGTATAAGGAAAGCTTCAATAGGTTTATTTCTAATTTATAAGGAGAAAATAGATATTCTATTTCAATATGAAAATCTCTCATATTATTTCCTTGGAATATGAGAGATTTTTATTAGAAAGAAGTTTATGTATTAATGCTCTTGTCTTTTAAGTCAATTTCAAATAGACAGCAATTGGGTTCCCTTTGATAATGTAACGGAAGATTTGCAGTGTCTGTCAGTATTTCTATTCCTAAGAAATTAAACCCCGCTGAGGTATAGTGTTGAATAAGCTTGGTATTGTTTCCTAATGTATCAAGACGTATAAATTGTTTTCCTGATTGTTTTGCGTATTCTTTTGACCACTCTACAATATCATCAATATATCGGTGTCCCCGAAATGATGGATGAGTAGAAATGCGATGAACATAAATTGAATCATTTTTATCCCTTTCACCCCAAATTTCCGGATCCTCAAACGCGATAACCCAGATGCACGCGATGTTGCTGTGATCATCAACTATTTTCCATTGTCGTTTCTCTTCTATTTCTTTTTCAATAAAAGTTTTTTCGAAAAAAGGCCATATGACCATTTGTCTTTGGGCCTGTAAATTCCGTGCAGCTTCATAAAGCGACATTATCTCATTGACATCACTCATTACGCAGTTTTTAATTTCCATAGTATTGTATTTTATACGTCACAAATATCAGGCTCATTTGAAGGCTGAAAAATCTGAATCTTGCTTTATTTATCACCTACCACACTGTCGATCTCGGTTTGTGTGATTCCGTATTTTGCTACCCGCAAACGATGGTCAGTTGATCCTATATATTTGCGGAGCTGCGAGTTTACAGCTTGTAAAAGGTCTTGGTTATTTTTACTGAAAGAGAAAGCACCGACTGATGCGCCGCTATCTTTAGTTATCTGATGTGGGACTGCTTCCAGCTCTCGATGTGCATCGGCAATAGCACGATTACCAATTGCTGTAGCCGCAAATGCGTCGATCTTCCCTGCTAATAAAGCTGCGATTGCATCTGGCTGACTGTTAAACATGACAATCTGCTTATCAGGTATACCAGCAAATTTTGCAGCATCATATTGTATTTGTCCTGGAATTACTCCTAGCAGAGCATCATTGTTCCTTACCACAGCTTCATAGCTGGTTAATGTTTTTGGATTGCCATTATGTACAACGAATCCATCGCCAAGCGACCAAACCGGAAGGCTGAAAGCTACTTTCTCAGCACGTTCAGCTGTAGCGAAAATGGGTACGTTCATATCCCATCGACCTGCCTTTACACCAGGTAAAAGTTCTTCGAACGTAGTGAGATGATATTCGATGGAAGAAACACCTATCGCTCGAAGTACAACTTCGGCCAACTCGATGTCTGCACCTTTTACAAGATGCTCTTCAGTCCAATAGAAAGGAGGTTCTTCAATATAGGCGACTCTGATTTTATTCCATCTATCAGGCGTTGAAATTTTTGTTTCCATTTTACTTGCTGTTATATGATTCATACCTATCTACCCTATTTATAAAGATGATTTTGTAATGATTATCAATGCTAATAGTGTAGTATTAATTTGTAATACAAAGCTATAACTATAAATAAACTTATAACAGATACAGATATTGGAAATTTAAGTGTAACAGATTTATAAATAAAACCAAACTAACTAAACCTCAGGGATAGCAGAAAATAGATTCCCTAACTTAATCAGGGCTTTTTCTACTTTATTCTCCCATAAACTGCAATAGCTGACACGAATATAGTTTCGGTATTCTCCTTTTGATGAAAATACCTCTCCGGGAACATAAGATACATCGTTATTAAATGCCGTATCTAAAAAATAGGTCGTATTGATATGATCAGGGAGCTCGATCCAAATCATAACGCCGCCGTTAGGTCTGGTTATTTTGGTGTTTTCAGGAAAATATTGTTGAATAAGATCAATGGTTCGGTTCAGATTTTTATGCAACTCAAGTCTGAATTTTTGAAGATGACGTTCAAAAAGCCCGGACTGTAATAATTGTAAAATTACTCTTTGATCGAAACTGGAAGTTGAATGGTTATTGATGTATTTAATTCTGGCTACCTGATCGGTAAATCTTCCAGCAGCACACCATCCAACCCGAAAGCCTGGAATTAATGTTTTTGTAAATGAATTACAATACAATACCCATCCATGGGTATCATAGGTCTTGATGGTATCTGGCCTGCTTCCTTTAAAAAATAGTTCACCATAAATATCATCTTCTATTATTGGTATTTGGGAAGAATTAGCCCATTCAGCAAGTTCTTTTTTTGTTTCAGTATTGATGCTGGCTCCATCAGGATTGTTAAAGTTACTGACAAAAATACATGCCTTAACCTGCATTTTTCCGCAGATTTCTTTCACATTTTCAATAGATATCCCCTCTTCAGGATGTGAAGGTACTGTAGATACTTTGAGGTTTAAACATTCCAATACCTGCATAATACCATGAAAACAAGGATCCTGGACTAAAACAGTATCTCCCGGTTGTGTTATTGCTTTAAGACAGCAAAAAATAGCTTCCGTCGCCCCATTAGTGACAATTAACTCATCAGTATGAATTACTCCTTTCCAGATCAAAGATCTTTTGGCTATTTCATCCCGTAACTTCTGATTGCCTTTTCTACCTTCTAATGTCAGGTAGCTTCCACTGATATCTCTTGAAGTTTGCTGTATTGCCCTTTTGATACTATTGAAAGGTAATAATCTATTATCTGGAAGGGCTTTAGCAAAAGATACAAAATTTTTACTGTCATTTTTAAAAGGCAGTTTTTGTAAGAGTTGATCGATCTTAACAGTGTTTTGTTCCAATGAAACAGGCAATACGTTAGGAAGGGGTAACTTTTTATGCATGTTGTCATTGACAAAATATCCCGATTTTTCTCTGGAAGTTATTAATCCTTTATCCATTAGATAATTGAATGACTGTAGTATTGTACCAATACTTAAGCCTTTCTTTTGATGTAAATTCCTTAATGAAGGCAATTTATCTCCTGGCTTATAGGTTTTATCTTCTATCATTTGCGCAATTTTATTGGCAAAACTAATGTAAACAGGTTCTTTCATGCACTATCTGTTATAGGATAATTTATAAAAATAAAATCTGTTAAAGGTATAGAATCTTTACAATATAAATCGGATTAAAGAATTAATACTATTTGAGCCATTTTAAAATAAGCAATCTTCATTAATTATAAAGACTTGTATAGCTCTTCATAAATTAAATATTGTTTTTAATCTCCCGGTTTTTATCTACCCAATAGGCTAACGAGATAATAATTACTGATGCAATAATTGAAGATATAAATAATGTCATTATTGAATCAGGGGGTGTCGGGCCAAAAGTATTGGCTAGGTTGATCATTAAAAGTAAAGCAATCAATATCCATAATCCCCACTTTCCAATTTTATTTTTGGCTTTAGTAATTGCAGCATAAACAGATGTACCAATTAAGAATATTGCAGTCTCAGTAAATAGCGTAATCATGACATGATTCCAAAGACCAAAACCCACTTTATAATCATTAAAAGGTGTCAATGGCAAATCCGCAACATGAACAATTAAGTCAAGAAACCAGTGACTTAGCACACAGATACCCACGACGATTGCACCTTGTCTGTCTCTTTTAACAAGCCAGTAAATAAATCCTACGATGACACCCCATATTATATTCATGAGTAAACTATGTGTATAAGGGTATAATAAAAATTCAAAAGCATTTGTCTTCGTATAGCCAGGTATAATAGCCACCTTTTCAATGTTGAAAATGAGGAGAAAGGGCCAAAGGATATCTACAAATTGAGTAGCAATAAAGAGAATTCCTAGTGAAACTTGTGGTGCAGCCTTTTTAGCTGCAAATGAAAGTCCAAAGTGTCCTATAAACATGATGTATTTTATTAACAAAAGTAGTTTGGAATGAGGGGTTTTCCTCTTGACAAAAATCAAAAAAAACATTTTTCTTAATTCTAGTAAAATTGAGTTTTTTACGCCACTTTAAACAACCGTTTATTAAAAAACATTACGGTAAAATTTGGAAAGATTATTTAGGAAAGTTACGATACGAAAAATAAAAAGAGTTACATTGAAATCACATAACTCTTTCTTTAGTTTTATTTTAAAATAAATTAACCTTTTACTACCCCAATCCTTGATTTTACTGGAATATTATAGGTATTTAAACTTGGTGTTTGCCCATGGAAATCAAAATCGATATTCACTCCTGGTCTGAAAATTAAACAATGGGTAGATCCACCAAAATGGAAGGTCCCTGTTGGATCTCCTTTTTTGATATGATCTCCTACTCTTACGGTGATCTCACAACTGGAAACTTCTGCCATACCGATAGCTACAAAGCACATCAATCCAATTTTTGGATTGTCTGACTGTATAAAGATCAATGCACGCGCCGCCAATTCGGCAATATAGCCTTGAGAATCATTAGGACCTGCAGGATCGTAACCTTCTACAGGAGCTTCAGCATAATACGTACCCGGCACATTCTGAATGGCAATTACTCTTCCATCAACGGGACTGTTCCATCTGTGGTATGTTTTGGCACAAAGGAATGCCTGATATACGGTACTGTTGTCTCCAAATTGTTGTGATAGCGGATGATTGTTCATAATATCCACTAGTGAATAGGGCTGTCCTTTCATCCAGAACTTATCTCTCATCATCGCGTTGGTTACACAATTATAGGGAGCCGATTCACAGGCACTTACAATAACGGAAGGATCTTTGTCCGCATTGCTTACTTCCCTTACACCGGGATTAAACTCACGGGTGAAGAAATCATCCCAGCTTTTATAACCAAAATAAGGCTGAGTGGGCTGACATTGATAGTTATATATAAAATTGGATAATGCATCCTGTGGATCATTGCCCTGCCCTCTCAACGGATCCATAGCGGCAATTGCTTCCAGAGCCTCCGGTGAAAACCAGCCAACCGGATTGGTGTAATCTGGTTGTGGCTGATGTATCGGACCGTTGGCAAGAACATATTTTGAAGCTTCAGATTGAAGAAATAATTTCCATTCGTTCAGGATCACATTTAGTTTTTCGTTAACCACCGTATTGGTGAATGCTAAATATCCGCCACTGGTTCCCATTGCCCAATCTAAAATAGCATTGATGGGAAAGCCAACCAGTCCTATTGTATTCTCTATCGTGCTGTAGCATGGTGCTTCCTGTAGAATCTGATTCATGACGAGAAGCATGGTGTCAAAGTTTTTTACAGGTTCGTTGTAACCCTGCGGAATTTCATCATACATACTGGTGAAGCTCATATACAAAATTGGATCATTGTATATGGTATCTCTAAGATCAGCAATAGCCGGATTTATGGCAAGTTTAGAATGTTTGGCCTGATTGACCTTCTTTTCTATCCAGCTATTTAGAAAATTCCTGTCGGAAGGAAGCCATTTTCCAACCCTGTACTTTACATGATTCATAATATTCAGTTTTTTCGCTCCCTACTCATTTGGCTTTTCGGAATTGCGGCCCGTTTTGTAATGGTTTCTGGTCTCCATGGTTATTAAGATTTAGTATCCTAAATTTACGACGGGAAATAAAGAGAAACAAGAGTATTTCTACTTAAAGGGAAATACGTATAACTACTGACTGTATTTTGTAAGAAAGCTTAATGTGGGAATGAGCTGGAACATGGCCTGTAATAGAAAGGTTTAGTATATTTACCAAAACATTTGATCATCATTGACACCTACATCAACTTTTGAATTTGTAATGCCAGATAACCGACGTGCTGCACAATGTGCACTCAGCGTTCCTCTATTACTTCTGATAACGGTTATCGGAGGAAAAATAATAGATATTCATATCAATTGGCTGCTAGGTATCAGCATCATTGAATTTATTATATTATCTTTTATCTCTATCCGGTGGATGTGGAGAAAAGAACGTATTGTATTCTACCCGGATCATATGGAATCAGATCTCTATGGGAGAATTTATTTTAGAGATATTATAAAAATCGTTTCACCATGGTATTTCATGTATCGAGGCTTTAAACTCCGATTTACTGATAGTAGATCATGCCATTGGGCAATTAGTAATCCACGGCCTTCCCAACCCCTGAGTAACACACAGGAGGAGGTTGATGCTTTTAATAATTTTAAAGAAATGTTAGAGAAAAAGATTGACAATTTTCATAACAAAAAACTCGATTAAAGAATAACAACAATACCAATTGTTTTAATTACTCCTTCTTTTTTGGTGGATATTCGATACCTTCATCAATGATCAATTCATAACCGTATTTCATAATAGTTTCTATGACAGGAATTGCTTTTTCTCCCTTTTCTGTTAAGCTATACTCTACTTTTGGTGGGACGACCGGAAAAACTTTTCGGTTAACCAATCCTTTACTTTCCAACTCTCTGAGCTGACTGGTAAGCATTTTATCAGTAATGTGTGGAATGTCTTTTTTTAGTTCATTAAATCGTAACGCTTTCTCCTGCAAACGCCACAAAATAGGCATTTTCCAGGTTCCTCCTATATGGCTTAATGCAAACTCTATAGGGGTATAGTATAGTCTTTTATCGTGGAAAAACTCAGGCATAAAATGAAATTAATTTTGCTTACACTTTCTAAAAGGTTAGTATATCACTTATTAGTAAGTATATGATTTATTGATAGTGCTTTTTGCAAATTTGCAAAAAATATTTTAAATGAAATCAAAAAGAACACTTTACATTTTGGCGTTAGGCATCTTTGGTATTGGTACCACTGAATTTGGTGTGATTGGTATATTGCCGCAATTGGCAACTGCATTTGATGTAAGTATTGAGAAAGCAGGTTGGTTATTGAGTGGCTTTGCATTAGCAGTTGCTGTTTCCGGACCATTTATGATGATGCTTTTATCTTCTTTTAAAAGAAAAAATTTAATGGCATTTGTTTTAGGGATCTTTGCTCTCTCCAACTTACTTTCTATCATTGCCCCCAATTTTGGATTTCTGCTTGCTGCAAGAATTTTACCTGGATTTTTTCATCCTGTTTACTGGTCTATTGCTTTATCTTCCGCAGCTAATTTAGTTTCCGAAAAAGAAGCTCCCAGGGCTGTAAGTATCGTCTTTGGTGGCTTTACCATTGCAAGTATTCTGGGTATCCCTATTGCTACATTAATGGCAGATGTATTTAATTGGCAATCATCTTTTATCCTTTATGCTGTTATAAATGTTATTTCATTTGCTGGAATATTGCTCTTTTTACCGAACATTCCAATTCCGGATAAAAAAGCAGCAGGTACAAATAGTAGTATTTTTAAGAAGATGGTTTTATGGATTAACTTGTTGGTAGCTTGTTTTATCATTGCGGCAATGTATGCTACTTATGGATATATGGCTGATTACCTGGGAAAAGTAAATAGAATGAATGGTAAGGAAATAAGTATTCTCTTATTTATTTTTGGAGTTGCCGGAATTTTTGGCAATCAGTTGGCGGGTAAATTTTTATCTAAAAGCATCTATATCACTACACTTTTATTTATCCTGTCTTTAGGTGTTGTGCATCTTTTACTTTATAATTTAGGGACAGAATTTATATCGGTTGCCATCATGATAGCGATCTGGGGCCTGGTGCATTCTGGTGGTTTTCTCATCAGCAATATTAATGTAACTTCTTCAGCACCTGAATCGCGTGAATTTATTAACAGTATTTTTACTTCTTGTGGAAATATTGCTGTTACATTAGGGACAAGTATTGGAGGTTTTTGGATTGCCCATTTTGGTATTCATCAAATTATTTGGTCAAGTATGTTGTGTTTAGCTGTTTCGTTTTTAATTCTTCTTCTTAAAAAGACAGAAATAGTGAGCTCAGACATTATTAAGAAAACCCCTGCTTAGCTAGGGGTTTTTGAAATTTATACAATCTTTTTATGGATTGCTATGATGGTCCTCTGGCTTATAAACAACAAGTTTGTTCATTAGGAATACAGCCTCCTGAAGGTGTACACCAGTAATGATTTTTTGGGCATACCGAAGCTGCACCTTTGATTGTTTTTAAATCCTCTTTTGAAATTTTTTTGAAATTTTTCATTTTAAATAATTTAGTGGTTTGTTATGTAAATATGATGAATATTTTCCTAACTAACTGTTAATCATTTGAAAAAAAAAATAAGAATTGTATTATTTGATACCAATAACCTTCAAAGCGGTAGAACTTAAATATATTTCATCGAAAACTGTAAGAGACTCAATGTCTTCAAATGTCTGAAATTTCAAATCGATCTTGTTAAATGAGAGTTCAATAGAATCATCATAGGATGCCACAATTCTCACCACTGAATACCCATTATAAGCTACTTTAAAACCTTCAAAAAAACAGTTTTGTTCTGCCTTTTGGTAGATGCGGTTTTCTTCAAATCCGGGACCTCCGAAGTTATCATTTTCTTTTTGGGTATTATGTTCAAGAGATTTCCAGCTTAAATAATTTTTAGGTTCTTTCAAAATGTTTCCATCTGGATCTACAGGAACAAACATTCCAAGAGTTAAGGGATGTTTCAGCAGGTTTGCATAGTTATTCACCAGATTTAATGTCTGAAGATCGGCATATCCTTCGTTTGAATAATATTCAAGAACGAAAGTGGTCATTGGAATAAGCTTATGGGAGGCATGAGGTGTCACCATCAATAATTTTGTGTTGTGAATGAATGTTATATTTTGGCAAATATACAAGTTTAGTATAAATACACATTCTTCATAGTGTTCAAGAATACAGTTTAAGACAGTGTTTTGCAGTATTTTTTCTTAGAATAAATAAGATTAGTAAATGAGTAATAATTATTCATAACAGAGATATGGTTACGAACTCAAGTAATTGAGATACCATTTATTTAAGGTTATGCCCGAATTTTGCATTAGAAAAAAGTATAAACACAATATCATGCAGACTATATTAGGTGCCAATGGCCAGATTGGTGAAGAACTGGCAAGAGAACTGAAACGAAACTTTACTTCTGATATTAGAATCGTGAGCAGAAACGCAAAGAAAGTGAATCCTACAGATACAATATTCTCTGCAGATCTATCTGTTAGAGAAAATGCTATTGAAGCTGTAAAAGGGAGTGAAATTGCCTATTTTACTTTAGGACTGCCTATGAATTCTGATCTATGGGAAAAACGATTTCCTCTCATTACCAAAAATGTAATCGAAGCTTGTAAAATCAATGGAAGTAAATTGGTGTTTTTTGACAATACCTATATGTACCCGCAAAACGACAAGGTTCTCACTGAGAACACCCGCTTTTCGCCAATTGGAAGGAAAGGCAGAGTGAGAGAAGAAATGGCAGATATGCTTTTAAAAGAAATGAAAGCAGGAGAAATAGAAATAGTAATCTGTCGAGCTCCTGAGTTTTATGGTCCTGGTAAGACACAAAGTATTACAAACGCTTTTATTTTTGATGCAATAAAAGAAAGTAAAAAGCTCAAAGTACCATTGAGAGATGATAAGTTAAGAAGTCTGATATGGACTCCAGATGCAAGCAGGGCCACTGCTCTAATTGGAAATACTCCTGATGCATTCGGACAGACCTGGCATCTTCCGGTAGATGATCATAAATTAACTTACAAGGAGTTTATTGCTTTAGCTTCTGAAATTTATGGGCAGGAATTTAAATATTTTACAATTCCTAAATTTGCTTTTAAGCTTAGTGCTTTATTCAATGAAAACGCAAAAGAGCTGCAGGAATTGCTGCCAAGATATGGATATGACAATCTTTTTGATGATTCAAAATTCAGAAATAGATTTCCTGATTTTGAGGTAACAACCTATAGAAAGGGAATAGAGCAAATAAAGAAAGAACAGCAGGCTTAATATAATAGTCAATTTAAGATGTATCATTATTTAATAATATAAAAAATGAAAACACCGGAAAAAATAAATTCAATTACCGCATTGCACAGCTATTTGAACCTTAAAAGGCCTTCAAATCCACTGATCAGTGTTTTTGATTTTAATGAAGTTTCTGTGCATCATGAAACTCTTCTTAATACTGTAAGTACGGATTTCTATGTTATTGCGATTAAAAATGAATGTGCAGGAAAGTTTAGGTATGGGCAGCATTACTATGACTTTGAAGATGGGATTATGTATTTTATTGCACCGAATCAGGTTGTACAGTTTGAAAATATCCTGTTGTCTGAGGTAAAAGGCAGTGTGATTGTTATTCACCCCGATTTTTTACAGGGATATCCATTAGCTTCTGCTATCAAAGATTATGGTTACTTTTCGTATTCTGCTAATGAGGCTTTGCATCTTTCTGAAAAAGAAGAAAAGTTAGTTACGGATATCATAGATAATATACGAAGAGAAACAGAAAATAATCTGGATATTTTTACCCAGGATTTATTGATATCTAATATTGATCTGCTTTTAAAATACTCAGACCGTTTTTATAACCGTCAATTTTTAACAAGAAAAAAAGTAAACAATGATCTTTTAAACCACCTGGAAACTTTACTTGACGAACAGTTTAAAAATGATAATTTAATGATCAATGGTATACCTTCCGTGCAATTTATCGCAAAAAAACTTCACATGAGCCCAAACTATCTAAGTGATACATTGCGAATTCATACCGGACAAACAACACAGCAGCATATACAGTACAGATTAATAGAAAAGGCTAAGGAATTACTGTCAACAACTTCTATGTCAGTTTCTGAAATTGGTTATCATTTGGGCTTTGAATATCCGCAATCATTCCACCGATTATTCAAGAACAGAACATCTGTTTCTCCGCTTGAATTCAGACAAATGTTTAATTGAATAGTAAAAGGGGATTAATCTTATTTTGCGTCTTTCTCTATACCTTCCTGAAATTCGATCAGTGCTTTTGTGGTTCCAGATTTCAGGCTTCCGTTTTTCTCACCTTCGTCCCAGGTTTTAAAAGCTTTATCTTTTAATCCCAATGTGTAGTAATAGCTTCCTAAAACCGTGTATCCTTCGGGTTCACCGAGGTCTATTATTTTCTTTGATAATGCAATTAATTCCGGATGAGGTTTTATTTTTTTTGAAGCAATCTTTGCAGGATCACTTAATAGGCCAGGTGTATATTCCATCATTTTCAGCCCGAAAAGGTTCATACAGGCTTTGGCTAAACCTTTGTTACAAAGTTCTTCATTTACTCCAGCAGTTTTACCGGAAAGCAAGGCTTCAAAATCGAGATCAGATTTTGAAGAGCTTTTTGTTTTATCATAGTATTCGGCCAAAAGCTGTGCTTTTTTTTGAGCATCTACGGGATTTTTTCTGTTATTGATTTCCGAACTGTCCTTTTTGGGAATCCAAATACCCTTTTCTACCCAGTTTGAAACTCCTGTAAGTTTCCCTTTTTTAATTTTAAAAATAAATATGCTTTTATCAGGATAGATGATCAGGCTATCATTTCGTGTAAAATAATCACCATAATCCATATCGGATATTAGAACTTTCCCATTGCCATCGAAGTTAAAACTGTTGTAAAATGTTTTATCATTTATTGCTTTGTAATAACCCTGAAGGAAATTATCAGCATCCTGTGCTGAGATGATATAGCTGAATAGGAGTAGTAATAGGAATAATAATCTCTTTTTCATAATTTGTCAAATTCTTTTAATACCTTATGTTTTCTTTGCTACAAAACTATTGAATAGAAATGATTATCCGCCTGATAAATATCAAATTCTTAGACTAATTATGAAAGTAACTCCCATAAATATTTTATTATATTTGTTACCGTTTTTAGGGAAGTTTATGATGAAAGAAATTGGTTTATGGCATTATGTAAGGGTATTTAATATATTTTTAATGCTAACCCATTTGTTCATTTTTAAAACAGATTACAGTCATTTATCTTTAAAGGCGTTAAATACTTATCATAGGTTTAAAGCAAATTCTCATAAAAAATGCAGTAAGATCTATCTTCAGGAAAACAATAGAACTCCAATAAAATGCAATAACAATTATTGCTACAGTTTTTCATCATTCTTTGTGGCTTCTTTTTCATCTTTTAGATGCCATAAAAGTATTGACCAGGATTTAGAAAATAGGTTCTTTTTATATGACGACCCACCCTATTCTTCTTTTTTTAATTCAATCTGGATTCCGCCCAAAATAAGTATTTAATTTTCAGATCGTTATTCGACATAAACTAATACCTTAATTTCTAATAAGGTATCAGATAATTTATATCCCAGATATGAACGGATAAACCAAATCTGAATCTTTACGAAAATGGAATACAATTATTCCAATACTCAAATTATTATCTAATTTTAAACTAACATGACGGAACTTCTTTCATGAATCTTGTCAATGTTATTTAATTAAAATAAATTAAAAAATATAATGAAAACAACAATATCAAACTTCGAAAAAAACAGCAAAAATATTTATATCATCTGCAGAATATTAATCGGATTATTTTTCTTTATAGCAGGTTTCAATAAATTATTCCATCCCATATTTCAAGGGTATATGTTTAATACCATTAGCAATATAGGATTTCCTTTTCCACAATTTACGGCTAATTTTACGGCATTTTGTGAGTGTATATTTGGACTGTTTTTGATGATAGGTTTATGGACCAGACTTAGCTCTGTTTTCCTGATCATCATTATACTTGTCGCGTTATTTACCCATGATCTGGCTACAATTCCCAAAGAGCTTATTCCTGTTAAACCAGAAACCGGAGTATACGAAATGGATCCTTTTACATGGTTGAGTTATTTTCTTTACCTACCACAAACCTTGTATTTACTGTTTTTAGCACTTTTCCTATCACATGGATGTGTTGGACTTGGAATTGATAGCTTCAGAAAAAACAAATATTTAGTTAATCGTTGAAAAACCCTTTTATAATCTCAGTTTAGTAATGAAGACGAAAAGAAATTTTTACTTTTACTGAATACAATTTATATCCGTAATTATGAAATTAGAATTATATCAAATCGATGCCTTTACAGATGAACTTTTTAGAGGAAATCCGGCATGCGTTGTTCCTTTGAAAGAATGGCTTCCTGATGAAACACTTCTAAAGATTGCCATGGAAAATGCAGTAGCTGAAACAGCCTTTTTTATCGACAACGGTTCAACAATACATCTGAGATGGTTTACTCCAGAAATTGAAATGGATCTTTGTGGGCATGCAACATTAGCAACGGCTCACTGTTTGATTTCGATTCTAAACTATAACAGGGATGAAATTATCTTTGAAACAAAAAGTGGTGAATTGAAAGTTATTTTTCAGGATGGACTGTATGAGCTTAATTTTCCTTCCAGAATGCCGGTACCATCTGTTTTCCCGGATATTATTTCTAAATCATTAAATATTCAGCCGAAAGAAGTATTCAAGTCAAGAGATTATGTTTTGGTCTATGATAAAGAAGAGGATATAAAAGACATCAAAATTGACAGGCAGACTTTTGATCTTATTAATTTAGATCCTGGTGGTGTAGTTATCACAGCGAAAGGAAATGACAGCGATTTCGTTTCAAGATATTTTACCTCACAATCCAGTATCCTGGAAGATCCTGTAACAGGCTCCGCACACTGCTCATTAATTCCTTTCTGGTCGAAGAGATTGGGAAAGAAAGATCTTTTTGCCATACAACTTTCCGAAAGGCTTGGGAAATTATATTGTGAAGATCAAGGTGAGCGGGTAATCATTGCAGGAAAAGCAAAAACCTATTCCGCAGGACATCTGTGGATAGAATAAAATTTTTTAAACCAGAGGCATTTTATGGAAAGCTCCCCAAAGGGAGCTTTTCTTATTTATAATAAAGATTTTACAATGGTGATAAGGCTCATTACAATAACCACCATACCTACAACCACAAACATTTTTTTAGTCGGTAACTTTGTGGTAAGCATGGCTGAAAAAGGAGCTGTAAAAACGCCACCCAGCAAAAGTCCCAATACGATATTCCAATGATGAATTCCAATGGTAAAAATAAAGGTGATCGCACTGGTGATGGTGAGCAAAAATTTAGCTACTGTTGAGCTTCCCACAACATAACGGGGATTCCTTCCTTCTTTAATTAAAGTTCCCGTAACCAAAGGACCCCATCCGCCACCAGCAAAAGAATCGATGAAGCCGCCAACCAGTCCTAAAATTCTAAGGTTTGTTTTCTTTTTAGCTTTAACAAGACCTGTTTTCTTTTCCTTGAAAGCATTTTTTAAAATATTTAGTCCCAAGTATAAGGTGTAACAAGCGATAATGGGTTTTACAATATGAGCATAATACTCGCCATAATGAGACAATGTTAGTGCACCAATAACTGAACCTACAATAGCCAGTGGGAATAATACCAACACCATTTTTTTATTAACGTTCCCTAATTTATAGTGGCTGAAACTTCCAGCCGCAGTTGTAAATGATTCCGCGGAGTGAATACTGGCACTCACAACCGGAGGTGGAACATTAAGAAGTAATAAGATGGTCGTACAGATTACACCATATCCCATTCCCATAGATCCGGCAACGATCTCTGCCAGAAACCCGGCAAGCAGCATCCAGTAAAAAATATGACCATCTTTACTCAGGAAAACCTGAATATCACCAGACAAGTCAAACTGGTAAATAGTAAATCCTAATACCCAAAATAGAAGTAAAACTCCTATAATAGCCAGATAAATAGTAGCTTTCCTCTGAGCTATTTTGGTAATATTGATCAGTTTTTCAATTTCGAGGTCAGGTTTTACAGGGCTGTCTTTTCCATCATGAAGATATTGGGTTGTCACTCTGTTCAGCTCTTTAACTTTATAATTGAAATCCCCTTTTAACTGATTACGTATACTCTGCATATTATCCAGTACATGATCCATTTCATCAGGGATTACTTCTGTGAAAGTTTCACGCAATCTCTTGGCAATGGTTGGTGATTTTCCATTGGTTGAAATAGCGATTTTAAGACTACCCTTTTTTACAATCGAACCTAGGTAAAAGTCGCACAGATCAGGCTTGTCAGCCACATTAACGAGCACATTATGTTGATAGGCGTGATTTTTAATTTGTCCAGCTGTTACAATATCATTGACTGCTATAACGGCCAAATCAATATCCTTAAAATCATATATGTTATAAGATCTTTCGTATAGCGTTACATTCGGAAATTGAGACTGTAAAGATTTAATCTCTGGAATAATTTCCGTGGCCACCAATTTAATGAAGGTGTTAGGAGAATTTCCGAGTATTGATTCTAACTTTTCGAGAGCAACCTTACCACCACCAATAATTAATAATGATAGTTTTTCAAGTTTTAGAAATATGGGATATAGGGAGTTGCTCATTTTGATGACAATTTTAAATCATAAGTAAAGGCGAGATAGTATAACCCACCGATTTCCGGACCTGCTGCATATTGAAAATAACGTCTGTTAAGAAGATTGGTAGCTCCGATTTTCACATTGGCATTAATCTCCGGAAGTTTCCAGGTGGCCTGAGCATCAACGGTATAATAAGCCGGGATATTTCCTGAAGCTAACGGGCTCTCCCATAAAAATTGATTCTGCCATCTGGCTACGATCGTAACCCCAATATTCTTGATAATTTCCCTATTTCCTACACTTAGATTTACCATCCATTTCGGCGTATTGAAAGAGGTAATAAACAGGTCCAAATTAGTATTGGAAGCCAGATCATTATAAGAAACGTTCGCATTAATGTTGTAATTTTTTACAATATTATAACGGATACCCAAAGAAGTTCCATAGCTTTTATAGGTGTTGTTGCTATTGGTATACACCCTGTATCGATCCTGTTTGCTGCGATCAATCATATCAAGAACTGCATTTTCACTGCCTACTTTACCATTTTTAGGAACAGCCACTTCAACTTGGCCAAGGAATCCTTCATAGATGTTATAGTAGAAATCCCAATCTAAAACCAACTTATTATTAAAGCAAACTGATTTATAACCCACTTCAAATGAATTGATCTTTTCAGGCTGTAGCTTTTGCAGGTTGGCAACCATTAAAAGGTTTTTGTTATCCAAAGCCGCTTGATTTGGCGTTTTTCCTCCATCTACATCCGCATTCACAGCAGACGTAAATTTGTCGATTGAGGCCAATGTGTATGAATTGTCCAGATAACCTAATCCTTCATTCACTTTAGATAATCCTCCAACCCTTCTTACATTTCCGTTATTGACGAATGAAAGAGCTTCAAACAGTGAAGGAAAACGATATCCGTTTTGAAAAGATGCCCTGAAGTTATGCTGATTGACAGGAGAATAGACAATACTAATTCTTGGATTTAGTTTTGCCTCAAATTCAGGATTCCTGTCAACACGTAAAGCGGCATTAAGCTTTAATTTATCATCAAAGAAAAGCTTGGTTACCTGTGCGAAAACACCATATTTTTGATAGATAACATCTTTACCAAATGTACCATTGGATAAAGGAATATTTCTCTCCTTAACCGGTCTGTCAAAATCAACAAAATTATTTCCATCCGGAGTTATGCTGTATAATCGATAATCTACACCGGCTAGTACATTGAATATTTTCACAAATCTGCTGAGGTCATAGGTGAGCTCTCCCTGATAGAACCGGGATTTCTGTTCGAGCTTGGCACCTCCCGTTGCCGGAGCTCCAACAACCCCTCCATTGGCAGAATCCCAGTTATTGATCCCAATAATAGTATTTTTTAGCTGGTCAAAAGCATAAGTTCCCGGGACTACTCTATTTTTGTCTGCTTCTCTTCGGGCAAGAATAAAAGCATCATTAAGGTTTATACCAGAGTTAATATTATTTTGCAGTGCCGACTGAAATATGTTTTTCCAATTGGTATTGGAAAGATTGGTCAGATCCAGATTATCAGCCAGTGGTTTTAAATTATAAGAGTCTCCGGTATTTTCTATAGATACATAAGCTCTGAAGGTAAGTTCTTTGCCCGTTAGTTCAACTTTATGATTTTGGACCGTTGCATTTTGTAACCTGATCTTATTCCCTCTTTGGAAAGTTCCGTCCAGTAATCCATATCGATAGACATATGATGCTCTCCACTGATCGCCCAAACGATAATATAATCCGGCATCAAATTTTATATTTTTTACTTCGGGACTTACCAGATCCTTCTCCAAATAACCCGTTCTTGAAACATTAAATGTCGTAGGTTTTCCATTATAGTCTACTTTTACGGCGACCCGATTATTTCTTTCATCTCCATATTTGTTCCAAAGATCTTCTGCAGGATTATTAGTCAATGGAAAATTAGGATTAGCGGTAATTAATGGACTGGCATTCTGATCGGTCTGATTATTAGAGATCCAGTCAATTCCACTAAAATAAGAAGCATTGACTTTTACAGCCAGATTTTTATTTAAAACTTTTGCAAACCGTATCGCACTTTCTCCCAAAGAACTTATCTTATGGTTAACATTATCCACATGATTGACCCCACCTCTGAAGTAAACACTTAATCCTTCAGAAGTAAAAGGATCTTTGGTTTGAAGGCTTGCCAATCCATTAATGGCATTCATTCCATAAAGTGCAGACGCAGCCCCTGGAGTAACTTCCATAGACTGGATGTCCAGCTCTGTTGGTCCTATTGCATTTCCCAAGGGGACTCCCAAAGTAGCCGACTGTACATCAACTCCATCCACCAATTGCATAAAACGGAAATTATTAGGCGAATTAAAACCACGTGAATTAGGGATTTTTAGAGTCAGACTGGAAGTTAAAAGCTGTAAACCTTTTACATTTTCCAGTGTTTCATAAAATGACGCAGCCGGACTCTCACGGATGGCTCTGATATCAATCTTTTCAATAGCTATAGGTGATCGCAATACTTTTTCAGGAACCCTTGAGGCTGAAATAACCACTTCGTCTATGATTGCATTCTGAGGGTTGAGCTCGATGGCTATTTTATTTGAAAGAGAAAGGATTTCAACCGTCTGACTGGTAAAGCCTTCTTTATTGATGATAATTCTGAATGGTATTTTAACCCTTGTTCTTATTTTAAAATTTCCCTGCTGATCGGTTAATGAGGTGTCTTGTGTATTTTCAACCTGAACCTTTACTGCGGTAATACCTTTTTGAGTATCTGTATTTTTGATAATTCCACTTAATTCTATAAGCTGCTGTTGTGCTTCTGCCAGGTTAAAAAATAAGAGTGTAAATACTAGAATGCCCGTTTTTTGCAGAAAATATATCTGCCTTTTATGTTTCATTTTTTATCTGTTTTTAGGTTACTATGAATGAACTTATTTAAACTTTTTTTGATAAGGGAGATTGTTGGAGGATGAATTTTGAACTACAAAAGTTATTATACTTGGGAGATTTTACGTTAAAAGCTTTACGTACAGTAAGTGTATGTAAGTAATTAAAATAAAAGTTTTTAGGAGTTTTGTAGTTTAAATCAGTTTAAATAGTTTTAATGTTATTATTGATTAAAAATCAACAACACATACACATTCGCATACCTAAAAGATGATGATCGAATTTCTTAGTTTTTTTATGTTGGTCAATAAGATGGGTCATATTTTCAATTTTAGTTTTTATGAGAGCATAATGATGATGTGTTTGAATTTTTAGGAGCTTCATTAATTTAAGTTTTGTAAGTATCGATATGAAAAATCTCCAAATGTTTCTTCAGCAAGTTTCTCCTTTACATAAATTCCAAAAAGTTCATCCAGCGTTTCCAGGATCTCTTCTTCACCAATATTTTCCTTGAATTTGGTGTTGAGACGCATTCCTAGTCTGTCCCCACCAATATGAAGATTGTATTTTCCATAGGCTGTTCCCACAAATCCGATTTCTGCATTAGGAGATCTTCCACAGCCATTGGGACATCCCGTCATTCTTATTGTAATATCTTCCTGTAAAAGGCCATATTTTTCGAGCACCGGTTCTATTTTAGTCACTAAAGAAGGCAGATAACGCTGTGCTTCAGCCAATGCTAATGAACAAGTATTTAATGCCACACAGGCAACTGAATTTTTACGGAGAGCACTGGCACCTTCAGTAGAGTCTGAAATTCCAAATTCTTTCAGAAGGCGTTCAATTTCAGGTTTGTCTACCGCTTCAATATCGGAGAGTATAAGATTCTGATTACAGGTAAAACGATAATTTACTTTGCCTGCTTCTGCAATTTTTAATAACCCAGATTTTAAAGGATATTTTTCGATGTCTAAAACTCTTCCATGTTCAACAAACACAGTATAGAACCATTTTCCTTCATGATTTTGTATCCAGCCGTAACGGTCTTTTCTTTGCTCAAACCTGAATGTTCTGGCAGGTTCAAAAGCAAAACCTGTTCTTTTCTCAACTTCAGCCCTATATCCATCAATTCCCAGTTTATCGATCGTATATTTTAATCTTGAAAGTTTTCTATCATTTCTGTTTCCAAAGTCTCGCTGTACCGTAATAATCTCATATACGGTTTTTAAAACTTTCTCTTCAGTATCTACAAACCCCAGTACAGAAGCCAGACGTGCATACGTAGCTTCATTTCCATGCGTTGCTCCCAATCCACCTCCGGCGGCAATATTATACCCTACGATTTGATTGTCCTCAATAATGGCAATCAATGCAATATCATTAATGAATACATCCACATCATTGTTGGGCGGGATGGCAATTCCGATTTTCAACTTCCGGGGAAGGTATCTGTCCTGATAGAGAGGATCTTCTTCCACTTTCCTATCGACAATTAATTCATCATCGATCCAGATGTCATAATAGGACTTTGTCTTTGGAAGACACATTTCACTTATTTTGCCTGCCAGTTCATAAGCCTCGTGATGTAATGGTGACTCTGAGGGATTTGCCGTACAGGTGACATTTCTGTTCACATCACCACAGGCCGCAATAGAATCGAGATGTTGCAAATTGAAATTTTGTATGGTTGGTTTTAAGTGGGATTTTAAAATTCCATGCAACTGAATGGTTTGCCTTGTGGTTATTTTTATGGTTCCCGTGGAGTGGTCCTCGGCAATCTTATTCAACCCAATCCATTGTTCGGAATTTAAAAAGCCACCAGGAAGCCTTAGCCTGATCATATAAGAATAAAGCCATTCCAGTTTTTTGCCTACACGTTCTTCTCTTCTATCTCTATCGTCCTGTTGATACATTCCGTGAAACTTGATCAGGGTTTGATCATCTTCTCTTATAGATCCTGTAAAGTCATCTGCGAGACTTTCTTTTAAAGTTCCTCTGAGTCCATTGCTGCCGGTTTTAATCCTTTCTACCGGCGAAAGGTTATCTTTATTGCTCATAATTGCTTTCTTTTAATTTTACGACGTGATTCAATAAACATCTTTAGCATATCTGCCATTGAGTTCCATTTCTTCGAGATAAATCAGAGCCTCTTCTTTACTGCGTTTTCCCTGATTCTGAATAATATTCAAAAGGGTGTCTTCAACATCCCCGCTCATCGGTTCTTTAGTACCACATACATAAACAGATGCTCCGCCTTCAAGCCAGTAGAATACTTCCTGAGCTTTTTGTTTCAGTTTATGTTGAACATATACTTTTTCGGCTGTATCTCTGGAGAATGCCATGTCTAGGTGGGTTAGTGTTCCTGTTTTCAGGAAATCAATCATTTCTGACTGATAAAGAAAGTCTGAGATGAAATTCCTGTCTCCAAAAAATAGCCAGTTTCTTCCTTCTGCCCCTACCGCATCGCGCTCCCAAAGGAATGATCTGAAAGGTGCAATGCCAGTTCCCGGCCCAATCATAATGATATCTTTATCTGTTTCAGGCAATCTGAAATGTCCAGCTTCCTGAATATAAAATTCAAGACTTTCTCCTTCCGTAAATCCACTGAGAAATCCACTGCATAGGCCATTTTGTTTCTGATCATCAAGTAAGAACTCTGACTTGGCAACGGTGATATGAATCTCATTTTCACCATGAGCTTCCAAAGAAGAAGAAATAGAATACAGACGGGGTGACTGACCCGTTAAGATCGGAATGACCTGCTCAAATTCGCCAGCATTTTTCACCGGATAGATCCGAAGCAGGTCGATAAGACCCAAGCGGACTTCCGGAATTGAGTGGCCTGTGATCTTTGCGTATTGAGCAACGACGGTTTTAAGTAAATAACTTATATTAAGATGTTTGTACAGAAGTTCCTCTACATTGGCGGTGACTTTTGATGTCTCAATCTGTTTTTTAGGATCAATTCCTGTCAGTTCAATAATTTCTTCTACTACAGATTTCGAATTGATTGGTAAAATACCCAAAGCTGCCCCTGGATGATAAATCAGTGCTTCTTCGGTTTCAATTTCTATATGATAGGTTTCTTTTTCAGAAGTAATATCATTCAGATTGATGATTGTTGAAACCTTTCCATGGTATTTTTTTCTGCCTGTTGAAGTTTTTGGTGCCGAAGTATTTTTTATACTATTCTGAGTGGTTTTATTTACCGTTTCAAAGATATGTTCTATCCAGTTACCAGCTTCTTCTTCATAATCAATATCACATTTTTTCAATGGGATTATACGTTGAGCTCCTAATGTTTCAAAGCGGTAATCTATATCTTCTCCTGTTTTACAAAACAAAGGATAACTGCTGTCTCCCAATGCCAAAACCCCAAACTTGAGATGAGTGAGATCGATTTCATTCTCATGAATATGATCGTAGAATTTTTTAGCCAGAACCGGGGGATCACCCTCGCCCTGTGTACTGATAATAACAAAGAAAAACTCTTCTTTACCCAGGTCTTTAGGTTTGTACTGAGAAAGATCAGCAAGTTTAACCTGAACTCCTTTTTTCTTAATAATTCCTGCAAGGCCCGTTGCCAGCTTCTTGCCGTTTCCGGTTTCAGTACCGTAGGCCAATGTAATTTTCTTTACTGTGATCTGATCTGCATGAATCAGTTGCTGAGGAGGCTGAACCGATGTTAAAGGAGCGGCCACAAGACCGGCCAGGTAGCCACTTGCCCAGATGGTTTCATCTCTGGAAAAATCACCTGATATCTGTTTTAGTATATTAAATTTTGTTTCAGACAGCATATTCGAAAAAGTTTTGAGTTTTTGGTATTAAGCTTCCATTCACGACTGATTTAAAATAAAGGCCTTCTTTTTCTGTATTTTTCAGCCACGAAAATTCCTCATGCAGGTTAACGATCTTACCTATGACCACGAGTGAAGGTGAAGCAAAGGTTTTGTTCGAAAAGTTTGCTTCAAAATCATCGAAAGAAGAAGTGTATACCTTTTGATAAGGGGTTGTAGCCTGTTCAATGATTGCAATTTTTTTCTCTTTTGAAATATCCAGGTGTATAAACTTCTCAACAAGATCAGTAAGGTTGCCTTTAGACATATAAAAAACAAGGGTGTCGTTCGTGGCAGCAAGTTCTTTCCAATACTCAGCGGTAAGAATTTCCGACTTGTAATAGGTTAAAAATCGAACAGATGTAGCATATCCTCTCGCTGTTAGAGGCATGCCTGCATACGCGGCAGCACCTAAAGCAGCAGTAATCCCCGGAATAATTTCGTATGGAATATGATTTTCCTTCAAAGTTTGTAATTCATCCAGAATATTAGAAAATATGGATACATCTCCCCCTTTTAGCCTTACAACCGTTTTATTTTGACGTGCATAGTCTACTATTAAAGTATTAATGCGAGATTGAGGTGTTGATGCATTTTTACTGCATTCTTTACCTACATAGATCACTTCTGTAGATGTATTTACATACGTCTCTAAGATCTCAGGGCTTACCAAACGATCGCATAAGATAACATCTGCTTTAGCAATTGCTTTTACTGCCTTTACTGTGATCAGATCGGGGTTGCCGGGTCCTGCACCGATAAGGTAAACCTTAGGTGTTTTTAAATGTGTATTCATTGAAAATCTGTGTTAGTTGAAGAAGTTAGAAGAGCCCTTCAATGGACAGATACCTTTCACCAGTATCATAATTGAGGGTTAGAATTTTAGAACCAGTCTTTATTTCCGGTAGATGTTTAGCAATGGCAGCTAAAGCAGCTCCGGTAGATATTCCAACAAAGAGGCCCTCTTTTTTTGCGGCATCCAGCGTATATTTAAAAGCTTCTTCCTTGCCCACAGTAATGACACCATCGAGAACAGTAATATCCAATATGGATGGAATAAATCCAGCTCCTAAACCTTGTAAAGGATGTGGTGCAGGACTTCCGCCACTTAATACAGGAGATAAGTCAGGTTCAACAGCGATCACTTTGATATTGGGATATTTTTGTTTTAAAACCTTTGCAATTCCTGTGATGTGACCACCTGTTCCTACGCCAGTAATAATATAATCCAAGCCTTCAGGGAAATCTTTTAAGATCTCCTGTGCTGTAGTTTCAGCATGGATTTTGACATTGGCAGGATTATCAAACTGTTTTGGAATCCATGAATTGGGTGTTTCCTGTGCTAATTCATTGGCCTTTTCGATGGCGCCCTTCATTCCTTTCTCTCTCGGGGTCAACACAAATTCAGCTCCGTAAGCTTCCATAATTTTACGGCGTTCTATACTCATGCTTTCGGGCATTACCAGAGTAAGCTTATATCCTTTTACGGCAGCAACCAATGAAAGTCCTATTCCCGTGTTTCCACTTGTGGGCTCTATGATGGTGCTGTCTTTATTCAATAATCCTTTTGCTTCAGCATCTTCTATCATGGCTAAAGCGATCCTGTCTTTGATGCTTCCACCCGGATTTACCCTTTCCAATTTGATCCAGACCTCATGGTCTGAATTAAAAAGCTTGTTAATTTTTACGACTGGCGTATTTCCAATCGTTTCTAGTGCGTTCTGAAATTTCATACCAATACAATTTTTATTTTCTATTTTAAATGACGAAGTTGAGTGACTCCGGCAACATGTTATTATCCTTTATTCTTATTTCACTTTTATTATAAACCAAGGAGTTGGAAGGAACATCTTGCGTTATCCATACATTACCGCCGATGATACTTTCTTTGCCTATGGTTGTATTTCCTCCTAAAATGGTCGCTCCTGAATAAATAATGACGTGGTCTTGGATATTAGGATGCCTTTTTTTGTTGGCTTTTTCTTTGGAAACATTCAAGGCTCCAAGGGTTACGCCCTGATAAAGTTTAACGTGATTTCCAATGACAGCGGTCTCTCCAATGACGATCCCGGTTCCATGATCGATGAAAAAATACGCTCCGATCACCGCTCCCGGATGGATGTCGATTCCTGTTTTGCTATGTGCATATTCTGAAATGACACGAGGCAATATTTTTAATTCCTGATTCCAAAACTGATGGGAAATACGATAAACATAGGTTGCAAAATATCCCGGGTACGCAAGAAGTATTTCTTCCAGAGAATCTGCTGCAGGATCAAATTCCAAAATAGATTGAGCGTCCTGAATCAGTTGATCATAGATTTCAGGCAAAGTCTCAAAAAAACGGTCTGTTTGTACTTCAGTAATTTCTTCATCATCAGTTATGCTGTTGATCAGACAAAAAAGGCTGCCATACAGTTTGGCGAAATTTTCTTCCAACTGATCTGCTATATCTTCTTTCTCAGAAATAAAAAGTACTTCGTACAAATGCTTAACAAAATTTTTAGCCTTTGATTTATCAAAAGAAATGTGACTATTACTTTGTTTGTTATTACGGATTTTGTCAATTAAGTTATTGTATACTGCCATTTTTTATTGAATTATACATGCTGCAACAGTTGAATTGGAGGTTTCATCCACCAAAATTGCAGATCCTGTTCTTTTATTATCTATAAAACTATCGTAAACCAGAGGCTGTGCTGTTCTTAGGGTAACTTTAACGATTTCATTCAGTTTGATCTCACCTTCAGCTTTTTCCTGTATAAGTGTATTGACATTGATCTTATAATCTACTGCCTTTACTACTGTTTTTACTAACCTGCTGTTTTGCTGTAGCAAATATTTATTGCCTGGTTGTAATGATTTTACATCAAGCCAGCATAAAAGAACTTCAAGATCTTTTTCGATAATGGGAAGCTGTTCTCCTGTAGCAAATAGATCGCCTCTACTGATATCCAGATCTTCTGTTATATGAATTACGGCAGGCTGTCCTTCAAATACTTCATTGCTTTCAATTCCATTGATCTCAATTTTAGCAATTTCACTGGTTGAACCTGCCGGAAGAATATGGATCTTATCTCCTTTCCTGAATTGACCACTTAATATCTGTCCTGCATAACCTCTGTAATCATGTAATTCTTCTGTTTGAGGTCGGATCACATATTGAACCTGAAAACGGCTTCCGCTATTTAATTCGTCATGAAGGGTCACCTGTTCCAGATATTCCAAAAGAGATTCTCCTTCATACCAGTCTGTTCTGGATGATACCGAAACAATATTATCTCCTTTAAGTGCTGAAATGGGAAAATAGCTTACATCATTTAATCCAAGGCTATTGGCAATTTTTGTGTAATCTGCTTTTATGGTTTCAAACACTTCCTGTGAATAATCGACCATATCCATTTTATTGATGGCTACAGCTACTTTTTTCAATTTAAGCAATGAAGCTATAATTGAATGCCTTCTTGTTTGTTCGATCACTCCTTTTCGGGCATCAATAAGAATGACCATCAGGTCAGAATTAGAAGCTCCAGTAATCATATTACGGGTATATTGTACATGGCCGGGAGCGTCAGCGATAATAAATTTCCTTTTGGCGGTTGAAAAGTATCTGTAAGCAACATCAATGGTAATTCCCTGCTCTCTTTCAGCACGTAAACCGTCGGTTAATAGAGCTAGGTCTACCCCATCTTCGTTTTTATTTTTAGAATGTTTCTCAAGTACTTCCAGCTGATCCTGTAAAATACTTTTACTATCGTAAAGCAGTCTTCCGATAAGGGTACTTTTACCATCATCTACACTTCCTGCTGTTATAAATCTTAAAATATCCATCTTTTTTGAGTTATGAGTTATGAATGATGAGTTATAATTCATAAGTAATAAGTAATGGTTGATGAGTAATATGATCAACTTCTATTTTATTACTCATTGCTCATTATTCATTGCTTATTAAAAATAGCCTCCTTTTTTCCGGTCTTCCATTGCGGCTTCTGTTACCCGGTCATCTATTCGGGTTTCTCCACGTTCGGAAATTCTGGTGGCAACGATTTCTTCTATCACTGCGTCTATTGTCGATGCGTGAGATTCAACTGCTGCAGTACATGTCATATCTCCCACGGTACGATAACGTATCTTTTTTGTGGTAATAAAATCGTGGTTTTCCAAAGAAGCATATTCAGAATTGGCAATCCATTGTCCATTGAAATCAACTACTTCCCTATCGTGCGAAAAGTATATGGAAGGCAGCGCAATTTTTTCTCTGCGGATGTAATTCCAGACATCAAGTTCTGTCCAGTTACTGATAGGGAAAACCCTTACATTCTCTCCTTTCTGAGTTTTTCCATTAAAAATATTCCAGAGCTCCGGACGCTGAAGCTTAGGATCCCATTGTCCAAATTCATCGCGGACAGAAAAAATCCTTTCCTTAGCACGGGCTTTTTCTTCATCTCTGCGGGCACCTCCAATACAGGAGTCAAATTCAAATTCTTCTATCGTATCAAGCAGCGTATAGGTCTGCAGCCAGTTTCTGCTGGGGAACTTACCTTTAGGTTCTGTTAAACCTTTTTCCTTGATCGTATCCTCAACTTTACGAACCACAAGATTGACATCCAGTTCGCTGACCAGCTGATCTCTGAAGCTTAAAACTTCAGGGAAATTATGTCCTGTATCCACATGAACAAATGTGAAAGGAATTTTTCCGTGGCGGAATGCTTTTGAAGCTAGATGAGCCAGTACAATACTGTCTTTTCCACCGCTGAATAACAAGGCAGGACGTTCAAATTGTCCTGCTACTTCCCGTAAGATGTAAATCGATTCGGATTCCAACTGATCCAGGTAATTTAAATGATATATTGACATGTTTATTTTTATTTATGAATATGTAATCCGCATTCTTTTTTATTCGCATCTTCCCACCACCATCGGCCCGCTCTGAAATCTTCTCCTTCTTTTATTGCTCTGGTACAGGGCTCGCATCCAATACTGACAAATCCTTTTTTATGTAAATAATTATAAGGTAAATGATATGCCTGAACATATTCTAAAACCTGTTCTGAAGTCCAGTGAAGCAATGGATGAAATTTGATGATCTGATTATCTTCATCCCATTCTAATTGTGGCATATTTTGTCTGTTGGTAGAATGCTCTGATCTTAAACCAGTGATCCAAACTTTGTATCCTTGCAATGCTTTTTTCAGAGGATGAACTTTGCGGATCGTGCAGCATGCCTTCCTCTGCTCCACAGATTGATAGAAAGAATTGGGTCCGTTCTGAGAAACGAACTCTCTTATTTCTTCTGTGTCAGGATAATAGGCTTTGATTTCTTTTTTAAAAAATGCTCTGCTGGCTGTCCAGGTTTCATAAGTCTGTTCAAAAAGTCTTCCTGTATCCAGTGTGAAAATGTCCACATCTAGGTTTTTGATCAAATGAGTTACAATTTGATCTTCATAACTAAAGCTGGTGGAAAAAGTGACCTTACGCGGAAATCTCTCTACAAGTACTTGTAGAAAATCGGTATTAATAGCCTTGTCAGAGGCTTTTTTAAGCAGTTCTTCGAATTCTGTTTTCAGATTATTTTCCATTTGGGATTGAAATTATTCCTGCAAATATATATAATCCTATTAATCCTACCAAATTAGTAGTATTTAAAATTAAAAAAAACTAACTTTTTTTCATAAACGAAGTCAGAGTGGCCTCCATCATGCTTTTCCTTGTTTTTTCCCTTACAATAATAAACTCTTTTCTAAGGTAGCAGGTTTCTTCATCTACGCAATCATCACAAGGTTCATAAAAGTTTAAGGAAACACATGGAGCCAATGCTATAGGACCGTCAAAAATCCGGTAAATATCAGCTAAAGAGACATCATCAGGAGATTTTAGCAAATAGTAACCACCTGCTTTCCCTTGTTTACTATTAACAAGTTTTACCCTCTTTAACTCTAAAAGAATTTGCTCTAAAAATTTTCTTGGAATATGTTCATCTTGTGCAATAATAGATGTAGACAAAAAGCCTTGATTGTAATTTCTTGCTAATCTGACCATTGCTTTTAAAGCATATTTGCAACGTTTGGACATCATAATAGACGCAAGTTATAACATTTTCTTTTATTATTGAAATGTTTTTCAGATTGGGCGTGTTCTTGTTGTATAGGAAGAATACTTAAGTCTTTTTGAAAATCTTTGATTTTCTGTTTATGTGTTCTTTATTGTGCAGTAGATTTTACACTTTCTTACGTTTTGTAAAGTGTCTCAAAAAACTTTTGCGACTTTTGCGTTTTAAAAACATGATACCCTTAAAAGTTTATTGCCTTCGTTTAACTGTTTTTCGATAAACTTAACCTGGTCGTTGCATTTTTTAATTTTAAAAAGATGTATTTTTCATAATGGAATAAAGATTTATAAAACTGTGTTATAGAAGGATTTGAATTTAAAATCAAACTATATATGAAACAAAAATTTAGCTTTTTAAGCACTTTAATACTGCTTATTATTTTATTCAGCTGCAAACAATCCATCCAAAATATTAATCCATCCAAAGGTATTTCCACAACGAAAAAGATCACCTATACTCAATCTTTGTTTCCTAGCTATAATGCAAATTATACTCCCCCATCGGGAATGAAAACGTTTGAGCTTAGCCAGGATTATCCAAAAACATTGGTTGTAGAAAATTATCCATGGCAAAGTATCGACTTCAAAAAAGAACCCGAGCTCTACATGCAAACGGTTTTGAATTATTGTTTGGAAGGTAACCGAGAGGTTGATTTTAGAGGTCAGGAAAATAAAATAAGAAAGTGGTACCATGCCCCATGGCTTGATGATGATGGAAAGTACCTGAATAAGGAATATATAGGAAATGGACGTGAATATATTCACGGCCTGACAAGGGAGTTTGCCACACCAAAATATAAAATACACGATCAACAGGACATCGAATTGGAAAATTGGGCAGTAGGAATGTATAACGCTCCGGGAGGCTATACAATAGGCCAAGTTTGGCCTGCTCCCAACCAGAATCCGGCTCCTGGAAAATCAAACTTTCCGGAAGGAACAGTAAGCTTTAAATTGTTGTTTACGGACGGGACTCTCAGTAAAGTCCCTTTTCTAAAAAATACCCTGGAATGGAAAGCTAATATTTATTCATACAATCCTAATGCAGAGTGTACAGATAAAACAAGAACTGATCGAACTGTTAGACTGCTTCAGATCGATATTGCAATTAAAGATAAGAGAGCATTAAAAACAGGTTGGGTATACGGGACATTTATGTATGATGGGTCAGGTAAAGGGAAAACGGTTTGGGATAGAATGGTTCCTGTTGGTTTAAGTTGGGGAAACGACTCAGGGATAACAAAAGATATACATCGTGATGGTGCATTTATTAATGAGGAACTTAAAGAGTCTTTTATTAATGCTTCATTAATACATTCTGAGAAAAAAGACAAAACAGACAAAACAGCAGCTTATCTCAAATATCATGGATTGGGAGGAAGGTTAAACGGGCCTATTGATAATTCAATATCATCATGTATTTCGTGTCATGGGAATGCATCAGTGAGTAGCAAAGGCGTAACTCTGCCTTTAGGTGATTTTAAAGCAAGTACAACAAGACTTAATTATTCTCCTGAATCGTTCAAACAGTTTTTTATGGATGTTCCATCGGGTGCCAATGTCATAAAATTCAAAGAAGAAGAATATACAACGACAGATTATTCGTTGCAAATTTCTACAGGTATTAGAAATTATTATGTGAATAAGAGAGCTTTGGCTAACCGTTTAAAACAAGGGAATTAATAACATTTTAGGTTAAGATAAGTTTCGAACTTTGTTATAGCGAGTCATTGGTTAATCGCAAAGGTTTCTTTAGGATGCTGTTTTTAAGGCGCAAGAAAATCAAAGATTTTCGGCAGGGTTTATACTGAGGGCTCGATTCGTCCCTTCGAGTAGGTTTTGGAAAACCGTATCGAGAAGTTGTTTCTATTTAAATAACACTTAAGTTATTTTAAGTGAAAAGCCTTGCGAATAATAAGTACACTTTAGTTTTTTGAAAATCTTTGATTTTCTTCTTCTGTGATCTTTAAAACGTTATTCATTTAGCTTAGGAAAACTTAAGTGTTCTAAAGTGTTTAAAATAAAGGCTTTTGTGACTTTTGTGGTTAAAAAAAAGATTTTTTATCTCGCAGATTTAGCGGATTAAGCAGATATTTTTAAATTTTTATCGAAGATAAAAATCCTTGCGCCTTAAAAACGTTATGATTTTAAAGATTTTAGCGTCTTTGCGATTAACCATTTCTCATTTAATCTTTCTGAAATATAAAGTAAGCTACCACCTCGTTTTCCCGTACTAAATTCTCTATTCGGATAAATCCATTCTTTGTAAGAACTTTTTGAGATCCTATATTATCAAGATCAGTAACAGCAACAATATCCCTATTGTCATTTAGTGAAACACAATAGTCAACAAGTGCTTTGCATATTTTAGTGGCTACGCCCTTTCCCCAATACTTTTCATTGGCAACATATCCAATTTCTGTTTGTTCAGGATTGTCCACAAAAACTCTTGCGACACACATTCCCACAAAGTCATTATCTTCAGTATTAAAGATACCCCATCTGCTGAATGGTCCTTCATGATAATCTGACAATGATTTTTGAAACGTTTTTATATATTCTTCGTTACTTTTATAGGGAAGAAATTGAGTAACATTTGGGTTTTCAAAGAGTGATAAGAACAAAGTTAATTCCTGAGCTGTAAATTCACGTATGGTGATCGAATCGTCTTTATATTGCATAAGGATAATGAAGTTTTTTAAGCCCATAAAAATACATCAAAATACCGAGAATTAAGTGATGAAAATGTGAGAATAACTATTAAAAAAAGGGCTTAAGATCATTGCTGATCATTAAGCCCAAACATCATCCAAAACTCAAAATTATTTTTATATTCGATATAGTAGTAACCACCCCGTCAAATCTTTGATTTGCCACCCCTCCGAGGGAGGGGAATTTTGTTTTGTTATGCTATAATAGTTGGGGTGGTTAATGGGTTAGAAACTTTTGAACCAGTCGGTTACAGCTTTGAAGTAATAATCCGGTGGTTGGTGACCTAAGAGAGAGTTACCTCCTCCTGAATACTGCCCACTTGCATAAAGCGTAAGTTTTACATCTGCTGTACCGCCGCTATAGGTCTTTGTCGTATCATTACCACTGCCAATTGATGTAGATGTTGGATTGTTGCTTGTTCCGTTTTTCAGTCTCCAGAAATCTGCTTGCTCTTTTCCGAAGAGTCCATTAGGACTGGTGTTACCAAAATGATCGTCACCAAGGCCAAAGAAAATCCACACAGTTGTGTTTCCATGATAATTAGAATTAGCAACATAATTACCATTACTATTTTTAAACCAGAATGGTCTGTTAGATGCAACCGGAGCAATAGCCTTAAATACTCCATTTAAGAAATAAGCAGTAACATTAGTCATATCTCCACCCCAAGAGTGTCCGGTAGCAAAAATACGGTTTTGATCAATCGAGTAGGTTGATTTGATAAGATTCAAAAGTTCCTTGGTAAACTGGATATCTTCCGATCCCTGATAAGGTAAAGCATAATCTCCCATAGCCCAACCTTTATCACCATCCCAAGTGTATTCCTGATCAGGATAAACAAATATGGTATTATCCATTAATTTTTCAAGACCGGGGGTGCTGGAGTTCCATCCTTGTCCCATCCATTGTTGCATTTCATGTCCTGTTGTATCTGTTCCTGCGAAAACAAAGACAAGGCGATACTTCTTCTCACTATCATAATTTTCAGGTACAGATAGGTAGTAACTTCTTGTTCCTCCCGCACTGGAAGAGAAATCGTGCTGTTTCTGTCCGCTGGTGTAAGAGGTTACAGCAGCAGTTTTACCTGCTGTAGGTGATTCATCTCTGGCTGGTGTAATGTCTCTGCTTTCGCAAGCATAGAAGAATACAAAGCTGATTAAACAAACTAACTTCAATAGATAGCCTGTAAGTACATTTTTTGTTTTCATATATTAAAAAATTTGGTGTGCCTATTGTATCAGATCAGCTAAATCTTTGAGGATTAAATAAGCTGATATCTGCAGTTGGCTTTTGGCCATCCGCAATTTCAGAAACTGTTCTTCCAAAAACAGGTCCCAGACTTAATCCCATCATTCCACCACCACCTGCAATAATTAAATTTTCAAGTTTTGATGCCTTTCCCAAATAAGGAAGCCCATCAGGAGCACAAGGTCTGTAGCCAAACCAAATATCAGATTCCTTAGGTGTTTCGATCTGAAATTCGGGCATATATTTCGGAATAGACTGTACAATCCCTTCTACCCGATTCATATTAATTTTACTACGATGGGGTGCCAATTCCATAGTCCCTCCAAATCGGATATGCCTACCCATAGGAGTCACAGCTACTCTTGCTTCCAGTAAAAGAGCGGCTCGCTCTATCCTATTGTCTGGATTTTCCGGTTTATGCATAAATGAATACCCTTTGCCGGGCATCAAATGAATTTTTATACCCACTTTTTCTGCCAGTTCAGGAAGAAACGAACCTCCCGTCATCACAAATTGATCAGCTGTGAATTTTTCACCGTTAGCAATAACGGCTCTAATTCTTTTTCCATGGGTCTCAAATCCTGTAATTCTATGTTGAGTATGGAAAACAACACCATTATTTTTAAGATAAGTAATCAGTTGTTTCATCAGTTTCACCGGATTCATATGGCCATCACATTTATAATTGATGCCACCAATAATATCCAGTTTAACATTCGGTTCCAGTTCCTCGATCCCTTTTTGGTCAAGGATATCAACAGATAAACCCAATTTAACCGCTGTATGAGCAAGCTCTATCTCTTCTTCAGCTACTTTTTCTGTTTTATATAGCATTAGAAGGCCTTTCTGAGTAAGCTCAAAATCAAATTCTTCTTTTTGGGCAATTTGGTTATAAAGCTGGCTGCTGGCTAAATTAAGGTCTCTGATTGCAGAAGCAGAGCGATCAACATGTTTCTGATTAGAATGTTTTAAAAATTTGATTCCCCAGGATATTAATTGTGGACTTAATGAGGGCTTTACATAAAATGGACTTTTACTGTCAAACATCCAGCGTATTCCCTGAGCAACGACTCCAGGTGCTGCCAACGGGGTAAAATGACTAGGAACAATCATTCCCGCATTGCCGTATGAACAATTATTGGTGAGATCATTTTGTTCCAGGATTTCTACCTGCCAGCCTTTCTCTAAGAGGTAATATGCAGAGCTGAGTCCTGCTATTCCGGCACCAATAACCAGTGCTTTTCCTTTATTTTGTGTCATTTGTTTGCTTACATAACCTGAAATCCTAACCAATAAGGATCTTCATCGTCGATAATAATATGGTTATACCCTGTAATTCTTGCCCAACCTTCAACCGAAGGGATAATAGCTGATTTTCCATCAACGGTTTCCGTTCCCTCTATCCGTCCGATAAACTGAGAACCGATATAGCTTTCGTGGATGAATTCTTCCCCTTCTTTTAATTTCCCCTTAGCATACCATTGAGCCATTCTTGCTGAGGTTCCTGTACCACAAGGTGAACGGTCCAAAGCATTTTCACCAACTAAAACAGCATTTCTTCCGCTCGCTTTAGGATCTGTAGGTGTACCGGTCCACTGGATATGACTTAATCCAAAAATATTTTCATCTTCTGGATGGGTAAAGATGTATTTCTCATTGAGGAGTTTTCTGATTATTTTTCCATAATGAATGAGTTGACTTGCTGTAAAATCGGAAATATCTCCAAAATTTTCCTGAGGATCAATAATGCCGTAAAAGTTTCCACCATAAGCTACATCTACTTTTATGGATCCTAAGTCCGGACAGTCTACTTCCAGATCTTCTGCGTAAAGAAAAGATTTTACATTCGTTAATTTTACAGACTTTACTTTCTCTCCTTCCTGAGCATAATCGATCAAGATCAGTCCTGCTGGGGTTTCAAGTCTTAATTTTCCGGGAATTTTTGGAACGACCAAACCCTCTTCTATAGCAATTGTTACGGTTCCTATCGTTCCATGTCCACACATAGGAAGACATCCACTGGTTTCAATATATAAAACGCCGATATCATTAGCTTCATCAATTGGAGGATAAAGGATACTTCCACTCATCATATCGTGCCCCCTCGGCTCAAACATCAATCCTTTACGAATCCAGTCATATTCTTTCATGAAATGAAGTCGGCGTTCCATCATTGAATTTCCTTTCAGAATGGGTCCACCACCTGCTACGAGACGTACCGGGCAACCACAGGTATGGGAATCTATGCAAAAAAAAGTTCTGTTCATCTTGGTTATAATTTTAATGATCCTGAATGAATTTCACCATCAACAATTCTGCTGATCTGCAATGAATTTACATTCTTTAATTCTTCCGGTAAAAATTCCTCCGGCCAATTCTGAAAAGAAATAGGACGGACAAATCGTTTGACAGCATCCGGTCCTACCGATGTAAAACGCGCATCGGTAGTTGATGGAAAAGGTCCTCCGTGCTGCATGGCGTAAACGACTTCGACACCGGTCGGCATCCCATTGAATAAAAGCCGGCCGCATTTATCTTTCAAAATATTAATCAATTTAATATTTTGACGTACATCTTCCTCTGTAGCTGTTATGGTTATGGTGAGCTGTCCTTTCAAATGTTGAGCAATCTGTAGTATTTCCTCCGGTGTTTCACAAGCTACAATAATACCGAACGGGCCGAAAACTTCTTCACTTAAAATATTATTTTTAATAAAATTCTTTCCCGTAGTTTCTACAACAATAGCTCGTCCCTGCCATTCGTTTGCTTCTGCATTTACTTCTGTAATTACATCCACTTCCGATTGTGTAGAAGCAATACGCTTCAGTTTTTCAAAGTTTTCAAAGATACCTTTATGAAGCATATTGACAGGAGCAATACCCGGAATTTCATTTTTTAATGCCATTATAAATCTATTCAGGCTTTCTCCTTTTAATGCAATAAAAACACCTGGATTAGTGCAAAACTGTCCAACGCCTAATGTTAAGGAAGATGCATATTCTTTTGCCAGATCTTCTGCTCTGTTTTTCAGTAAATGCTCAAAAGCAAACACAGGATTGATACTGCCCATTTCTGCAAATACGGGAATAGGTTCCTCACGTTGATTCGCTAAATCGAACAAGGCTTTTCCGCCATTAAATGAACCCGTAAATGCTACCGCTTTTATGTCTTTGTGCTTCGTTAAGTAAGCACCAATATCATTAGATGTTCCGGTAATATGACTAAATACACCTTCCGGCCATCCGAGTTCCTTTACAGTAGCTGTTATAGCATCAGCCATTATTTGTGAGGTCTTGGTATGAGCTGGATGAACTTTTACAAGTACAGGATTTCCCGCACCCATGGCACTCGCTGTATCTCCTCCTGCTGTAGAAAATGCAAACGGGAAGTTACTGGCTCCGAAAACAACAACAGGACCTATTCCTATATTGTATTTTCTCAGATCCCCTTTTTGTTTTTCAGGTTGGGAAAGATCAATCCTTGCTTCTGTATAAATTCCTGTTGATACTGCTTTTGCATAACTTCTCCACTGCCCTATTGTTCTTGCCTTTTCACCGGTTAGTCTTGCTAAAGGTAACGACGTTTCTTCATGAGCTGTCATCAGGAGTTCTTCTCCTAAAGCTTCAATTTTATCCGCTACAGTATTCATAAACACTGCACGTTCTTTTATTGTCGTATTCTTCAGAAATTGATAAGCATCCGTTGCCATCTGAATCCTCTGATCAATAATTTCTTTTGATGTTTCTTCAATCATAGTTTTTATTTCTGATGTTAATCTAATGCCGGGCGATTGGCTATACCATTCGAAATGATCTGATTAATCTGTTCGGCTTCGGCACCATACAGCTCCAGTCTTGGAGCTCTGACATAGGGGTTACTTATTCCTTCTGCGGTTGCTGCAAGTTTAATGTATTGAATCAGTTTAGGATGAATATCCAGCTCTAATAAAGGCATGAACCATCTGTAAATGGCAATGGCCTTATCATAATTTCCAGCTTTAGCATGATTATACATGGCCATTGTTTCGTTGGGGAATGCATCTACCAAACCTGCAACAAGGCCGTCAGCTCCAAGCATTAAAGTTTCAAGGCAAATGGTATCGACTCCACCAAGGATTT
Organism: Chryseobacterium sp. FW101-FHT12H09; assembly: GCF_058790395.1. Taxonomy (NCBI): domain Bacteria; kingdom Pseudomonadati; phylum Bacteroidota; class Flavobacteriia; order Flavobacteriales; family Weeksellaceae; genus Chryseobacterium; species Chryseobacterium sp. FW101-FHT12H09. Next base: position 67,336 of record NZ_JBYTCP010000003.1, on the reverse strand, counting down.
TAATTCTTTTACCAAAGCGGTTGATCATTCTGGTCACGTTTGCTAAATCTCTTGTAGACTCTTTCACCGCCTGAATAGTAGGATAAGCTATAAGCTCTTCAAACATATCAAGCGTTACATAAATCCCATAATCAACGGGATTGTTGTAAATAAGGATAGGAAGATCTGTTGCCATTGCAACTGCTTTAAAATATTCTACGACCTCACGGCTGTCTGCCTTATATCTCATAGGTGGAAGCAACATTAATCCGTCTGCACCTATTTCTTTTGCTTTTTTTGCGAAATTTGTTGCGTTTTTCGTTGTATTTTCAGAAAGGTTGAGAATAACAGGAATTCTTCCGGCGGTAATATCCTTTGCATATTTTAAAAGTTCAAACTTTTCTTCTGTTTCTAATACGCTTGCTTCTCCTAATGTTCCCCCAAGGATAATCCCATGGACACCAGCTTTAATCTGAGCTTCAGTATTTTTAGCGAACATTTCAAAATCTATATCACCTTCTTTTGTGAAAGGTGTTAATACGGCTGGATAAATACCTTCCCAGTTAAGTTTTGTACTCATATTAAATTATGTTTATTCAAAACTACCGGAATTTTAAATCCATAAATGTTAATATTTTAATGGATAATGACCATATTTTAACACGTTACGAATTTAGTCCATAATTGTTTCTTTATATCGCTTCAGATATTCTTTAGGTGAGTATTTCATAATCATCCGGAAAACACGATTAAAATTAGTCAGACTATTGAATCCGCTATTGAAAGCAACAGACGAGATATTGTACATGTTTGAAGATGTTAAGAGCTTACATGCACGTTGTACGCGTAAATCATTAAGATATTCAATATAAGTAATGCCAGTACGTTTTTTAAAAGATCTGCAAAAAGCTTGTGGCGTCATACAGGCTTCTTTTGCAACATTGTCAAGTGTCAGCTTATTTTCGGCAAAATTTTTCTTGATATAGTTTTGTGCATTTATAATCCGTTTATCATTATCAGAAATATGACTGGGTAAATTTTTTCCTGTAGATAAGGGAATATGTAAATGTCTGTTTTGCATCAGATGGCTTAAGATCTTTACAAAGTTTATGATTTGATCAATACCCATTAATTTTTGTAATTCTTTGATTTCATTGCCTATTTCGGCTTTTAATTCATGTGATACTTGAAATCCAAATTCCGAATGAGTTATGAAATTTTTAAGCTCTTCAAATTCGGGTAGATCAAAAACCCCGGCAATCTTTTTATAAGGATCAAAGAAAATGGATACCGAATGAACTTTATGCTTTTCATCTTTATTAAAGTCTGCTTTAAAGACGTGTGACTGATTAGATCCTAGGTAGAAAATATCACCAGCTTCAAAATTAAAAAGGCTTTGTTCGATGGCCAATGTTCCGTGACCTTTTACAATCCACATGATCTGAGTTTCATCATGACGATGAAAATAAGGATAAAAATTAGTCATTATATCTTCCTGAATACGAATGCTTTTACTGGTATTGGCAGGAACTGAAAACTGGAGACTTTTCATATAATATTAATACTTTATGTTAGTGGAGAATATAATATGTTAAAATATTACCGAATTTAAGCAAAATATAAACATTGAATATCATATTAAAATCCCAACTTTATATATTGTTTATTTTTTATAAACAAACCCATCATAAATAGTACAAAATTGTAACTTTAAACCTTTAAATAAAAGTATTTATCATATGTTTTCAGCACAAACTTATCAAGAAAGAAGAACCGCACTAAAAGCCAATATGGGCAGTGGAATTTTATTGTTTTTGGGAAATATAGAAAATCCTGTGAACTTTGAACACAATCCTTATTATTTCCGTCAGGACAGTACTTACTTATACTATTTCGGAATTCAGGAACCAAGGATTGCTGCAGTTATTGACATTGATGAAAATAAGACCATTATTTTCGGGGATGAATTAAGTATTGATGATATTGTGTGGATGGGAAGACAGGAAACACTGAAAGAGAAAAGTATAAAATCCGGTGTGCAGGAAACTTTACCCTATACAGAACTTTCTAAATATATTCAGAAAGCGCAGGCTTCTAACAGAAAGGTACATTATCTTCCTCCCTACCAGTCTTCCAATAAAATTTTATTGGGTGAACTTCTTGGAATTAAAATAGCAGAATTGCAGCCTTCTGTTGAAATGATCAAAGCAATCGTAAAACAACGTTCTGTAAAAGAAGCTCAGGAAATAGAACAGATAGAACAGGCTATCAATGTATCTAATGAAATGCACTTATTAGCAATGCGTATGGTAAAACCAGGTGTTAAAGAATATGAAATAGCAAATGCTATTCAATACCTTGCTGCAAATAAAGAATGTCAAATGTCTTATCCACCCATTGTTACTATAAATGGAGGAATACTTCATAATCATTATCGCCTCAATACTTTGAAAAGTGGAGATCTTTTCCTTAATGATTCCGGAGCTGAAACAGCAATGGGATATGCTGGTGATTTAACGCGTACATTCCCTGTAGATACTACTTTTTCTACCAAACAAAAAGAAATGTATGAAGTTGTTTTAAACGCTTTTGAGAATGCGCAACGTCTTTTGAAACCTGGAGTAAAATTTAAGGATATCCATTTAAAAGCTTCCCAATATCTGGTGGAAGGTCTTATTGACCTGGGATTAATGAAGGGAAACCCTGAAGAAGCCGTTAAAAATAATGCTCATACTTTATTTTTCCAATGTGGGCTGGGTCATATGATGGGCTTGGATGTTCATGATATGGAGGACCTGGGCGAACAGTATATAGGATATACCGAAGAAGAACCAAAGGATACCCAAACATTCGGGCTTAAATCTCTGCGTTTAGGGAAAGCGTTAGAACCGGGATTTGTTGTAACGGTTGAACCGGGTATTTATTTGATCCCGGAATTGATCGATATATGGCAGGCTGAAAATAAAAATGCAGACTTTATTAATTATGATAAAGTAAATGAATACCGAAATTTTGGAGGAGTACGCGTTGAAGATGACTTCCTGATCACCAATGACGGATACAGGCTTTTAGGAAATGGTCTGATTAAAACCGTTGCGGAAATTGAAAACTACAGAACAGAACATTTAGCTTAATTAAATACCTTATATGAAAGATATAAAAAAACTAATTTACATTGCATTATACTTCTTGTGTTTATCGCCAATTGCTGCACAAAAAACACAATGGACACCTGATGGTAACGCTTATTATTCTTTTACTAAAAATGGGATCGAAATCGTTGATTTACTGAATCCCGGAAAAAATCAGTCTTTTTTAGGTAACAGCGAATTAATTCCTTCCGGAAGTTCTGAAGCTTTAGAAGTACAGAGTTTTCAGGTATCTCCGGATGAGAAAAGTTTATTACTCTTTGCTAATACTAAGAAAGTCTGGCGGGATAATACACGCGGTGATTACTGGATTTTTAATAAAAACAGTAAAAGGCTTACACAGCTTGGAAAGGGATTACCAGAATCTTCTCTTATGTTTGCAAAGTTCTCTCCGGATGGTAAAAAGGTTGCCTATGTATCTAAACACAATATCTATATTGAAGATCTTTCAAACAATCAGTTAAGTAAAATTACCAATGACGGTACTGACAGAATCATTAATGGTACTTTCGACTGGGCTTATGAGGAAGAATTTGGTACTCAGGATGGTTTCAGATGGTCTCCGGATGGAAGTAAAATTGCTTACTGGAAATTAGATGCACGCAGCACTAAAAATTTCCTGATGATCAATAATACAGATAGTCTGTATTCGTTTACCGTTCCTGTAGAATATCCGAAAGTTGGAGAAAATCCCTCTGGTTGCAGTATTTGGTTGTACGATTTAGCCGCTAAATCTTCAAAGAAGGCCAATATTGCAGGCGATGAAGTACAAAACTATATCCCAAGAATGGAATGGGTATTGGATTCCAAATCCATTATCCTGCAACAGCTGAACAGAAAACAAAATCAAAGTAAGATTGTTGTTGCTGATGCCAATTCTGGAAGCAGTAAGACTATTTATACTGAAACAGATCCCGCATGGATTGATATCAAATCCCGTTGGAACGACAATGACCCTAGCGGATGGGACTGGATCAATAATGGTAAAGAATTTTTGTGGTTATCTGAAAAAGACGGCTGGAGACATATCTATAAAATAGACATGAACGGAAAAGAAACATTAATTACAAAAGATGCTTTTGATGTGATACAGCCAGAGTTTTTTGATGTTCCTAATAAGCTGATCTACTTTTTAGCGTCACCAAAAAATGCTACTCAGGAATATTTATACAAAGTGAGCATGAACGGAGGAAAGGCAGAAAGAATAACGCCTGAAGCTTATCCAGGCTCTAATAAATATGCAATATCACCCAATGGAAAACTGGCGATGTTTAATAATAGCAGCGTCAGCGGACATTCAGTTGGAGCCGTGATATCACTTCCCGATCATAAAGAATTGGTAGCCGCAAAAAACTCTGCAAAAGCAGATCCTTCAAAATCTAAAGCAGAGTTTTTCCAGATCACAACACAGGATGGGGTGACGATGGATGGATGGGTGGTAAAACCTAAAAACTTTGATCCGAATAAAAAATATCCGATTGTTTTCACGGTTTATGGAGAACCTGGAGCACAAACAGTAACAGATAGCTTCTATACAGGCTGGAATGGTTTATATATTGGTGATATGGCTCAGGACGGGTATTTATATGTTTCTCTTGAAAACCGTGGAACACCGGCACCGAGAGGACGTGAATGGAGAAAATCTGTTTACCGTAAAATAGGACAGCTTAATATTCGTGATCAGGCAATGGGAGCTAAAGCTTTATTTGCTAAATGGCCTTATGTAGATACTTCCAGAGTTGCCGTATGGGGCTGGAGTGGCGGAGGTTCTTCCACACTGAATCTTTTAGGACAGTATCCGGATATTTACCAAACGGGAATAGCAATTGCTCCGGTAGCGAATCAACTATTTTATGATAATATTTATCAGGAAAGATATATGGGACTTCCACAGGAAAACAGAGAAGATTTTGTGAATGGTTCTCCCCTCGCTTATGCTAAAAACCTGAAAGGAAATCTTTTATTGGTTCACGGAACAGGAGATGATAATGTACACTACCAAAATACAGAGGTATATGTCAATGAACTGGTAAAATACAATAAACAGTTCCAGCTGATGTCCTACCCTAACAGAACACACTCCATTAGTGAAGGAGAAGGAACATCACTGCACCTAGCAACATTGTTTACAAAATATTTAAAAGAACACTGCCCTCCCGGAGCAAAATAACAGATAAAAAAATCCCACAGTAATGTGGGATTTTTTATTTAAGACTATTTCTTATTTTAATTGTCTATTTTCTCTTAAACACCAGCGTCCAAATTCCACGGCTTGTATGTCCTCTGTGACTTTCAGATACCTGCATAATGATTTTCATTGTTGTTTTATCCAATTGCTTTACTTCAAATCTCTTCTCATAGCCAGCCTTTCATAACATCGTTATTTTAATAGAAAAGAAGATTAGCCTAATGTTCCAAATTTAGTGAGAATCTATTTAATTATGATGAAATTAGTACGGATGTCAAATCATCTGGGCCATACAATTTGATTAATCTGGGTGCATAAAGAGGTTCAGGGAGTTCATATTTTTGTGCCAATATAATACAATACTTATGAAAGATTCATTTAAAATCCCGCAGCTTCTTTTAAGATGTGCATTGGGAATTACATTTTTAACTCCTGTGTCTGACAGATTAGGACTTTTAGGTGCTCCCGGTACCGGAAATATTGAATGGGGAAACTGGGAAAATTTTATTAATTATACCACTACCCTAATGCCATTTTTAGACAGACCTATGGTGAATATTATGGGTGGTATTGCTACCGTATCGGAATTGCTTATTGGTATTCTTCTGATTATTGGTTTTAAAACAAAATACGCCGCACTTGGGGCTTCGTTGCTTACATTAACATTTATTCTATTTATGATCTTTTCTGTAGGAATACAAAAGCCAATCAATTTTGGAGTTTTTACAGCAACTACAGCAAGTTTCTTATTATCACGTATGCCGAATTACAACTGGAGTTTGGATAACCTGTTAAAGAAAAAGGAGAGCTAATTATTTCCAAATATGAATGTGATGAAAAAAATTCTTGTTATCAATGCAAGTGCCAATATAGAAACCTCATTCAGCAGAGATCTCAGCGATACTTTTATTAGACACCTGAAAAATGGAAGTCAAACTTACCCAATCAATTACAGGGATTTAGCAAAAACTGAAGTTTCACATATCAGTCAAAGGTGGATTGAAGCTGATTCAAAGAAGAGAGAGGAAAGAGATGATGAAGAGCTTGAGATTCTGAGATCCAGTGATATTTATATTCAGGAACTACAGGAAGCAGATATTATAGTGCTTGCAACACCAATGTACAATTGGTCTATTCCAAGTAGTTTAAAGGCATATCTTGATCAAATCCTACGTTTCAATGAAACTTTTACTACCAATCCAGAAAAGAATGACAAACGATACTTGGGTATGCTTAAGAATAAAACCCTTTTTCTCTTATTCTCCAGAGGAAGCCAGGGCTATGGAGAAGGAGAAAGAAATGAACATATGGATTTCCAGAGCAAATATTTAAAAATGGTTTTTGGCATCATGGGAATCGATCATATTCATGAATTCGCTATCAATGGAACCAAGCGGAAAAATGATGAGTTATCTGGCGAAATAGTAAAATTGGGCGACCAATTGGCCCATTTGATTCATAGTGAAATCAAATAGCAGATTTACAAAGTTCGCGTTCATTTGTATCATCTGGGCTGTATATTTTTTAAAATCTGGTCTATAAACACCATCCAAAAACACCTTACCTTTGACCTATGAAATTAATGCAACTTTCTATATTTGAGAGGTATTAGAATAATAATTATAAAATTAAATAATAAAATGGCAACACGTATTAAAATCGACCAAGTAGAACCAGCAGGTTACAGAGCAATCTTAGGTCTTGAAAAATTCATTGAAAGCACTCCATTAACGAAAACTCATAAAGATTTAATTAAGATCAGAGCTTCACAAATAAACGGTTGTGCATTTTGTATAGATATGCATACTAAGGAAGCACGCACAGCCGGTGAAACCGAGCAACGTATCTATGCACTTAATGCATGGCGTGATACTCAGTTTTTCACTAAGGAAGAACGTGCTATATTGGCTTTGACAGAAGAGGTGACTTTGATTGGTAACCATGTAAAAGACAAAACCTACCAAGGTGCGTTAGAAGCCTTAGGAGAAAGTTATCTGGCTCAGGCTATCCTTGCTATAATAACAATTAATGCATGGAACAGAATAGGCATTACAACACAGCTGATTCCGGCTTAAGTTCGTAATCTTAATCAGATCATTTATACAGATCATCGCTGCTCCTATGAAAAATATGGAGCAGTTTTTTTATATGATATTCTATCTGCTAAAGCTTTTTAAAGTTTTATTAATCCTAAAAATCAATCCAGCATGCTACCCTATAAATCACTGATACAACTTAACAGAGATTCGAGTGTCTCACTTTATGTTCAGCTATGTAACAGCTTTATCAACCTCATTACTAATGGTACACTTCAACCTACAGATGTATTACCCAGCACACGTGTGCTTTCCGAATTAATTGGGCTTAACCGGAATACAGTGAAATTAGCGTATGAAGAACTGATAAGCCAGGGTTGGGCTGAGTCTATAGAACGTAAAGGGGTATTTGTATTCTCTAAATTACCTGTTGTTTCAAAGAATAAAGGAAATGCTTCTACTGAAATTTCCAATAAACCAGGGGAATCATTTATTTGGACAAACCCTTTTCTGGGAAGAAAAGGAAGTGACAATTTCCAGCATTCCGTTTTAACGATCGATGATGGATTTCCTGATGTACGATTGACACCAATTGATCTTTTAATGCGGGAATATCGAAGCATTTCTAAAAAGTTTTATGGAAAAAGCTTCTTGAAATATGGATACCCAAAAGGCTCAGAACATCTTCGTAATGCTTTAAGCAGTTACCTTGCCAATACAAGGGGATTAACGGTTAATCCTGAGAATTTACTAATTACAAAGGGTAGTCAGATGGGTATTTATCTGTCCACTCAGCTTTTACTTAAACCCTCAGATCATATTGCTGTTGGAGTATCGAATTACCGTTCCGCAGATGAGATATTCAAATATGTAGGAGCTAATCTTTTAAGGATTCCTGTGGATCATTCCGGAATGGATATCGATTTTCTGGAAGAGGTTCTAAAGCATACGTTAATTAAAGCTGTTTATATTATTCCACACCATCATTTTCCAACCACTGTAACCATGAGCATGGAAAGAAGACTGAAATTGATGAGGCTTGCCAAAGAATACCGTTTTGCCATCATTGAAGACGATTATGATTTCGATTTTCATTACAATAATAAACCTTATATCCCTTTAGCCAGTATAGATCACAACAGGAATGTCATCTATATCGGATCCATTACAAAAACTTTTGCTCCAGCTCTCCGAATAGGCTTCATGGTTGCTGACCCTGTTTTTGTAGAAGCTGCATCGTCATTACGGCAGTTAATAGATAAACAGGGAGACTCATTATTGGAAGAAGCATTTGCGTCCTTATTTGAGAATGGAGAAATGGAAAGGCATTTCCGTAAGTCTCTGAAAATGTATAGACAGCGCAGGGATTTATTCTGTGAGATTCTTCAAACCAATTTCAATGATGCTATAACCTTTAAAATTCCTGAAGGAGGGCTTGCGGTCTGGTCCATATTCGATAAAGCTATACACCTACCCGATCTTTCACAAACGGCGGCAAAGAATGGATTAAAAATCGCTGATGGTTCGTTTTACAACAATGAAGTATTTATACCAAACGGTCTTAGACTGGGATTTGCATCACTTAATGAGCAGGAGATCGAACGATCCTTAGAGTTGCTACGAAACAGTATTTAATACACTAATTATGGATTGCCTAGCAAGTAAATTTTACGATTACATCTGAACACTGATGCCAACAATACTCCTGAATATTTTTTGTTCGTGATCATAAGCGGGCATCACCCAGATCGTAGTTTGAAGTTTAGGAATCGTATATCGTACATTAGGTCCAAGACCGTGATAGCGCCAATCCATAACACCCAAGCTGAATTTTTCGGAAAATTCATGAAACATATTAATCTTATAAAGATAATTTTCATGTCCGCTTCCCAACTCTCCAAGAATCAGGAATGTTGTTTTATTTTTCTTCAACCACACACTCGCTGAATACCGTGGTGAGCTCTGACCATGCTCGATTCCGGCAGTTGCTGAGAATCGAATTGAACTGGTAGGCGTATATGAAAGTCCAATTAAAGCCTGGCTCCACTGCTCACGAATCAGGCCGAAAAAGACAAGGGAAAATTGGTCATTGATCCTTTTGCTTCCATTGTAGTTGATGACAGGATTTACAGATCCATCCTGGTTAAATTTAGCATATAATTCAAGCTGAGCCTGAGCTAATGAAGGAATACTTATGATAAGAAAAGATGCTATTATTTTTACTAAAGACTTTGGCAGGATCAAAAGAAAAAAAGATGATATTTTATTTGGGAAGTTCATAAATATTGACTGATTTATAATGCAAAATTAGTCTGTTCGGTGGCCGAAGATCTGTCCCAGATTCAAGAAAGGTGCTGACCCACAAGATCCATTTTGTTTACAAGACTTAGTGCTCTATTTAATTGATCTGTCTCAGGATTTATTTAACTATAATGATATAGTCATATTTGATTTAAATAACTTTTAGGGAGTCTAAATTTGTACTTTTGTATGATATCAATACCATTGAGATGAAAGATAAAGGTCCGGGTAAAAATTTTGAATGTGACATAGAAATGAAATTACAATACTCTTATTATCAAAATCAAGATGTTATTTTTCTGGCTAAAGATCTTTTGGGAAAAATACTTTTTACCCAAATCAATGATGAGATAACGGCAGGTATCATTGTAGAAACTGAAGCGTATTTTGGAGTACTGGATAAAGCTTCCCATGCATATGGCGGACGACGCACCAACAGAACCGAAATCCTCTATCACGAAGGAGGTATTTCCTATGTTTATCTATGCTATGGCATTCATCATCTTTTTAATATTGTAACCTCTGTTAAGGATGAACCGCATGCTGTATTGATAAGAGCTGTTGAACCGTTGGTAGGAAAAGACATCATGGAACTGAGACGAAATATGCCTTTTACTAAAGCTGCTATTACATCAGGTCCTGGTTCTGCGGCTAAAGCTCTGGGAATTGATCGTTCCTTTAATAAAAAAGATCTATCCGGAGAGGAGATATGGATTGAAGATCACGGGATCCGATATACATCTGATCAAATTATAGAAGGACCACGTATTGGAGTTGCTTATGCTCAGGAAGATGCACTTCTGCCCTGGCGCTTTTTTGTTAAAGGCAATCCATATGTAAGTAAACCCAATAAGGGATAATCAGGAGAATTTAATGTGAAATTACCTGATAGAATTCACCGTAGGACCTAACAAGGTCATCAAGACTAAACCCTCTGTTCAAGCCGCTGGGATTAGGGAGTATCCAGACTTGTGCACCACAGAGGTATTCAGGTTGTTGTCCCCACATAATTTCCTTTTTTCCTGAGAAAGCTTTATAGGCTGCTTTACCCAGAAAAGCAATATATTTTGGTTGAAACTTGTTTATTTTTGTTTTAAAAGTTTCAAGGGATTGGTCGAATTCTTCTTTTGAAAGTTCATCTGCGCGGGAAGTTGCCCTTGCAACTGCGGTCGTCAGTCCATATCCAAAATCTATAATACTGGTATCATGTATAGCTTCGATCTCATAGGGTGTAAAACCAGATTTATGAAGAACTTTCCAGAAGCGATTGCTTCTTCCGGAAAAATGATGTCCATCGTCTGCGGATTTTAAACCGGGATTGATTCCACAAAAAATAACGGTGAGGTTGTTGGTGATAATATCTGTTAGCATTTTAGAAGTAGATAGTAAACTGTTTTATACAGATGATCTTCATTGTATTATAATGAGCAATTTAGAAATTTTAATTTATTTCCCATTCGTTTTGCATAAAATATCCTCTATAAGCTATATAGAGGATATGGATTATTTTCTTATCCAGAAAAATCTGTAGAAAATGAACTGTCTTTCCAACGATCCATTTCTGAATTGAGCAGTTCTATCTTACTTTTGGCTCTCATAAAAGAATCGCTTCCTAGAAATAAATTCACTGCAGGCATAGTACTGTTGGTTAATTCTAAGAATACATCTGCTATCTTATCAGGATCTCCCAGTTGAGTTCCACTCATATTGTTCATTTTATGATGATACTCACGAAGGTAATTATAATCCTCTATCTGATTTTTATTGTAGGCTATTGAATCTTCATTGGCAAAATTTGTTCGGAACCAACCCGGTAGAACATTGGTAACATGTATTCCAAGAGGTTTAAGATCATTTGCTAATGCTTCAGAAAGACCACTAACTGCAAATTTTGCGGCACAATACATCGACCATCCTAATCCTGGAGCAAAACCGGCAATTGATGAAATATTAATAATATGTCCGGATTTTTGTTTTCTCAAATACGGTAAAGCCCGCTGAATGACCTTAACAACTGCAAAGAAATTAACTTCGAAATTATCTTTTATTTCATCTCCTGTAAGCTCTTCAAGTGCCCCACCGAGTCCATAGCCGGCATTATTTACAACAACATCTAATCGCCCAAACGTATCATAACTTTTTTTTAATGACTCTGCTATAGAGCTTTCATTTTTAAGATCAACCTCTAGTGGAAGAAATCTGTCTCCATATTCTGAAAATTGCTCAAAAGCATTAACAGACCTTGAAGTTACCGCTACCCGATGTCCTTTTATTAATAATTGCTTAGCTAATGAAAATCCCATTCCCTTAGATGCTCCCGTTATATACCAAACCTTTGTATTACTCATTGTTTTATTTTTATACAAAGGTAGATGTAGAAATAGGCTCTTATTTTGTTGTATAAAAACCATTTTTTGTCAGATTCAAACCTGGCGGAAAATTGATGGGCTGATATTGGTTTGTTTTTTAAAGAATTTATTAAAATGAGCCTGATCTTCGAATCCTAGAACGTAACTGATCTCTGCAATATTCCAATTCGTATGTTTTAAAAGAGCTTTTGCTTCTGCAGTAAGTTTTTCAAAAATATGCTCAGTCGTTGTAAGGCCTGTTGCATTTTTAACGGCCCTGTTGAGGGAATTGACATGAATGGAAAGTTGATCTGCTATAACCTTTGGAGATCTCAATTCAAACCTTTGTGTTTTCGATTCTATCGGAAACTGCCTTTCCAGTAATTCATTAAATACAGTGGTGATACGAGAACTTGCATCAGGATGATGGAAAACCTCCTCACTTGGATGCAGCTGCATGGCTAAATAGATCAGTTCACTGACGTAGCTTTTAATTAATTCATATTTATAAATATAATCTGTATCAATTGTTTTAATAATTTTTTCAAAAATTGACTGTATCTCTTTTGCTTCCCCAGGCTTAAGTTTAAATACCGGATGATCTATTATTGAAAATAAAGGGAGATCACTTAGATTGATGCGAAGGCTGGTATGGAAAAATTCCTGCTTAAATACGCAAAACCATCCTTTACTTCCTGGCTCAACAGGATCATAAGTATAAGGTGTTTTAGGATCGAAAAACAACAAGGTATCCCCTTCAATGGGAATACTTTTATCTCCGTAATGGAATATATTTTTACCTTTAAATAGCATGATCTTATAAAAATTCCGGCGTATATAAGCAGGTGATGATATACCGTTAATGCTATTTTCTTCAATACTGAAAATATTAAACTGATCATTGTCTTTTCTTAAACCCTCCGAAACATTCGTGAGTTTATGTCTGTAAAATTCTTCAAGCGATTCTATTGATTTTTCCATGACTTATCGTATTGGCAAATGAAAACTACCTCTACTAATATAGGCTATTCTTATTAAATTTAATGGATAATGTCAATTAGTTTTGAAGGTTTGATTTTATACTTATTATCAATTAAAAGACTGCGTTTTTAGGATTATAATTTAATAGTTTGTATGATCTATTATTTTAAATTGACAAAAAATATTATGATAAATGGCTTAATTTTAGATGACTGTTAACTAATTGCCGCTTTAGTAGGTAATAAATATTGTTCAAATCAAAATTATCTATTTATGGAAAAGTTTAAAAAAATAATTTTGAAGATCTTAAAATGGGCTGGGATTTCAGTGGTGTCCATTCTATTCCTGATGTTCATTATTCCTATATTGTTTCCCGGGACAATATCTCAGCAGGTAAAATTATTTGCAAATAAACATCTCGCAGGGAAACTTGATTATAAAAGAACACATCTGACATTTTTCAGACACTTTCCATCGCTTACCGTTTCTGTAGATCAGTTTTTATTACAAGGTTCCAAACCTTTTCAACAGGATACCCTACTCGCCGCAAAAGAAGTTGCAGTAGGAATCAATTTGAAGAACCTGATCTTTGATCGTGAAATTAAGATCGATGAGATTTATGTAACAGATGCGTACGCAAATGTTTTTGTCAATAGTAAAGGAGAGGCTAATTACAATGTTTATGTTTCTAAACCTTCCGGAAAGCCTAAAGATACTACAGAAGAAGGTGCTTCTATAAAATTGGATCTCATCAAATTCAGAAACTGGAATATAAAATATAATGATCATTCTGCAAGAGTCTTGGTAGATGCTAAAGGATTGAACTATACTGGTAAAGGAGGTTTTAGCAAAGATATTTTTGACCTGAAAACTGACCTTGAAATTAATAAAGTTGACTTTGCCCTTAACAGAATATATTATGCTAAACAAAAGAGCCTGCGTGCTGATCTTATAACGAGGATCAATACGAATGCACTGACTTTTGTATTAAGAAAAAACGAATTAAAGATCAATGATCTCCCTTTAGAATTTACAGGTTCTCTAAGTATTTTAAAAGATGGATATAACCTTGATATTAATGCATCTTCTGAGAAAACAACGATCCGTGATATGATCTCTGTATTGCCACCGCAATATCTGGATTGGGCAAAAGATACCAAGATAGAAGGTAACAGTGATTTGTTTTTTAGTCTGAAAGGAAGATTTAGCGAGCCTAAAAAATTAAAACCCAGACTAAAAGCACGCCTTCTGGTAAAAGATGGTTTTGTTTCTAATGGAAAAGCTCCGGTTCCTATGAATAACCTTAATATGGATCTCAATGTAGACCTGCCATCATTAGATACAGAACAGCTGAATTTAAATCTTAGAAATCTAAGTTTTGATCTCGGCAGGAATAACAATTTCCGGGCTGTTGTACGAACAAAAGGCCTAAATGAGATGCAGGTAAATGCAGATATAAAAGGTGCTGTCGATCTTCAGACACTGGATCAGGCACTGGGATTGAAAAACATCGATATGCGCGGGCTTATGGATACCAATATCAAATCCAACGGAATTTTCAGCCTTGATAAAAAATTATTTCCTAAAACCAATGGATATCTTCATCTGAAAAATGGATGGTTGAAAACAAACTACTACCCCAACCCTATTCAGAATATCAATCTTATTGCTAATATCAACAATACAGATGGTACTTTTAAAAGTCTGGGAGTAAAACTGAATCCTTTTAGTTTTGATTTTGAAGGAAATCCTGTTTTTGTAACTGCTGATCTGCAGGATTTTGAAGATCTACTGTATAAAGTACAAGCAAAAGGAGTCTTAAATGTGGGTAGGATCTATAAAGTATTTGCTAAAAAAGGGTTTGATGTAAGTGGGCTCATTATGGCTGATCTTTCTCTTAATGGAAGACAGAGTTATGCAACAACAGGTCAGTACAGCAAATTAGATAACAGAGGAACTTTAATATTGAAAAATATAAAAGCGACTACAGAATATTTGCCGAAATCATTCTATATCAAAGAAGGGAACTTTCAGTTTGAAAATGAAAAAATGTGGTTCAGAAAATTTAATGCCACCTATGGTAAATCTGATTTTGCATTAAATGGCTACCTGTTGAATACAATTAATTATTTTATTGAAAGAAAAGGAACCCTACATGGAAAATTTGACCTGAATTCCAATTATATTTTAATTGATGAATTTATGGCTTTAAAAAATGGAGATAATACCGATAAATCTATTGAAGTTGAATATGCAAAAGTAGAAAATCCTAAAAGCAGTGGTGTTGTAATTATTCCAAAAAATCTCGATGTCTCTTTAGAAGCTCATGCGAAAAAGGTTGAATTTAAAGGTTTAGTCCTTAATCAGCTTCAGGGGCTGGCTTCTGTAAATACAGGACAGGTTTATCTTAAAAACACCTCATTTAACATCATAGGAAGCCGGATGAATATTGATGCCCGTTATCAGGATGAATCTCCATTAACGGCCAATTACGATGTAGCGCTTAAGATTCAGGATTTTGATGTTCAGAGAGCATACAAAGAAATTGATATGGTTAGGGAGATGGCCACTGCTGCCAAAAATGTAAAAGGAATCGTATCAATTGATTATAAGCTGAAAGGCGATTTTGACAAAAATATGACTCCGATTTATCCTTCATTGGAAGGTGGAGGTATTGTAAATCTTCGCAATGTAGAGGTGAAAAACCTTAAAATGTTTTCAGTAATCGGCGATAAAGTTGGAGCTAATGCTTTTAATAATCCCGATATGAAAGGGGTGAATATTCAAACTGCTATTAAAAATAACCTGATCCATGTTGATAAGTTCACTTTTAAAGTCTCTGTTCTAAGACCTTCCGTTAGTGGGACTACCAGTTTCAATGGATTGCTGGATCTACGGGTAAGGGTTGGTCTTCCGCCTGGTGGATGGATCGGTTTTCCGGTTGTTGTAACAGGAACCCATGATCACCCAAAAATAAAAATATTCAGTAAAACAGGACAGGGAATTGTAGATGCTTTGTACAATACAAAATCCAACAAAGTGATTCGTCAGGAAAGGCGTGCCGAGAAAAAATCCCGCGTACAACAGCGTAAAGAAAAAAAAGCTCAGGAAAAGAAAGCTGAAAATGCAGAAAAACAAATTAAAAAAGATCTTAAAGAAAAATAAAAGAAGCGTCTGCATTAAATTTGCAGACGCTTCCTATAAATAAATTACTCTATTGATCTTTCTCCAATTCTATCCAGACTGGAGCGTGATCACTAGTCTTTTCCCAGCCCCGGACATGCTTATCAACGCCCCCGGATTTTAATCCTGACGCTAAGTAAGGACTCAGTAGAATATGATCTAATCTAATTCCAGCATCTCGATCATAAGCTTTATAGAGATAATCCCAAAATGTATAGATCTTTTCTTCAGGAAATAAAGTTCTTATAGAATCAAGCCAGCCTTTCTTTTGCAGCTCCTCATATGCTTTCCTTACTTCAATCCTGAACAGGGCATCATTTTCCCAACGTTCAGGTTTATGGACATCAAATGGAGTTGGAATGATATTAAAATCACCAATAATAATCGCAGGAAGTTCCATTTTTATTAATTCATCTGTTCGTTTTTTCAAACGTTTGATCCATGATAGCTTATAATCAAATTTGGGTCCCGGATATGGATTGCCATTAGGAAGATACAAACAGCAGATAACCATCTGATCAATAATTGCCTCAAGATAACGGCTCTGTATATCCTCAGGATCTCCGGGTAGGGATCTTTGAACTTCTGTAATCTCATAGCCTTTTGAAAGTATCGCTACTCCATTCCAGCTTTTCTGCCCATTCCAGATCGCTTCATATCCCGCGGCATTGATCTCATTGATTGGGAAACGTTCCTGGGGAGCTTTCAGCTCCTGGAGGCAGACAATATCCGGTTGGGCTTCCTTTAACCATTGAAGTAAAACAGGTAATCGTCCATTAACTCCATTGACGTTGTAAGTTGCTATTTTCATGGTATTGTATATGTTATTGAGGTTTATTGAAGACAAAAATTATTCCATCAGCTTATTTTCCTGCTTTGCCAGCCAATCTGTTAATAATTTTATTTGTTGATCACTTAGCTTAGAATCATTATGAATAAATGTGTAGGAAGACATAGGCATTTTTTTAGTTTCAATCTGTTTTTTAATTGAAGTAATTAATCTTTTCTGCTTCCGACCGGAATAGGTAGTCCATTCATTAAAATTCAAATCCTCTTTTGCATCTTTGATGTGATTATCTACAAAACTTCTGGTTGGCTGTATATAATCATACCATTCATAGTTTGTATGATTACTGTGACAGTCGTAGCATGATGTCTTCAGTATGGCCTTTACATCAGTTGGTATAGAAGTATGTGCTTCCATAAAATCGGTTTTATAAACCTGCCCCTTATCCATATTTGGGACAGGCTGATAAAGCTGTAGAGCAATAAAAATAAGCAGAACAATTGCTGCCAGTATCTTTACTCCTTTTTTCATTTTAATATTCCTTTTTTACGGAACCACAAGTAAGCATCTTATCACCGTAATAAGGATTTTTAATTGCTTTTGTCTCACTGATCCAGATCGCACCTTTACCATCATTATACATCGGACAATGATCCTGATATAATTTTTGTGTGGTTCCAAATGCCGCTATAAGATCAGCTATATCATTGCTTAATGATGCCATATGTTCTCTCTGGTGATCAATCTTTCCGGCATTGTTTCCGATGTGTTCGGCATTTTCTTTGGCGTCCTCGGCGATATCCATATATTCTTTGTGTTTATCTGCGGGAATAGCCTTCATATTTACATTCCTCAAAGTTGTAAACAGTTGCTTTCCGGCTTTAGCTACAGCCTGATCATTATCAGCTACTAGTGCATTTTTTAGAATTAAATAGTCCCTAATGATCGGATCAATAGAAAAGTTTTTTATATCTTTTTCTACGACGGTTTTTCCCGCTTCTGTTTTGGTTAATTCAGTGGGTTTATTATTTTCCTTTAACTGTAATTCTACAGTTTCGGAAGTTTGATCAGGAGTTTTATTTGTTGATTTTTTACAAGATGATAACGCTAAAGCTATTATTGTCATTGCAATGATTGATAAGAATATATTTTTCATTATGTTGATATTTCTATGATTAAAATTGTTGAATGTCATTACTTCTATAGCATGACTTTTAAATTATTTTTTATCGAATTTTTTCAGTTTACCTTCATGAATTCGATTTCCTTTGTCTGGATTCCAATATGTTTTTTGAAATTGTATCAGCTCTTATTTGATATTTATTTCATTGTTTTAATAACAATAGAAATATCTCTATTGTTTCAATTATAAATTAAAACTGAAATGACTTCCAAAAGAACATAATTTGGGCTGTAAATATGGGGATTAAACTATTTTAGGGATTAGCCAAATAGATTGGAAACCTTTAGAAACTGTAGTTTCATGAGATGAGAATAAAATAGAATTAAAATCTTTTAACCTTAAAAAACTGAACTCCTGTTGATTTAATAAAGTTGGATTTGGATTTGAGGTGGGACATTTGCATAAAGGATTTTTACATTTCCCGGAACATTTTTTTGAACCACAAGAATTACAGTGATCTTTATGCGTAGATTTTGAAATGCTGATCTCACAACGTGATTTTTCTACTGAATGAGATTTCAGGCCACAGGCAAATATTTGCGTTGGCATAAAAAATAATCCCAATAGTATAAAAATTGATATAAACTTGTGCTGAAACATTCCAGGCAAAATTAATATTTTTTTTCATTTTGACTTCACTTAATGAAATATTTTCTTTGGATAATCAACGGCTATTATGACTTCCATTACAAGCTGATCATATATAAATAAAAAATGGCTTAAGAGTTTGTACTCATTAAGCCATTACGATCCCGTAATGGGAAAACTAAATTATATATTGTTTTACTGTTTTGTTCCCTGGAAAAGATATATTTTATCCGTTTCAGAAGTTTTTTGAGTGCTTACCATGAGAGCCTTCGTTGAAATAAGGTAGTCGATACTTCCCTCATTATTATTACCCACAACCCCTACTCCTTGAGTATTTACTGCAGTTAGTGTCTTGGTGGTTACAAATGAATAAGATTCATTGGTTTTGGCCTGAACCTTAACATGGGAATCGTCGACTTTTGAAACCATGACAATGGCATTAAAATAATCCTGGCCGCCTGAATTCAGTGTTCCTTTAAATGTACCAAGCACTACATCTATACTATGATCTGTCATAGGGTTAGAATCTTCTCCATCGTCATTTTTACAGCTGATAAAAAATACTCCTACAAAAAGGATTAGAAAAAATCTGTACACCCAATTTTGGATTCTCATTGCTCTCATAAGTCTGCTTTTTATTATTAATTATTATATACTCTTTAATTATTGATTCAAATTTGGGTAAATCTTAAAACGTTAGGAAAAAACATCTACAAACAAAGAAATCACGTCTACAAAAGAATTTTATGTATAATTAAAAAGCCTGCACCAGAATGCAGGCAAAAAATCACAGTTGAAAATAATATATATGAAGAAAGACTATGATATTTTAAAGGCTTACTTTAATTTCGGTCCCAGAATACTTTTGTTGTCAGTTTATCACCACCGATCGCAGCAGCGGCTTTAGAATAGTTGGTTCCATTGGTTGTTGCTTCCAGCCCTGGATACTGTAATCTTACAGGTACTTTTCCACCAGCATTATTAATGGCTGTTGGTGGTGCCTGTAAAGCTGGATAGTCCAATCGGCGGTAAAAATTCCAGGATACTACCGGATGATTATACATGGCAACCCAAGCCTGTTCACCAATCGATTTTTTCCAGTTTGCTGCATTGTAAGGATTGTCAGTAAGGTAGTCCAGGGCATTCTGCGTTGTAAAGCCCCACTCCAGAAAGGAAGCCTGAACAGCATTTTTATAAAGTACTTCGGGGTTTCCACCAATTCCAAATCTGGCAGCGGCTTCAGCAAGGTAGAAAGAAACTTCAGTATAAGTAAGGAGATTTCCAGGGGTTTCTTGTTTATATGCGAAAATTCCGGGAGCAGAAAAGCTGGAGAACTCTCCGGGTAGACCAATGACCTGACCTATATAAATACCGTCTACGTCCTGAAAATATTTGGATACCCTTGCGTCTGAAGTCGCATTAAGAAAATCGACGAATGGTTTTCCACCAAAAAAATCATCCCGGTTATTATTAAGAACATTCTCAAATATAGGACTAAAGTTAGGAGATTCAGCCAGATACCTGAATATGCAGCTCTGAGATTCACTGATCATGACTCCTCCAGAAATAGCTTTATTAATGGTAGATTGAGCAAGGGAGGGATTTACATCGGAAATAGAAATCCCCAGCTTCAGCAGAAGAGAATTTCCAAATCTTTTCCATTTTCCAATATCTCCGCCATATAAGATATCTCCCTGTCCGAATGTTCCCTGTCCTTCCTCGAGATTGTTTATATCGACCTTCAAACGATTGATAAGGCTTTCATAGATCTCCGTATCATTATCATAAACAGGAAGTGGATATTGATTGTTATTAAGTGCCTGGCTGTAGGGAATATCTCCGAAAGTATCTGCTAAGGTTTGAAATGTATAAACTGAGAGCATATCAATAATTGCTAATTGGTTTCTTTTTTTAGCTGGCCAGGTATTCAGTTCTGAAGGGACCGGTTGATACTGCTCGATCAGTTCTTTTGCTTTATTAAGGTTATTGAGAACATTTACATAATTATCTCCCCAAACATTATTGGAGACATTTCTTGCTGTAAAATTGTAATTACTTTCATTCACATAGGTTGTTTCCTGCCAATATTGCATGGTTAACCTAAAATTATTTTCATTAACATTCGGTGTAGTCATATAATCACTTAATTCCTTTTCCGCATAAGTAATCAGCGTTTCGGGTATCGTATTATAGGTAGCATGAGGATCCATATTTACATCATCCGATGTACAGCTTACCAATAGTAATACTAAAGAACTTATTATAATTGTATTTTTCATTGTCATAGTTTTTAAAAATTAACTTTCAGATTGAATGCAAAATTCTTTGTAGATGGCATCACTCCGGATTGATATCCCTGAATATTACCTGACGAAAGCCCTGCTTCAGGATCTGCATAAGGAAGATTTTTATGAATGATCCAAAGATTGCTCCCTACTAAGCCCAGACTAAGGCTCTGAATTCCGGTATTGCCTAAAAATTTCTTGTCAAAAGTGTAAGAAATTGATACCTGGCGAAGTTTTATAAAACTGGCATCATAAACAAATGCCGCCGCCGGTGGATCTGTTTCCAGAAACTGACTGGAAATAGAACGATCAAGACGAATTGTATTAGGAATATAATGTCCGGGATTATTGGGATCTTCCATTACTCCGGGTAAAACTACACCTCCACCATTAGCAAGGGTATTTCTGATAGGATTTCCCAAATCATTCAGCCCTACAGAGTCAGGATGTAGTCCTGTTCCATAAGCATAATACTGATCCAGGGAAAATATATTGCCTCCCTTCTTCCAATCGATCTGAAAACTTAAATTGAAGTTTTTATAGGTGAAAGAATTGTTTAATCCTGCAAAAAAATCAGGTTGGAAACTTCCAAAATTGTGATTGGTATCGTCGGTATGTAGATATGCTCCATTTCTTCCGATGATCCTGTTTCCATTGGGATCATAAACGTAATCAGATCCCCAGATGCTTCCATAATCTTCATTAAGAGGTGCATTAATGGATATACCGCCCTGTAAAGCTCCGATGGTAATATTTTCAATACCTTCCCGAAGTGCAGTAACTTTAGTTATGGGATTAGACCAGTTCAACGACATATCCCAGGCAAAATCACTGAATTTTAAAGGAGTTATATTTAAAGATACCTCGAGTCCTTTTGTAGTGAGCTCTCCTGTATTCTGAATTTTACTTCCCGATCCGTTGGATAAAGAAATCGGAAGTGGTAGAATCTGATCAAATGCAATATTTCTGAACCATGCAACATCAAAGCCTATCCTGTTTTTGAAAAACTGCATATTGGTTCCAACCTCCAGGTTTTTTAATTTTTGAGGAAGAAGGTCAGCATTTCTTAAAGTAGTATTATAAGAATAAACGGGGCTGTTTCCAAAAGAAGATTGTACGATAAACCTGTTTCTCAACTGATCAGCATTCGTATCCGAACCTACTTCTGCATAGGCTGCTCTTACCTTTCCAAAGGTCAGCCATTTTTGTTTCAGCCAATTAGAAAATACCACACTTGCCGAAAGGGATGGATAATAATAAGCTTCTTTTCCTTTTGGTAATGAACTGGACTGATCCCTCCTGAAAGTTCCCTCAAGATAATAGGTGTTTTTATATCCCAAAGAAGCCTGAACAAAAGCTCCATAAATATATTTTGAAGTATCGGTGATCACTGGTTTTGCTGCCGTAGCCGCCGAATTGGAAATCGTATAAAGATCACGAATGTAAAGTCCACCTGTGGTGGTCTGGGCATTGGAATAATTGGACTGAACATTGATGTTTCCACCTATTAGTGCCTGAATATTGAAATCCTCACTAATGTTCTTTTTGTAGGTAGCGATAAGGTCATAATTGGTTTCTGTAAAACGAAGATTGGTAACTGCATATCCTGATGGCTGCTCGATGGTATTAAAGCTAAAAAATGCAGGAACAGAACCTACAGCCCTTCTTTCTTCAATCATCATATTATATCCATCTATACCTACCCTGCCCAGTATATTGATGTTTTTAGAAAGATCATAATTAAGACTGAAATTCCCTGCAAAACGGTCTCTTTTATCGTTCTGATAGTTTTTATATCGCGTGAAATATGGATTGTCCCAGTAAGCAGGAGACAAATTAGTTGGAGATTTTATATTCCAGGTGTAATTTTTATCAAATGTTTCATACAAATATTTCAGGTATTGAATGTCAATATTTGTAGGCCACCATTGACGAAAGTTGCCCATAAGATTATCCGTGTAGCCCGTTGCATTCCTTCCTTTTGTACTTTGTGTAATATAATTGGCGAAGATAGTAGCCGTAAGATTATCCATCAGTTTGTAGGATGCATTACCACTAAAATTATTTTTCATTAAAGAGGAATTGGGAAGAATATCTGTAGCATTGGTATTGGAATAACTTAATCTGAATGTTGTCCGGTCATCTCCACCACTGAAAGCAATATTATTCGTTTGATTGATTGCTTTATCAAAGAATGTTATCGGTCCATTTTTAGCCATTACCCAAGGTGTCGTTTTACCAAAATTACGGGAATCAGGTATGAATGCATCATATTGCCAGACCATAAGATTGGGATCATAGGGTGCTCCATAAGAAGCATCATAATAAAAAGGTGCAATTGGTTTATTTTGATACATTCCAAAAACGTTTCCTAAATATCCTTGTCCATATTGTGTCTGATATTCAGGGAAAGTAGATTTATCAACCGTAGAAACAGAAAAACTTCCACTGTATTCAAGACCTATACCTTTCGAGTTTTTTTTCCCTTTTTTTGTGGTAATAATAATAGCTCCATTCTGAGCTCTTGATCCATATAAAGCTGTTGCTGCAGCACCTTTCAGTACATTTACAGTTTCTATATCATTGGGATTGATATCGGATACAGGACTTCCGTAATCATATCCCCCACCACCATTCTGCTGAAATGTAGAATTGATATTCCTGTTGATAATGGGAACTCCATCAACTACAAAAAGTGCCTGATTATCACCCAGAATAGATTTATATCCTCGTGATACTGCATTTACGGAGCCTCCAAAATTGGTGGATTGTTTGATCTCAAGACCTGCTACTTTTCCAGAAAGGTTATTGAGGAAATTGGTGGTTGGATTCTTACTGATATCATCGCCTTTTACCTCTTGTGTCGAATATCCAAGGGACCTTTTTTCTCTTTTTATTCCTAAGGCAGTAACCACTACACCTTCTATATCCTGGGTTTTAATGGTGTCCTGCTTTTCCTGACTTAAAAGCAAATCGTGACCCATAAAAAAGGCAACACCCGCACTTAGAAGCTTTAATCGATATTTCATAATTATTGATTTTTTAACTATTGTTAATCAAAATTCAATAATTGTTAAGACGATGTCAAAAAAACAATATCAACAACGGTATGAGGTCTACTAAAAATAAAAACACCCGATATTCAGGTGTTTTATAGGTGTTTTATAAGTGTTTAATGGGTTTAAAATTCTATGGAAGGTTTGTACGTTCTGCCAATAGGAAGTTTCTTGCCGTTAATCTGCATCATGTTCGCCGACTTTACTTCTACTTTAGATTTAGAAACAATGTAAGACTTGTGAATACGGACGAACATTTTCGGATTTAAACTTTCTTCTATTTTGCTGATCGGCATTTTGAAGGTAAAAGTCTCTGCCTTTGTATGAATATTAATATATTCTCTTAAGCTTTCAATATAAAAGATATCTAATAAAGTTATTTTTATCTGCCTTTTCCCACTGTTGATGAAAATGAAATCACGATCTGCAATTTCTAGTAATGCCTCTTCGGCTTCCATTAAATGTTTAAATTTTCCAATCGCTGTAAGAAACCGGCTATAAGGAATAGGTTTCATCAGGTAATCTGTAACATCGAGTTCATATCCTTCTACAGCATACTGATGATAAGCTGTGGTAACAATAACAAACGGTGGATTTTTTAATTTTTTCAGAAAATCAAATCCTTTTATCACCGGAAGATTAAGATCCAAAAACATAAGATCTACATCGTGGATGCTTAAAAGGCTGCTGGCATAAACGGCATCAGAGCATTTTCCTACAAGATTCAGTTCTTTATCCTGGGAAACAAAGTTTTCAAGAATTTCTGCTGCAATCGGTTCGTCTTCTACAATAATGCAGTTGTATTTTTTAGATGCTGAGTGTGTCATTGAAATCAATCATTAGTTTTACAATATAACGGTCACTTTTGTCCTCAACTTGAAGGGTGTGTTTTGGATAGAGTAATTCAAGCTGCCTGTGAATATTTTTCAATCCTATTTTGGTTGAATTTTCACCTGATCTTTCTTCTTTGGAATTTTCAATAGAATAATAAAGAATTCTGTTTTTCAGCTGAATGTCAATATGGATGAATGAATTTCCGAGACTTTCCGAAACACCATGTTTAAAGGCATTTTCAACAAACTGGATCAATATCAGTGGTGAGATTTCCTGAGAAGGATTATCAATAGCTTCACTAAAATCCACAGAAAGGTGACGGTGTCGGATTTTCTGGATTTGTATAAAGTCTTTTATATTTTCAATATCCTTTTCAATAGAGATGTTCTTTTCAGCGGCCTCATAAATATTGTAACGCATTACTTTTGAAAGCTGTAGAATTACATCCGGCGTTTCATCAGCTTTTTTAAGTGCCATTCCATAGATATTATTGAGTGTATTAAAAAGAAAATGTGGATTGATCTGTGCTTTAAGCATGGTTAGTTCCTGATCAAGCTTCTCTGCTTTAAGCATAGATATCTGATCTTTAAGAAGATTTTTCTGCCGTGTAATTTCAATACCAAATACCAGACCTACCATAAAAATAAGATCCATAAATGAATTAAAGGCGACGAGACCATTGATGAAGCCAGAAGGCTGTTTACCATCCAGAGTTTCTGTGACCCCATAGATATAAGGATAAATAACATAGTGTGTAAAAAAGCGGTGGGCTAATACCGCAATGATTACGATAATGATTGACAGGAAGTATTTGGAAAATTTATTGATATCAACCTTTTCATAAACATAAAGTAAAGAATAGGCAAGAGGAATTTTAACCAGAAAATAGATCAGTTCAAGGATCATTGTATTTTGAAGCCTTATCTGCCATTTGAAATCAGGGAATTGATATCTGGACCAATAAAAATCAAGATACGCTTCCAGAATATAATAGAATATCCAAAAGAGTAAATGAATATATAGTTTTGATTTTGTGGTAGACTTCAATTTTATACGATTTAAAACTACAAAGTAATATCTTTCAATCAAATATAAAAATAGAAAGGCTACGAAATTAACCCATTTGTATACCAACTACCTGTTTTTTTTGTTTTGGAAAGAAACTTCAGGAAATATAAGGTTTAAAAAACAGAAAATAAGCAGGAAATTAAATTCCACCCCATTCCTTCCACCACCTACTACAAACCACCCATTCTGCCAGTGGACATAAATAATCCCAAGAATAAAAATTGAAATATTGGCGACTGCCACAGTTTTTAAATATTTATCTATCCAAAGCAACGGAACCGATAAAAGATGAGTAAGCTTAACTGACCAGGCGAGGTAAAGCCCCAATGGACTGAATCCTATCGTATTAAGAAAGTGGAGACCGAAATTATTGACGTCTCCACTAACAATAGAAAACACACTATGCATCAGTAAAATAACGGATAATGCAAAACGGAGGTAGAAGTTCTTTTTCATGACCCCAAAAATATTGAATCGGAAAAATAATTGTTTTACATTATATAGCAACAACATTGAAATGTATACCAATGATGTTTTATACTTTATAGCTATATTTCTTTAGCCATAAACTTATCTTAACTAATAATATTAAAATAGGAACTTCAATTAATGGTCCAATCACCCCAACAAATGCCTGTGGAGAATGAATCCCAAATACAGCTATTGAAACCGCTATTGCCAGTTCAAAATTATTTCCTGTAGCGGTAAATGCGACGGATACATTTTTGTCATAAGGAATATTCAATAGTTTATTGATAAAAAAGCTCATCATGAACATCAGTACAAAATAGATGATCAGGGGAACAGCTATTTTTATCACATCCATAGGGAGTTCTACTATTTTATCTCCTTTAAGGGTGAACATAAGTACGATGGTAAATAATAAGGCATATAATGTAAATGGAGATATTTTAGCTATGAATTTTCTCTGATACCATTCTTTTCCTTTTAATCTTGTAAGGAAATAACGGCTTAGAAGACCGACAATAAAAGGAATCCCTAAATAAATTAGAACACTTTCTGTTACTTCCCGGATAGACACACTGACATTAAAATTGGCAAGACCTAATTTTTCAGGAAGTATGTTGATGAACAGCCAGATCATAAAACTGTAGCTAAATACCTGAAATATACTGTTTAATGCGACTAATAATGCTGCATATTCACGATTTCCTTTTGCCAGATCATTCCAGACCAGGACCATTGCGATACATCTCGCCAGACCAATAAGGATCAAGCCTATCATGTAATCAGGTTCATTTCTCAAAAATAAAACAGCCAGTATAAACATTAAAACAGGACCAATGATCCAATTCAGTAATAACGAAATGCTTATTACTTTTTTATCCCGAAATACCATTGGCAGCAATGAGTAATCAACTTTTGCCAATGGTGGATACATCATTATAATCAAACCGATCGCCAAAGGAATGTTCGTTGTTCTGATGGATAATGAACTGATCATATTTGAAGTGGCAGGAAATAAATAGCCTAAAACGATTCCTAAAAACATCGCAAGAAATATCCACAAAGTAAGAAACCTGTCAAGAAATTTTAGTTTTGGTTGCATGGTATAGTTTTAATCCATTTGTATTACCTGTGAAAAGACATGAAACATCTCAACTCCTATTTCTAAACTTCTTTCATGATAAATTCTCGTCTGTTCAGGTGTATTATCGGAGACTTTAGGATCTTCAAATGTAATGGGAATACGTTGGTCGGCACCAGCAATAAAAGGGCATCCACCGTCAGCCTGTGAGCATGTCATAATCGCTGCAAAGCCATAAACAGGATTGAAAAGGCTGTCGTGTCTTTTGGAAAAGCCAATAATAGGATGTGATTCTTCATTATATTTAATTGAATAAACAGAATTTGCACTATTTGATAGCTTCAATATTTGAAGTCCCTGTTCTTCCAGAGTTTCTACAACTTTAGGAAATATCGACGTTTCTTCAGTCCCTCCGGAATAACAGGCTACTTTTGGAATATGGAAATAATCACTGGCTATCTGTGCCCAAACTTGGGATAGATGGCTTCTTCTGGAATTATGAGTGCATATAAAATTAAGATTTATTGCTTTTTTATCTCCTAGTTTTCTTTGGATAAATGCTGTTAGTGGTTTTAATATTTCTTTTCTTTCCGCTGGGATTTCAATATTTTGTACTAATTCTATAGTTTGTAAAAGCCGTGGATACATCGTTTATTTATTTTTAATTAGAGATTATTTTAGCAGCATCCTGATTCCGGTTTACAAGTACTGGAGTTAGAAGAGAGACCGGATAAATTAAGCTTTTGCTTTTCGGTGGGAATACCACAGGCCTCCTGAGCCAGACACGCTGTTGTTTTATTTTTAAGGATAAAATTTTTTCCATTAAAATCTAAATCATATTTTCCAATGGTAACATCTTGATACTCTACCTCTATTTCATGATCTTCAATATCTAATTTTTCCTCAGATAATTTGATAATGTTTATAAGTTTAGTAGGCTTTAAGCGATGTTTAAAGTCGTTGGCATTCCATAGTTGGAAGCTGATGGTTTTTTCGCTTCGAATGATTCCACCACAATCAATAAAATGTTTTGTTATTGTTCCTATCTCTGTAACATGAAAGTGTTCAGGAACAAAATTTCCATTTTCCAGTTGAAACTCAACGTTATTTAATGTTGGTAAGATTTTTTTGATTTCAGATAATTTCATTGTTCTTTTTGTTTTATTTGTTTATTGCAATATTGCGATATATTATTTCAAAAAAATGCATTAGCAGCATTTTTGGGTCGTAACCCTGGAGATTATTTTTGAAAAGTATTCATTCAGGATTTCAAAAGTCTTTTCATCAATGCAGTAGCAAATTGCTGTTCCCTCGATATTCCCTTTAATTAAACCAGCATTTTTTAACTCCTTTAGATGCTGCGAAACCGTAGCCTGAGCCAATGGAAGTTCATTTACAATATCTCCGCAAATACAGGTATCTACTTTTAGCAGATATTCAATAATCGCTACTCTGGCAGGATGCCCTAATGCCTTAGCGATAATTGCTATTTTATTTTGCTCATCTGTAAAATGGTCTGTTTTCGTTGCTCCCATGATTTTAACTTTATATTGCAATATTACGATAAATAGAAATACAAAAAAATATTTTTTTAAAATTTTGTCAGAAATGCTTTGTTTTACAATTTATCTATAAAATCAGTGAGCTTCAAAAATTGAAGCCCACTGTATATTTTACTCGAAAAACTGTAAAAAAGAAAAGCCGGGATCGCGCATTTCTATTTCATTCGTAGCTGATTCAAGTTGAGCATCTGCAGCATAAATCATCATTCTTTCTTCATAATCTTTAATGGCTTCTTCAACAGTTTCAAATTTTCCTTCGGTAAGGTTTTCAGATAAAGTTAAGGCATCTACCAATCCAATATTTACACCTTGACCAGCAAACGGCGGCATCAGGTGTGCTGCATCTCCGATAAGCGTTATTGGAAGAGGGCGATCATTTTTCCAGGGTTTATCCAATGGCAATTTTCTTGTTGGTAATCCCACAAAAAATGAAGTTGCATGAAATACCTGTTGGAAGGGCCCACTCCAATCTGACAGTCTGTTTGAAAGGAACTCGATAACGGAGTCTTTATTCTCGAAGTCTAATGGGTGACCATAGTTCCATTCTTCAGGTTTCTGAATAATTAAACCATAGGTCAATGCACCATTATTATAAGGATTAGCAACGAATAAACTTCCATTATCTGCCGTCATTAATCTGCTGCCATCACAAAGCTGATAAGCTTCAGGACAATTGAGTTCAGGTGTAGGTACATCCCCCTGGATAATAAAGCTTCCGGTTTCTTCGATTTTAGCATCAGTTACATAGCTTCTTACTTTCGACATTCCTCCATTAGCTACGATAACAAAATCTGCAGTAGCATCGGGTTGATTTTCGAATTGTAATAGCCATTTTCCGTTTTGCACATCAAGATTTGTCAATTTTCTGTTCCAAACTACGGTATTAGCTGTTAGGCTGTTAAGTAATATTTTTCTTAAATGGTTTCTGTTTATTTCCGGATTATCATGCTGATTTTCAGGTGTAGATTTTCGGGTGTGTAACACATTACCTTGCTTATCAGCAAAGATGATTCCCATAGGAATTGCTTCAGAATAATAATTTTCCAAGAGTCCGGCTTTTTTCAAAGCTTCCTGTCCGGAAGTTTTATGAAGATCGAGAGTACCACCCCAAATTCTTGTTTGTGCATCATAATCTCTTTCGTAAACGGTTACATCTACACCTTTTTGTTGTAGTAACTTAGCCATTGTTAAACCAACTGGTCCACCACCGATGATCGCTACTTTTTTGTCTTTTAATAAATATTGCATGTCTTTTAATTTGTATGTTAATTTCAATACAAATTTCAGAAATGCTCTTGGCTCAGGCTTGTATAAATGCGACAAAATCATCACTTACCATCTGTCTTCTTTTTTTTGCTTTTCTGGCAAATGCAGCAGGTGTGATACCACTGTAGCGTTTGAATTCTCTACTTAAATGAGACTGATCAGTATATCCAAGATCAATGGCTAAACCTGCAATATTAGTTTCGGGATGAAGCCATAAATGATTTCGTGCCTGTTCAAACCGCATTAAACCGGATACATCTTTAACGGTATGGCCTGAAGATTCTTTGAATTTTCTTTCCAATGTCCGAACGGTAGCATGAGCAGCCTGAGCAACCTGGCTTACTGGTAAAGTGCCTTTAGCTTCAGTCATAGCTATTCCAGCTTTAAACAGCATACTATCTTTAGCAATTGCCTTATGCGCATTAAGGAAATATTCTTTGACGTGTTCTATTGCTTCATCTACTCTGCCATTTTGAATTAATGTATTTAATGTGGAATTAAGCTGTGCGATAGGATGTTCAAATGTATGGACTTCAACCTTACCTGATGGCAGTCCCAATAAATCAAAAACAGTCCATGGAAAACATCTGATGGCAATGATTTCTAGACGGTTTTTCATTTGAAATATAACAGGCTGATTCAGAAGTCCTATCATAAATGGGGATGGTAATGGTTGTAATGTTCCATTATAAGAAATACTGCATTCACCTCCAAAATGGAAAATAATCTCTGCATAACCGTCTGGGACTACCTCAAAATCTGATTGTGCTTCTTCAGAGTCTCTCCTGTTATACCAAAAGCATTTTATGGTATCCTGTAATTCCTCAGGAGCCTTAAATTCTTGATGATACATTTCGGGAGGTAGCATAATAGATGGGTGTTATTAATAAAAATCTGTTTAATAAAACGAATACCAATTTATAAATAAAACGACTACTATCAAAACACAATAAGAGAAATGAAGGAAGATTTTACTAATTTAACCGATTAAAATTATTGAAGAATGAATGAAAATAATCAGTACACAGCCTATGCCGTATCAAAGGATGGAACGCGTACGAAAATTGATGCAGAATCCATTATTATACAGCTTGACGAGGAGGAAATTGAAATATCACTGGTTATTCCACATCCGATTTTTCAGGGGAAGCTTACTTTGACGACTGGTTCTGCCGTTCAGGGGAGAAATCAGGAAAGAGGAGCTGGTGTACGTTTTGTTATTGAGCCCGGAGCTTCAAATGTAGTTCATATTACACCAAAGAAAAATAGTTGAAAACTTTAATAAAAAAATCTCCATACAGTTTCATTTTAAATAATTTAATTGAATGAAACTGTATGGAAATTAAAGAAAAAATTTATTTGTTATTGATCCAATCTAGGCTTGTTCGCAGATTACTTGGGAAATTTTTATTTTTTCCTCTTCTTCTCTTTCCTCTTCTTCGATCTCCGATTTTTTTGGGAAAGTGATAAAACTAAGTGCTAATGTAGTACCAAGCAATGCAATACTGATCCACACAATTTGATGAATCCCATATTTAGCAATGATAAATCCACCTACAAAAGCTCCCAGAGAGATGCCGATATTGTAACAAGATGTTAAAAGGCTATTGACAAATTCGAGCGCGCTATGAGGTACTGCCTGAGTAGTTCTGATATTTGGAACTAAAAAGCCTCCGGTATGAATCATTCCCCAGAGAGAAATAATAAGAACCATCGGTGTGAAAATTCCGCCAAAGTAATAGGCCAATATCTGAACTGAAATTAAAGAGATGAAAAATAATCTGACCGTTAATAACAGATTTCTGTTTAGAGCAAGACCCATCAACCAATTGCCGACAATTCCCATTCCGCCAAACAAAAGCAGCATGATACTGATCTCTGCCCCATCCATATGTGAAATTTTTTCAAGGTAAGCAGCCAGATAAGTATAACTTGAAAACATGGCTGCAAGAGTGAGAACGGTAGAGGTAAGATTAAGCCAAAGTTGAGGGTTTTTCAGTACATATAACTGATTATGTGATGTTTTATCCTTATTGGCAGGCATTGATGGGACAAAGAATAATAATCCCAAAAAGGCAATCAGGCTTATAAAACTTCCCACATAAAAAGAAGCTTGCCAATTGTTGAACAAATCTGCAGCATAAGTTGTGAGCGGAACACCTAAAACGGTAGCGAGACTAAGACCTGCCATAACTATAGAAACGGCTTTAGCACCACCCTGTTTAAAAGCTATTGCCATTGAGATATTCCAGAATAATGGATGTAGGAAAGCTGGTAGAACACGGGCCACCATCAACATCGTAAAATTGGTGGAAATAGAGGAAAGAAGATTGGATAATACAAATACTCCAAGTACCATACACAGTAAAAGTTTCCGATTTATCTTAGTCGTAAACGCGGTTATGAAAGGTGAGGAAACGGCTACTGTAAGAGCAAAAGCACTCAATAACCAACCTGCAGTATCGATAGATACATCAAATTCCCTACTGATATTGGGAAGAATACCAATCACCCCAAATTCTGTGGTGATAATACCAAAGGCTCCCAGGGCCAAAATATAAATCGATCGTTTCATGATGAGTCTTAAAATTATTTAGCAAAATTGAACAGATTTTTTTTAATATATCAGTATATTTTAATGATAAATGAGTAATTTTACGGGATGAATAAAGAAAATATAGACCGACTGGTTGATGTAGAATATTGTAAAACGGAAAAATGCCCCGTAAGGAACCTGCAGTTTTCTTTTTTTCAGATGGTGTATGTTATTTCAGGATCAGGATTTTTAGAAATAAATGATAATAAGGTTACTTATAATAAGGGAAGCCTGATCATGCTTACCCCTAACGATCAGCACTACTTTGATATTTCTGAAATATCAGAATTTTTATTTGTCAAATTTAGTGAAAACTATGTAAGAGAGTATAATTGGAAAAGTATCAATTGTATCGAATGTTTATTATACCATGCCTCTCATTTGTCGGGTTGTGTTTTAAAAAATAAGCCGGATGAATTTCTGGTAAAATCAATTGTTGATTCTCTTTTGCATAATATGAAACACCACGATCTTTATCAGGAAGATCTCACTCTGCATTATGTGAATGCATTAATTGTGATTGCAGCGAGAAATATATCAAAGATGAGACCCGTGAATGCTACAGTAAATTCGGATAAGAGAATGTTATCGATCATCGGTCATATTCAGACTCATATCTACGAACCACAGCAGTTAAAGGCTTCTGTTATCAGTAAGAAATTTGGTTTATCAGAAACTTATTTAGGGAGTTATTTTAAAAATCAATGTGGAGAAACCATTCAGAATTATATCTATAACTACAAAATGAGACTAATTGAGCACAGACTTATGTTCAGTGATATGCGGATCAATGAGATCGTTAATGAGTTTGGTTTTGCCGATGAAAGTCATTTAAATAAATTCTTTAAAAAGCGTCATAAAATAAGCTTAACTGAATTTAGAAAATCCAAACAGACAGTTAAAGAAATGGTTTAATTACAGAGGTTATAAAAGATTGTAATTCATTAAATTATAATTCAGTATCTTTAGACCAGTAATATTTAATTAAATCAAATATTGCTTATAATAACACCAAAACACTGAACACATGCCAAGTATTAATATTAAAAATTTTCAATCTAAAAGTGATCTGATAGTATATGAAACTGATGTTGAAAGCTCAGCAGATCTACTGGTTTATAAAACGAATTCTAAGTTGAAAGCTTTGGAAAATGAAGCTTTCTGGTACTTTGAAAATTTTGAGAACAGTTCTGATCGCTCGATTTGTTTTTCAAACTCTAAAGCAGCTTCTGATTTATCAATCCATTACGTGAGCAATGATGCAAGTGCCCGCTGGCAAAGTGAGCACCCACTGAAAGGTAAATTAAAAAACTGATCAATTTACAGATTAATAGAAATTACATTTTATAAAAGAAAACCACTGCATTGCAGTGGTTTTCTTTATTAACAAAAAGATCTTTTTATAATGCTGTTATCCTGAGACCTGCATTTCTTAAACCAGTTTAAGAAAATATAGTTTTTTTATTTCCAGTTTTGCTTTAATAATAATCAAGGAAAATTAAAGTACAAAATGAAAAAATCAGCAATTATCTCTGTTGCCTTTTGCCTTACTTTTGTCATGACTGCAAAGGCACAACATTCCGGGAATTCAACTGAAGCAGCAATACCCCCACGCGTTATCTTTAAACAATTTATCGAAACCTCAGGCCTTAAAGAACAGGAAGTAAAAATGGTTATTGTTAATTTTGCTCCGGGTGAAGTTTCTGCACCACACCGGCATCCTATACCTACTTTTGGCTATGTTCTGGAGGGTGAGTTGGAATCAACCTTCGATGGTAAGGTTTATCATTATAAAACGGGTGATGCTTTCTATGAAAAGCCGGAAGGATTGCATTCGGGAACAAGGAATATGAGCAAAAATAAGCCAGCTAAACTCCTTGCTTTTTTTGTTGGTGACAAAGGGAAACCATTTTTAATCCCTGAAAAAAAATAATATCCTTACATCCACATTTATCTAATAAAGTTATGAGTTATCGAAAAAATACATTGATTAAAACTTCTATAGGAAGGAAGATTGTAATGGCATTAAGTGGTTTATTTTTAATCAGCTTTCTTATTGTACATGCCTCGATTAATGCACTGATTTTTTATAATGATAATGGAGAAATATTTGGCATAGGAGCCCATTTTATGGCTACCAATCCAATAATCAGAACCATAGAGGTTTTTCTAATTATTGGATTTATTATTCATATTGTTCAGGGATATATGCTTTGGTATAAAAATAAAAAAGCCCGACCTGTGGGCTATGCCGTTAATAAAAATATCTCCGGGGTTACATGGTACAGTAAAAGTATGACTTTATTAGGGACATTACTCTTGCTGTTCCTGGTTATTCATACCCGAAATTTCTGGATTCCCAATCGAATTCATCAGTTTCAATTCGGAGAAGAATTGCCCTTGTATAAAATGATGATTGAAAAATTCACGAATCCTGTTGAAGTGGTTATATACCTTATCGG
Organism: Chryseobacterium sp. FW101-FHT12H09; assembly: GCF_058790395.1. Classification (NCBI taxonomy): domain Bacteria; kingdom Pseudomonadati; phylum Bacteroidota; class Flavobacteriia; order Flavobacteriales; family Weeksellaceae; genus Chryseobacterium; species Chryseobacterium sp. FW101-FHT12H09. Next base: position 31,935 of record NZ_JBYTCP010000003.1, on the reverse strand, counting down.
ATGTTCCTCTCTTGCCTGGCATTTGGCACATGGTTTCCAAAGTGCATTCCGTTCCCTTGGAGGCAACCCCAACAAATTCAATTCCCTGATTCTGAATTTTGGATATGCTTTTGCTATAATAATACCATTAACACTAGCCATGATGCCCATATCAATTTATGTTGGATGGATAAAATAAGTGGAAAATACAATAATCCATAAAATCACAAACACTCATAGTGGCTTTTCCATTTCTTCACGTCTATTATACTTTTATTTTTATCAAAAATTAATAAATACTTATTTACGCTTCCACAGTACTTTATACCTTTTTTAGAGTTAGATATTATGTCAATTCTTAACGAATCATTTCTTAATGTTGTGAAAATAGCTATATGCGATGGTCCTTTAAATTTTTCTTTACTAAAAACTTTAGAATTTTTATAATACTTTGAGGTTTTCCAATCTTTTTTCCAATAAAGTTTATTCAATTTAATTAGACACTTATCTTTCTTATTATCAGCAATTGTCTTATCAATATTTAACCAGTTTCTGTAATTATCAGTTTTGTAAATGGGATAAGTCTTTTCATATATTGATATTCCATATGCATCTGAAGAAAGAATATCATTATAATACTTTTGAATACCATTATCAATAAAATCTTTGTTTATATAAATAATTCCTTTTTCATACAATGTATAATCACATTGTCCTTTTGTGATATTGAATATTAATAATAATATGATGACTAAAGTTTTCATATTATATAATCTGAACATTCAAACTTCTAAAGGATTCCAGCTCATCATGATCAGCAGGCAAATCCGTAATTAAAACATCAAGATCTGTAATATCACAAATCTTAAGAGGTTCCGTACGTCGTAGTTTACTTTGGTTGGCCAGTGCAATTGTTTTTTTTGAAGACCTGATCATGGTTCTTTTCGTTTCTACATCGCTAATGGAGGTGGCTGAAGCCCCAAAATTTGCGTCCACAGCACAGGTTCCCATGATAAAGAGGTCTGCAATAAACTTAGAGGCTTCATTACAGGTGGTGTTTCCTGTGGTCACTGCCAAATCATCATCATATACTCCACCCAAAAAGATCAGCTCTACTTTTTTAAACTTACTCAATATGGGAATAAGTGAGGTATTGTTAGTAATGATCCGGATATTGATATCAGCAGGCATATAATTGGCAACCGCACAGGTGGTAGTTCCGCCGTCCAAAAATATGGTCATACCATCTTTGATAAATTGCTGTGCTTTTAAAGCAATAACATTTTTCTCATCAGCTAGAAAAGATTGTCTGTCATGAAATGAAAGCGGATCTTTTTCTCTTGATATGGCACCACCACGAACTTTGGATAAAAGTCCATTCCGGTGAAGCTGCTCTATATCTCTTCTTATGGTATCTTCAGAGACGTTAAGGTCTTCAGCTAAATCTTCAAACTTAACTTTATTTTTTTTCTTTAATTGAGTCAATATGACCTGAAAACGCTCTTCTTTTAACATGATGATGGATTATTTCTGAATTTATAGATGATAGCGACCAGAACAAACAGCAAAGCTATGATTTCGAATGCAACCGTCAAAGAAAAATGATGCGCAATAAAACCCAATAAAGCAGGACCAGCCAGCGATCCGGCATATCCTATTGTAGTAATAGCAGGAATAGCAACCGTTGAAGAGATCCCGGAAATTCTTCCGCCTTCACTGAAAAATACAGGAACGATGTTCGCGGCTCCCATTCCAAGCAATATAAATCCAACAAGTGATAATGGTATCCAGGGACTGAAAGTTAAAAGTGTAACTCCTAATGAAGCTACTATACTTCCTCCTATCACCACCACTCTGCTGTTTAGTTTACTGACAAGAGAATCTCCGGATAACCTCATGACAGCCATGGCTACAGAAAAGGCAGCATAACCAATTCCTGAAAATTCATGCTCAACGCCTTTATCATCTCTTAAAAATACAGCACTCCAATCCAGCATAGCTCCTTCTGATAGGAAAACGATAAAACACATCAGTCCTAATACCAAAACTTTTGAATCGAGCCACTGAAAACGGCTTGTAGTTTGACTTTCCACATCAACGTGAGAAAATTTAAGAATAATTTCCCTTTCTGTTTCATAATCAAAAAGATATCGGAATTGAATTACCAGAAGAAAGATAAGTAATATGGATATACTTATTGCCGCATAAATAGGATTCAACCCTAATTTCATTAAGAAACCTAAGCCTAGAGATCCGAAAAGTCCACCAACACTGAAAAGCCCATGCAAAGAAGACATAATAGGTTTTCCATATTCATTCTGTACCTGCACACCATGAGCATTCATAGCAACATCAATCGTTCCTATACTGCATCCGAATGCGAATAAAACGGTTCCCATTACATAAACATCAGATATGACCAATAGCCATGGTAATATTATAGCACTGAATAAAACACTTACAGCAATAACTTTTCGACTGCCTATCTTATTAATCATCATTCCTGATAAAGGCATCATTAGCAATGCTCCACCACCCAATAAAAGAAGTAACAATCCCAAATCTGCTTCATTTAATCCAAGTCTGTCTTTTGCCAGGGGAACCATAGGAGCCCAACTCGAAATTCCCAATCCACAGACTAGAAATATCAATTGAGTGGCGGTTTTTGCTTTCGCTATTGTTTTAAGTTTCATTAATCTGATTATTTTATTTTGCAAACTTATGCAAATTTGCATAAGTTTGCAAAATATTTAGAGATAATATTTGAAAACTTAAATATAGAAAAAATGAAATTTGATCACTTTGCCTTATGGTGTAACCATATAGAACTGATGCGAAAGTTCTATTTGAATTATTTTGAAATGGAAAGCAATGAGAAATATGAAAATCAAACTAAAAGATTTGCTTCCTATTTCTTATCATTTAAAAACAATCCTTCTGCAAGACTGGAGCTCATGGAACGTCCGGATATTACCGAGAATGATGGGACAAGAGGAATGCTAATGGGATATGCTCATCTGGCTATATCTGTAGGAAATAAAGAAAAAGTGGATAGTCTGACAAAGAAATTACAGGATGACGGATATACTGTTATTGGAGAACCAAGAACCACGGGTGATGGTTATTATGAAAGTATTGTAAAAGATCCCGAAGGTAATTGGATTGAGATCACTGAATGATCGTAACGAAAATGGATAATTGACTGTGATATTATGTGGAAAGATTCTTTTTTAGTTAAAATTTTAGAACAGAAAATTATGAAATATTTAATAAAAATTTGTTTAGTTCTGTTTAGATAATGCTCTATTTTTGAAAAAACATCACAAATTAGAGATATAATAAGTGCAGTATTCTTTCCTTCCATTCAATAATTAATTTTAAAAAAATACCATAGAGCGAAAATTTTACTCTGTTTCAGTTTAATTAATACTAACTAAAAAAAAGTTTTCTATGAAAAAACTATGGTTTCTAACAGCATTGACTGCTGTTTTTATTGCAGTGAACTCTTGTGAAGAAGACAGGTCCACTGATCTGCCTCCTGGGAGTAATCCAAATGTTCAAAAGTATCAGCGTATTGTTGATCAGTTTATGGCAGCCGGAGCTGTGGGAGTGAATGTAGCGGTAATTTCTCCTGAAGGTACCTGGACTGGTTCCGGTGGATTGGCCGACAGAGAAAAGAATATCAAAATGTCCACGGATAACAGGCTTCGTATCGGGAGTATGACCAAAATGTTTGCAGCTACAACTATTTTAAAATTACAGGAAGAGGGTTTGTTGAATATTAAAGATAAAATTAACCAATACCTTCCCCACAGTATTACAGATCGTATCGCCAATGCCAATGAGGTAACGATCGAGCAATGTCTTAATCACAGAGCGGGAATCCATAACTATTTACCGGATATTGCTCCAGGTGTTTTTGATGGAAGTATCGTTAATTATTCTGCAGAGCAGACACTGCAACTTATTTATGACAAACCGGCTGATGATCCTGTTGGAAAAGGATATTACAGCAATTCCAATTATCTCTTACTTTCTCTTATCATTAAAAAAGTAACTGGGAAACCATCTTATCAGGTAATCAATGAGAAAGTGATCACACCACTTGGGCTGAAAAATACAACTGCGAGTACCCTACTGCCGGATAAACTTACCCGATCCTATTATGCTGAAACGATCAGTGATCCTCTGACTGACGTAACTCACATAGATAATAATGGTATCGGTGGTGAAGGGGCGATAGATGGTGGAATGATATCAACGGCTTCAGATATTACCCTATTTGTAGAAAGTTTATTAACAGGGAAGATCCTCTCACCTACCTCTATGCAGCAACTGCAAACCTTTGTAGATAATGATCCAGCACGACTGGAACCGGATCTGAAATATAATAAACAGTATGGATTGGGGCTGATGAAACTGGATACAAATCAGGGAGTGGCTTTAGGACATGACGGGCATGTATTTGGATTTGGTGGTAAATCCTATTATTTCCCAAAACAAAAAGTAACGGTCTGCATCCTTCTTAATACCTGGTCACCAAAGGTGGTCGCCTTATTGAATGCAAAAGATACCTTCAATTTGTTGTTTTAATAAAGAAGTTTAGAATATCAATTCAAAATAAAACAGTCCTGTTATGGGACTGTTTTCATATTTTTAACATAAACAGATCCCAGAGCAAATAAGCATAGAATTCCGACAATAAATCCCCCTACAACATCGGTAAACCAATGTGCTCCCAGATAAATACGGGAAAAAGCTCCAAAGAATATCATCAGGAGACAAAGGGTTATAAGAAGTATTCTTATTGTATATCTTATTTTCTTCATATGAAGGAAAATAAGAATTAGTGCTCCGAAAAAAGTGGTATAGAATAAGACATGTCCACTTGGAAAACTCTGATACTGGGTCTTTTCTAAGAGAACAATCAGATCCTGAGAAGGACGGGGTCTGTTGATGAGTATTTTCAGGATTAATCCAACGATCCCTGATAGTAATGTCGATAGAACGAGAATCGCTTCTTTTTTATACTGTAATAAGACCAATAGTAAAGAAGTGAGAAAAACCATCACGACGGATACTGGTGTTCTTCCCAACCAACTGACACCTATCATTAATGTATTAAGATTCTGGGTTTGATTTTCCTGGATCTCTTGAGAAATATGAAGATCTAAATATTCAGGGGAAATGAAGGTAACAAAGAGGCTCAACATAATAAATATAACCACTAAACTTATCAGTGTTGAATAGAATAAGAGCCTTTTATTAGCCTCCAGGTAGGTTATGAATTTCATATTTTAAAAATTAATCATGACAAGATAGCATTCGAATTTCAAATTAATCTTGAATTTTCTAGAAGTCAAATCAATCTCATTGCAACGCTAAGCATCTTTGATAACAAAATGTGTGCTAATGCAAGGTTTTGGGGATAGAATTATCCATAAAATAAATAAACATAAAAAAGCCGGAGTTCAGATACTCCGGCCACAAATTGCTAAAATTTGTTATATAGTAAATGGATAGACCCTTTTCCAGAATTCTTCCAGAATTTGTCCCGATTTTCGACACTTTAAAAGATATTTAAATAATAAGTAGGATTAAAAAGCCTTTAAATTTGTGACGATGGAGAATGTTTTATGTGTTGTACGACCGTTTAGATTAAAAAAAATTACCGGAGCCTTATTTTTGTTTGCCGGTCTTCTTTTACAGGCCCAGATCAGTCCACCCGGTTTAGGTGAGGCCAATACTGCATTTTGGGGTGCATTTGGTGTTAGACGCCAGCTGGATTCTTTAGGAACGAAACAGGCTTTAAGCTATATTGCCATAGGACGTAAGAGTCAGCCCGATCAGGATAATTTATTCTCAAAGCAAGCCATTTTTGTGTTGAATCACGAAGTGTATCATTCTTTTGCTCCCCATCAACAGTATAGCTATGCGATAAGCTATCGTCGACAACCTCAATATGATGAGGTTTCACCTTATGAAAAAGAAGGCACAGAACAGGAATTCAGGATTTACGGAAGATATGCCTATACCTTTAAATTTGGAGAAAGATGGAAACTGAAAAATACGATCCGACAGGAATTCAGAAAGTTTTTTGATCCCGATTTTCACAATGTGGAAGAAAACTTCCAATTAAGAACCCGTATCAAAAGCCAGATCACCTATAGTCTGCCATCAGAGAATCATCAGAAACTCATGCTCAGTGTAGAAGGGCTGTTTTCTGTGAGTCATCTTAATGAACCGGAGTCGGAATGGACTCCTTTTGGATACCGGGAAATGCGTATTGCTGCCTATTATATGTTTAATATTCCAAATTCTCCTTTTACAGTAGATATCGGTTATATGGATGATCTGATCAGAGGGAGTCACAGCATTCATAAAGGCGGAGTTCATTATCTGGCTGCTGATCTGATCTGGAACCTGCCTTATAAAAAGAAATAAGTTTTACATATTATTTAAACTTGTTTCTGGGTAATCCGATTTCATGAGCCTGTGGGTAAGGAGGTCGGTTGGTCATACTTACATCTTCTTTAATTTGCTTATGAATATCATATTGCATTTCTTTATCATAGGCATATCTTGGATCGGGAATAAATGGCATCTTAGCCATTTTAGTGACTGTAATGGTAGGAAAATGAAAATCGACTTCTACAATTCCTAAAAGCAAATAACATCCGCCACCCTGAAATGAATAGTTTTCAAGGCTGTCCGGAAAATGAGCGGTATCAAAATAATCCCCGTTTACATCGATCCAGGTTCCAAAATACATAGTTCCTTTCTTGGTCGGAACATGTTTTCTGGAGATCAGATAAGCCATCATCTTCACTTGTTTCTTATGGTACTGTAGCAGGTCTTTTACAAAAACGGAACCCCTGTATTGGGTCTTCAATAAATCAAAAGGGCCGCATGATACGGTAAATCCCAGAATTTCAATTTCATCAAAAGCATCTTCAAAAGTTTCCCTTTTCAACTGGGGAAGCTTGTATTCCTTAACGGGTTCTTCAATTAACATCAAACCCCTGTTTTCTGGTTTGAAATTCACGAGAAGCATTCTGATTTCTACCAGTAATTCATTTTTTTGTTTTCCTGTAAATCTGAAAGCTCCGATGAAAATGAGGATCTGCGCGGTTTCGAGTCCGATGGGGACTCTGCGGATAAAATCTTCTAAGGATTTGTAATCCCCATTTCTGATTCTTTCTTCAATGATAAAATGGGCAATTCTCGTTTCAAGTCCCTGCAAATGCATAAAACCCAGATAGATCTCTTTTCCGTGCAAGGTGGTTTGAAATTCACTGGTATTTACACAAGGATTGCAGACAATCCCACCGGACATTTTGGTTTCATGAATATAAACCTCAGTACGGTAGAACCCACCCATATTATTGATCACAGAAACCATGAACTCTAACGGGTAGTATACTTTTAGATATAAACTCTGATAACTTTCTACGGCATAGGAAGCCGAATGTGCCTTACAGAAAGAATATCCGGCAAAGGACTCGATCTGGCGGTATGCTTCAGCAGTCAGCTGTAACGAATGCCCTTTGTCTTTACAGGATTTGAAAAAATTAGCTTTTACTTCCTGAAGCTTTTCAATGGAACGGCCTTTTCCACTCATCGCTCTTCGGAGAATATCTCCGTCTGCTAATGTTAATCCTCCAAAATACTGGGAAATTTTGATTACATCTTCCTGATAGACCATAATTCCATAGGTTTCTTTCAGATGTTCCTCAAATACAGAGTGAAAATATTCGAACTGATCGGGATGATTATGCCGAAAGATATATTCGCGCATCATTCCGCTTTGGGCGACACCAGGTCTGATAATCGAGGAGGCAGCCACTAAAATTTTATAATTGTCGCATTTTAGTCGTCGCAAAAGTCCGCGCATGGCAGGACTTTCAATATAAAAACAACCTATTGTTTTGCCTTGTGCCAAATATTCATTGCATACTTCTTCATCTTTAGAAATGGAAGTGTCCCTAATATCTATTTCGATATTCCGGGTTTTTTTGATCAGTTTAACGGTATCATTAATCGTTCCTAAGCCTCTTTGGGAAAGAATGTCGAACTTTTCAAAACTGATATCTTCAGCCACATTCATATCGAACTGAACAATGGGAAATCCTTTTGGGGGCATTTCAAGGGCTGTAAAATGGGTAATAGGTTCTTCTGAAATCAGAATTCCACAGGCATGCATGCTTCTTTGATTCGGAAACTTTTCCAATAGCTTACCATATTTATGAACAAGCTTCACCACTGGGTTTATATCATGAAATTCTATCCGTTGACTGGTCAGCTCATCCAGCTCTTCTTTCGGTAGGCCAAAGACCTTTCCAACTTCCCGTAATATCGATTTGTATTTAAATTCAACATTGGTTCCGCAGAAGGCGACATGTTCTTTTCCGTACCGGTCAAAGATATATTGCAAAATGGTATCTCTTTCCTGCCAGCTCCAGTCGATATCAAAATCAGGTGGGGTCTTTCGGTTTAGATTGAGAAATCGTTCAAAATAAAGATCAAGTTCCAAAGGGCAGATATCCGTAATTTCCAAACAAAAGCTGACGATACTATTGGCACCACTTCCCCGTCCTACATGCATAAAACCCATTCTGTTGCTGTATCTTATAATATCCCAGACGATCAGAAAATAAGAACTAAAATTGAGCTCATCAATGACTTTAAGTTCTTTTTCAACCCTTGCTGTGGCTATTTCATGATCCAAGCCATAGCGTTTTTTTAACCCTAAATACGCCAGTCGGGTCAGCATTTTAAGATCTCCTTCTTTAGACCGGGTGTAATGCAGTTTGTTTTTAACTTTTTTATAGTCAAACTCAAAATGACAGGCATTCAGGATATGCTGTGTATTTTTAATAATGTCAGGATATTGCTGGAAAGAATCTCTGAGACTTTGTTCCTGCTTAAAATATTCCGTTTTATGGCAAGTTTCGTTTTCAGTTAGTTTAGTGAGAAGTGTATTGTTATCTATAGCTCTGAGAATTCGGTGTAAATTATAATCTTTCTTGGTGGCAAATGTTATCGGATGGAGAATCACCATTTTATGGGTGAGACTTTGATATTCAGGGCGTATAAGAAGCGTTAATTCTTCTTCCCGGAGACCTATGAATTCATTTTCTTTTAATACTTCGGGAATATTTTCTTTCGGATAAATAACAAATACATTGGCAAATTCGGGAGCAGTTGCCGTTAAATTTTTCTCCTCACAGTTATAGTCTGTAATGATCCGGTTGATTTCCCCAATACCACTGAATTCCTTTGCAATCGCAACATAAAGAAGTCTGCCTTCTTTCCTTATTTCAACTCCGGTAATGGGTTTTATACCACAATCATCACATAGGGTTTTAAACTCGTAAATCCCGGTGATGGTATTGATATCCGTTAAAACCAGTTCCTTAACTCCCAGCTCATAAGCCTGTTTTACTAATTCCTTTACGGATAATGTGCCATAACGAAGGCTGTGAAAAGAATGACAATTGAGAAACATAGCGTTAGAGTAATCTGTTTTTATTTTCTAAATCAAACCCTGAAGCCCTGCCGACAGCTTGTGCTCCAAAACGGTTTTTGATGTAATCCATCGACTGATACAGGTTCATCAGTTCTTCAGTGTCTTCGAAAAGATCCATCTGGTGATTTCCATGAACCAGTCCTGTGAAGCGTAAACCTACCAAACGAAGACGCATTCTTCTGGTATAGGCTTTTTGAAATAATTCCAGGGCAACCCGTGAAAGCGTGTGATCCGCAGACGTATAGGATACCTTGCATTGTTTGGTTTCTGTATCAAAATTGGAATACCGGATCTTAATAGTTACCGTTGAAGTCAGCCATTTTTCCTTCCGCAGCTGATAAGCCAACTGCTCTGCCATTCCTGATATTAATCCTTTTAAAGAGATAATATCCATGGTATCATTTGAAAAAGTCCTTTCTGTGGAGATCGATTTTCTTTCCGAATAAGGAATGACCGGATTTTCATCAATGCCATTTGCTTTTTTCCATAGTTCAATTCCGTTTTTACCAATCATCTGCTGCAGCACCAGGACAGGCATGTCGGATAGAGTATGGATGGTACGGATGCCTATTCTCGAAAGAAGCTGAAAGGTAGCATTGCCCACCATCGGAATTTTTCTTATGGATAAAGGATTGAGAAATCCTTGCATATTCTGAGGTTCTATTTGCAGTTTTCCTTCAGGTTTAGATTCCCCGCTTCCTATTTTTGAAACGGTTTTGTTGTTGGATAGGGCAAAGCTGATCGGAAGACCTGTTTCTTTGGTTACCGCAGCAGCAATTTCTTTCGTCCATTGATAGCATCCAAAAAACTGATCCATTCCGGACAGGTCAAGGTAAAATTCATCAACACTCGCCTTCTCCATGACCGGAACTTTACTTTGGATCACCTCTGTTACCAAATGAGATAAATTAGAATACAATTCATGGTCTCCACGGATTACTTTAGCATCGGGACAGAGTTTAAGTGCCATTCTTATAGGCATTGCAGAACGAACGCCGAATTTTCTTGCTTCATAGGAACATGATGCTACTACTCCACGGTCCCCACCTCCGATGATCAGGGGGATTCCGTTAAGTTCTGAATTATTAAGACGCTCACAGGACACAAAAAAGGTATCCAGGTCCATATGTACAATCGATCGTTCCACGGAACAAAATTAGTTACAATTTATATCAAAATGATTATATTTGTTGCTATAATTTATAGCAATGTCAGTTTTAGCAGAAAACATCAGGTATCTGAGAGATCAATTAAAATTATCTCAACAAGCGGTAGCGGATCACTTATCAATCACCCGTGGTCGATATGCCAAATATGAAGATGGTGCTTCACAGCCTCCAATAGAATTATTGATTAAAATATCCAGATACTACAGGATAAGTATTGATCTGATGGTCACCATAGATCTCAAAAAATACCCCTTGAATGATATTGTTAATTTACCTGATAACAGAATTGTACTTCCTGTTGTAGTAGATCAATCCGGGAATAACAGTATTGAAATCATTCCTCAAAAAGCATCGATGGGATATCTGTCCGGATATACAGATCCCGGTTATATCGAAAGCCTGCAGAATATTTCGTTACCCTTTCTTACGAATGGAAAATATAGGGCTTTTCCTGTAGAAGGAGATTCTATGCCCCCTTTTAAAGATGGCGCTTATATTGTCGGAAAATATATTGAAAAAACAGAAGATCTAAAAGCTGATAAAACATACATTTTCGTAACGCTGAATGATGGTATTACCTATAAAAGATTTAAATCCAGAAAAGAAAATACAATTCATGTCGGTGCTGATAATCCGTTTTATGAGCCATATGACATTCTTCTGAGTGATGTATTGGAAATCTGGGAATATGCCTGTAGTATTTCTACCCAGGAATTTGAAACTGAAAATAATACCCAAAATGTGAAAGATATGTTTCTGGAATTACGGAAAGATATTAAAGATTTGAATAAAAAATTTTCGGAATTGTAATAAATTTTCGGATAAAAATCCACAGTTGATAAATCCACTAAAAGGATTAAAAGGAATTGTTGTAAATATTTGAATATCAAATTTATCAGGAGATATACCTGGTTCGTCAAAATTTTATTTAATATAATAATACCATAAATATTTGATGTTAAATATGAAAATAAATAATGTTTTTGAGTAAAATGGCACAATTTATTCTTTATATCAATCAAATTCTAACTTATTATGGCACATCAAGATTTACATAAAGAAGATTTTGTACCGACTGATAACAACCTGTATCAGGTTGAATATAAAAAAGGAGAAATTGGAGAAGGTTCTGATTTAACGGTAGAGAAAAAAAATGAAGATGGAAGCTATGAAGTTATACAGGTTATCATCAGAAGATTCGAGGATAGTATTTTTATAAGTTGGAGTGAGCCATTTGATGGCAGAATTATTTTTGAAAAATAATAAATATAGGTGATATGAAATATAATGAAGCGGTTCAACATAAAAAAGAGGCTTTAAAAAAAGCTGATGAAACAGTGTTAAAGGATTATCACATCATCATTACGCCAGCTAATACTGACGAAAGTCAAAAGCATATTAAAGCTTTTATGGACAGCCCAAAAACCTTTAGTGACGAAAGTTGCAAAAAGTTTTGCTCAGATGATGAATATGAGGTGGTCAGTTTTAGAAAAGACGGTGTTGAGGATAAAAACAGGTAGCAGGGTTTCTTGCTTACACTGATTATTTTACAGGTATTCTCAATCGACAAAGAATATTTGAAGTAATACGTAAACAGCATTTGTTTATCATACGAAGCATAAAGTATGCTTTATCTTAATTAATAATAATTAAAAAAAATTACAATTATGAGAAGTTTATTATGGTTAGTAGCAGTTATTTGTATTGTTGTTTGGCTTTTAGGAATGTTAAACATCATACCGGGAATCAGTACAGGTTATTTAGTTCATGTTTTATTGGTTATTGCCATTATTGTAGTTCTTTACAATATTATTTCAGGCAGAAAACCTCTTGATTAAAAAATATTAATATCCTTTATTGCAGACAGAATCACCCTGCAATAAAGGATAATTTTTACCATGGATCAGCTAAGTTTATTTGATGCAGACGAATATTATCAGTTTCCACAGGAGTTACTGGAATATACAGATGATTTTTTACCGGAAAACGAAGCGACAGCGCTTAAAGCGTTTTTAATGGAAACCACTCCATGGATACAGACTACTCAGAAGATGTACGACAAAGAGGTTCTGACTCCCCGTCTGACGGCATGGTATGGAGATGAGGGCAAAGCCTATCAATTGAGTGGAACCCGTGTTGTGGTCAATCCATGGACTTCTGAATTACTGGCACTAAAAAACCGTTTAGAGCATTTTTCAGGATATACATTCAATTCTGTATTGTTAAACTTATACCGTAACGGGAACGATTCTGTAGCGTGGCACCGGGATAGAGATAGTAGATTTGGTAACAGACCTGTGATTGCTTCCCTTAGTCTGGGGCAGGTCAGGAATTTTGATTTCCGTAAATTTGATGATCATCAGGTAAAATACAGCTTAGCCCTTTCACACGGCTCATTACTGATTATGAAAGGTGACCTACAGCTTCATTGGGAACATCGGATCGCTAAATCAGTAAAACCGATGCAACCCCGGATCAATCTCACTTTTCGATTAATTAAAGAGCTGTAAGAATCTTACTTTTCTTTTGTTATTAGTTCTTCCAATTCTGATAATAATCCTGCTTGTGCTATATTAATACGGATCTTCGCTTCTTCCGAACCAAACCATTTCCACTGATCTACTTCCGGTATTTCAATAAGTTTTCCTGATCTTGGCGGCCATTCTATCTCTACAGAATTACTGAAAAGCCGGGCTGTTTCTACATTGCCTTCTACAGCCCAGGCATATACTGTTTTCCCTCCTTTCTGCCGGATCGGAGACAATTCGATGAATTCTCCTTTTACAGACTGTCCGGTTTCTTCTTTAAACTCTACAAGAGCCCGTTCCAAAGGATCTTCATTCTGTTTTATTTCGCCTTTGGGAATGGACCAGGCACCATTATCTTTATTCTTCCAGAAGGGACCTCCCGGATGAACCAGAAAATAAAACAGATCGTTATTTTCCTTTTTAAATAGTAAGATGCCAGCACTTGTTTTCATATCGTGTAGTCCTGATTCCGGAGATTAGTTATTTTTTAAATAATCCCTCAAAACATATTGTAAAATCCCTTGGTTTTTATAATATTCAATTTCTATTGCCGAATCCAGTCTGGCCTTAACCGTGAATACGGTTTCTTTTCCAGATGGATGAACAGCTTTTACATTAAGCATTTTATGAGGGGTTAAATTTTCCTCTAAGCCAGTAATGGTATACGTTTCTGTTCCATCTAATCCTAATAATAATGCACTTTCTCCATCATTGAAAACCAATGGAGCAACGCCCATTCCAACAAGGTTACTCCTGTGAATACGTTCAAAACTTTCAGCAATTACGGCTTTTACTCCGAGTAGAAAAGTACCTTTTGCTGCCCAGTCACGGGAAGAACCGGAGCCATATTCTTTACCTGCTAAAATAATCAACGGGGTGTGATCATTTTGATATTGCATCGCTGTATCAAAGACGGTTTTAACCTCTCCTGTTGGTAAATAACGGCTATATCCACCTTCTTTATCAGCTATTTTGTTTTTTATCCTTACATTGGCAAAAGTTCCACGCATCATTACTTCATGATTTCCTCTTCTGGATCCATAGGAATTAAAATCCTCTTTGTTCACGTTATTACTCTTCAAATAGCTTCCTGCAGCAGAATCTTCTTTAAATGATCCGGCAGGTGAAATATGATCGGTGGTTACGGAATCTCCAAGGTATAAGAGAACTCTTGCATTTTTTATATCGGTTACAACATCAGGATCAGCTTTTATGTTTTCAAAAAAAGGAGCCTCTTTGATGTACGTTGAGTTTTTGTTCCATTCAAAATTCTGATCCAGATTAACTTCCAGGTCTTGCCAATCCTCCGAACCATCGAATATCACATTATATACTTCTTCAAAGTCGTCCTGTTTCATGCATTCATTAATTGTTTTTTGAATCTCTTCCCTTGAAGGCCAGATGTCTTTTAAATAAACAGGTTGTCCGTTTGGATCATAGTCCAGAGGGTCTGTAATTAAGTTAATGTCCACGTGCCCTACCAAAGCATAAGCAACCACCAACATCGGGGACATTAGGAAGTTCATTTTCACTTGTGGGTGTACCCTTGCTTCAAAATTTCTGTTTCCGGATAATACGGAGGCTACCACTAGTTCTCCATTATCAACCGCTGTTGCAATAGCAGGTGGAAGTGGTCCTGAATTTCCGATACATGAAGTACATCCATAACCGACGGTATGAAAACGAAGTGCCTCAAGATCTGTATTTAAACCCGATCTTTCCAAATATTTGGTCACTACTTTAGAGCCTGGTGCCAGAGAGGTTTTTACCCATGACTTTGTCCTAAGTCCTTTTTCTATGGCATTTCTAGCTAAAAGTCCGGCACCTACCATAACAGCAGGGTTTGATGTATTGGTGCAACTGGTAATAGCGGCAATCACAATACTTCCGTCACTCAATACAAATTCTGAATTATTTTGTTTAATCCTTACGGTTCGCAAAGAATCCTGAATGACTTCTGAATGGATCTCGCCTTCAATAGGGACTTTACCAAAAGTAAATTCTGTTCCTGACCCGCCATCAGCTAGCCAGGCATATTCTGTTCGTTTGGAGATAGGTTCGTAATTACGGTGATGTTCATCCTTTAAAACTTCTGAAAATCTCTGACTGAGATCTTTAACTAAAATCTTATCCTGTGGACGCTTAGGACCGGATACTGTAGGTTCTAAAGTCGATAGATCAAGTTCTGCTACAGAAGAGTATTTGATTTCTTCTTTTCCTGTTCTCCACAAAAGATTTTCTTTGCAATATTCTTCAACAATTTTGATCTGTTCCGGAGAACGGTTGGTGGCGTGCATATATTCCAAAGTCTGCGTATCAATAGGGAAATACGTAACAGTACATCCAAATTCAGGTGACATATTGGAAATCGTTGCACGGTCAGTTACTGTTAAATGATCCAGCCCATCACCAAAAACTTCAACAAACTTGCCTACAACACCTTTATCTCTTAAAATTTTAGTAATAGAAAGTACCATATCTGTTGCGGTACAATGATCCGGAATTTTTCCTGTCAGTTTTAAACCTACAACCTCTGGGCAAGTAAAGAAAATAGGCTGTCCCAGCATGGCTGCTTCTGCTTCTATACCACCAACACCCCATGCAATCACTCCAATTCCGTTCACCATTGGGGTATGAGAATCGGTTCCTACTAAAGTATCAGGGAAAAGCCACTCATCCTTGCTGATGACTCCTTTTGCTAAATATTCCAGATTAACCTGATGGCATATCCCCATTCCGGGAGGGACTACGGTGAAATTATTCAGTCCGTGTTGAGCCCATTTTAGAACCTCATACCGCTCCTTATTTCTTTCAAACTCAAGTTCTACATTTTTATCATAAGAGTAATCGGTTCCAAAATAATCTACCTGAACGGAATGGTCTATAACCAGATCCACAGGAATAGCAGGGTTTATCTTTTGTCCGTCTTTTCCCTGTCTCACAAATTCTGAACGCAAAGAGGCCATGTCTACCACTGCCGGTACTCCTGTAAAGTCCTGCATTAAAATCCTGGCGGGTTTAAATGGAATATCTTTATCATTAGGAGCAGGTGTCCATTGGAGTAAGGTATCTATATGTTCATTTGTAATACCAAAACCATCATAATTCCTTAGTACATTTTCTAAAAGAATACGAATGCTGAATGGCAGATGATCCACAGTTTCCGGAAGGTTTTTTAAAGAACTGTAGTGATAAGATTTTCCATCAATAGTGAGCTCTTGTACAGATTTTGCGTTTGGGGTGTTCATTTCTGTTGTTTTAATAATACCTCTAAGTTACCCCAAAAAAAGAAATGATGAATGAACATTAGGATATATTAACACTATAAAAAAGATTGTTTTTTTTTATTCTATTTATGAACAAGTAATTACTTAATGACTGATGCAATGATATCTTCTTTGCTTCAATATAAAACCTCCTATTATAGGAAGCTTGGTATTATTTTAAAATTAAAATTCTATTGATAATCAGTAGTTTGGACTTTTTCATAAATGAGGCCTTCAGATTTTAATTCATTCCAGAAGTCAGGTGGAATAACTGCATTTAATCCATTCATATTATCCTTTACCTGATCCGGTTTACTGGCTCCGGGAATAATAGCAGCAAACTCATCAGCAGCTAAAACAAACTGCAGAGCAGCATGAATAATATCTGTATCGTATTTTTTTGCTATTTCGGCTATCCTATCACGTTTTTCAGTCATTCCTTTAGGAATAACATCTTTATAATTGTAACGATCTCTACCCGCTATAAAACCTGAGTTATATCCAGCTCCGGAAACTAATTGTACTCCAGCTTTTTTTACGGCCGGAAATAATCGGTCTACAGCATCTTCATGTTCTAAAATAGAATATTGTGTGGCAGAAAGACAGATGTCCGGATCTGCTGCTTCTATGCAGTCTAAAATAGGCTCAATCTTATTGACTCCCATTCCCCATGCTTTGATAATTCCCTGATCACGAAGATCTGAAAGTACTTTAAAGGCTCCTTTTTTAGCCTGTTCCAGATAGTATGGATATCGGTCTCCTACCTGATCTTCTGATAGATCATGGATATACACAATATCGATTCGATCCAATCCTGTTCTCTCAAGACTGTCGTCTATCGATCTTTTGATAGCATCGGCTGTGTAATCATGTTTGAAATCATAATTCAGTGGTTTTTTCCACATGGTAGGTGGAACTTCAGATTCAGGAACTTCTTTAAATAACCGACCTACTTTTGTAGAAAAGACAAAGTCATTTCTGTCTTTGTCCTGTAGGAATTTGCCAAACCTTCTTTCACTTTTAGTCAATCCATACCAGGGTGATGTATCATAATAACGTATCCCCAGATCCCATGCTTTCTGCAGAATATTGTGCGCTTCATGGTCCGTAATAGCCGCAAAAGCAGTTCCTATAGCTACTCCTCCCAATCCTAATTTGTACTTTTCTGTTAGAATATCCGTTTTCATATTTTACTTTTTTTTGAATTTTGGCTACTTTATAATAAGCAAACATCATGCATTTATAAACAATTATAATTGCGGTATCAGTAATTATTTTGATTCCTTAAAAAGGATAAAACTTATTTGTAACGATGATTAGAAGCATGTTGTTCGTTTTTCAAACGAGTTTGGTTTGAATCAATTTTTCTTCTTTTCTCATATAGTTTTTGAAATTTTTCCTCTGTATGATCTTCTATGTCAACGATCCGGTTATTTGACTGTTCATGGGCTTTAACCAATTCATTTAATTTTATCTGCATTGCTTTTGAATCATTATTTTGCGATTTTAGAGTAAAGAAAATCATTGAAAAGGTAATTAAGGTTATCCCTGTACTGATGGCTATTCTCCAGGTGGGTGAGAAAGAAAAGACAGATCCCAGGATACCCCATACAAGAACCAATACTCCGACTACAATAAATGCGATGACAGTTCCTGTAAAACGTATGGGTTGATCTGTGATTTTGTTTAATATAATATTTTTCATAATAATAAGTTTGAAAGATGAATTAATATTTCATCATGATTAATGAAAAGGGAATTTATTCATCTTGTTAGAGAGTTAGGTCTGCTGTTATACATTTTACTTTAATATCAATTGTTGGTTCAATTTGCTTTTAAAGCATCCTAATATAAATTCAGCATAATACAGCTGAGCCTTCATTGCTGAAGTTTTATAAGGCAATTCTATTCTTTTGGAAAGAACAATTTCATTTTTATAATTAATTGAGAAAAAAGAAAAAAGATTATAATCCGAATATCGACTTGGTGTGGCAAATCCTGTAATGGCTATTGACCATTGTGTTGAGAATAATTTGGCTACGCTAAGAGCCATTGTATTGGCAATTTTTTGTGATACACCATCACATTCTTCAGCCTCTTTTCTGTCAACATTTAAGATTTTTACTTTTTCTTCTAACGTATAAGCAGTAAGTCCACCCTTATAAAATAACGAGGCATTCTGCATTTGTGAAAAGTGAAAACGAAAATTGTAAAAAACCAGATGTAACCGTTTCAGCAACTGAAACGGTTTCGTTGATCGTAAGTAAAGATTGGCTGATATAATCAAGTAAAGTCTGTTGAAGTTGCATGTTAATCAAGTTTTAAGCTGGGTTATTTCTTTCTTTTTCTAATTCCCAAACCCGATGATTGGCAATTGCTTTGATGAATCGGGTATCGGCATCTTTGTTCTCAGCAGTAATAACAGCAGGATCGTCATGTTTTTTACTTTTAATATGACTTGCCTGATAAACTGAATCTGTTTCATTTCCAAAGTAAATGGCTTTACAGTGTTTATAAGCTTCATTAACAAATAGCAGCGTTCCCGGTCGATTATCTTCGTTCATTAAATTTTCAGCCGATTTTTTACCACTGCATACATAAAGGGCATCAAAACATACACTGGACGTACTTGTAAGAGAATGTTTAGGCTCAAAAATTGTCCCATCATCCGCCTTAACAGGAGCTAAGTTTCCGGAAATGATCTGAACTACCGCTCCTTTACTTTGAAGCTTAGATTGTAATGTTTTTACGTCATCTGCTTTCACCCCATTCTCCATCATAAAACCGATGACACGGCTCTTTATCGTATCTTTCACGGTATTGGCCATACTTAGTGCCTCAGAACTTTTTGTCAGCGGTTCTTTTTCAGGACTTTGTAATGTTTTAGGATTGGCATCTGCGGGTATACTTCCATTAGGCTGTTTCAGTTTGGTAACCTCTACTCCTACTTTTTTTGCTACCGTAGAAGCTAAATCTTTATTAATAAAAGCCAATTGTCCAACCACTCTTTCACGGATGGCAGGAATAGTGACCTTAGATAATTCAAAAATAATGGCATTTTGAAGATGTCGTTTTTCATCAACAGATTGGCTGTTATAGAATAATTTAGCCTGGGAATAGTGATCTACGAAGCTTTGACTTCTGGCGCGTATTTTACTGCCATCTACCCTTTCACTTTGTGTAGAGAATCCACCGTCTTTCATCATGGCCTGAAATGGACAGCCTCCACCCATAGTATTGGGTTCATAACTTACCTTGCCTTTTACAATTTGCTGGCGCATATGTCCGTCCCGTTGATTATTGTGAACCGTATTGATGGATCTGTTGATAGGTATTTCATGGAAATTAGGAGATCCTAACCTCGATAATTGTGTATCTGTATAGGAAAATAATCTTCCTTGTAATAATGGATCATTGGTAAAATCAATTCCAGGAACCAGGTGTCCCGGGTGGAAAGCAACCTGTTCTGTTTCAGCAAAGAAATTGTCTGGGTTTCTGTTGAGTGTTAAAGTACCTACAAGTTCCACCGGTATTTCTTCTTCCGGAATTAATTTTGTAGGATCCAACAAATCAAAATCAAATCGGTGTTCATCTTCTTCAGGGATGATCTGTACACCAAAATCCCATTCCGGAAATGCTCCATTTTCAATAGCTTCCCATAAATCTCTTCTATGGAAATCTGAATCTTTTCCAGATATTTTTGTGGCTTCATCCCAAGCTACAGAATGAACTCCCAGTTTAGGCTTAAAATGAAATTTCACAAAATGCATTTTTCCTTTTTCATTAATAAATTTGAAGGTGTGAACCCCAAAGCCTTCCATCATCCTGTAACTTCTCGGGATTGCCCTGTCACTCATTGCCCACATAATCATATGCATGCTTTCCGGCATTAACGAAATGAAATCCCAAAAAGTGTCATGTGCTGAAGCAGCTTGTGGAATTGCATTGTCGGGTTCAGGCTTTACGGCATGAATAAGATCAGGGAATTTCATAGCATCCTGGATAAAAAATACAGGAATATTATTACCTACTAAATCATAATTACCTTCTTCTGTATAAAATTTAATAGCAAAACCTCTTACATCACGCGCTAAATCGGTACTCCCTGCGCTTCCGGCAACAGTGGAAAAACGGACAAAAACAGGAGTTTCCTTACCTTCTTCTCCTAAGAATTTTGCCTTAGTATATTTTTTTAAGCTTTTATTTAATTTAAATATGCCATGAGCTCCTGAACCTCGGGCATGGACAATCCTTTCAGGAATTCTTTCATGATCAAAATGAGTGATCTTTTCTCTAAGGATAAAGTCTTCAAGCAGACTTGGTCCCCGATCATCAGATTTTAATGAATCCTGATTATTATTGATTTTTAATCCCTGATTAGTGGTAAGATTCTGATCAGTATTATCAGTGGTATGGTTCTGAAGTTGATCTAATTTGGGGTCTTTTTGATTTTTAGGGTCTTTCATTGTATATATATTTTGATGGTTTGATTTGTATTTTCCTATAGATTACCAAAATGAAATCTATATATTATGATTCTGCAAAATGTTTTTTACATGTATAAGCCAAAAAGTAAGATGTGCTAGCGAAACGAGAACAATTGTCTTTGAGGAAAATTTTTCCCCAAGAATTATTCTTCAGTTAAAATGATGTGGCTATTTTAATTAATGTAGAAAATATATTATATGCTATCCAAAAAACACGCCAATGTATTAATAAGTAAATGATGTTTTATTTAAAAATCTTTGGCTTTATTATTGTTATGGTTAATAAATTATTAACAAATCATTAAAAATATTATTTATGGCAACTAAAACCAAAACACCAAGTACCAGAAAGACAACACCTGCAAAAAGTAAGGTAACATCTGTTTCTGCAAAAAAGATTCCGGCGAAAAAAGATGCAGCAAAAGAATTAAAAGATTTGTTTGAAGATGGGTTAAAAGATATTTATTGGGCTGAAAAGGCATTGACTAAAGCATTACCAAAAATGCAAAAGAATGCTACCGATCAAAAGTTGAAAGATGCAATAGGTGCTCATTTGGCTGAAACTAAAGAGCAGGTAAAGAGATTAGAGGATTGTTTTGCTGCGCTGGGTAAAAAACCACAGGCTAAAAAATGCGATGCCATGCAGGGATTGCTTGATGAGGGTAAAAGTATCATGGAGGAAACAAAACCAGGTGCTGTTCGTGATGCCGGTATTATTGCCGCTTCCCAAAAAGTAGAACATTATGAAATTGCAACCTACGGAACTTTAGCAGCTTATGCCAAAGTTTTGAAACAGAATAAATGCCTTAGAGCACTCCTTAAAACATTGGGAGAAGAGAAAAAATGTGATGTACTTCTTACCAGCATTGCAGACACAGCTTTGAATAAGAAAGCGATGAATTAATAAGAATAAAAAGTTTTCGTAAGTAAAATTCCTCAATCTTGTATTGAGGAATTTTTTTTGAATTTAAGTGTGATCACATCAATAAAAAAGTCTCGTAACGAAGTTGATCCTTTATCCTAAAAAACGGATGAAGAATAGACTATTGATCTATACCAAAAGAAGCCCTGAATTCCATCGGAGCCATTTTTGTTTTCTTTTTAAAAAGAGTACTAAATGACTGAGCATGTTCAAACCCTAAAGCGTAAGCAATTTCGCTAACAGATAAACTGGTAGTTGATAGTTTTTCCTTGGCCTTAGTTATTAGTTTTTCATGGATATGCTGTTGGGTGTTTTGTCCCGTATGAATCCTGAGAAGATCACTGAGGTAATTGGGAGACAGATTCATTGCTTCAGCGATAAGGTGAACTGTTAATAGACCCCGATCTGAGGGTTGATCATTATCAAAATAATCATTCAGGAAACGCTCGAATTTAACAAGCAGCTGATGATTGTTATTTTTACGGGTAATGAACTGTCGTTCATAAAAACGGTTGGAATAATTAAGTAGAAGATCTATTTGTGATAAAATGATCTCTTGGGTATGGCGATCGATATGCTTGCATTCTTTGTCAATTTTCTGGAGTATTTCAATCAGATCATTTTCTTCATCTGTTGATAGATGCAGAGCTTCATTTACAGCATAAGAAAAAAAGCCATACCCTGTAATCGCAGAAGCCAAAGGATGTTTCAATAGAAAATCGGGATGAAAGATCAGGAGATAGCCTGAACCACATTCCATATTATGTAAGTCTAAGTACTGCACCTGATTAGGTGCAGTAAAGCTTAGTACTCCTTTATCATAATCATAATGCTGCTGGCCATATCTGATCTTTCCTTTTGCATCTCTTTTTAATGCAACACAATAGAACCTGTTTACAAAGCCTTTCCATATCTCATCTTCCAGAAAAATACTGTCAGATAAATTGATAACGCTTACCAATGGATGTTTTGGTTCCGGTAAAGATAGTAAGCGATGAAAAGCAGAAATTGATTGAATGGCATTCATAGAACAAATGTAAGAATTAATCTAAAAGTCCCATACTGAACTCATCATATGGAGCCCCGGTGTCAGTGCCTAACGGTATTATACTTTCCAGTTTTAAAAGATCAGCTTCAGTTAATCGGATGCTGGCTGCATCAATATTCTGTTCCAAATACTTTCTACGTTTTGTTCCTGGAATAGGAACAAAGCCTTTACTGATGATCCAGGCTAATGCTAATTGGGTAGATGTAATATTTTTTTCTTTTGCCATCATTTCAATTGCATTTACCAATTCAATATTTTTATGAAAATATGCTTCCTGAAAACGTGGGATTCCTCTTCGGAAATCATTCTCAGGTAAATCATTTATAGAACGGATTTGCCCAGATAAAAAGCCACGTCCTAAAGGTGAATAAGGAACAAAGCCTACGCCTAGTTCATGCAATGTTTTAATCACCCCTCTTTCTTCGACCGTACGTTCAAACAAAGAATACTCACTTTGTACTGCAGTAATTGGATGGACCATATGGGCTCTTTTTACTGTTTCAGAAGAAACTTCTGATAAGCCAATATATTTTACTTTTCCTTCCTGTACCAATTCACTCATGGCACCAACAGTTTCTTCAATAGGAGTGTTTTTGTCAAGCCTGTGCATATAGTAGAGATCAATATAATCTGTTTTTAAATTCTTTAATGAACGTTCTACTGATTTTTTTATGTAATCTTTATTTCCTTTAATTGCCCAAGTCACTTTGCCACTATCATCGATTTCCCAGCCAAATTTAGTAGCAATAATATATTGACTGCGGCTATTTCCGATTGCTTTTGCAATAAGTTGCTCATTTTTAAACGGACCATAAAGATCTGCGGTATCAAGAAAATTACCTCCTAGTTCCAAAGATCTGTGAATAGTGGCGATAGCTTCTTTTTCATCTGCTTCACCATACATGTTATTATCCTCAAAGCCTGTCATTCCCATGCATCCCAGACCGATAGTGGGAACCATTAATCCCTGATTTCCTAATTGTATTGTATTCATTTTCATACTGTTGATTTTAATGATTCAAAATTCGTTAGAAATCAGAAATTCGATGTATGCAAAACGCTGAACAATGTATGTAAACCAAGGATACTGAATAGAATCTTAATAAAATGAATAAAAAAAGCCTCATTAAGAGGCTTCTTTTTATTTACTTGCTTCATTCAGAAGATTGATATCATCACTATTTAATTGAAGTTCTGTGGCTTTAAATAATGTTTGTAATTGAGATTGGCTTGTGGCGCTGACGATCGGAGCTGTAATGAGTGGATTAGCCAGTAACCATGCCAATGCAACAGAAGCTTGATTAGCTTGATGCTTTGCACTAATCTCATCCAATGCCTTTAATACTTTTTCCCCTTTTTCATTAAGATATTTTCGGACTCCCTCACCTCTTGCACTTTTTGAAAGATCTTCTTCACTACGGTATTTTCCTGTTAAAAAACCGGCTGCTAAGGACCAATATGGGAAAACACTCAGGTCATATTTTTTAACCAATTCTGCATATTTAGTTTCGAAATTCTCTCTTTCCAATAAGTTATAATGAGGCTGTAAGGCAACATATTTTGGGAGATTATATTTTTCCGAAGCCTCAAAAGATGCTGTTAACCGTTCTGGAGATAAATTTGAAGCTGCGATATAACGCACTTTTCCAGCTTTAATGATCTCATCATACGCTGCAAGAGTCTCTTCCACAGGTGTTGTATGATCATCAAAATGGGTATAGTAAAGGTCAATATGATCGGTCTGAAGTCTGCTTAGTGATTCATCTACTGACTTCAGAATGTGTTTTTTACTGATATCAAAACCATGTTCTTTAGTTTCCGATCCTACTTTTGTAGCGATCACCAAATCGTTTCTATTTCCCCGGCTTTTCATCCACTTTCCGATGATCTCTTCAGATTGGCCACCTTTTCCATTTACCCACCATGAATAGGTATCAGCAGTATCAATAAAATTAAATCCAGCTTGTGTAAACTGGTCCAGGATATCAAAAGATTGCTGTTCGTCTAATGTCCATCCAAAAACATTTCCTCCAAAATTAATCGGAGCGATTGATAGATCTGTATTTTTTATGATTCTTTTTTCCATTAATTAAGAAATTTAATTTTTTAGCAATGATAATTGATGTAAAGTCACAGAACTTCACAATTGAAAACCTTTAAGACGGTTGATCTAATTTGTTTTCTGAATAGTTTGAAGATTTAGAATCATCTTCAGTAGTATAAATTTAGGGAAAAATTTTCTGAAGAATGTAGGAGAATGGACTATTTAAGATAATATTAATATAATCCTATTTAATTTTATAGTATAACAGATAAGATTACTTTCTCATACTTTCTTTAATTTTTTCCCTGTGCCGTTTACCCCAGACACTTAATTCCGCCATTACACCCTTTAAAGTCATGCTATACTCGGTTGCTTCATAAATGATCGTTATGGGTTTGGTAAGATATACATTCCGGGTAATGAAGCCATTCAGTTCCAGAGTTTTTAGTTCTTTGTCCAGTACTTTTGAAGATATCCCGGTAACTTCATGCTGAATCTCATTGAAGCGTTTTGATGATTGAATCAAAGACAAGATCAAAGCCAACTTCCATTTTCCATTCAATACATATAATGCATCGAGGACATTTCTGAGTGAGCCAGCACATTCTTCACTATTGAGAAGAAGCTCTTTATTGGTGTCTTTCATAAGACAAAGATAATGACTTACCCCAACGTAAGCGCTTTCCTTTAGGTAAGTCTATTCTTTTCGCCATACGGTAGCTATACATTTGTTTTAATTATTTGAGCGAAAGAATCATTTTATTAAAACGGAAAAAATGAAATCGGAATAAGCTCATCATGTAACAATAAAAGGATTATTAAATAAGTAAATTTTTATGAAAAGCATTCTTCACTTAAAGTCAAGCCTTCAGGGTAAAGGTTCTTATAGTATTAAACT
This sequence comes from Chryseobacterium sp. FW101-FHT12H09, assembly GCF_058790395.1. Taxonomy (NCBI): domain Bacteria; kingdom Pseudomonadati; phylum Bacteroidota; class Flavobacteriia; order Flavobacteriales; family Weeksellaceae; genus Chryseobacterium; species Chryseobacterium sp. FW101-FHT12H09. The sequence goes on along the minus strand of NZ_JBYTCP010000003.1, from coordinate 6,065 downwards.
AGGAAATACCATCGTTGAGAAAATTCTGGAAAAATATCAAGGAAGTACATTGGAAGAACTGAACCTTGTAGATATTGAAATTCCACATCTCAGTCCTGAAGTTCTTCGTGCATTCTTTACACCCGGCAATGAGATGTCAGCAGAGCAAAAAGAGTTTATCCGTCTTTCTGATGAACTTGTTAAACAGTTATTGGCTGCGGATATCATTGTTATTGGTGCTCCTTTGATCAATTTTACCATTCATTCCTCTCTAAAGGCGTGGATCGATCACATTACAAGAGCTGGAGTAACTTTTGGGTACGGGGAAAATGGTCCTATTGGAATGGTAACAGGAAAAAAAGTATATGTGGCCATGTCTTCAGGAGGTATTTATTCTGAAGGACCTGGAAAAGAAAACGATTTTGTGGCTCCTTATTTGAAAGCTTTCCTTGGCTTTTTGGGAATGACAGATCTTACTGTATTCCGTGCTGAGGGTTTAAAAGTACCTGGAGTCCAGGAACACGCTATGCAGAAGGCCGTTGAGAGTATCGTGATAGATTAATTTGAAGTATTAAGCTTTGATTTTAGTTAAACGCAAAGGCGCAAAGGAATTTCGATTATTATCCTTGCGCCTTAACATCATATTTGTAAAATAAATGGCGTCTTTGTGTTTAATAAATTCAGTAAATTTTTATTTTCCGACCTGAGGAATTTCAATTTCTAAAACCATCATTTTGTATTTCTGTAATTGAAGAGGTATGGCTTCTTTTTTATCCCTGAAAAAGATTGAAGTACTGAAAAGATCTTCATAATAAGTAATACCATCCAAAATGTTCTTTTTAAAAGAGTTCCATTTTTTTGTCTGAGAATGAGTAGTAACTACAGATGAATCCGCGATCTCTTTTTTCAGATGATCAACATACATTTTAAGTTCATTGATAAACATATTCGGACGTCGGTTGTCCGGTAGAATATTTGAATTACCGTAAATGTGCTGGACCATTTCTAATAATGAAACTTCTTTATTGAAATAGGCAAGATTTGGACCTGGACAAATTACAACCCCTTGCTTCTCTCCTTTTATTTCTATGTTCTGTTCCAGATATGCGGAATTAACCAATCCAACACATAAACATGCTTTATCGGTAATTTCGGTTTTCCTTTTATTGAACTCATCATTCGTTAAGGTTTTTTTTTCCATTTGAAGTTCATCAAGTTTAATATCCTGATATTTCTTTGAGGCTGTGCATATACCTTTCGGAGAGTATTCTTTACTTAGAGCTAATAACTTTTTCGGACATGAGCTTCCATATTTTTTATTCCCTTCTTTCTTATCTTTCAAAAGCTGATTGGAAGTACCACGAACAGTATTGAAAGGAACGCCCAACGGAGAAATCTTACTGAGATAAAAATCTTCTTCCTTTGATTTCAGGAGAAGCTCTCTGGTTGCTTTATCTACGGAAGTAGCTTCCGGAACGAGTAAAAATGGCGATCCCCACCCTACGCTGTCAACATTGTAATTTTCAAGTAAAAATTCGTGCTCTTCCGATGTGCCTACCCCGCCCTGAACTGTAATTTTCATTTCCAGTGGCTGTACAACAATATATTTGCCTTTCTGTTCTAAAGCATTATTCATTATTGTATGTGCAGACTGTATAAGTTCATTCTTTTTTTGTTTAAACTCTTCCATGATCGGTCCCAATAACAAACCTTCGGTTGCAAAGGCATGTCCGCCGCAATTTAATCCTGATTCTATTCTATATTCAGAAATCCATAATCCTTTCTTTGCTAAAAAATTCCCCTGTATCATTGCTGAACGGAAATCGCTGACCTTAAGAATGATCTTCTTCTTTAAAATACCATTCTGATCGGGGAAAAAATCATCAAACTCTTCGATATAACTGTATAATCGTGGATTCATTCCAGCGGAAAGCACCATTGATGATGATAATTTGCTCTTGGCAAATCCTCGCAGCGAAGCATGGGCATCATTATAAATAACCGGGAGCTGTTCGTTTTTTCTGAAATTGTCTTTGTCTACTTTGGTCATGATATTAACATCGATACCTCCGGGTTTCAGATTGGTTTCAATAAAATGTTTGATGCTCGAACTGAGATAATCCTTTTGATTTAAAAAACTTTGTAGTCCGTTTTTAAGGTCAGAAGTGTTAGGAAGCATTGCAATGAAGTTCTTTAGTACTTCCTTATTTTTACTAAGTTCCTGTTTAAAAGCTTCAAATTTTTCATTTACGATATCATCCATCATATCTAGGTAATCCGTAATTCTTTTGGCGCGGTAATCGTCTGTTTTATTAGAAATACTGCGATAATCCAAACTGAATTTTTTGTTATAAAAGTCTTTCATTTTTTCGATGATCTCATCATCTATGATAGAAATAACAGAAGAAATTCCATAGTGTGCCACCCGTATCGGACTGTCTATGGTATAGGCGAGTCCCATCACAGGAATATGAAAATTGTGTAAGGGTTTATTTTTCATTTTTATTAATAAAATTAGTTTGAAAAGATAGTTTGAAACCCTTAATTATCTTATACTATTATCTACTAAAGTATACCTTTACAGTATATGAGAATAATGATATTAAAAGGGAGTTAAAAAGATATTTTTTATGAAAAAAATCAGGTAAAAAAAATGAAAAAGAAACACAGTTTTAGAAAGTAATACCTTACTTTGTTTTAAAGGATCAATAAATAAAAATTTGAAAAGTATGGTACATCAGCTTCAGCGTGAGCAACAATTATATTGTAATCTGGAAACGGCCTGGAATTTTTTTTCTTCGGCTAATAATCTGTCTGAAATTACACCCAAAGACATGAATTTTATTGTTCTTACCAAGCTGGAAAATGATGAGATTTATGAAGGAATGATCATCGATTATTATGTTTCTCCTCTATTGGGAGTTAAAATGGCCTGGCAAACAGAAATTACCCAGGTTTCTTTTCAAAAGAATTTTACAGATTTTCAGAAAAAAGGACCTTATAAATTGTGGAATCATTTTCATGAATTTATTCCTAATGAAAGAGGAGTACTGATAAGAGATACTATCGATTATGAACTTCCTATGGGATTTTTAGGAGAAATTGCACATGGTTTATTTGTTAAAAAGAAACTTGAGCATATTTTTGATTATCGTTTTCAGGTTTTAGAAAGATTATTTAATCAGAATAAATAGTTAATCCTATTTTTTAATCTGGATTAAAATAAAAAAATAGATGAAGCTTTTTTTATCCTATTTTATACCAATAGTAGATTTAAGATTGAAATTTTTTATAATTTACAATAAAAGCAGTATGGGAGAATTTTGTTTTAGTATATTATTTTCTGCATTATTATTACATTTACGTTGATAAACGTTCTAATAAATATACCATGGTAAAATCTACAATACCACTCCATAAAAACGAGCTTCCCATTATTGGTATTGAAATTTGCCCTATTGTTAAGCCTGATAAAATATTACAAATTCCACATAGGGATGAGCATTTTATGTTTGTTGTTCAACAGGAAGGTAACTCTTTATGGGAACTTGATTTTCGTGAAATTGAATTATTTGGGACATCAATCTTGTACGTAGCACCAGGTCAGGTTCATCGGTATTTAAAACATGAAAATTGTAAAGGTTGGTTTGTATTTATAGAAACCGCATTAATCCCTAAAACGTATCTTGAGATCTATAATACCTATCTTAATTCCAATCAGGTAGCTTCAATAACAAGAGATAGTGATTTATTTTCATTTATTCCTGTCTTTGATTCTATTTTAAAGAATCCTGAAGCTCCTTTTCAGAATAACCTTATAAGTTCACTCTCTGATAGTTTGACAGGGCTTATTATTAGAGTATTCATAGAGAACCGACATTCTGAAAAGATTATTGCCGGACAGAAATATAAAACTGTACTTCAGTTTAAACAATTGATTCAGACGCATTATAAACAATTGAAGCAGGTAAAAGAATATGCATCGGAACTTCATATAACTCCTCTTTATCTGAATGAAGTAGTAAAAGAAATTACAGGTTTTGCGGCCAGCCATTGGATACAGCAGGAAATTATTATTGAATCTCAACGGCTATTATATTATACCAATCTGGATATAAAACAGATTGCCTTTGAACTGGGTTATGAAGATTACGCCTATTTTTCCAGGTTTTTTAAAAATAAAACAGGATTTACAGCATCTCAGTTCCGAAAACGAAAACCATCATTTGTCCAATTATAGCCATGGAATAGCTATCGTCAGATCTGCTCTTCAAATTTACTTTTGTACTCGTAAAATAATTAAAAAAAACGATGCAATATGGCAAGTAAAAGTACAAATCCAGTAGCTCAGGGTCCAGATGCTACTGTTGTTAAGGAACAAAAAATCCCACTAACAAAAGTTTTGGCTCCAATAGTGGTCTCCGTATTTTCGGCCTACCTTACAATAGGTATCGCTTTGGGTGCATTACCACCATTAATCAAAAATGAATTAAAATTTGATACTTTCATTGTAGGAATTGTGGTGGGGCTTCAGTTTTTGGCAACGTTATTAACCCGCGCCTATGCTGGAAAAATTACAGATACACTTGGTGCTAAAATAAGTAATCACCGGGGGATATTTCTGGTTTTAATTGCAGGAGTCTTTTATATTATAGGTAGTTCCGCAGTCCATTTTCCATTAATAGCACTTGGGATACTCATCATTTCAAGGATAATACACGGTATATCTGAAAGTATGATGGTAACGGGAGCCTTGACTTGGGGAATTGGTTTGGTAGGACCTCATAAATCAGGTAAAGTAATGACCTGGAACGGAATCTCAATGTATGCAGGAATTGCTATAGGTGCGCCTTTAAGTATGTGGTTAGGAAATAGATTTGGAACAGGTGTTCCTTTTTTATTGATTCTTGCATTATCAGGTATAAGCTGGCTGTCTACCGCTAAACTACCGACTCTTGAAGTTGATCCGACCCACATAAGAACTCCATTTTATAAAGTAATAGGAAAGGTTTCGGATCAGGGATTGGCATTGGCTTTTTCTTCTTTAGGATTTGCCTGTATAGCTTCTTTTATCGCTTTACTATTCGCTGAAAAAAACTGGGGTAATGCTTCTTTGGGATTTATCTGTTTTGGGGGCTTTTATATTCTTACCCGCATATTATTTTCTTCCTTCCCTGATAAATATGGTGGTTATAAGGTTGCATTGGTTTCATTTGTTATTGAAATTATTGGTCAGCTATTGATTGGTTTTTCTCATTCAGGATGGATGGCTATTGTAGGTTGTGCTCTTACAGGAATAGGTTTTTCCCTGGTATTTCCTTCTCTGGGAGTTTTGGCAATCAAGAAAGTTACTCCACATATGAGAGGAACAGCTTTAGGAGCTTACTCAGCCTTTTTTGATCTTTCCTTAGGATTGGCAGGTCCAATAGCCGGGATCATTGCCGGATGGTTCAGCTACCAGTCTATTTATATATTCGGTGCTGTAGGTGGTATGCTTGCCATTTTGGTTTTGGTAATGCGAAAGAACAGTCATGAGTAAGGTGATTTTAAACTACTTCTCATCATCTGATTTATAAAAAAAGACTAACCCGGAAAGGTTAGTCTTTTTGTTTGTATTGATGGACTCATTTATTTTTTCATCCAAGACTGATTGTCTTTTTTATCAGAGCGTTTTTTACCATTGTCGATATTATAAGCAAAACCAACTCCTAAAGTTTGTTTTAGCTGTGTCCTTCTGATCTGATTGTGATCATATAGTAAGTCTAGAGTTATATTAGTAGAAATGAATTTATTGATCTTCATATTTAAAATTCCACTGTAAGAAAGAACCAATCGATCTGGATGATCTAAATAATTAGAAAATACGGAACCTGTATTGGTAAGGTTGATGTTTTCCATGATTTTCAGTTTATAAATAGCTGTTCCTAAGAAACCGAACTGGAATAATGAAGAATCTCCATCATTTTTTAATCCATAAGTTCCGGCATATTGCAGATCTTTATCTAATACAAATGTCACTCTTGCATTAGCTGGACGTAGGGTCATGGTAAAGTTATCATTAGGTCTGTAAGTAAAACCGGCACCTA